>NZ_CP098740.1:6739960-7386614 GCF_026167665.1 Streptomyces drozdowiczii | reverse complement strand
CCCAGGCGCTGGACCGCAAGCCGCCGAAGCCCGGTCGGCCCGTGCGGTCCGCGAACGTCGAGTACACGTACCGGGCGCCGCATGACGCGTGGGGGCGCAGCGGCTACAGCATGGTCAGCAACGCGTTCCTCTCCGACGTCCTGGCCGTGCTGATCGCCCGGTACGGGATGTCGCCCGTCCAGTCGGCGGTCCTGCTGTTCTGCATGGGCCGCCAGGTCGAGGGGCGCTTGAAGATCACGCACATCAAGGTCGCCCGGCACCTCGGAGTCGAGCGCGCGAACGTCACCCGGGCGCTGGGCAGCCTGGAGAACTGGCACATGCTCCAGCGCCGCGCCAATTCGCTGATCGTGGTCAACCCGCTGATCTGCTTCAAGGGCAACGGCGACCTCCAGCAGGAGGCCCTGGAGCAGCTGCGCCAGGACGCCAGGGCCGCGCTCCGGAAGCACTTCCCGGAGATGCGGGAAGATGTAGTCGCGCTGGAGAAGGCGGCGAGCGAGAGCTTCCCGGAGTTCACGGCCCCGGCCGCGCCGGCCCCGCGCACGCGGCAGCTGGCGTTCGGCGACAACGACGTGGAGGAGCAGGCATGCTGATCCAAGCTCACCTCGGGTACGCCCAGCTGCACCGCCTGGAGCTCTCCAAGGCCGACTACGACCTGCTGAGCGCGATGACCGAGGTCCAGCGCCCCGGCGGCGAAGTGAACGCCTCACAGGCCGAACTGCGGGCGCGCGTGGGGCTCAGCAAGAACCGCACGTCGATCGCGATGAGCCACCTGGTCGAGCGGAACGTCGTGCTGCGGCCCGAGGGCCGCTACCGCAGCTACTTCATCCACCCGTACTTCGCCGGGTACGCCTCCCAGGAGGAGATGGAGGATGCGCTGCGCGAGGCGACCGAGGCCATCAAGGCCGGCGCCCTGGCCGCCCCGGCTCCCCCCGCCCCGCAGCGCCATCTGTCCGCCGTGCCCGCACGTCGCAGCGCTTAACCGGCCGCCCGGCCGCCCGGCCGCCCGCCCGGCCGGGTGACACGACATCAGCGGCGCCGCACCCCTTCGCCGGGGCGCAGCGCCGCTCTCGTGTACGAGGGGTTACGGGCGCCGCTGTCCGTACCGGAGGGAGACGTCCAGCAGAGCGGTGGGCGGCCGTCGGCGGTAATTCGCATAGCGGCCGTCGCCCGGCCGGTCCAGCCCTTCGCGCTTGTTGCAGGGATGGCACAGGAACCCGCGAGCGATGCCGGACTTGTGGTCGTGGTCCAGGACCAAGGAGTCGGAGCGAGTCCCACCACGTTGCCCGGGGCGCCCGCATATGGCGCACCGGGACTGCTGCCAGTCGAACAGGAAGGTCACGGCATCCACGAACCGTCCTGCCTCCGGCACAGGCCAGAACCAGCAGACAGGTGGGAGCTGAAACAGCCACCGATCGACCAACGGCTGAGCCCACCGAAGGAGCAGTTCCACGGCCTGAAGTTCGTCAGTAGACAGGTGGCGCAGGCAAGCCGGCACTCCTTCCAGAGTCCCGTTGCGACAGGAGTAGCCACGAATCCCGCGGCACCAGTTTGTGCGATAGCGATCAACGAGCCTCTTGGCCATGAGGACCCGCTCGATCAATGCGGGCGTCATGTTCGAAGCGGTGCCGGCGGCGTGCAGCTGTAGCTCGGCGTCCGTGAAGGTCGCCATGGGCGAAGGAATGATCACCCAGAAATCGTGCGCCCGGCCTGTCGGTGGGCGGTAGAGGGCCTAGCGGGCCGGGCCGAAGACCGCCATGCAGCAGACGGACGGCCGTTTGCTGCACGGTCTCGCTGCCTTCTGGCAGCACGGGCCTGCTACCTGAGCAGCGCCCTTGCGGCGCCTGGGGACGGCTTTCGGAATGTCATCGCTCTCCGGCACCCCGGACCACCGGCAGGAGCACCTCATGCAGCGGACACAGCAGCGCCCCCGTCGACGGTCCGGGGCGCTGCTGCACATGCTGCTCAGGCTTCGACGTACGCCACGATCGTGATCGACCCCAGAGCTGTCACGTAGAAAATCACCCGCACGCCGTCGATCTCGTCCGCGTAGTCGCGCAGCAGGGTGCCGGGCACCTCGGTGCCGAGCTCCGGGTTGACGCTGATGGCGACGATCGCGCGGTCCAGGCGGTGGGTCTCGGACGCGGTGAGCTTGGCGAGCTGGGTGAGCGCGGGCTCCACCATGACGACCTGGGAGCGGCGCGCGCCGTGCTCAGGCGACACGGGGCTGTTCGTCCGCGAGGTTGGCGAGGTGGGCGTCGCGGGCGGTCTCCCACGGCACGCCGGACTCCGCGGCCGGGTAGCCGTTGGCGGCGATGTCTTCCAGGACTGAGGCGAGGACGTCGGTCTTGGCGCGCTCCGCGGCCGCGTACGCGAGGACCGATTCGGCGGCGTGCTCATCGAGGGGCTGGCGGGCGGGCGCGGGGGCCGGCTGCTGGCTCATCCGGGGCTCCTGGGCGGGTTGCTGGCGTGTCTGTTCACGGTAGCGCCGGGGCGGGGCGCTCCGGGACGGTACGGACGAAACCCGGTGCCGGGCGGCGGCGGCCGGTGGGGAGGACCCTGGAGGTATGCGCACCAAGGACGTCCGGGTGGGCGAGACCTACCGCTGCGAGGTGCCGTTCGCTCTGCCGTATCGCCGGTACCGGCCGGAGACGATGGGCGACTCCTGGTGGCCGCTGAGCTGGCTGCGCGGGACGTACTTCCCGCTGTCCGTGGTAGATGTGGACACCGCCGCCCGGACCGCGCACGGCCTGGTGATGAGGGCGAGCACCCGGGTCACGGTGGAGCTCACCGAGGACCAGGCGCAGGAGGCCGGCCTCCCGCCCGGGGGCGGCTATCGGGTCTCCGGGATGCTCCTGGACGGCGAGGGCGAGCCCGTAGAACTGCCCCGGATCGGCACCCTGACCGTGCCGCTGCGCTGGCTGCACCCGGTGGATACGCCCGTCTCCACCAGCCACCACGACGCCTCGGTCCGGCAGATCCCCTGACCCACCCCGCACGGAGCGTGATCACCTCCAGAGGAGTTGTCACGCTGTCGCGCCTGTCACGCGGAAACGGCCCAGAGCGGGGTTTCCAGGCCGTTTCCGCGCCGGAATGCCCGAATTGATGCGCTTCCGGGCGGGGGCTGTCACGCGGTCTTCCGGCAACGTGACAACCGACGTGACAGGGGGCGTGACAACCGATTGTCACCTTCCGTGAGCGTGACAGTCGGGTACGGCACCCGGGTGTCCGCCCTCGCCGGCGGCCCGGGTCAGTCCAGGTCGGCGCTGGCCAGGGTGACCGCGAGCGCGATGTGGGGCACCGCGTGCAGGCAGAGTTCCGCAGCCGCGCTCGGGTCGGACGCGGTGCGCACCTCCTGCAACATCAGGAGACCGATCAGCACTGCAGAGTCGACCGCGTCGTCCAGGACCTCGTCCTCGGTGAACTCGCCGCTGGCCACCAGCTCCTGGACCAGGGCGACGGCCTCCTGCGGATCGTGTCGCCAGCGAGCGGCGACGTCCTCACCGGCGCTCGCCAGCTCCATGGCCGCGGCCTGCCCGTGCGGGCCGAGCGGGCCGTCCGGCTCGAAGACCTCACCGGCCGCCGCCAGGGCGCACCGCGCGGCGAAGGTCCGCCCGGCCGCCGCCCGCTCTCGCGCCACGGCGGCCGGCCACCGGGCGTCGTCCTCGGCTCGGGCCATGTCCAGCAGCGGGGCGGCGCTGAGGCTGACCTGGAGGCACGGCAGGAGGTCCACTTCCACGCCCTCCTGGCCGGGCGGGGCGGCGGCGATCGGCCGGTAGACCGTGCCCGCCGCTTCGGCGCAGGCGCCGATCAGCTGGGTCAGGGCGGCGATCAGCCGCGCGTTGCGGCGCCGGCGGGCGGGGAGGTCCAGGTCCGGTGTCGTGGTCACCCCGGCACTATGCCGTGCCCGGGACGGCCATGGTCCCGGGCACGGGTGCCGGTGATCAGTTCGAGAGCGGCGGCCAGACGTGGGGTTCGCGGCACTGCCCGCAGACGACGCACCCGCCGCAGCCCTCGCACCACTGCTTCGGCAGGCGTGGGCATTCGCAGATCGGGTTGTAGTCGGGGTCGTCGTCGCCGGGGTAGAGGCTCTCGCCGAAGGGCGGCTCGGTCCAGGCGATGACCGAGCCGTCGGCGAGCAGATCCTCGTAGTGGTGGCCGATCTCGCTGTGCTCGCTCCAGGTGGCCACCACCACCTCGTCCGCCGCGCTCACGCCGTGCCGCCCTTCACCGCGGCCTCGGTCTCCAGCCACGCGGCGAGCGCGGTCGTGGCGGCCGGGTCGGCCTGGGCGAGGCGCCCGGCGAACTCGAGGTCGCCGTCGACCGGGGCGCCGGTGCGGGCGAGGGCGGCGAGCAGCGCGGCGTGGGCGCGCACCGGAACGGGCAGGGAGCCGACGGCGGCCGCGCGGGCGGCGGGGTCGGCGTAGTGGCCGGACTGGTCGGCGAGGGCGCGGGCGAGCCAGGCGTCGACCTCCGCGATGCGGTAGTCGCGGTTCTCGTCCAGGAGGTCGCGGGCGGCTTCGTCCCCGGCCCGGCTCGGCACGCTGCGATCGAGTCGGCCGGCCCCGCCCAGCTGGGCGAGTTCTTCGGCCCGGTCGGCGAGCTGCTGCTGCTCCTGGCGGCGTTGCTGCTCGGCTTCCTCGCGGCGGCGGTCTTCGGCGAGCTCCTCCTGGACGACGACGTCGGTGTCCGGGTCGTACGGGCCGCCGGTCGCGGTGAGCAGCTGCACGACGCGCTGCCACTCCGCGAGCTCCGCAGCGCGTCGGCCGCCGTCGTCGAAGGCGGATTCGTCGCGGCGGTCCAGGTGCGCATGCTGCTCCGCGGCTTCGAGCCCGGCCGCCGCCTCGCTGTGCGTCATGCCCCGCGCGCGGCGGCGTACCGAGGACCGGCCGATCTTCGCGTAGTCGATCGGCGTGCTTGCGGCGCCGGCGCGGCCGCGGGCCTCGGGGACACGGCGCGGCCGCCACCCGTCGGACGTGTTCATCAGGACTCGCTTTCACCTCGGATACCGGAAATGATGGACCGCTCGGAAATACGCTTGGGCGGGCCGGTCCCACAGGTCTACAGCACGCTCGTATTCCGCGCTGCTAAAACGCTATGTCCAGCCGCTGTACGTCCGTGAAGTTCACCTTCAGGTTCGCTCGTCCTCCACCACCTTGACGGAAATAGGCGTCCGCTATGGCCTCAGCGACGGCATCGTGCAGTGCTGCGTCCGTCGCACCATCCTCCTGCGCGGCGAGGATGAGGGCAGCGTGGGAGGGCGAAACGGCGATGCTGAGGTCCCGCACCCGGCCGTCGTCCGAGGACCCGTTCGCGGTGAAGCCGAGGGTGGCCCGGAAGCTGATGACGAGCCCTCCCGAGGTACTCGCGTGCTGCCTCGCCTGTGCTTTGACCTGCGGTTGCCACTCCGACTCGGTCTCTTGGACCAACGCCTCCCGGAGGCGCCTGTTCGGCTTGCTGGAGGCGCCCGAGAGGTAGCGCTGCACCGTCTTGCGGGAGACGCCCAGACGGGCCGCCAGGCTCTTGGTGGAGCCCCTCTCCCGCGTGCGAAGGAATTTCATCTGCGCTCGCGCGGATTTCGGCGCGGGCCGGGTGAACAGGGTGCGCTCCACGCGGGCGAGGCCCTCCATGAACCTGGCGCGCGTGTTGGCCGCCTGCGCTGCCTTCTCTGCCTTCTCTTCTTCGGTCACGGGGGTAGCTCACCGCCGCAGCCCTGTGGACAGAGACCAGCGCCCGGCGGACCGCTGGGTCGCGGCCGGGTCTGCCTACCGTGGACGGCATGACGACGACGCCCTCGGACAGCCCGGCCGCCCCCGTGCCGGTGGTGGTGGTCCTGCCGGACGGCCAGGAGGTCACCGCCCGGCTGTGGGCCCGGCGCGAGACGCCGCGCGGCTGGCTGTACCAGGTGGGGCTGCCTGCGTACCAAAACCGAGGACGGCGACGTCCAGGCCGCGGAGTACCGGGTGTGGGTGCGCGCCCCCGAGCACGTCCGGCCGGTTGACGGTGTCTCCGACGACGCCTTGCCCACCGTGCGCCTGCCGCCGCCGTCGGCGGTCCGCGAGGCGCTGGCCCCGCCGGCCCTCGGGCTGGGTATTGCAGAAGACGGGCGGCGGCCGCGGGCCCGGCCCCGCCGTGCTGCCCGCCGTCGACTGCGAAGAGGCCCCGCAGGGCGCGCTGCTGCCCCGGGAGCGGGCGCTGGACGTTGCGGAGCAGCCCGGCACCCGCCTGTGCTCCCTGAGTGACCGCGAGGCCGAAGCGCGTGTGCTCTCGTTACAGAGGGCTCAAGGCACCTCAGAGACTCGGCCTCCCGGCGCGGTCCCACACAACTCCGCTGACGTTTTCGCTCGGCAGGACAGTGCCGTGCGAGGTGGCCCAGGCCGGAGGGCGCGGCCCGGGCCACCCCTACTCAGCGGCTCTGGATCCACCAGGTGATCCAGGCCAGGGACGCGGCCCCTGCCGCCGAGGCCAGACCGCGTACGGCACTGAACATCGCTGCTCGGCCGAGTCGCCGAACGGTGCTGTTCTTGTCCTGCTTCATGGGTACCTCCTGAAGTCTTGCCCGGCCCGTTGCCGAGGCACAGGAGAGAGACTCCGGAGAAGCCAACTGCCCGTCCGGAAAGGCGGGCAGAGGGGCAGAAACGCTCTAGTGTGCTGGTCAGACGCCATGCCCGCAGTGCCCGCAGCGGGCACGGGGAGGCCCGGGCAGCAGCGAGGAGGCCGTCATCGTCGCCACAGGGGACGCCCGCAGGCTGTACGACGAGTTGCGTGCACTGAGGGAGCGAGCCAAGAGTCGTAGGCGGCCGTTCTCGCAGCGCGAGATCGAAAAGGCGCTCGGACGGCCGCCCTACTCAGTCCCGTTTCACGGTCAAAAACTCAGTAGGTGGCTTCACGACGACGCGGAAAAGGCCCAGGTTCCTCACGACGCTGATGTGGTGTGGGCGCTGGTGCGGTTGTGGTGCGACTGGGCCGGAGAAGCGCAGCCGGACGAGCGTCACTGGCGCAACCTCGTCGAGCGGGCTCAGCCAGTTCGGGCTCTGCCGTCCGGGCAGAGACCTGTGGGGCGGCCGATAGCCGAGTACGTCGACCAGCTAGTCCTTGACGACTTGGAGGTCCATCCCTGCATCGAAGTCGGCGAAGGGACCCAGCCCAGTCCGCTCTCGGCCTACGTAAAACGTGAGCACGACGCACGGCTGTGCGCGGTAGTCGATGCTGCCAGGACCGGGGAGAGCGGCATTGTGCTGCTCGTCGGCGGATCCTCCACGGGTAAGTCGCGGTCCTGTTGGGAAGCAGTAAAGACCTTGCCGGACGGATGGCGGTTGTGGCATCCGATTGAGCCGGAACCCCCTACTGCCCTAACCGGGCACCTGGAGCAGGTGGCGCCGAAGACCGTGGTGTGGCTGAACGAAGCCCAGCACTACCTACTCAACCAGGACCACAGCGCGCAGGTCGCCTCCGGCCTCCGTGAGCTGCTGAACGATGCGGGGCGGGCCCCGGTACTGGTCTTGGGAACTATGTGGCGCGAGCAATGGGACGCACTCACCGCCATTCCCGCCTCCGGGATCGGGCCGGACCCGTACGCGCAGGCCCGCCAACTGGTCAAGAACAAGAGCATCGCCGTGCCCGACGTCTTCACTGCTGATGAACTGAAGGCCGCGCAGGCGCCGGCCCTCGGAGACCCCCGTCTGTCCGAGGCTCTGCAGCGTGCGGAGCAGGGACAGATCACCCAGTACCTGGCCAGCGCACCGGCCCTGATCGAGCGGTACAGCACCGCACCTCCGGGGGCAAAGGCACTCATAGAGGCCGCCATGGATGCCCTCCGCATCGGCCACGGCCGCGCCCTCCCCCTGGCCCTTCTGGAAGCCGCAGCTGAGGGCTATCTCACTGACATCCAGTGCGACCTACGCGAAAATGACTGGCTCAAGCAAGCACTCGCCTATACGACCCGTCCCCTGCGCGGCGCCCGCGGCCCACTCACGCTCATCCGCCCTCGGCGCGCCCAACCCGCACCCGCCATGCCCTCCTACCGGCTCGCCGACTACCTTGAGCAACACGGCCGCAGCCAAAGACGCTTTACCCGTTCCCCCGCACCCCTATGGGAAGCCCTCCTCGGTCACGTCGCCCCTACGAGCCTTGGGGTTCTCGGGTCAGCCGCCGAGGACCGGGGACTCCTCTACGTTGCTTCCCGCTTCTATATCGCCGCTGCCGATAAGGGCGACGCTACTGGAATGAGAAACCTAGCTGGCCTTTTGGAACAGGCGGGCCGATCCAAGGAAGCCATCTACTGGTGGCAGCGGGCAACCGACGGCGATCACACCGGCGCAATCGCGGAGCACGTGGCTTCGATGCTGGAGAAGGAAAAGCTCACCGCGGAGGCACTTAACTGGTGGCAACGCGCAGCCGACGCTGGCAGTTCCTTCGCCCTGGACCGGTCCGGTCAACTGCTGGAGGAGCTAGGGCACATCGAGGGGGCCATCCGCTGGTGGCAGCACGCAGCCGACATCACCATCGGCGACGATGCAATGAGCAGCGCGTACGTCGGGCAAGGGGCTCGACTCCTGGCGAAAACGGGCCGAGTAGAGGAAGCCATGGACCAGTGGATCCGTGCCTTTCAGACCAACCACTTCATGGGCATGCTGACGGGTGTGCCCGATGAATTGGTTGCAACAGGCCGTGATGAGGAAGCGCTGAACTGGTTGCGCCCCCGCTCGGAGGCCGGAGACGCCAACGCCCTGGAGGCCCTGCGCCAACTGCAGGACGCCAGTGATCGCGCCTCCAGAAACGTGCTGCATGAGTCGGTGGAGGAAGACCAAACCAAGGACACGATCCGCCCAGGGCAGGCCACCGACATGGCCGACGAACTCTCCGCCGCGAGGCAGGCAGCCGAGCGACTGCTAGAGGAAGGCAGTGTTACCGAGGAAGCCATCGGCAAACTCCACCGTGCTGGCATCGCTGGCAACAGCCGTGCCTTGGAGTTGGGTAGCGCCGTGCTCTGGGTGTCAGGCAAGACGGACGAAGCCATCCGCTGGTGGCAGCACGCGGCTGAGCAGCGCGATACCCCTGGTACCTCCTACACATCTTCCGCCCACTACGCCGCGAGGTACGCAGCCAAACTCATGGATGAGGCGGGTCGCACCGAGGAGGCCATCCGCTGGCTGCAGAACCGTGCCGAGACCGGGGACGCCAACGCAGCGAAGGAGGCAACCCGAATGCTGGTACAAGCTGGCCACGCCACGCGTGCCCTCTACTGGCTGGAAGGATGCGCTGCGGCCGGCCAACGCTACGCGCTCGCCATGTCGGTTCAATTGCTGGCAGACGTAGGCCACGTCGACGAAAGCAGGCAACTGAAGCTGTACGGCTGGGAGCCCGACGGTTCCATTGCAAAGCCCTGGGAAGCCAGGTCCAAGATCGATTGATCGGCACTCTGAGTTGTTGCAGGCCAGCGCCGACCGAAGAGCAGTGATGACCTGCGTCAGCCTGTTCATGGTGGCATGAGTCAACAACAGGCGAAGGAAGGGACATAACGCAGGAGCTGGACCCCGTGCTGCGCGGCTTCGACCACATCGATGGCGGCTGATCTCCACCCGTGCGGGTGACGCGCCCTGGTGGGCGCCGGCACCGGGCCGCTACGTTCCCCTGGACTTGATGATCGAGGGGAGGACCAAAGGGATGAACGAGCGCCGCGCGTTTCGGGAGCTGCGGGTCTTGATGTGGGTGGTCATCGCGATCGAGGTACCGGTGTACCTGGTGTGGCTGGTCCAGGTCGGCTACCTGACCGGGCAGGAGCTGCCCCGCGGCGACATCGGGCGGTGGGCGCCGCCGGTGCTGCTGCCGCCGGCGGCCGTGCTGTTCTGCGTGATGGCGGGCTGGACCTGGTGGCTGAGCGTGGTGGCCGGCACCCGGTCGGCGCTGCGGGAGCGATGGATCGTCCTCTCGCTGGTGTTCGTCGTCGCCTTCTCGGTGTTCTGCGGGGTGGCCTCGGTCGACGACCCGTCGCTTTCGGTGGGCCTGCTGAGCGCCGCCGTGACCGGGCTCGGCATGACGGGCCTGTTCTTCATCCCTGCCGCCGCCTCCCGCGAGCTGCCCGACGTCATCCGCCGGCGCTCCCGTCGCACATCCGGCGAACCGTCCTGACGCTGCCCGCCCCACACGAACTGGAGCGTCAGCCCCTCATCCACCGATGCCGCGCCATGCCTCGGACTCCTCGTCCTCGCTCAGCTCGCAGCCCTCCGGGTACGCGGCGTCCGCGCGCTCCCGGGCGGTCTGAGCGATGGCACGGACCTCGCGCTTGAGCCGGGTGAGCAGGGCGAGCGCCGGTTCATGGGTGATCGGGTCGACGATGTCGCGGGTTCGGGCCGTGTCCCAGTCAACAACTCGCAGTGCGGTCTCCACCAGGAGATGCGCTTCTTCGACGGCGAAGCCCGTGGTGTCGTCACCGTCGGCGGCCGCCGCGATCAGGCGGTTGCGGATCACCCGGGCGTTCTCCCAACCGCGCCAGACGCCGTCCTGCTGGTCTGCGACGGTGCCGCGGCCAACCTTCTGGGACAGCGGTGGGAAGGCGAGCACCAACTCGGCGGCGGCGCGCCAGTCCATAGCTCGCGCCTGCACCAGGGCCTCGGCGACGATGCGGGCCCGCAGGCGCTCTGCCCCCCACTGCCGCCATTGCGCGTCGCGCTCCTGGCTGACGCAGTCCGGGCACAGTGGCGGCCCGTACCGGGCTGGCGGCTTCCACGAGCGGCTGGTGCGCAGCAGCTCCGTGCCGCAGTCGGCGCACAGGATCCCTGACGGCGCCGGGCCGATCGCGGCGAGCATCTCGTGGAGGTTGAGGCCGGCGGCTTCTGCGAGGGGGCGTCCGTGGATGCCTGGCTGCTGCCAGTACAGGTGCCTGAGCACGCCGATCAGCTCGGGGGCGTGGACGGCATCCACCTCGGCATGCAGTCGCTCCACCTGCTCCAGCACGGCCTGGCGGGTGCGGTCCTGCCGCTGCTCGGCTTCCGCGAGGGCGGCTTCGGCTTGGGTGAAGTCGCGGACGGACCTCTCGATGCCGCTCAGAATCTCGTGCAGGCTCTCCTCGTTCATGCCCGAGAGCCTATGTACCCGGTCAACTGTCTCGTCCGGGGGCCCGTGACGACTCGTGGGCCGTCGGCCTTGGACATGTCAACGCGTGAAGCCCGTCCCCCACGGATATGCGGATGAGGCCCGGCACCGGCGTAGCAGCGCAGGGTCGGGCCTCTTGGGCAACGGGAGGGTGCGGGTTGTGCGTCAGGTGCGCAACGGCCCGGACGACGGGCCCGGCGCGCGGTCAGCCTGTGGGAATGGACAAGTTGATCGAGTTGGCCAGCACGCTCGTCTCGGGGGCCTTCATTGCCGTCCTCGCGGCGTGGCTGACCAACCGCTCCCGCAACCGCCAGGAGCAGCAGGCTGAGATCGGTGCCCTGCGGGTGCAGGCGGATGCGATGACGGTGGCCGTGATGGAACTGCAGAGTGCGGCCACCACCAACCGGCTGCTGTGGGAGGGACCGGCCGAGCGCGGCCGGACCTTCCTGCTGGCCGTGCTCGCCTTCACCGGCGGTGCCGCCCGCGCCCGGGGCGCCGGCGGCACCGACGTCCTGAGCGGGCTTGTGGGCTTCGGGCGCGCGGCCGAACTGCTGAGCCGGGAGCGGGTGGCGAGCAAGCAGACCGTGGCCGCCGTGCGCGAGCCGCTCACCCGGGCCGCCACCGCCGCTGCCCCGCTCATGCGCTCCTCCGACCCGGCCGTCGTCACCGCCACGGAGCAGCTGCTGAACGCCCTGTCGGACGTGGAGAACACCGCGCGCCTGGAGGCCGCGCTGGAGGCGTTCGGCCGGGCCGTCAATGCCGCCACCGCGCCGCAGCAGTCCTGGTGGATACGGCGACGCGGTGGCCGGGCTGGGTGACCTTTGCCGGCGGTGAGGGCCCGCGCTCAGCTACAGGCCCGTGACGCTGTCAGCGTCGCGTTTCCCACCACAGGATCAGCAGCGTCACGGCGCCACTACCCAGCTTGTAGGCGACGCCCTGCAGGAAGTGACGCTGAACACCGTGTCCACGGCCTCCACTCCATTTCCGCAGGTGAGCGCTGATGGACGAGCGCCATCTGTCCACACGGCGTGGGTGTTTCGGATCTGAATTCGCGCTAGGCTCGGTCATGCGGTTCCTTGCGTGAGCGTGCGTTTAGGGACACCGCGAGAGGAGCCCTCCCAACTCAGGGGCCTGGGAAACCCGTTGGGGTGCAGGGCTCCTTTCGCGTTCTGCGGAGTCTATCGGCGAGAAGCTGATCGGTGTAGTTGCTCATGCGGGAATGCGCGCACCAGACAACACACTGCCTACACTCTGCCTACCTTTTCGCGCACCAGCGATACATCCATGCCGGAAAAACCGCAGCTCACGGGAGTGGGTGTGATCCCGGTCACCATCGAGCAGTGAAGCGGTATTCACCGGTCTTCCCCCCCTGTGAGAAAAGCAGGAAAACGCGGGCCGCAATGCACTCCAAGGCAATCCATTTCATTTCATTTCCTTGCGTCGCGATGAAATGAAATGAAATGGATGACAGAGGGTTACGGCTGAAGTGCGGAACTTGAGGGCGCCTCGGGAGCCGAGGGCCTCACGGTCTGCTGCTCGGAGGAATGCGAAACGCCTCGTCCCCGGCTGTGCCTGAGCGCTTCACCTGGCGAGGTGAGCGAATCTTTGGCACCCGTGCGAGTGGCGGATCGCCGCGGGAGCCTTGGCGAGGCCGAGGTGCCGGTACGGTGCAGTGCAGGAGCCGAGACAGCCATCCCGGGATCGTTGTCCGTGCCACCCCGATGCCACGCGGAGGGTAATCAATATCCGCGGTACAGAACGGCCCCCACGCGAGTGGGGGCCGTTCTGCTCGACTCGCCAGATCAGGTGCGAACTCGCTACCTCAAGCACTCAGTCACAGCCGGCAGCCCGGCGCTCCTGCGGGAGCCGGTCTACAGCTCGATGTCGAGCCGTTCCACGTCGGTGAACTCCACGCCCAGGCCGTGGGCCCTGCTGTTGTTGGCGCGGAAGTACATCTGGGCCAGGCCGTCGGCGGCGATCTGCCGGAGCTGCTGCTCGTTGGCGCCCTGCTCGCGTGCGCTGAACAACTGGTCGGCGAACTGCGGCGGCAGGGCCTGGGTGATATCCCGGATTCGGGCGTCGTCGGTCGAACCTGCGGCAGCTTCGAACCCGAAGCGGGCACGGGTGGAAACGACCAGGCCGTCTGTGGTCGCCGCCTTCTTCCTCGCCTTCGCGCGGACCTGCGGCTGCCACCGCTTCTTGACCTCGCGCTCCAGGCGGCCGCGCAGTTCCTGGCGGGGCCGCTTGAGCTTGCCAGTCACGTACCGCTCCACGGTGCGCTGGGTGATCCCGAGGGCCTGGGCGGCGGCCTTGGTGCCCTTGAGCTGCTTGACGAGGTACTTCATCTGCGCCTGGGCGCTCTTGGGGGCGGGGCGGGTGAACGCCTTCTCCAGTGCGCGGTCCAGGCTGTCCCCGAGCGAGTCCACCACGGCCTACTCCCCTTCTCCGGCTGTCGGGTCGGCGGTCTTGATGAGGTTGGAGATGTTGAAGACGCCGCCGCGCTCCTCGAACTGCTGCTCCGCCCACAGGACGGTCTGGGTGCCCTGGTGCTTGACCATCCCGGGCGAAACACCGAGCCGGAAGCCGCCGGGCACCGGCTTGCCCTCGGGCGTGGTCGGCAGGACGTCCAGCGGGGACGGCCCGGGCGAGGGGTAGACGATCGCGTCGGTGCCGATCGCGACCGGGTACAGGTCGGCGGCGGCCGCCGTCTTCATCAGCTTGCGGTGCAGGCCAACCCGCTGGTTGGCGAGCACGGCGGCCCGGATGTCCGGGCGCCAGTTCACCCGCTCCAACGCCGGGTACGGCTCGTAGTACGGCACCTGCCCCCGCGAGCGCTGGCGCAGCTTGCCGATCGCGCCCTTCGCCGTCGCCTTGATCGCGGTCTCCAACAGTGCCATCGCTGGGTCGACCTGCTTGCGCCGCGCCATCGCCTCGAGGAACTCGGTCCCGGTGAGGTCGGTGGTGACACCCATGTCGGCCATCGTGGCGACGTAGGCGTCGCGCAGCCGCTTGTACCAGGAGTCGAGGTAGCGGCCGGTCTGGGTGCGGACGTATGCCTCGATCGGTGCGACGTCGAAGCCGAGCTCCACCGCGTACTGCACGGTGGGCGTGGCGTACCAGGCCGGGCCCTCGGGGGTGTCGCCCTTCGGCGTGAACGGGCTCGGGAGCCGGGAGCCGTCAACGGTGCGGCCGTTGACCCGGGCGCGGGACAGGTCGACGTGGGAGAGGTCGACCAGCCACGAGCCGGGCAGCGCCGGGTCGAACTTGGGGTTGCCGGTCAGGTGGGTTGGCCCGTTCAACCCGACGACCAGGCCGTTCGCGGCGGCGGCGAAGGACATGTTGAGGTCGACGACGACCAGGTAGGGGTTGGCGCACTCCTCATCGGTGAGCGGCCGGCACCAGTCGTAGGGCTCCTCCATCAGCATCTCTGCCGGGGTGCGCATGTGGTGCCGGGCGAACTTGCCCTTCAGGATCGGGTGCTCGTCGGGGACCTCGCAGTCCACCACCTTGTAGAGGGCGGTGATCGCGTCGTCGTTAAAGGCCCGCTCGAAGTCGCCGGTCGCCGGGTTCTTCTCTGCGCGGGTCGGCGGGCGCAGCGCGGTCATGAGCTCCAGGCCGGTCGTCGCCGTGCTGCCGCGCGGGGTCATCACCCGGGCTGCGTACAGACCGAGGTACTGGACCAGGTCGGCCGGGTGCATCGTCAGCAGCAGTTCCGGGTCGTCCTTGCGCCCCCACTCGCGGACGTCCAAGGCGTGCCAGGGCAGGATGCACAGCTGGACGCAGCGCCGCCGGGAGCCTTCGGGGTCGCGGTAGAGCCGGGCCCATGGGCCGAAGCCGCGCTGGGTCATCTGGAGGCCCGCGCGCTCGATCTGCTTGACCACCTTGTGGCCGGCCGGGAGCCGGCCAGCGTGCCGCTCCTCCTCCGACAGTGCGGTGGGCAGGCCGAAGCGTTCCAGGGCGGCTGCGGTGAGGACGAGGATCGGGTCGGCGTCGCGGCCGTTGCGGTGCAGGCGGGCCTGACCGAGCCGGGCTTCGGTCAGCGTCCAGTCGACCAGCGCGGGGATCGTCTTGGCGGGCACGTCCAGGACGAGGCCGCCGATGCAGTACGCCGACACCTGCCCGTCGGCGTCGACGTCGATGACCGCGAGCGGGCCGTTCTCGAAGCGCGGGTCGACGTCAGCGGTCGCGGCCGCCATGGTCTTCTTCGCCACCGTCTTCTTCGCACCCGGGCGCCGCGACGACGCGGCGGGCGCCGGGCGTACGGCGGCAGCCGGGGCCGGTGCCGCCGGTGCTTCGGCCGCCGGGGCGGGAACGGGAGCGGGGCCGGTGAACGCCTCCGGAACCACCGGCACCGGGGGTGCGGCGGGCGCGTCGGCGACCGGGGCGGGGAAGCGGGCGGTGAGACCCTCCAGCAGCCGAGCGTACGCGGCACGCTTCGGCGGCCGCGGCTCGGTCTTGCCGGTCTCCCAGTTCCCCACCGCCTCCCGGCGGGCATCCAGCGCCGTGGCGATCTGCGCCTGACTCAGCCCCGCCGCCTCCCGCAGACGCTTGCGCTCCGCAGGGACCGGCAGGTCGTCCTGCGCGACTTGCTCCAGCAGCGCATCGACAGCGCTGAACAGCTCGTTCTCAGTGGACACAGAGGTCACCTCCAATAGACAGCCTACTCGATCGCGCTTTCGTTCGCGCATTTAATCGCGCATGAATCGCGCATGTAGCGGTAGCGGGACGTGGAGCGGGTGTTCTTCGCGGAGCAAGGCGGGACGGCCGACTCGGAGCTGGCTCAGCGTCTGACCTGGGAGGTGGTCGGCGGCGCAGAGCTGAACCCGCACGACTACTGGTGGCACTGGGCGGTAGTCGACGATCTACTGCCCCCGCATGGTCGAGGACACATGCAGCCTGAAGTTCCGCCAGTGGATCCGGCGGCTCCGTCACTGCGGTGTGTGCATAGAACGCCCTACCGCACGAGCTTGTTGACCAGCAGCTTGACGGCGGGCGAGAGTCCCCGGCCGCTGCCAGCACCCGCCGGATCCACCCGGCTGCCGCTTCCTCCGGTTCCAGCAACCAGCACGCTGCGTTCTACGGTTCGATCCCGTCGAAACGGGCCGCAAGCAACGCGATGTCGTCGTCCCGGTCGCCCAGGCCGAGCATGTCGAGCACGTCGTCGCAGAGCCTCTCCAGAGGCGGCGCGTGGTCGGGTCCACTCGGGCGGCTGACCTCGGCTATGCGCTGCCGCAGATTCCCAATTCCGGTCCATACGTCCCGCATGCGGGACTCGACCAGACCGTCTGTGTAGAGAATCAGCGTGGCTCCGGGAGGCGCGTCAAACTCGACGGTGCTGAAGTCGACCCCGCCGACACCGATCGGCGCTCCTGGCGGAACCCTAAGAACCTCTGCCCGACCGCCGAGGTGCAGCAGAATCGGAGGTGGGTGGCCTGCGTTGGCAATCTTGATCCGATGGGCAACTGGGTCGTACACCGCGTACATGCAGGTCGCCATCCGGTCGGGCCCCAGGCGTTGTGCCTCAATGTCGAGCCGCCTGAGAACCTCGTCCGGCGGCAGGTTCAGCCCGGACAGGGCATGCACCAAAGTCCCTAGTTGGCCCATGATCGCGGCGGAGGTCACGGAATGGCCCATCACATCGCCGACCACCAGCGCCACCTGGCTGCCAGGCAGTGGGACCACGTCGTACCAGTCGCCGCCGACCCGTGCCGTTTCGGCGGCCGGAAGATAGCGGAAAGCGATCTTGGCACCGACGGGTTGAGGCAGCGAATCTGGCAGCATCGCACGCTGCAGCTCACCGGCGAGGTAAGCCTCCCGGCCGTACAGGACAGCTTTGTCGATGCTGAGCGCTGTATGTGTGGCGAGTTGAGCTGAGACGAGCAGGTCCTGCGGATCGAAGGCCGGCCGGTCAGGGGCGCGTAGGAAGACAGCAACGCCGATGACGCGGCGCCGCCCCCGCAGTGGGGCCAGGATCGTTCGGCGCGATCCTGGCACATTGTGCTCGGGTCCGCATAGCTCCCGCATTGCAGCAGAGGCTCCGGGGGCCTCGCCAAAGACCGGCCGCACCTGGCGCAGCACATCGGCGAGGTCCCCGCCAGCACGCACCTCGCAGAGTTCGGCCGCCGGCGTCGGACTCAAGTCGAGGGCGAGCGCCAGTCCCTCACCCTCCATGTCATTCAATCGCAGCTGGTCGGTGCGGCGCAGGCGCAGTACGAACGGCACGGTCGGCCGCTCGTCGCCCACCGGAAGCGGCTCACGGAGATAGACCAGGATGGTGTCCGCGAACGTCGGTACGCTCGCGCGGCACAGCCCGAGCACGATCTCGTCGAGGTCGATCCCGCGCGAGATTCGACGCGTTGCGGCCCCAATGAACCGGACGCGGTCACCTTCCCTCCGGACCGCAAGTTCTGTACCGGAGCCGGGGGTATTTGGGCTGGTGGGAGAGTTATCTGAGGTTGTCCCGAACAACATCTCGTCGTCGTTTCGTACCGTGGGTACGTCCCTTACGACTTGCCCCGGGACGACTCCCCCTCGCTTTTCTGCTTCTTCGACCAGCCACCACTCGTCGTCCTCGGCGGCTTCTGAAGGCACCTGGCTCTTTTGGCCGGCATTCCGCCACCCCACGTCCTCGGCAGCTTCTTGCACCGCCTCGTGTTCTCGGTCGAGGACGTCGCGGGCCTTCTGGAGGGCCATGTCAACTTGGTCAAGAGCATCATCATCCGCAGCAGTTCCGGCTGGCCCAGGGAGTGTGACCTCCGCCCCGCTCTGAGCCGGGACACCGCGCTCCGCACCGGGCCTGAGGTCGCGAAGCTCCCTCTCGAGTTGGCTGATCTGACGGGCAGCGAGATCCGCGACTTGCTGTGCTTTGTCGCGTTCCTCCTCAGCTCGTGCCAGTTGGAGGCGAAGGTCCTCGGTCTGCTTCTGGGCACGGTCGAGGCGGCCCTCGGTCCGTGCCTCGTCGACAGGACGAGGGCTGTCGGCTGCGCGGAGAGCATCGAGCTGCCTCGTGAGCTGAACTACCTGAGCCTGCGTCTGGCCGAGCAGCGCGAAGAGGACTGTGGCCACTTGCAAGGCCTGCAGCCGGGCCTGCTCACTGACCTCGTACGCCTGCCGCACACGGTTGAGCTCCTCCAATGCGCGGATCGTGTGCTTCTGCGCCTCGACGAGGTTGTACGTCGGATCGGCATGAGCCTCGGTGGGTGAGATGTTCGCCGCGTCCCACAACCGCCGAACCTGGTCGAGCCGGTGAGCTGTCTCCTGCACCGTCTCTGCCGGAAAGCAAATGTCTGCGACGGCCTCGGCGAGTTCCCACGTCAGACCCACGCCGTTGAGCTGCTCGCGTAACCGCCAGACCGGAGGGACGGACCGCGGAGCTCCGTCGAAGTGCTCCGGTGTAAGAAGGCGGTGCAGCTTTGCCACCGACACGTTGGACGCATCAAGCCAACCACGCAGGATGTGAACGACCTCGTTGATCTCCTGGGATGCCCCGCGAGCCTCCGCCCACGGCCGCCCGGGCCGCCTTGCTGCTCCCACGTCGTCCCCCTCCTGATCGGGTTGTTGGCCAAACAACCCCACGTTGTGCCGCGAACAACATCCAACCGGTTCATCCGCGCAGGTGGGGGGTGGATCGTCATTTCAGTGCGGTTCGACGGCGTACCGCTACACGAAGTGAATCTTGGAGGAGAGCCTTGAACGTCACCCACACCCTGATGGCGCTGATGGGTATCGGCCTGGCGGTGGTCTGCTCGTTCTTCGTGGCAGGCGTAGCGTTCGCTGTCGCCCGCTGGGGCGGGAGCCCGGTACCGGAATCTGTTTCCACCTCGGGGAAGGCGTTCGCGACGGCGTTGATGGTGATCAGTGCTGTGCTCGCGTTGGTACTCGGGGTCTTCAAGTAGGGCGGACCTCAGCGCAACCCGGTCCGTTGCCGGCCTGACACCGGGACGACGGCGAAGGCTAGTCGACAAGGTCCTGGCGGCTGACAATTTGGTGCCGCGGCCGCGAGGCCCTCCAGCAGCCGGGCATACGCGGCGCGCTTCGTGTCCGAGGTCACCCGCCTCTGGGTGTGCCGAGCGCAGCAAGCGGCGGGGGCGGTGGTGGCACCGCCCCACCCCGCACGCCTCCGACTGGCAGCCCCGCGCACCTTCCCGCCGACGATGCTCTCGTGCTCGGAAATCTGCCGACCTCATGCGTTTCTTCAGTCAACTCACGCCACATAAGGCTTTGCCAGCCACAAGACGCCGTTGCAAATCCTTCATCACTCCCCGTACCTTCGGTGATTCGTCCATCCGGGGGAGTATCGTGACATCCGATCCACACGAGGAGTACAGAAACAAGTTCGCTGAATTCAGCCTCAAAGAAGCGGACCTGAGGGCGGCTAAGGCGCTTCAGAGGATTGGCTGGCTAATCCTGCTGGGTTCGTTAACTCTGACGGGGGTGCTCGGATACACCGTCTTTGTTGGCCTATGGAAATCCAATGACGGAATCGCCAGATGGATTTCGTTGGCTATTGTCAATATCTTATGGATTGCGTGCTCATACTGGCTGTTCAGCAATCATAAAAACCTTGCCGCAAAAGCGAGTGCCTTTCGTGATGCGCTGCAGAAGCGCCAGACGGCGGCCGCTCAGCTCCCCCTTGACACGACCTCGGGTCTGCGTGTCTATCGCGAGGCCTCGCTTGATGTCATCACCTCCTACCGGGCGCAGGCGAGCCGCAACAGACGCGTACACAACATGTTCCAGCTGCTCATCATCACCGGGTCAATTGTGGTGTCCACTCTCACGGCGATGAACGAGGGATCCAACACGGTTTTATCGATCTTTACTTCATCCTTGAGCGCCCTGGTCGGAATCTCTGCCGGAGTAACCGGCTACTTCAAGTTCCGGGAGCGCGGCACTACCTCACAGTCGACAGCAGATGACATTGAGAAGAATTACAATGCCAGCGCGTTCCAACTCGGTGACTATGAAAGACTGGAGGAGACCCCTCGGCTTATCCAGTACGCGGCAACGGTCGAAAGGATCAAAGAAGAACAGCGTAAGCGTGAAATCCAGCTGGAGCAGAGTGCCTCACGCGAAGAGCGCTCGGCGCAATGAGGAGCGGCGAAGAAGATGTCAATCGCTCCCGGGAGCGGGCTGTATCGCTGACGACAATCCGCTGGCTGCTGGCACCGCGCTGGCAGTGGCGTGCCCGCCGGTTGCGGGCCGTTCACGGGCTCTCTCTGTCCGACGAATCTGCTTGGTGCCTGATCGCCCTTGCCGCCGACGTGGCCAACCTGCCCTACGTGCGGCGGCGCACCCGTCCTGTGCCCGGCGCAGCGCCGGGGGTGATGGTCGATGTGTGGGCGCAGCTCCACCCGGCGGAACAGCGGAGGCGCCGGGCTTGGCTGACCCGGCACAGTCGGACCCCGTTACACCTGCTGGGAGTCCCGGAGGAACTGATCGAGCTGGCGGGCTTGCATGTGATCGAGTGGGCGCTCCCGCCGGACGTGCCATCGATCTCGCTGGTTGTCCAGCACCGATCCCGGCCTAGGCGAAGCGACTGACCAGCGAGGTGATGGATACGGCGCGATGCGTCGTTGTCCGCGCCTTGGGCTGTTGAATGATGTGGAGGTCCGCAGCTGATCGGCGTCGTGAAGGAGACATACACGGCCTCGCTGGGCGAGGGGGTCGTGCCGCGCCCCCTGATGATGCCGCTGGTGCGCGGCGACTTGGTCGGGCTGGTCTGGGTCCGCCCGCTCAAGGTCGGCCAGGACGCACTCGCCGGGATCGTGAAGCTCGCGAGCTCTGCTTGATCATCCTGGTGCGGGTCACCTGGCCAGGTGACCCGCACCAGGATCGTTCAGCCCGACTCTTCGCTCTGGAGTCAGATCTGCTGCCGGAGTACGTAGAAGCCGAGACCGATGATGCCGGCGCCGGTGGCATAGGCGGCGCCGCGCAGGGCGCTGGAGAGCAGGGCGGTACGGCGGCGGGCGATCCAGCGGACACTGCGGCGGATCATGGAGGGCTGCTGGGTGGTGCGGTGGATTGTCGGGGTCTGGTCCGCGGTGCGGGTGCGGCGGCTAGTCTGCATGGCAGGTGCTCCGTTCTTCGGGGTGCTGATGTGTGGTCCGGCGGGGGCTGGGCGGCCTAGGAACCTTCGGCCCCGCGCCGGACTTCTGCGTTTCAGGGCGGCCGGCGAGTTCGTGGATGCGGTCGGCCAGGCGGGCGTCGGGGCGGCAGACCAGGCCGTCGTCGGTGTGACGGTCGGCCAGGTGGTCGACGTCCGCTTCGAGTCCGCCCGTCAGGACCGCTCTGCTGGCGTTGCGGCGGGCGGAGTCGTTGGTGAAGTGCTCCAGTGCCTTGAGGAATGCCTGCGGGTCGACTTCGCGGTCCTTGGCCGCGTCCGGGCAGAACAGCGTGGTCACCTGCCGCTTCCAGAACTTCGCTTCGCCCTCGTCGCCGAGGGCGAGGTGGTCGAGGTAGAGGCAGTACGCCGCGCCGCTGGATCCGGCACCGGCGGCGAAGCGCCACCAGAAGCGGGCGCTTTCGGGGTGGTGGGCGAGGTAGAGCATGCAGGCGAAGACCTGGACGCCGTCGATGTCGACGCCGGTGGTCCAGCCGTCGAACTGCGCGATGGTGTCGTCGCCGCCGAGCAGCGCGGTCAATTCCTCCATGTGGGCGGCCGCTCCGGCCTGGGTGACCACGACGCGGGCCATGACCCCGAGCCGGCGCAGGGCGCTGGGGTGGCCGCCGACGGGGACCGGGCCGGGGGACGGGAGGTGGGCGGTGTCGTGGGCGATGCGGCGCAGGCCGGCGCCGACGTCGAAGGCGCGGCGGGGCTCGCGGACGGAGGTGTCGGCGTCGGCGAAGAGCTGTTCCCAGGTGTCGCTCACTGGATGTCCTTCTTCTTGATCGGCCGCGTGGCGCGGCGATGGGTGGGGGCGAGGCGTTCCTGGGCCTTGCGGATGTGGTGGGTGACGGTGCTGGGGGTGAGGCCCATGTACCAGGCGATCTTCTTGGTTTCGAGCCGGCCGATGAAGCGCAGGACGACGACGTCGAACTGGCGCGGGGGAAGTTTGGTGAGGGCCGGGTACAGGCCGATGCCGCTGTCGCGTTCGGCCACTTCCTCGCGGAAGCCGCCGATCAGTTCGTCGATGATGGCGCGGCGCAGGATCAGCCAGGTCTGGGCCTGCAGATCCGGTTCGGCGAGCAGGGTGTCCCAGCGGGTGCGGATTGCCACGTAGGCGTTGTGGACGGCCTTCTCCGCCCGGTCGTTGGTCTTCAGGATGTACAGCGCGAAGTCGTGGAACGCCTTCTGGTTGGTGAGGTAGTGGGCCTCGAACTCCACGGGGAACTGGAGCGGGGCCTCCGCGGCCACAGGCACGCGGCCGTCCTCACGCACGTCGTCGGTCATGGGGTGTCTTCGGTCCTCTTCGTTGAGGTCTGATGGAGCGAGCGGCTCCCGAAGCACCGCTCGGGTTTACCCAATCGGACCAATTGGCCGAACACGCATGCGCAGCCGCGCGAATTTCACGCGGAGCGCTCGCCCAGGTGCTCAAAGTGATCAAATGAGGCGGTTGAGGCTCCCCTGACCTGCATGGATGGTCACTCAAGGGCGCGCCGCGCATGCGCAGCGTGATCGAGGTCACACGGCGGACACTCCGGCGCACAAGCGATTTCCTGCCACCTTCGAGTGAATCTCGCCAACTCCGGCTGCATGCAACCGAGTTCGTCTCCGACGTATCACCTAGCCGTACGGCGCACTCACGACAGCTCCTGGAGGGTCTCGCGCCTGCGCCACTCCTTGCCGAGCCGGTGCAGTTTGCGTCGGGCCCGCTCTCCTTGAGCCTCGTCCTGCTGCACCAGGTCCGATGCCTTGGGCCACGTCATGGGGTGGTTCTCCGACCAGGCCCGGACCAGAGCCTGTTCCTGCTCGTCGAGCCGGCCCGCCACGTAGCGCACCGGAGCGGTCTCGAACTGCTGAGCCCAGGGAATGAGGCGGGGGATTACCAGATCCTCGGGCCCGGGCACGGTGTCCGGCTGCTCCCAGCCCTCCGGGATGTATCCGATCGGGACACCGCGGATCTCGTGATCGCGTTCAAAGTCGCAGCCCTGGCGGGCGTACCGGATCAAGACCCTGCGCACCGACTGATCGTCGGTGAGGTCGGCCTCCTGCTCCCACGAACGTTCGAACATTGCCACAGCCAGGGCCTGACAGTGGTCCTCCAGCACTGGCCACAGACGCAGGCAGCGGCGCAGGAAGTCCTTCATCGGCTCCGGGTCGCCCTTCATATACGCGTCGAACGCGTAGCGAGCCTCAGCAAGGACGGACGGCCTCAGCCACTTCGCCCAGTCGGCGACAGACCGAACTCCAGCGAAGAGGTCGGCCATATGGCCACCGATGAAATCCGCCATCGACGGCAGGGTGCGCAGGGCCTCCTGCACGATCCGCGGCACTCCCACCTGGATGGCAAAGCACGGTGCGAGCGTCTCCGTCACCTTCGCCAGACTGGGCAGCGGGGAAAGCAGAGCCGGGAGACCTTCGAACACCGGAGCCAGGCCGAGGTTCGATTGACGAACAAGTTCACCGAAACCGACCAGCGGCTGAAAGGCGTCAGCCATCGACGACAGGCGAGCGACCGGTCCCACCGCGCTCGCCAGGCTACTGACCTGCGGCTCGACCACGGACAGGATCGCCCTGGTCGGGTTGAGTCCGTCCAGTAGTCCCAGCGTGCTCACGACAGAGGGCAGCACGGAGTTCACGGTCTCGGACAGCGAAGGGAACTGGGGCCGCACGTCGGCCAGCACCGACAACGCGGCATTGCGCGTCCCCAGTCCCTCCAGCAGCGACTGGCCGACCATCTCTGCGATGTTGGGGAGTCGGGGGACTGCCACCTCAATGCCAGCGAGGGCCGGAGCAAGGCCGAAGGCCGCCTGCGCGGTGAACTCACTGAGCATGGCGCTCAGACCGACCCACGGTTTGAAGGAGTCGCTGACGCTAGACCAGAAGGCGGCCGTGTCCACGACGTCAGCCAGGCCGCCCGAGTGCAGGACGACATCGTCAAGCAGCGGGAAGGCATCATGATTCTGGCCGGGCCCGTCCATCGGCGCCGCAGGCCTGGCGTCGCTCAGCTCGTCGAGCGGCACGCTCCCGAGCGCGCCGCACTCTTCCGCTGGGGAAACGGGCAGCGGTTCTGTTACCTCGGACGGCGCTGCAGCAATCCGCTGAGCGGCATCCTCGGGTGCCGAGTCCGGCGTTGAAGCCGCAGGCATCTTGGGCCTCCCTTGTTGCTTGGGTAAGTCTGTTCACCTACCTGCGGCGGGAGAGAGCTGATCCGACACTCATTCTCCCAACACCTTCTGTGATTCACGTCACACGACACTGTTCGGCGGCACTCCGCCTGTCAGCAGCCCAGCATCTGCCGCCTGAAGGGCTGGCCGATCATCGCCCTGACACCGCATCACTCCGCGTGGCAGGGTCGCCTGTGAGCACCACGAGTCGAGATACGGGGGCCTCCGTGGACGCACGGATGTGGAACGGTCTAATCGGCGTCGCGACGGAGACGTACACCGCGTCGCTGGGCGAGGGGGTCGTGCCGCGCCCGCTGATGATGCCGCTGGTACGCAATGAGCTGGTCGGACTGATCTGGGCCCGCCCGCTCAAGGTCGGCCAGGACGCGCTCGCCGGGATCGCGGAGCTCGGGAACATCGCCGCGGCGGCGGGCGCGGACGAGGTCGTCCTCACCTGGGAGACACACGATGTCGCCACCGCGTGCGAGCTGCCGATCGCCAGCCCGGCGCCGTGCCTGAACATGGTGCTCGCCACCCCGGCCGGGCACATGCTGCACCACTTCCCCTACACCGAGCAGCTCGTGTCCCGCAGCCCCGAGGGCTGGGCATCGGTCGCCCCCGATTGGAGGCCGGCCCCCACACCGCAGCCCGACGGCGAACTGGTGCCACCCATCCAGGCCGCGGTGAACTTCTCCTTCACCCCCATCGAGCTGGACCATCCCGACCCGTTCGGCGTCACCGTCGTGCTGATGGAAGAGGACGGCTACCGCATCAGCCTGACCGAAGCGTTCGCCCGCTGATCCCGTGGCACGGAACCTCGATGACGACGCCCCCCGTCGGATGCGGGCCGCAGAAGAACGGATCTCACAAGCCATGACCGAGAGCATTCGTGAACAAGAGTCGGGCAGTGAGCCAGCGCCAGACGGAGAGCCTGAAGAGCAATCGCGTTGGGAATTGGCCATGCGGGAAGCCGAGGGTCTCGACGTTTACCGGGATCTCGCGAAGGCGGAGCGACGACTTGCCCGCGCGCGATCGGTCGCCCGGGTTCGTACGGTTGTTCTGTCGGTGGCCGCTTTTTCGCTCCTGGCCAGCATGGGTTGGACGGCCTGGACCTGGGCGACGCCCTCCCGTTTCATCGGGCCCGACATCGTGTGCGCCATCCTCATCGCACTGTGCCTGGGAGGGGTCAAAGCCGACAGGCGACGGCGAGGCTCCCTAGAGAGCACGGCCGAGCTGGAGGATCGGCTCGACATCACGCGGGGATCAGCGCGCATCGTGAGTGCCCTGCGCGGAACTTCGCTTGACCTTCAGCGGGGTCTTTACCGCGAAGATGCCGCTGACGTCATTGAGCAGCACCGGGCAGACAGCCGGAAGTATCGGCGCGTCCACAACACGCTGCAGAACTTCATCATGATCGGCTCCGCAGCGACGACGACTGTGGCCGCGTTAGACACCGGAGGGAAGCTGACCTGGCAGAACGTGACGATCGTCGCCATCGGCTTTGCCGTGACGCTGTCGGCTGCGTTCATCGGCTACTACAAATACCGCGAGCGCAGCTACTTCCTGCTGCAGACCGCCGACTCCATCGAGGAGGAGGTCAATGCCTTCACCCTCGGTATTGGGCCCTACAGCGACTACGACCAGGACCAGCGGTCCCAGGCCCTGAAACTGTTCACCCAACGCGTCGAGGATCACCGTAACGAGCAGCGGCGCCGCCAGCAGCAACTCGACCAGCCCGCCGACCAGGCCCTCCCCTCCAGCCAGCCGCCGGCATGAGAGAGGCACCCGCTGAGTCGGCTTGGAAGAGGTGCTGAGTAGGCCGGAACCTCTACTGCGCATAAAGACCGGTGATGGGATGGTCACTCATCGTGACCAACTTGAGGGGGGTTCGTGGCTAGCACACCGCGGCGCAGCTACAGCAACGCAACGATCGCAGGACTGATGACCCTCGCCCGAGGCGGGTGCTACTGGCCCGACTGCGGCGTGCCGACCATTCGAATGATCAACGGTGCACCCCGTCTGAACTTGGAGATCGCGCATGTCCGGGCGTTCGAGGAAGGAGGTAAGCGCTACGACTCGGGCTGGTCAGTCGGCGAGCGCAACAGCTTCGCCAACCTCATCCTGCTCTGCCACCCGCATCACTCCGAGATCGATGGAACGAACAGCGATCAGTACCCGGTGGAGCTGTTGGAACGCTGGAAGCACGATCGAGAGGCCGATGGACTCAGCGCTCTGGCAGGACTGGGCGACCTGACCGAAGATCGGCTTAGCGAAATGATCAGTGGAGCACAAACGGCATTGGTCTCCCGCCTCGAGCCGGCCTTGGATGCATTCGCGAAGACGGCTCCTGAGCTAGCAGAGCTACTGAAGGTCACAGTTAAGGAAATCGCCAACCCGCGTATCCATGGATTCGGGCTCTCCGAGGACGAGGTCAACTCGCTGAGCCGCTCCTCCGACCAACTCGCTCACCTTCAAGACACTGCCTTCCTGCTGGTTGAAGCCTCGCAGAAGCTGGCCCATCTACAGGACACGGCAAGCACGCTGGCCGATGCCGCCGGCGACCTCCTAGGGCTGTCCGACGACGCATCGACGCTTCATGAGGCCGCAGTCAAAGCAGAACGAGCAGCCGGACGGCTGATGGACAGCCTCGGGAATCTCCCCGACAACACGCGGCTCCTTCAGATGGCCGCCGACAAGGCTGCACGAGCTGCGGAACGTATAGGAGACGGCTACTGAGCCCCAAAACCTGCCCCAGCACCACCCAAGGCGCAGGTCCGCGGGCGGCCTCCGCTGCGGCGGGGCGCCTCCGCAAGGTGGCACGGCCAACAGGTCAGCCACTACTCCCCCAACCCGAGGATGACAATTCCCGCAGGGTGAGGACGTACGGCAAGAGAGCAGGGCCGGCGGAATCCGCCGGCCCTGCCGCATGCTTAGACCCGCACGATCGTGGCGCCTGGTCCGTGTTCTCAGGCGGGATGGTGCGGGCCGCCGAAGTCGTGGTCGGTGAACGTCCCGAGCGCGGGTTTCGCAGTGACACGAGCGGCGCGGGGATATCCGCATACAGGGCCGTGCTCACTGTCGGGGGTGACCCAGACACTCATCCACCGAGGATGGCGGTCGGTGATGGGTTGGCCGCAGTCCACACAGAGCACGACGGGGACATCGTGCTTGCGCAGTACGGCGGCAAGGCCGGCCTGCTGAAGTTCGGGTACGTGGTCGTAGTAGCCGAGCAAGCCAGACATTGTCTCGGAGGTGTTCCAGGCAGCGGTATCGCGGGTGTCCTCCCAGGTGGTATCCGGGCCCACCGGGTGGAGAATGCGCCATCCGAACACCGGCATGCCCGGTCCGTACAGTTCCGGGTCCTCGCGGAAGGGCTGCGGAACAGCTGCGGTGTAGTCGGGACGAACCTTGCGGATCTCAGCCTCCAGGACCGGCCGGATCGCAGTGTGAAGTTCGCCAAGGGCAGCGAGGACTCCGGCCTCCAGCGAATCCCGCCTCTGCTCCCCAGCCTGGTGCCAGGCACACAACAGGAGCTCCTCAAGTGGGCCGCCGACGAAGACGGCCTGTTCGACGGTGGCGGTGCCATCGTCGAACAGGAGGACACGGTGGCGCATCGTCGATCCGTCGATCCCGCCTGTCCACTGCACGCACTCGCCAGCTTGTACCGCCTTCACCGCGTCAACAGGAGTGGGAAACCGTTCGGTGAAGGCATCGATCACGTCGACGCCCTCTTCCGAGGCATCGTTCCAGTCCACCAGCTCCAGAACTGCACGCTGGGCCGGAGTGGTCTGAACCGAGGACCGCCTCGAGGGCGCCTTGCGATCCTTCTTGCGTTTCTTCGGCATCTTTGTCGTCTCCTTCACCTTCTCGCGGGCTCTGATCCTTGCAGCCGACGACGGCCTCAATACCTTGATCAGCCGCCACGGTGAACACCACCCGGCTCTGGTCATGCGGACACCGTTTGTTCCAGCCCTACCGCAAGCACTCTGGGCTGTTGTGGTCCTGCCGGGCCCGTTCCGCACGAGTCCGGCGCAGGGCGGCGGCCTCGGTCGCCGCAGCCTGGCGGCGTCGCTGCGCGCGGGTCTGCTCGATCGGGGCTGGCGCGTCGTCCGCGATGACGTCGGGTTCGGGAAACGCCCGGCGGCTGCGTTCGCGCATCGCCTGGTTCTGCCGTTCGATCGCCTCGGTGACGCCCGAGCTGACGAGTTGGACACGCGGGACGGCCTGGTGGGCGGTGAGCGCGCGGTGGAAGCCGGGTGGGGCCATGTCGCGAGTCTTCACCAGTGCCTCGGGCGCGGCCGCCGTCGGGGCCGCACCCGCCTCACGGGGTGCCGGGGCCGTCGCGCCCACGGCCAGGACCCGAACGGTGCGCACTGCCTGGGTGCCGACCGCGTCGTTCGCCGCAGCGACGATCTGAGAGCTAATCAGGCGCAGCTGCGTGGCGTACGCGGGCGAGTCCGGGCGCAGGTCCAGCTGCCCGGTCTCCGCGTGGAAGGCGACCGCTTGGGCGTGCGCGGCCAGCTTCGGCGAGAGCGCGGCCGCAGTGGCCGGCCACTGGTCCAGGATGCTTCCGCCGGCGGCCGGGACGTCCCAGGCCCGGTCGGCCACCAGGCCCTGGAGCTCGCGTGCCTGGTGCAGCGCGACCCGTGCCAAGTCGACGCCCGACAGCTCCGAGGCCGGCTGCTCGCTGCTGCTGGCGGTGGTGTTCAGGGTCTCGGTCATCACGCCTCCTACTGGCGTCCGACGGTCATCAGCGAGGTGCCGCTGACCAGCTTGCGTACGCGCTGCACCAGCTCAGGGCCGTAGATCTGTTCGGCGGCGGCCGGACCGAGGGTGTCGAGGGTCATGAGGACCTGGTCGGGCCTGCCGAGCATGAACTCCTGCCAGGCCGTGGCCCGGAACTCCTTGAGCTCGTCCTCGCCGGGCACATCAGGGCCGGTCTCGCCCGCGCCCTGGTGGCCGTCCGGGATGTCGTACTGCGGCTGCTGCGGGGCGAGCGCGTTGGCGACCAGGCGGCGGACGGACTCACTGCGCGGAGACGTCCAGGCGCCCTCCCACTCCTGGTGGCGGGCCTTCTCCGCGCGCCGGGAGTCCCGGTACGCCTGGACGGCCCGCTCCCGGCCCTCCTTGGTCGGCCACAGCGCCACCGCACCCTTCAGCCGCCCGGCGAGGAACCCCGACGGGCGGTGGACGCTGCCCGGGGCGTCGCCGCAGTCCAGAAACGCGATTACCTGGTCGGCCGTCCAGCCCGCGTCGGAGACCTCCTTGAGGATCCAGGCGATCCGGGGCACCGCGGCGCGGCCCATCCACGGCACCTGGCGGATCAGCTCCGAGGCCAGCTGGAAACGGCGCCCCACCGCGTTCAGCTGCCGGCGGCCGCACTTGACCTTCTTCGGGGTGGGGGAATCGCTCTGCCCGCTTGCGAGCTCGTTCTCAGGGGGAAGAGAGGTAGTTCCCGCAGAAAAAGCACTGCGGGAACTACCCCCATTGGGGTGCAACGGACCTCATCCGAAACAGCCGTCACAACACCCTGGTCAGCAGCCTTCCGGGCACCCTTCGCCGGGGACTTCGAGGACGACTTCGACCGCCGCTTGCGGACCTTGCGGGCTGCCTTCTTCGACAGCGCCGCCATCAGCTCCCGGCCGGCTTCCGCGATCCCCGTCATCCGGCGCGCGGTGCCCTCACCGGCCGTACGCACGCCCAGCGCCACGTCGAACTCCACCGGCACCATCAGCGCGAACTCGCTGGCCTGCGCCGGTCCGCCGGAGACCCGGGTGCCCTTCACGATCCACGCGAGCAGGCCCGTCTCCCGCAGGATCTGCAGGTGGTATTCCACCGACCGCTCCGACAGCCCGGTGCGCCGCACCAGGTAGTCGATCCCCGGACGGCACGGGAACAGCGCCGCGAGCTCCTGGGCGACGCGCACCGTCGTCGGCCCGAACGAGCGCGGCCCGTGCGACCGGTACCGCCGCGGCCGGTACAACCCGGAGCCGGCCACCCAGTGCACGGCCTGCATCCACGAATAGCCGTCCAGAGCGATGCGCCCCGCCGACGACGACAGCCACTGCGACGCCTCCGGCACCCACAGCTCTGGCAGCATGACTACCTCGTCCACCGACTCCCTGGTCGCCTCGGACGCCGGGGTAGCCGCGGCTCGCGTCGTCACAGGACCACGTCCCCGGCCGGACGGCCTGTGGGACGGGAAGACGGAAACCGGTACCCATCCAAGTCGTTGTGTCGGGTATGGCATCGAAGAAGAAGCAGAACCCCGGCGCCCGCAGAGCACAGAAGAACGCCCGCCGCGCCACCAGGAACCGCCGGACTCCCGGAGCCCCTCGCATCAGGAGCCTGTACAACCTCAACCCACCTGGCTGCTACTACCAGGAATGGGACAGGCCGACCGGCACGGACGAGAATGTGATGGACAAGGTGGTCGAGGAGTTCGGCGCCGACTCCGGAGAGGCGGCCACCATGCGCCTCCTGCTTGAGTACCGCGCGATCTACGGACCTCAGATTCCGATCGCCGCAGCATGCCACCTCGACCTCATTCTGCGCGACACGGACCTCGTGGCAGATCTCCATGAATCGCTTGGATCCGAGCCGGAGGACGTCCGTGAATCCATCCACTCCCTGCACGCGCAGGGCATGCTCCTCATCGCCGACGACGGATCCCTGTGGATGACCGTTCCGCCCGGCACCCCTTACTCCGCACCGAACGGGCAGTGGGCCTTCGTCGAGAAGAAGGCAGACGTGCCGAAACCCGCTCCGGTCGGCTGACACCGACGCGGGCACCAGACCGGAGGAACGCGGGCCGAACGGCTGACGGAGAGGACACATCCTGAACTGGTCAGCCGCTCGCTCACACGCCGGACGCGATCCGGACACCGGCTCGAGGACCTTCGCCACCCACGAGAAAGAGATCATCCCGGCAGCCTCATGCAGGCCGCCTGTGGACAGAGTCCGAGCAGCGGCGGAACCCGTTCTCCCTCCCGCCCCGCGGACAACAACTTGCAATCGCGCCCCGCCCCACGGGCGGAAGCTCCGTGCGGCAGCCGGTGCCGCCAAGATGCTCGACGGGCCGCCGGGAAGGGCGCGGGCGCGCGGGTACGGATGAGAGATGGGTGTCATGGCGGCAACGTGGCTGATGCGGGGGCTAGCCACGCAAGCCCCGCTGTCACCGTCCCAGACCGCGCTGTTCGAGCCGCGGACAGCGATTGTCGCGTTGGTTACATCAATGGCCAAGGATTTATGTGGCCGAAGTGAATAGATAGCCCAAATCGCATGGGTCTTGCTTGACGCGGAGGAAGATCGCGTGGCCCGTACCGGGGCGAAACGGACGGGGTCAAGCTGACAGGGGGACGCCACTTCGGGCACTATGAGAAACGACCTGCTCTCCATATAGCTGGACCGACCAGAGCCCCTTGGGGCTGGACCGACTTCAGATGTGCGGATGTGTCAGGGACCGCCTCCTTCGTGAGAAGAGGGCGGACCTGGGTCAGGTGGGGGAGATTTCTCCTCTTCTCTTGATCCCGGTGAATCGCGAAGCCCCTGTGGTGGGGGCCCGCGGTGACACCAGTGGTGCGGATCTGCGGCTGTGGTGGCCGTGGTAAGCGGCCGGTGGTGGTGGCCCTGGTAAGGGCCGGTAGAGATATGAGCGGCTCAGTGAGTCGTGGCTCAGGACCAGCGGTAACTGGGACCTGAGCGACCGACACGGCGGTAAGCCGGTCGGTAGACGGGCCGCGCGAGGCCAGCGGATTGGTAGTCCGCCTCTTGGCGCGCGCGGCCGATGACCACTAGGTCATCCCGACCCCCCTTCGGAGGCCGGCGTCGGCATGCCCTCATCCGCTTTCGCAGCCTCGGGGAAGCGTTCTGCGAGGCCCTTGAGGAGACGCAAGTAGTCCTCGCGGTGCGGGCGTCGAGGGCTGGTCTGGCCCAACTCCCACCGCGTGACCGCGACCCTCTTCACGCCCACGGCGTCCGCGATGTCCTGCTGAGTGAGGCCGGCCGCGAGGCGCAGCTTCGCGCGCACATGCGGAGACGGCAGAGCCTCGGGCAGGCCGTTCAGCAGAGCGTCCACCCGCTGCGAGCGGTCCGAGTCGGACATAGCCACGCCTTCCATGATCGTTGTAACTGCGAAAGATACACGATCTGATCGCCGGCGGGGGCGCGGCGCTACTGCGAGAGGCGCGACGTTCACCGGGACCCCTCCTCGCCCAGACCCGGCAGGTGGGAGTTGGTCGCCTTCGCGGCCGCCGCCAACTCGGGCAGCTCCACGACAGTCACTCCGGCCTCCACCAGCTGCTCGTAGCCGACGCAGTCGTCGACGAACAGGCTCGGCTCACGCCAAGCGATGACGACGCGCGGGATGCCAGCCTCGAGGATTCGGTACGCGCAGGGCGTACGGGAGGCGCTGCGCTGGGAGCAGGGCTCCAGCGTGCTGTAGATCGTCGCACCCGCGAGGCGCGGGTCGCCCTGGGGGAGTTGGGCGAGGGCGACTTCCTCCGCGTGCTCGCGGGGCCGGTCGCGCGGGAGTAGCCGGACGCCAACTCGGTGCCGTCCTCGCCAACGATGACCGCTCCGACCGAGTAGGCGCCGGGAGCCGGAGGGCACAGCATGGCGAGGTCGATCGCACGCTGCATCCAGCGCAGGTCCTGGGCTCGGTCGGGGGCGTACATCAGGCGGTGCGCTCCTTCGGGGAGTAGCGGACGAAGACGACGTCGTCGATCGCCCGGACCTCCAGCACCTTCATCCGGGCCGTCGTTCCGCCGGGATAGTCGGCGGCGGCCAGGAAGCGTGCCGCCTCCGGCTGACCGACCAGCAGGGGTGCGATGGCGAGGTGCACTTCGTCGGCGAGGTCTGCGGCCATGAGCTGGGTGTGGATCGTGCCGCCGCCCTCCACCATGAGTCGGCCGATTCCACGGCGCCCGAGCTCATCGAGGACCAGGCCCCAATCGAGTTCCGGGCCGACGCTGACGACGTCGGCCAGGCCGTCGAGCGTGGCGCGCACTTTCTCCACTGCGTCATCGACAGTGAAGACCAGTTTCGGGCCGCCGTGGTGCCAGAAGTTGAGGTCAGCGGAGAGGTCCCCGGTCCGGGTGACCGTGACCTTGAGCGGGTAGGCAGGCTTGCCCTCGGCAACGCGCTGAGCCCTGCGTTCCTCGCTGTTGACCAGCAGGCGCGGGTTGTCCTTCCGCATGGTCGTCGCACCGATCAGGATGGCGTCGGACTCCGCGCGGACCTGGTCAACGCGGTCGAAGTCGGCCGCGTTGGACAGGCGCAGCCGCTGAGGGCTGGCGTCGTCCAGGTAGCCGTCGACCGACATGGCAGCGGAGAGTATGACGTACGGACGTGCGGTCATGGGCGTCGGTGATCCGTTTCTCTCAGGACTCGTGGGCAAGGACGGCGTCGAAGCTCTCACGGAAGGCGGCCACCTCCGGCTGGCGCTGCCACGGGACCAGCGTCTTGTCGAGGTTGACCAGCTCGCGCATGATCCGGCCGGAGCCGGTGTCCCGAGCGACGGCTAGCGCCTGGAGGCCGACGGCTGCGGCCTCTTCCGGCGAGCCGGCGCCAGCGTGGGCGACGGCGGCGCGGGCCAGGTATACACCCCGGTCCCGGTGGTAGCCCGCGGGCAGGGCCTCGATGGCGCGGGCGAAGACCTCCGCAGCCTGAGCGTGCTTCCCCAGCACCTCCAAGCCCTGCGCTCGGTGGACATCGAGGTACTGCTCGTTCAGCCACACACCCCAGGGGGTCGCGTCGCTGGAAACGCGATCAAGGGAGTTACGGACATCGTCGATCGCGCGCTCGCTGTCGCTGGACTCACCTCGAAGCGCGTGGCCGTACGACTCGTAGGTTCGGGCGACCGCCGCGAGGCGGCTTCGAGGCCGCGCCATCCGCTGCGCCGCCTCAGCCAGGTCGACGACGTCGACCCGGTCCCGCATCTCCCCGGCGAGCTGCGCCTTGCGTGCCATGACATAGGAGGTCAGGTCGCCGTCGCCGACGGTGTGACTCCACTGGAACGCCCTGTCGAGCCAGAACCCCGCGCTCCCGAAGTCGCCCATGTCCTGGTAGAGCCAGGAGGCGAACTCGGCGTACTGCGTCTGGAGCTCCATCAGGTCATGGCGATCGGCGCCCTTGGTGCCCTGGCGCAGCGACTTGATTTTCTCGATGTGCTCACGTACGGCTGCGATGGTGTGCCGCGGCCCCAGCAGGTTGTCGTTGTCGATCAGCAGGCGGCGGGCCTGCCGGAAGTGCTCGATGGGCGTGCCGCTGTACGCGGCCGCCATCTGCGGGGGCTGCATCAGGCCCTGAACAACCCCGGATTCCGCGACCGCCGGCGTGCTCGCGCCGAAAGCGGCCGCAGCGCCGATGCCCACCCCACCACGCAGCAAGTCGCGTCGATCGAGCGCCACGAATACCACCGATCCATCCCGTAGACGAGCGGGGACAAAGATCCCCTCATGATCAGACGCTGCCCGCTCGCTGGCCGCTGCGGCCAGCCCGATCGACGTTTCGGATACATGGGGAGCAGAAACGGATACAGCGGCCCGAGCGGATACACCGGGGCTGATCCGCTCCCAGAGGTCGACCAGAACACCGCCGGCCCGGAGCAGGGAATCGATCAGCTCGACTTCCGCTCGGTCCTTCGGCGGGCGGCTGGCGTTCTCCCATTTCTGCAGCTTGGAGTGCGACATGAAGGACTTCGCGGCCAGTTCCCGGAGCGACATGCCGCGGACCTTTCGGAGCTCTCGAAGCGTGTATCCGAAGCGGTGCAGAGGCGACTGTTCCGGCGTCAGCACGTTCGGCTGCTGCCCCACTTGGTGATCCCTCCATGTCTCCACTCGGTGTATCCAGCGGCTGGATACATGTCCGATCTAGCACTCGCTCCCGGGCTGGGCCTACAACTTTGCTAACGAAGTTAGACCGGCCAAGGAGGGACGAACATGCGCAACGGGACGTGGGAAAGGGCGTCAGTCGCTTCGGCCCTTCTCGATCCGTTCGAGGCGCGCGGCGAGGTCGGCGATCTGCTCCTCAAGGGCCTTGAGGGCGCGGCCAGTCGAGTCCTCGCTGGACTCGGCAGCGGTCTCTGTGATGAAGCTGCCGCGTCCTTGGTGGGAGTAGATGAGCCCTGCCGTGCGCAGCTCCGTCAGGGCCCGCTGGACGGTGCCGGCCGCGACGCCGTACTCCTCTGCCAGCTCCCGTGTGCTCGGCAGTTTCGTCCCGGCGGTCCAGCGGCCGGAGCGGATCTTGTCGCGGACATCCTGAACGATTCGCTGGTATGGCTGCACGGCCTCGTTGCTCATGAGCGTCATCGTAGGTCGACCCCCTCGCCTTAGCTAGCTTCCATAGCTTCCTCAAACAACCGCTTGACACAACCCCGACTGTATCAGCTAAGTTAGGTATGCCGACGAGGTGAGCGGGGCGGCAAAGGCCCCCACCTGCCACTTCCTGGGATCACGTAGAGCCCGAACTTGAAGGGAGCACCACCCCATGAACACCACCAGCCGCCCCTCCGCCGGCCTCGCCACCGAGAACTTCGACGCCGAGACGCTCGCGCTCCTGGAGGCGGTGGAGGTGCCGCTCCCCGACTTCGGCGGCCTGGACCTGGACGTCGCCTTTGGGATGCCGCTGGAGATGTTCGAGGCCGGCCCCCTGCCCCACGAGCGGCTGGACGGCCTGGACATCGCCGCCGCCGTCGCCGCGATCGAGGCCCGCGAGAACCGCATGCTCGCCGCCCGCGACATCGTCGCCACCGACCCGACCGCCACCGAGCTGGTGCGCCAGCGCCTGGTCGACGTGCTCCTCCCCTACGCCACGCAGCTGCGCATCACGCGGCCGGCCGCCGCGGCTCCCCTGCCGATCGCGGCCTGACCTCCCGCACCACCGCCGGGTCTTCGGACCCGGCTCCCTCACCCGGAACCGCCCCCGCGGGCGGCGCCGGATGTGGGAGCCGGAAGCGCCACTCCCGACAGCATCCGCCCGGACACCCAGCCCTTGGGCTGGCTCTGGAAGGCAGCGGCTGTTCCTTGAGAACTCCACAGCGCGATCCACCACCGCAGCACCGGCCGTGACCACACCAGCCGGAGGTGAGTGGAAACCCGTCGTGCGGCGCCATCACCCCTGGTGGTGGCAGTCGGCACACGCAATGACCTGTCAGGCGCTCAGTTCCTGGGGCGGCCCGGTGCAGTACCAACCAGGCGCTCATTACTGACGGAAAGCGTGGAGGGCCGACACCCCACGACGTTAAGAACGACGCGACACGCTCCCAGACCCTCGGCACCCGGTCCCAGCCGAGGCGAGGAGCCGCGTCGGGACTGAGGGAACCTCGTTCTCCCTCTCAGAACACAAGGCGAGCAGGCGCGGCGGCAGAGGCCGCGCCCCCTGTTCTGCAGCCCCGCGCTGCCCAGTCGTCCACCGCCGGCTTTCGGGTCGTTCGGGCGGGCGGTGGAGAGCGCGGTGGACACCGGCTCTACCAACGGCGGCAGCCCCAGGGATCGGACCCCCGGGGCTGTCCAGGACCTGCATGGAGGCCCTGTTGAACTCCCTCAGCGTTGCACAGAACGACGACAACACCGACCCGATCATCGAAGAGGCCCTTCGCCGCGTCCGGCAGGGGAAGTGATTGCGATGGACTGGCGACACAACGCGGTCTGCCGCGAGGAAGACCCCGAGCTGTTCTTCCCGATCGGCAACACCGGACCGGCGCTCCTGCAGATCGAGGAGGCCAAGGCGGTCTGCCGCCGCCGCTGCCCGGTCATGGAGCAGTGCCTCCAGTGGGCGCTGGAATCCGGCCCAGTTGACGGCGTCTGGGGCGGCACCAGCGAGGACGAGCGGCGCTCCATCAAGCGCCGCGCCGCCCGCAGGCGGGCCCGCTCCGCCTCCTGACCATCCGAATTCCCCGCTGCTGACCCGCTCCGCTTCCTGCGTTGCCCAGTCGCTACCGGCCCGCCTAGCGCGGCCCGGTGGCGGTGGAGAGCGAAGGAGCACCCGCTTCCCCCGCTCGGTTCGGCCCTCGCGGCTGGAGAGCACATCCCCAACTCCCCGTCCCTGGAGGACCTCGTGATTGCACTGCCTCTCTTCCTGCTCGCCGGTGGCGCCACGTACCTGTTCTGGCGCTCCGACATGCGAGCGTGCGTCCTGATCGCCGCGCTGGTCTGCGGCTACGCCCTGGCGACGTCGCCGCTCTCGAACGCGATCGACGGCATCGGTACCGGCATCGGTGCCGCGGTTTCCAGCGCCAACGACAGCACTGCCGCCAGCAAGTGACCTTGTGTCGCTTGCCCGTGGCTCCGCACCGCAGGGTGCGGGACCGCGGGGAGGTGACAGCCCCCGACCCGTCCGCACAACCCCTGATCTGGAAGGAACCCACCCCGACCATGAGCGACAGCGACAGCGGCGAGAAGCTCGGCTCGAACCTCTCCCAGCTCATCCAGCAGCTGGAGAAGATCGAGTTCACGAGCGACCGTGACCTCTACCAGTACGCCCGGATCCTGCGGGCGATCGGCATGGAGCTCCACATGCGGATCGGCATGGACGCCGACATGATCGGCGCCATCCTCGCCCAGTACAAGGGCAAGTGGTGGACCTTCGGAGCCCAGTCCAAGATCCGCGCGAAGCTGGTGGCCGCCCACCTCAAGGGCGGCGCGTCCGCCGCGAAGGTTCTCGGGCTGAGCGGCATCAAGATGTACGCCTCGTTCGTCAAGCACTTCATCCAGCCCGAGATTGAGGCTGAGCGGAAGGCGCGCGAGGGCAAGGGCAAGAAGCCCGGATTCTCCATCGGTGACAAGCCCAAGGGCGCCCCTGGGCGTCCGGGCGAGGCAGGAGCTGCGTGATGGCACGCCGTATCTCCGCACGAGCCAAGAAGATCGACACCCGTACCGAAGAGGAGCAGGAGTCCGCGAGGAAGGCATGGGTCGCCTACGGCGGGCCGTGGGGCATCAACATCGGCGGCTGCATCGTCGCCGAGACCGCCCACGTGCTGCTCTCCGCCACCCCGGCCTCCCTGGCGCTCGCCGCGCTCGGTCTGGCCGGCACCGGGGCGGCCCTGGCCAAGCTGATCAACCACATGGACCACAAGGCCAAGCGCGAGAAGGACGTGCGCTACCTCCACCAGGTCAACGTCGTCGCCACCACGGCCGGGGTCACCCTGGGCACCGTGGTGGGCCTGGAGTCCGGCGCCACGATGGGCACCTGGATGCTCGCCGGGTCCGGTCTGTGCATCGCCAACCACCTGTGGTCGGCGTTGTACAAGAAGGGCTCGGGCGAGAAGGCCGACGGCAAGTGGGCCAAGCTCGAAGCCGAGATCGGCCTGGCCAAGCACGAGCTGAAGGAGGCCAAGTCCAACGGCAAGGGCACGGTCGTCGCCCAGGTCGAGGCGAAGGACGGGGCGACGGCGGACGAGTTCGCCCGCCGTATCCCCGCCATGACCTCCGCGCTCAAGCTCGGCAAGGGACGGGTCACCCACACCGTGGACGACGACGACTCCTCCCTGATCACCATGCGGGTCCAGGTCGCCGACCTCCTCAAGGAGGCGACCGCCTGGCCCGGTCCGTCCGCGTTCGGCGCCGGGTTCGGCGATGTGCCGATCAACATCGGGGTCTACGAGGACGGCGAGACGCTCAAGCTCAACCTGCCCGGCGTCCTGACCGACCCGCAGGAGGTCGAAGGGGGCGGCAACGTGGAGCACTGCGTCGCGCAGGGCACCAACGGAGCGGGCAAGACCGTCGGCAACAGCATCATCGTGACCGAGGCCGCCACCCGCACCGAGGTGTCCGTCATCGTCATCAACTGCGCGAAGTTCATGCAGGACTACGGGCACGTCCGGCACGCCGCCGACATGGTGATCACCAACGAGAAGGACGCACGCCGGTTCTTCAAGCAGATGCACACGGTGATCAAGGAACGCGGCGAGTACCTCGCGGCCAAGGGTCTGGCCAAGTGGAAGCCAGGGTGCGGCCTGAACTTCCTGCTGATCATCGGTGAGGAGGCCGCCGACTTCGCCGACGGTGAGGCGTACGGCAAGGTACTGCGCACCCTGCGCTCCACCGGCGGCTGGTTCCTCTCCTCCATCCAGCGCGCCACGCACGACCAGATGGACACCACGGCGCGCTCCAATCACCCCGCCGGTATGGCGTACGGCCTGACCGACGGAGCGGAGGCCCAGTACGTCCTGCCGCCCGAGGCGATCGAGGCCGGTGCCCACCCTGGCTGGGGCAACAGGAAGCCCGGCTACCTGTACGCGGCCGGGATGGGCATCGCCGAAGACCGCTGGGCCGTCGTCGCCCGCACCTACAACGTCGACCGCCCCACCCTGGCGGCCGCCGTTACCGCGGGCATGAACGTACGCACGCCCATGGACGCCACGACCGCGAAGGCGTTCGGCGCGCTGTGGACGAACCGCACCTTCTACACCACCCCGCTCCTGGAGGGCGACGCCGACGGATCCGGCGCCTTCCCCCAGCAGCCGGCCGCCCCGCCGCCCCGGCGGCGGACCCGGCCTCCGAGTACGACGCCGACGACGAGTACGAGGAGGACGAGGACGTGGAGATCGACCCGGATCTGCTCGCGAAGGAGACCGAGGACTTGGACGAGGAGCTGCGCAAGATCCTGGAGGCCGACCCGGAGCCCGGCGCGTACGACCACCTCAGCGTCGAGACCGAGATCGAGGCGCCGGCCGACGACGCCCCGGTCTTCCAGCTCCCCGGCGCGGTGGCCGACGAGGACAAGCTCTCCCCCGAGGACACCAAGGCCGCCATCTTTGCTCGCCTGGATTCATGGGTGCGCGAAGGCAAAGACAGCTTCGAGCCCAAGGAGCTCAACGACCTGTGGATGCGGGTCAACAAGAAGGGCGCCCGCGACTGGTGGAACCGCCTGAAGAAGCAGCTCCTGGACGACGGCGTCATCGCCAAGGATGAGTCCGAGGAGGGCTACGGATCGTACGACCTGATCCGCTCCCCGCTCGACAACGGCAACTGAGAGTGACCACGCTCGGGAGGGGTCGCACAGCGCACACCGCACTGTGCGGCCCCTCCCTCCCCTTAGGGAAGTTCCAGTGTGCAGCCTCGCACACAGGTTATTGATCCCGGTTTGCACCCTGTGCAGTGTGCGCCGCACACTCCCCCGCACACTACGGAAGGTAGTCAGAATGAGCGCCCCGACCGTGCCCCGGCCGCAGCAGGCCGGGCCGCCCAACACCCCCGCTCCACCCCCTCCGGTCAGCGCGGCCGACGCCACCAAGGCCCGCAAGTCCATCGCCAAGCTGGACGACGTCCTGGCCATGGTCACCAAGGCGCTGCTCACCCTCGGGGGTGGCGCTTTGATCTTCACTTGTGTGAATGTGACCCTGTTCGGGATCTCCCACGAGATCCCCTGGTACATCGCCTGGATGCTGGACCCGCTGGCCAGCCTCGCCCTGATCACCGTCCTGTACGTCGACGGCGTCCTCGCCGAACACGGCGGCGACTACAAGCCCGGCGGCTGGCCGTTCCTGCTGCGCTGGACCGCCGGCCTCTCCACCTGGGTGATGAACTGCTGGACGTCGCTCTACCCGGACGGCCACTTCCACTTCATCCCGCAGAAGCCCGACGCGGGCGGCATCCTGCTCCACTCCGTCGCCCCCGCGCTGCTGATCCTGCTCGCGGAAGCCGCCACCGGCTACCGCAAGTACGCGACTCGGCGGCGCGGCGAACTGAACGCGGTCATCGCCAGGTTCGAGACCGCGAAGGCCACGGAACGCGAGGCCGCCGAAAAGCGAGCCCGCGAGGAAGCCGAACGCGAGGCCGCCGCGAAGCGCGAGGCAGCAGAACGCGAGGCCGCCCGGCGCGAACGCGAGGAAATCGCGAGGCTCGAAAACGAGCGGCGCGCCGCAGAAATCGAGGCGGCCGACCGTACCCGCCGCGCAGAAATCGAGGCGGAACGCGAGCGGCTCGCGCTGACCGAGCGGTCCGCAGAAATCGAGGCGTCGCGGCGCAAGACCGAAGCCGAGATCGAGGACCGCCGCCGCCGTGAGGAGTGGGAGCGGGAGCAGGCCGAACGGGACCGTGAGGCCACCCGCCAGGCCGAGATCGTCAAGGCAGAAGCGCAGGCAGAGGCGCTGCGCAAGGAAGCCGAAGCCCAGGCGGAGGCGCTGCGCAAGGAAGCCGAAGCCCAGGCGGAGGCGCTGCGCAAGGAAGCCGAAGCCGCCGCTGAGGCTGAGCGGATCAGGGCTGAGGCAGAGGCCCGCGCCCTGGAGGAAGCCGAGAAGCTGAAGCGGCAGCGCGCCCTGGAGCGGGCCGCCGCCAAGGCTCGCGGAACCTCGGAAAGTGCAGGCGCCCGCGCCTCGATTTCTGCGGGTCGTCCCTCGGAAAGTGGGGTCGCGCTCAGCGCGGTGCCCGCCCTGACCGCCTCGGAAAACGGCGGCCGGATCCCTCGCGAAGTGCGCGAGAAGCAGCGTGACGAAGCCGAGCGGTACATCGCGAAGTGCTCGCTGTCCGGCATCGCGCCGGACCTGGAGCGCCTCGGAACCCAGTACGGCAAGGGCGAGACGTGGGTCGGAGACCGCGTCCGTGCGGCGAAGAAGCGCCTCGCGGAAGAGGACGGATTCGAGGAGTCGGTCATCGCCGACGCCCTGGACGTCTTCGAGGACGACGGCAGCGACAGCGAGAGTGCCGGTGCGGCATGACCCACCGGCCCAGCGAAGAGGAAGAGGACACCGTGGACACGGACTTCGAGTTCGACTTCACCCACCTGGGCAACGAGCCGGTCGCTCTGCTCCCCAAGGCCGGCCCCGAGCACCCGCCCACGATCCTGCTGCGCCGGGACGAGCTGCTGCCCACGCGGTGGCGCCAGCTCACCGACTGAACGCACACCCGAGCTTCGACGGCTCCACTGGCCCCCGAGATGTTGAAGCCACCTCGGGGGCCGGTGAAGAGGCCGAAGCCTCCACGGGCGAATCTCACGCCAAATGACACCGCCCGAGCTCCCCTTCGAGGAGAGGACCCATCATGCCGTCTCACGGCGAGCAGCCCCAGCCCACCTACTACCCGACGCCGCTGCCGCCCCAGTACGGGCAGCCGCCCGCCCCGCAGTACGGGCAGTACGTCGTCCCGCTCCCCCAGGGCGCGGTCGTCTACCCGCCGACCGCCGGCCTCGACGGCGTCGTGATGATGTCCGGACCGGGCGGCCAGCCGGTCGCGTACTACATGCCGCCGCCCGCCCCGGCCCCGCAGCCCTACATCTCCCCGCTCCTGGTGAGGGCCGCCTTGGTCGCGTTCGTCGTCGGAGTCGCCGGGGTCGGCGTGTACTTCCTGGCAGCCGCCCTCCTCGAGCTCGCCAAGGCGCTCGCCCTCATCGCGGGCGTCGTCCTGATCGGCTTCGTCCTGCTGAAGATGTTCGCCACCGGCCCCGGCAGCGGCCGCTCGATCAACGTCCAGGCCCGCGGCCGCGCCAAGGTCCAGGTCCACACCGGCCGCGGACACAACCGAGGCCGTGGCCGCCGCTGACCCCGCGTCCCCGCCGGCCGTCCGGGACGTCGACATCTACGCCGATCCCACCGGCGCCCTGCCCGTCTACCGCTGGAGGCAGGCCCCCAAGGGCCTCGCCACCCGGCGCCAGCTGCGGGAGCGGCGCTTACGGCCCGGCGGCCAGGACCCGGTCGCCGTCATCGAATGCCGGGGCGGCAAGCGCAAGGCATGGCTGTACGAGATCAAGAAGGCCAAGCCGATACGGCCGATGACCTTCGCCAAGGAGCTCGCGCTCGACAAGGCGATGGCGAAGCGGCAGACCTGCCCGACCTGTTCGAGGCGGTACTACCACTGCCTCCCTCTGCGCACCCTCGGATCGTGCCTGGAGTGCTACGACGGCACCCCGGCCGCGCCCGGCAGCTACATGCGCCCGCCCGGCGAGCACCTCGCCGCCGCGGCCTGAACCACCTTTCCCGCGTCTGCCGGTTGCCTGATCCACCCGCCCGTCGGCGGGTGGTGAAGGGGAGTCGGTGAGCCCGGCCCGCCCACGTACCGCACCACCTCGTCCCGCAGCCGTCGACCACCGTGAAGGAGACCCCGGTGAGCGAGCCCGACAAGCACGAGCCCGACCCCGCCATCCCGCCGCTGGACACCATCGACGACAGCCAGCGCGTCCCGCCGCCCCGCAGGCCGGCCCCGCCCCGGCCGCGCCCGATCAAGACCACCGACGACATCCCGCTTGGCGTCATCGCCGCCTTCGGCGTCGTCGGCCTGGTCGTCCTGCTCCTCACCCTCAAGTGGGGCATCCCCAAGGGCATCGACTGGTACCACCACCAGGACTGGGCGTGGGCCTCGCAGTGGACCGCCACCGTCGCCGACCCCGTCCACGCCTACCTGAGCGCGCACACGGTCGGTCTGCCCCTGACGGCGACCAGCGCGTTCGTCATCTGGCAGGGCGTCGGCATCGTCTCCCTGGCCCTGTCCTGGTTCACCGGCGCCGTCGGCGCCCGGCTGACCTGGACGGCACACGGCGCCTGCTCGGTGTTCATGGTCTGGGACGCCGCCCCCGCAGCCGGCCGCCCCGTCGCCGCCGCCCTCACGGTCCTGGCCTGGACGATCGGCAGCCTCTTCGCCCTGCGCGGCCTGTCCCTGCGCCCGCTGATCCACCTGCACAACCACAACCACCCGGCTCGCTGACCTGACGGCTGCCTGATCCACCCACCCCGCACCCGCGGGCCGGGTGGTGACGGGGAGCCGGACAGCCCGGCCCGGATGGGAGTCGCACATGACCACCACCCCCTCACCATCACCGGCGACCGGAACCTGGACGCCGCCTGCGCCACCGTCACCGGTGAGATCGCCCGCACTGACAGCAAGGCCAGCCTGCTGCTCGCCTTCGACGGCGCGGTCCTCGCGGGTCTGGCCAGCGTCGCCGACAAGGACCTGCCCGTCTTCACGAAGGCCGTCGGCGCCCTGGCCGTCCTCACCCTCGCCGCCGCGGCGGTCTTACTCCTCCTGGTCGTCCGGCCCTGCCTGACCGTGCCCGGCCGCCCCGCCCCGGGCACCTTCCCGCAGTGGGCGCACCTGGAGGAGAACGAGCTCCAGGAGGCAATGGACCAGGACCACCGCCCCGCCCGCATCAAGGCGCTGTCGACCCTCGCGGTCCGCAAGTTCCGGCGCCTGGCCCTCGCGGTCGACGTCATCCTCGCCGCGCTCGCCCTGCTGACCGCCGCCGCGATCGGGGCGCTGGTGTGAGCACCGCCGCCAGCTTCGTCATCAGCTACGCCAGCCTCGCTGGCGCGCTCGCCATCCCCTTCGTGATCGCCGCCGCCCGCCGCACCGCCGCCCGCATCCACGCCCAGGCCGACCAGAAGGAGAAGTAACCATGTCCCTCACCCCGTTCGCCCGCCGCCCCGAGCCCGTCGAAGCGCCGGCCCCTGAGCCGTGGCCCGAGATCGGCGAGACCTGGAAGCCCGAGGGCGTCACCATCGCCCAGCGCTACTACAACCAGGCGCACGCGGTCGTCCTCGTCTACACCACCGACGACGGCCCGCACGGCACCTACTACTCCGTCGCCTGCCTCGGCTGCCACTACGCCACCGCGAAGGACGGAAAGCGCACCTACAGCACGCGCTACGGCCTCGCCGACGCCGCGACGGTGGCCAACGAGCACGCCACGACCTGCCGGGCGCTTCCCCGCGACATCCCTGCCCGCCCGGACGACGACACCGTCCGCGAGCAGCTGCACACCTGGGTCCGCAGGTCCCGCCGCCGGGACGAGGACACGCAGGTGTGGGTGTCCGACCTGGACCTGATCCGCCTCACCCTCCAGCGCACCAACGACTGGATCGTGGCCGTGCTCAACCAGCTGGTCGTCGACGAGCCGGAGATCATGCGCGTCGAGCGCAGCCAGTACAGCGACTACGTCTCCTACTACGCCCGCCGCCTCCCGGAGAACTGACCGGCGCTCTCCGCGCGTCCCCGCCCGCCCGTACGACGGCGGCCGGGGACGACGCGGTGTCCGCCCGGTCAGCCGAGACCGGACGACCGGCCCTCCCCCGGAGGTCACCGTGTCCCTCGCCCGCCGCTCCCTCATGGAGGCCGGCGCCGCCCGCTTCGGCTGGCGCCGCGCCTACGCCGACAACACCGCCGTCGACGAACTGCTCACCGAGCAGACCGAGACCGCGTACACCGAGGCCACCAACCACGCGGCCCTGGCGACCGCGAAGAACGATGACGTCCTCGCCGTGCAGCCCGGCGTCCTGGACGTCCGCGGCCGCGTCCTCGCCGACGTCCTCTACCTCGAGGGCGTCCTGGCCGGCGCCCGCAACCGCGGTTTGCCCGGCGAGCTCATCGAGCGCCTGGAGGACGCCGTCGACCACGGCCACGAGCTGACCGTGCTGCTCGCGGACACCGTCCGTACCACCGCCGCGCTCCACGCGGCCAGTTGAGCGCCCGGGGCGGCCGCAGGCGTCGGGCCCGGCCACCCCGGAGCAGTCCCTCCCCCTCCCAGAGCGCATCGAGAAGAAGAGGAGCTCCATCATCATGACCGCAACCCTGCGCCAGACGGCCACCACCGTCGCCAACGCGATGATCGAAGGCGCCAGCATGGCGTCCGCGCTGATCGGCGGCGCGGCCGGTGCCTACCTCGGCTACCAGCTCACCCCCGCCACCTGGGCAGACGGAATCCGCATCCTGCTCGCCGGAGCGGTCGCCGTCGTCGGTGCCGTCGCCATCGACGGACTCGCCGAACTCGCCCTCGCCCCGCTGCGCCGCCTCATGCGGGACCGCAGCCCGCTGCCCTCCACCCGCCGGTCCGCCCCGGCCCCGGCCGCCACGCTGGACGCGGCGCTCGCCCAGGTCATCACCGCGACCGAGGAAGACGCCGCGCGCCGAGCCGCCAACGCCTCCCACCGCGTCGACGACGGCGACAACTTCCTGAACGACGCGAGCCGGTGGCGCGGCTACGAGGACGGCGAGGCCACGTTCTACCTCGCCCCCGGCGTCGTCCTTCACCACCGTGCCGAGCGCAGTGAGTACAAGCACCACTTCACGCTGCTGACCGGCGACGGCGAGGAGCCGGTGGTCATCACCGGCATGGAGCAGATCCGCCACCACCTCGCCGCCCGCGCCGCCGGCCTCCCCGCCGTCCCGGCGACCGTCGCCACCGAGGCCGGGAACGAGCACACGGACTCGATCACCGAGCTCGACAACGACATGAAGGTCGTTTTCGAAGTCTGACGGGCTACCCGTTCCGCCCCGGCCCGCGCGGCCGGGGCGGTGCGGTGGCCAATCAGCCCACCCCGTGATCCCCACCGAGAGGACCGCATCGACCATGCCCGCGACCAGGAACAAGCCTTCCCAGCTCAGCGTGCTGCGCTATGGCGTGTTCGTCTCCCTCATCGCCGAACAGCGCGTCGTCTCCTACGCGCCGACCGTCCGCAACCTGATCCACGACCACTTCGGACGCCGCCCGCTGGGCGCGGTCACGATCATCCTGACCAAGCCGCGCCTGCTGCTCTCCCTCGCCAACGAGGCGCAGGGCGAGGCCGCCGGTGTCCCGGAGAACATCTGGAAGTCCGCCGGCGTGAAGCAGAGCATCATCGGCAAGCCCAAGGACTTCAGCGTCGCCACGCTGATTGCCCCCAAGGGCGCGATGTGGATGCTGATCAACGCCCCGAAGATGCGCGACCCCAAGCAGCTCAAGCTGAGCCTGCTGCGTGGCTTCGTGGAGGTCGACCAGCTCATCCGCTCCGGCGCCCGCGACAACCGCGTCGCCTGGGTCCGCCACGAGATGAAGGTGGCACCGCTCAGCAAGCGGCAGGCCAACAAGCTCCAGGCGCAGATCCTCGCTGACGGAGCCGAAGCCGAGAGCGTCACCACGGACCTCGCCCGCCGTCTGTGACCAGCCGTCGAACCGCCCAGCCGCCCTCGCCCGCTGGCCCGTGCCACAGGCGACTGGGCGAGCGGCGCTTACTGCCCCCGCATTCCGAATCCGAAGGAGTCCAATGACTGCCACCGATCCCGCCCTGCGGCTGCCCGCGATCCAGGTTGCGTGCCCCGCGTGCGGCGCCCGGCCCGGCGACCTCTGCACGTCCCACGGCGGGTCCCGCCAGCGCCGCCACAACGTGCACCAGGCCCGCACCCAGGCCCTGGGCAAGAGCGAGCGCCGGTGATGGACCTGCTGAACCTTCCCGCCAGCGTCCTCTGCACCCTGGTCGGTCCGCCGGGCAGCGGCAAGTCCACCTTCGCCGCCCACTACCCCGACAGCTGGCGCGTCTGTCTGGATGTCTACCGCCGCCTGGCCACCGACTCCGAGGCCGACCAGTCCGCCACCCCGGTCGCCGCCGAGATCCAGGCTCTACTTCTGGACGCCCGCCTCTCCCGAGGCCTGACCACGCTGGTGGACTCCACCAACGTCTTCGCCCATGTCAGAACCAGTCTGATCGCCCGTGCCCGTTACTGGCAGCGGCCCGCCGTCGCCGTCCTGTTCGACGTTCCGCTGCCGACGGTGGAAGCCCAGAACGCCGGACGCGACCGCGTGGTCCCGCTGCACATCGTGCGAGAGCACCACCAGCTGCTCCCCGACGCCGACCAGCTCCAGCGCGAGGGCTTCACCGCCGTGCACCCGATCTCCGAACTCCTCGCCACGCCCGGCGCCCCGCGCCGCTGACCAACGCACCACCACCTGCACGTTCCTGACCCGACCCGGAGGAACCCATGGCACGCAGCGCCCGGCCCGTCGTCCACTACATGGCGACCCGGCCCGACGGCACCGTCCCGCCCACCGACATCTACAGCGCCCAGTACCACCGCGCCCAGGGCGAGACCATCTCGACCGTCAACCTCGCCGACAACATCGGCCAGGTCATCGACCACCCCACCCCCGGCCGCAAGTGGTACACCGACCGGCCCTTCGGCTACTTCCACATGTACACCCGGCCCGGCGAGATCCTGGACCGCGTCGAGGACGGCTGGCCGGTGCGGCTGTTCGTCGTCGAACCGCTCGGTGAGACCGGAAACTGGGGCAATCCCTACTCCCCGTACTGGCTTATGTCCCACCAGATCCGCGTCGTGGAGGAGACCGACGCCTGGAAGGCGTTCGGGCACCGCGGCGCGCAGGTCCTGGCCGTCCTCGCACAGCTCCCCGACCTCGCCAGGCAGTGGGCCACCGAGTGGGCCGCCGACCCCGAGGACACCCGCACCACGTACAAGGCATGGGAGAAGCGGGTCGGCCGCACCCGGGCCCTGACCGGCTGGGCGTCCTGCCGAGCGCAGTACTCCCGCCGCGAGGCCGCCCTCCAGGTGGCCAACCAGCTCGCCGCCGACGCCGCCGGGCAGGCCGCGACTACCGCAGGCGCCGACCCGCACACCGTCGCCCTGATCCAGCTGCGGGCCTGCTGCCTGGTCGCCGGTCAGCTCATGTTCGACCGGATCCGCAACGGCGAGTACGAGCAGTCGATCCGCAGCCTGCTGCTCGGTGCCGGACTGGAGACCCCTACCCCCGTCCCGGCCTGACGGCGATCCGTTCCGCCCCGGCCGCCCGGCCGGGGCTCCGCTCCGAGATCAGGAGGCACCTCTTGAGCACCGACACCATCCCCGAGACGATCCGCTACACCGCCGACGTGGTCCTGTTCGCCGACCGGCACGTTCTGCTGATCGAGCGCGGCTGGGACCCGTTCAAGAACCGGTGGGCGCTGCCCGGCGGACACGTAGACAAGGGTGAGAGCAGCCTGGACGCCTCCGCGCGCGAGCTGTTCGAGGAGACCGGGATCACCGTCCCGACCGCCGACCTCCGGCAGGTCGGCGCCTTCGACGCCGTCGGTCGTGACCCGCGCGGCCGGTACGTCACCGTCGCCTACACCGCCATCCTGCCCGCGCTGGTCGAACCTACCGCCGGGGACGATGCCACCGCCGCCCGCTGGTGGCCGCTGGCCGACCTCCCCGACCTCGCGTTCGACCACGCCGAGATCGTCGCGGAGGCCGTGAAGCGCTGACCTCGCCCGCGTGGACGCGGCGTTCCTCCGTGCCGCCCCGGCCTTCCAGGCCGGGGCGGTCGCGGTGTTCCGCCACGACCAGCGACAGGAAGGAGCGGACGTCATGCACCTGGAGTTCTACGAGGTTGACGTCCCGATACACGACACCAGCCGGGCGCTGCACGGAGTGCACGTCTTCACCGGCAAGGCGTCCTCGGTCACCGAGGCCCTGGCCCGCGCCCACCAGGTCTACGACGCGGCGTTCGCCGCGCGGCAGGCCGGGCTCGAGCTCCCCGGACAGCAGGACGGCGGCTGGGGAGCGCGCGGGGTCCGCGACGGCTGGGAGCTGGACTGGGCGTCGGCGAAGGCCGGCCGCTGGTCCAACCCGAACGACTGGACCCGCAAAACGCCCTACGAGCTGTAGATACGCCCCGAGGCAGACGCACACGGCCTGGTAACCGACGCCTGCCTCGGGCCACCCATCCCGTACAAGACGAGAGGGAGAGACCAGTATGGCCTCCACCATGCGCGTACAGACCCGTTCGGGAAATCGCGCCCTGATCATCACCACGCTCGCCGTGCCGCTGACCGGCTGGACCATGCACGCGGTCAGCCTGCACCGCAAGCTCGCCGCCGCCCGCAAGGATCCGCTGACGGGTCTACTGGGACGCGACGGCTTCACCACCCGGGCCCGGCAGATCACCGACCGGTATGGCGACGCCGCCCTGGTCGGGATCGTTGACCTGGACCACTTCAAGGCGATCAACGACGGGCCCGGCGGGCACGCCGCCGGCGACCGCGTCCTGGCCGCCACCGCGGCCCGGCTCACCGCCTGGGCAGGCAGCCGCAGCGCGGTCGGCAGGATCGGAGGGGACGAGTTCGCCGTCGCGGTCCGGATCGGCCCGGCCCGCCGCGAGCTCCGTCTCGCCCAGCTCACGCAGCTGCTCGCGCAGCCGGTCGAGGCCGAGGACGGCGTCCTGGTCGACGTCGCCGCGTCCATCGGCGCGGCCTCCCCCGACGTCCTCGGCACGACGGACCTGTCCGTGCTCCAGCGGGCCGCCGACGCCGCGATGTACGAGGGCAAGCACACCGGCCGTGCCGTCCTTGCCGGACCGCAGCACGTCACGGTGCCCTCCATCAACGGCCGCCGCGCCGGGCGGCCGGGCACCCACACGCTGGGGCGGGCGGCATGAGCGAGACCACCACCGTCGACCCGGGCACCTGGATCCGGGGCATCACGATCCGCCAGCCCTGGACGAGCTGCATCCTCGCCGGGAAGGACGTGGAGAACCGCCCGGTCCCCTGGTCCTGGCGCGGCTGGCTGCTGCTGCACGCCGGGCAGGTCACCGAGCGGGCCCCGATGCGCGACGCGCTGGTCGCCACCGCGATCCGCGGCCGCGCCCTGCACACCCGGGCCGTCATCGGCGTCGCCCGCCTCACCGACTGCCACCAGGACGCCGCCGGCACCGCCCCGTGCTCGAAGTGGGCGCAGGCCGACGCGTTCCACCTGGTCCTCGCCGACGTCCAGGAGCTCGCGCTGCCCATCCCGTGGCTGCACGGACAGCTCGGGCCGTGGCGCCCCCCGCAGGACCTCGTGGACCAGGTCCTCCTCCAACTCCCCCACCTCGCTCCGGAGGCCACCTCATGAGCGGCAACCGCACCGGCGTCCCCAACCCGCCAGCCATCGTCCTCGCCGACGACCGGATCCCCTTCCCCGACACCGACCAGGTCCTGTGCTGCCGTACGAGCCCGGCCCTGTTCCAGATCGAGGACATCCCCAACACCGACCAGGACCCCCGCGCCCGCGAGAAGGCGCTCGCCAAGGCCAAGCACGCCTGCTCCGGCTGCCCGATCGTCAAGGACTGCCTGAAGTGGGCGCTGGCCAACCCCGCCCTGACGCAGACCGGGGTGTGGGCGGCGACCACCAAGCGCGACCGCACGCAGCTGCGCAAGCAGCTCGTGGCCCGGCTCGGTGAGGACTGGGTCGGCGTGGTCGCCGAACAGGACCGGCTCCGCAGGGAGCGGGCCCGCGCGGTCCGCGCCGTGCCGCCGACCGCCCGCGAACTCGCCCTCGCCCGCCTGGAGCTGGAGTCCATCCCGACCCGGCCCGCGCCGTACAACCGCTGGAAGGAACCGATCACCCCGGCACAGGCGGCGTCGAACCAGCGGGTGCTGGCCCTGGTCGCCAGCGGCAAGGCCGCCTGATGTTCACCGACTGGACCGAGGCCCTCGAAGCCGAATCGCTGCCCCTCAACCCGAACCCCGCGCAGCAGCTCGCCGCCGCAGCCCGGGTCACCGCCCGCAGCTCCCGCGACAAGGACGACCTCGGGCTGCTCCTGGACGTCCTCGGACTGTCCACCGACGCCAACACCCTCACCGCCCTGCTCCCCTCATCCCGGAAACCGGAGACGCACCCACCATGACGAACACCCCCGCCACCGCCCCGGCCCCCTCCGCGTTCGAGGCCATGGCGATCTCCATGCACAACAACGGCGACTCCGAGCAGGCGATCCGCGAGGCCACCGGCCTGAGCGAAACCGAGCTCAGCGACCTCATCGCCAACCAGGCCGGACTGCCCGGCCAGAACGCCAACGTCCCGGCCGCCATTCCGGCCATCGACGTCCCGGTCGTCGCGCTGCCCGTCACAGGCGCGCTCCAGGAGCTGATCGACTGGGCGGCCGCGCACCCGACCGCCTCGGTCCGCAGTCGCGCCGCCCGCATCACCGCCGACCTCTGCGAGCTGTCCGAGCGCCGCGACTCGGAGGCCGCGCAGCGCGAGGCGGAGGACAAGGTCGCCAGGGCCAAGGCCGAACTGGAGCGGGCACAGGAGGAGCTGCGCACGGTCAAGGCCAGCACCCGCACCACCACGGCGGCCGCCACCGCGCCCACCCCGATCAGGGCAGGCATCGGCAGCGGCCGCACCAGGGAGGAGCTCGCCGCCGTACGGACGTGGGCGCGCGAGAACGGCCACCAGGTCGCCGACGCCGGGATGGTGCCCAAGCGGGTCCTTCAGGCGTACGACGTCGCGCACCAGGCACCGGTCCGGAAGGCCGGCTGACCGTGGCCGCCGACGACGCGATAGCCCTGGACGGCTTCCTGGACGAGGAGACCGTGCCCGGCGACCTGCACGGGTCGACGGCCCGGTTCCGCCTCACCGTCTCCCCGACAGACGAGCGTACGGACGAGATGATCCTGCCCTGCACCGTCGCCGACTCCGTGCTGGCGCACGCGGTCATCCACGACCTGGTCCCCGGCGACAAGCTCCGCGTTACCGGCTACCTCCGGCTGCCCCGTACGCCGGACGAGCCGATGTGGCTGGTCGTCACCACGCTCGCCGTGCTGGAGACCGCACCACAGCTGTCCGACCCGGCCGCCGTCGCCACGGCCGTGCTGGAGCGGTACGGCCCGTACGTCTGCTACTTCGACGCCGAAGACTCCGGAGAGATCCCGGTGTGGACCGAGGCCGGAGTCTGGGTCGGCCACGCTGGCGACCCGGGCGCCCTGGGCGAACTGATCGAGGCGTTCGAGCACCGCCAGGCCGCCGGCGGCGAGTGACCCGGCCGTGCCCATCCGTCCCGAGAACCTGCACCGCTATCCGCGCGACTGGAACGAGATCAGCGCGCGGATCCGGTTCGAGCGGGCGGGCGGCCGCTGCGAGTGCACGGGCCAGTGCGGCCTGGCGCACCCCGGCGGCCGCTGCCCCGCCGTCCATGAGGAGATCCACCCGGACACCGGGTCCGTGGTCGGCCTCACCACCGCCCACCTCAACCACACCCCCGAAGACGTGCGAGACGAGAACCTGCTCGCCGCCTGCCAGCTCTGCCACCTGCGCATCGACCACGGCCACCACCGGGTCCCCCGCTCGCCTACCCTCGCCGCCCGCGCAGCCGCCGCCGGACAGCTCGGACTCCTCCCCGAGATCACGCTCGTCCGCACCGAGCCGCCCACCCCGCCGCGCCCCACCCGGGGCCGCACCCCGGCGGCCGCGCTCCACCAACTGCCCTTCCCTGAGCCCGACAAGGAGACGAAGCCCATGGCCCGCATCAGCGTGAAGGTCGTCCTGCTCCACCCCGACGGCACCGAATGCACCCACGCGGTCTGCCCCTCCGGCAAGCCCCGCGACCCGGACGCCGGGTGCGTCGGCCGCCGCAACTACGCCGTGGTGTGCAGCTCCTGTGGCCGGGTCGGCGAGCCGCACGGCTTGCGCGTTCTTGCCGAGCCGGAGCAGACCGCGCACCGCGACAGCCACAAGGCCGCGCCCGTTCCGGCAACCCGCTGACCGCCCCGGCCGCGCCGGGACCACCACGGTCCCGGCGGCCCCGTCCATGTGAGGGCTGATGCCCACCACTGTCTTCGACCAGTTCACCCGCCGCACCGCCGAAGTCACTGCCCAGCTCGCCGCATGGCCTCGCGTCGCAGCTTTTTGAACTCGGTCTGCCGACCCTTGCGGCCCACAACACGGCGATGATCACCATGGCGGCTGATCTCCCACCGATCGTCACCAGCGACCCCTTCGGCATCCACGTCAACACCGCCATGGAGTGGGCCGCACTGGCGCAGGACAGCTGGGCGGACTACCTGGCAGCCCGGAGAGCGACCGATTAGCGCTTCAGAGCGCCCCACCTTCACCCTGAAGTAGTTGGTCGACGTCGGTGACATGGACCTTTCCATCGTGGGTGAACCACGCACGCTCACCGCCCAATGCGTTCTTCACCATCCAGGCGAGACGTTCCCGGCCGCCAATAGTCCAGTCGAAGGGATCGGTGAGTTCCTCACCGACGGTCGCAGAGATGGAACGCACTTCTGCCGCAGGCTGGCCGCTTACGGTCAGGACAGCCAGTGGTTCGAACTGTCGGGTCACGCGGTGGAGGGGCGTCAGCGGCTCCGTCATGGGGTTGAGCTCACCATCCTGGAGGAGATCCATCATGCTTACACGTCGACCGCTCGGCTCCTGGATCTCAAGACTATGGTTCAGTACCGGCCCGTTCAGAGCGTCCGAGAGCAACGCGGAGACGTCCATGCCGACGTCCTTGACCACGGGAACGCGACCCGTCATCGAGATGTGGATCTTCATCAGCCGACCATCGACGTCCTTATCGGTCGGAGTGCGCATCTCCAGAATGATCAAGCCATAGGTATCGGCGATCCTCCGAGCACCCAGCTGGAATCCGGTTAGGTGCACCATCACCCCGGTGGTGGGGGTCGACTCGAAGCCGACCTCCTCAACCACGCCCTTGAAAGCGAGCGCGTCGTTCTGCTCCAGCGAGCGATTCTTGCGACGACACTCGAAGATGACGCGGTGCGCATGGCCGGACTCGACTGTGAACTCCCACAAGACGTCGATCTGGTGAGCTGACGCACGGCCCGGCAGGACAACATTGTGCTTAAGCCGGGTCGTGGCCACGGGCGCTCGCGCAGCGATTCGCTCGACTAGAAGTTGCGTCAGCTTCTCGTACTCGGTCGAGTTCATCGAACTGCTGTCGTCAGCCATCAGCGCCACCCCGCGAACCGGTTGGTGTTGGACATGGAGGGCAACCTACTCCCCCATACAGTGCGCCTGTCGGCGCTTCACGCACGCACACTGCGCTGCGGCGATCACCAGTCAGGGGGGCGAATCGTGCAGGGGTAGTACGTCACCCTTCACCAGTTGGACAGAAGGCGGTCGCGGAGTTCACCGACATGCTCGCCGCTCGCCGGAGGCCGGCTCCGTGGAATGGCCGCGGCGACGTCGCCGTACGGATCGGCGAGCGCCGCCTGGAACGCGGACGCCTGCTCCCCGGCCAGCAACCCGACACCGACCCCCTCGCCCTGGTCCTCATCCATCCCGACACCGAGACCGCCCTCACTGGCACGCTCCACTGTGCCCAGAACCGCATCCACGGCGCTTGGACCGGCCCCTACCGACTCTTCACCCACGCCCTCGCCGAGCGCGACCTCCCGGCCGCCGTCGACCTGAGCACCTGAGCACACAAAAGCGGCCCCCGCCGTTCGAACCTCGCGGTCCGAGCGGCGGGGGCCGCTTTTGTGTTTCTGGCCGACCAACAGGACAAGAGCTTCGGCAAGATCGTTCTTGCCCAACTGGGCGACCCGTTCGCGCTACCAGCCTCAGCCCGTTGCTGACTCGGTGAGACTCTCCATGAGCAGCTCCGCGACCTTGGTCAAATCCTGCGGCGACAGTTGCTCCTTCAACGCAGCCACGATGCTCTCCGGGGAAGCGTCGGGGATGACGACGGATGCCTGGGCAGCCGGGGCTGTCACTGCCGAGGTATTAACGGCGTTAACGGTCTGCTGCGGCGTCGCAGCGCCAGAGCCAGAGACGCCGGAACCATTAACGCCGTTAACAGTCGGTGCTTCGCCGCCATCACCAAGCTGCCGACGCGGCGCGCGCTGACGTGGCGTCTTCGACACGGCCAAGACTTCCTGCGCAGCTGGGGCCTGCTGTTCCTGGGGCAGACGACCGATGCGCCGGGCGGGCTCCACCTTGAGCTCGCCGGTCTCCACGGCGTTCTGGAGGTCCGGGGTGAGCTGCAGCAATGCCAGTCGTTGTGAGACCCACGCCGGTGTCTTCCCCAGCCGCTTGGCGACCTTGCCCTGCGATCCATGGACGTCGACGAGCTGCTGGATGGCCTTGGCCTGGTCCAGGGGGGCACATCCACACGGTGCACGTTAGCGATCAGCGCCGACTCCAGAATGTCGGCAGCGGTGACAGCCAGGCCATCATGGACGTCGATCCGCAGCTCATCCAGACCGGCCGCAGCGGCGGCCTTGAGCCGACGGTTACCGTCGATGACCACGTACTCGGCGGCGCCGACCAGCTCTTCCTGGTCCGGGTGCGCCCGCAGGAAGGCGGCCCGCCGCGCCACGGTGACCGGTTGGATCTGTCCTCGCGCGCGCAGCGACTCCGCAGTCTCCTCGATGTCGGTGTACTCATCGCGGGGGTTGAACGGATTGTGCGCCAGCTCTGCCAACGGCACCGACGCCGGGGGGCGCTTGCCTTCTCCGTTCATGATCTGCTGACGCGTCCGCACCCGCCGGGGTGCTCCTGCCGTACCGCCCTGGCCGTCTTCATCCAGGGTGAATCCGCGTGTCACGCGCTCCTGGTCCTTGGCCTTGGTCTTCCTCATACCGCCAGTTCCTTCGCCAGGTCGCGCATTGCCTGCGCATGCTCACTGTCGGGTGCATACTCCAGCAGCGGGATCTCTCCATCCGCAGCCTCGCGTCCCTCCTTCAGGTCCCCGATGACCGCCAGAACCGCTGGCGAGCTGCTGCGCTCCCACTGGTCCCGGTTCTCCTTGACCAACCGGCCGCGGCGGCTGTCGTACGCGTTGATGACCAGCCCGAGGTAGTCGACCGTGATGCGGCCCTTGCGGCAGAGGTCCTCCATCTGCGAACGCAGCAGCCGGAATGCCCGGTGGGACGCCTTGTTGGCCCACACCGGCGTGATGACGCCGGACCGGTCGGACAGCTCGCCATCGCGGCGCCGGACGTAGTACAGCGCCGTGTCCATGTTCAGACCCAGGCTGGGGGGGCCATCGATGATGATGATGTCGTAGTCGTTCTCCAGCGACTCCAGAGCCCGTTCCAACGCGGCCTCGCTGAACGACACCTTCGACAACGCCACATCCCGCAGGAACGCGTCGTCACTTGCGGGCAGCAGGTGCAGACGCTCGCCGAAGCGTTCGTGGTCCAGGGCGACCAGCAAGTCGTGGATGTCGCCCTTGGCGGTCCCGTCCATGTGCATCAGCAGCGTCTCGACGTCGTCCTCGTACATGAGGTCCTCGAAGCCGAGCTCCGCAGTGAGATGCCCTTGGGGTCGTAATCGACGATCAGCACCCGGTGGCCAGCTTCCGCGAGTGCCTGAGCCATGCCGCTGGAAATGAACGTCTTGCCGACGCCACCCTTCTGGTTGGCCACTATGACGCGGATGACCGGCTGCTCGGTGAGCGGCGTAGTGGGAGAGGGATGTGCCTCCAGCCAGAGCGTCAACGCCTGGGCGAGCCCCTGGACATAGGTGACACCGCGCTCGTTGCACGCGTTCTTGAACGTGTCCGGTTCACCAACTGGGAGGAATGTCCCCCAAGTCTTCGCGCCGGCAGTGTCCACGTCGGGGAGGCTGTCCGCCGTGTACCACGCCTTGATGGCGCGCTCAGTGGCGTCCTGGATGTCCATACCGTGCTCGAAGGCGCGGATTTTCAGGTGTCTGCGCAATTGAGGAGTGAGAGCAGTAATTAGCTTCTCTCGCTCCCCTCGCGGGCTGGGGATGCTCATGCGGCCGAACATTACTAGGTCCGGACTGTCTTGCAGCAGTCCAAAACGCTGCGATCAAACACTCGGACGAGGACGACCGCGCTGACGGACGCCCGACACCCACGAAGGGGTCGCTGCGCTGCAGGAGAGGGACGAGGAGCGGGAGGTACCACGTGCGTGCGGAAGCGGGCTTAGCTCCGCGCGGCATACGTGACAATGAGGACGGGGGAGGACCGCGAGTTCGGGGGGTAAGCATGTTCGGCAAGTGGCTGGAGCAGGAGCCGGTGGAGCAGCCGGAGGGCGAGCTGCACTACGAAGCCCTCGTCGAGTCCGGCGAGCTCGGCGACGAGGAGCTGATGGACCAGCTCGGCCACGATGTAGCACGTAATTACCTCAATCCCAGCGAGCTTGCGCTTGTGTTCGACGACCTGGGGACCCCGGAGGTCGCTGACTATCTCCGCGTCAACAAGTTCCCCACCCGGGTTGCGGTGCGGCACGGTGACTTCGGAGAGATCGTCACCGCTGCCTTGTACCGGAGGGTGCGTCGCTGGTGTGTGCCGATCCTCAAGCTCCGCTACAAGCAGACCCCGAATCAGGCCGTACAGGGCACCGACGTGTTGGCCTTCCGCTTCCGCCAGACGCCTCCGGTGATCGCCGTGCCCGAGGTGAAGACCCGCGCTACCCGCAAGCGAGACCTGGGGAAGGAGGCATACGACAGCCTGGAGAAGGTCCTCGTCCGCTTGGACGAGAGCATTCACTTCGCGATGGTTCGCTGCGCCGAACGTGACCACCAGTTCCTGGTACGCCATCTCGCTGGCCTGCTGCGCCGCCCCAGGGAGCGGGTGGTGGAGCGGCACATGGTCTTCGTGCACGATGCCTTGGCCTGGAAGGACGATGTCGTCGACGTCCTGGCCGGCGTGGTGACCCAGCGCACCGAGCTGACGGTCGTCAAGATCCGTGGACTTCAGGACTTCGTGGCTCGCGTCTACCAGGCCGCCGAGACCGGCTCCAGCCCCGCCAGCCCGAGACCAGCGAGGACACCGCAGCGTGAAGGATTACGACGGCACCATCCACCGGCTCGGCGAGGAAGTCTTCACCGACGGCGCAGCTGGCCCCCTTTTGCGCGCCCAGCTGCGCTCGCACGTCCTGGGCGACCAGATCAGCCTGGAAGGCGCCCCCGTCGCCTACACCTACGACCTCGACGGCATGCGCAACGGCTTGACCCTGGCCCGTCTTGGCCAGCTCACCCGCACCCCGCGCGAACGCCGAGCCGATCCCGGCCCGCTGACCGAGATCGCCGAGGCGTACGCGGACCTCGCCGACCGCCATCAGGCCGCGGACCCGCAGCGCGTGGAGCTGCTGGCGATCGCCTCGACGATGTGGAGCCTGGCTGGCTACCAGGCCAACGCCGCCACTCTCGCCGCCGTCTTCACTCGCGAAGCACGCTCCCTGTTCGCGCGCGGCGAGCTCGAGGTCTTCGAGACGCCGACCACGGCCGCTCCGTACCGGATCGCCGAACTGACCGGCGCCGTACTGCGCCGCGACCTCGACGAGGTCGCGCGCCTTGGCCAGCAGACTGCCGACGACCTTCCCGTCCTGGGGCAGCGGCTGTTGGGGGAAACCACCGAAGGACGGGCTGACGTAGCAGACGCCGCCGTACTCGCCGCCTACGGACTCACCGGTCGCGCCGCCCGCAACCTCGCCGCCCTGTGGCGCACCGGCAGCCGGGCCGCCGGTCACGCGGCCGTCGCCGATCTGCGCAAGGCCTCCTCCATCCTGCTGGACGCCTCCGTGGCCGACACCTGGACATTGATCGACTCCCTGGCCCACGTCGCCGAGGACATCGTCGCCACCTCGCCCTGGCTGCTGCTGCGCCGCGCAGCCACCTGGGGCCGCCTGTGGGAGCGCTACCTCAAGGCCCTGATCGTCGCCGAGCGGCCCGTCATCCAGGTGTGGCCCTCCCAACGCGCTGCCCTGGACGCCGGCTTGGTCGACGCCGCCGCCCGCAACATGGCGGTGACCATGCCGACCTCGGCGGGCAAGACCCACATCGCCGAGTGGGCCATCCTCCACGCCCTCGCCCCCCGGCCAGGCGACGAGAACCGCTGGTGGCTCGTCTCCCGGCTCGCCGTCTACGTCGTCCCCACTCGCGCCCTTGCCGCACAAGTGGAGCGCCACCTGGCCGAGAGCCTCGAACTGCTCGGCATGAGAGTCTCCTCGCTCTTCGGCGGCGCCGAGCACGTCCGCTACGAGATGCAGCTCCTGGACTTCACCGACGTCCTCGTCGTCACCAGCGAAAAGCTCGACCTGCTGCTGCGCAACATGCCCGAGCTGACAGCGCGTCTCGCCCTGGTCCTGGTGGACGAGGGCCACGCCATCGACCGCTCCGAGCGCGGCCTGCGCTTGGAGATGCTGCTGACCCGTATCCGCCGTACTGCCCCGGCCGCCCGCCTCCTGCTGCTCTCCGCAGTCCTGCCCAACGGCGAAGACCTCGCCCGCTGGCTCGACCCCAACGCGGACGCCACCAACCTCGCCAGCATCAACTGGTCGCCCTCCCGCCTCCGGACGGGCGTCTTCTCCTGGCGCGGCCGCGAAGCCGACGGACAACAGGGCGCCATCGACTACGGTAACGGCGGCACAGATGAGTTCTTCCTTCCCCGCGTCCTGACCCGGCACAAGAAGCGCGTCAACCTATTTCCCAGTGCTCCCAAGGACGTCGCCGCGGCCCTGGCCCTGCACTTCGACCGGCTCGGCCCCGTCCTCATCGCCCAGCCCACCAAGATCAAGGCCCGCGCCGCCGCCAAGGCCCTGGGCGAAGCACTGAAGAAGGAAGGCGCGCCGAAACTGGGCATGACGGACGGCTCCTTCAACGCCGAGGTCGCCCGACGGCGCGTGGAAGCCTCCGCCGAGATCGGTCGGCATATCGGCAACAGCCACGAACTCACGATCATGGTCCTCGGGGGCTACGCCTACCACCACGCCGAGGTCCCCCAAGCCGTCCGCGCCTGCCTCGAGCGCGCCTACCGCAATGGCGCGCTCCGTGTCCTCTGCGCGACCAGCACTCTGTCCCAGGGCATGAACCTGCCCACCAAGACCGTCCTCGTCCCCGACACCTGGCGCGGCCAGAACGACAGGGTCAGTGTCCGCGACTTCTGGAACACCGCCGGGCGGGCCGGCCGCGCCAGCCAAGAGACCGAAGGCCACGTCGTACTGATCGCCAAGGACTCCAGCGCCGCCCAGGAATTGCGCCGCCACTACCTGGACCGGAATAGGATCGAACCGGTCGTCTCCACGCTCGGCTGGCTCTACTACGAGCTCGTCATCGCCCGCCTCGGCCACCGGCCCGACGCCGGCGAGGACCTCACCGCGCTGGACCTGGCCGACCCCGCCGACGGAAAACTGGCCGAGTGGGCCGACGGACTCGACATCCAGCTCCTGGCCCTGCTCGCCGAGGAAGTCGTCGACACCCCCGACCAGCACCTCCTTGAGCAGGCCGCCCAATCGCTCCTCGTCGACACCCTCGGCGGACACCAGCTCGGGGCCCAGGAATGGTCCCTGGCCCCGCTGGCCCGCTTCTCCGCCCGCCGCGTCGCCGCCATCGCCCAGCGCCTGCCCGACCGGCCCGCACGCGCCGCGATCGTCCGCTCCGGCCTCAGCGTCCAGGGCGGCACCGACGCACTCGCCGCCGCCGAGCAGATCCAGACCGCCCTCGACGTACACCCCGAACTGCTCACCGCCGAGTACTGGCCCCACCTGCAGCAACTCATCCTGACTCTCGCCACCGAGGTGCACGAAGTCCAGCGCGGCATCCGCCAGAAGAAGGTCGCCGCCCCCGCGCTCGTACCCCTGGCCACCGACTGGATCGCTGGCGTCCCGGCAGCCGACCTCCACCAGCGCCACCAGGGCAACCTGCTCACCCCCGACATCACCGCGACGACCAGCGCGATCGACAAGATCATCGTCCAAGACCTTGCCTGGGTCGTCTCCGCGCTTCTCCAGCTCCTCGAACTTCGCCGCGGCGTCCCCGCCGAGGGCCACCTGGCCGCACTCCCCGCAATGATCAAATACGGGGTCGGCAGCCCCGCCGCCTGCTACGCCTCCAGCATCGGTATCCACGACCGCGCCATCGCGACGTCCCTCGCCGCCAACTGCCCCTACCTCGAGCCGACCTTCCGGCAGTTCCTCGACTGGCTCAGCCAGCTCACCACCGACGAGATCACCACGTTCACCGACCCCGACACGGCCCGCCTCCTCATCCGCAGCACCGAACGCCGAAGCCCCCGCGCGACCCAGGCCGCGATCCTCAGCGGCACTGGGACCTTCACCTGCCCCCTGCGCGGCGTCCGCCACAGCGGCAACGACCTCCACCTCGCGCAGCTGTCGGCCGGCACCCTCCTCGACCTCATCCGCGACCCCGGCAACGAGGCCGACCCGAACGCCATCCAAGTCCAGCACCAGGGCGTCTTCCTCGGATGGATCTCCCGGGAGATCGCCCGCCCCCTCGCCCTCGCCCTCGACGAGGACCCCGCACCCCACATCTACGTACAGCTCACCACGGACGCCCGCTCGATCGCACAGCAGAGCGGAGCCCACCAGCTCCACGGCCACAACGCGGTCACTCTGACCATCACGCTCGCCCCCGGTAACACCCCTCGCCGCACCCAGCTCGCGCCCTCTGTACGTCCCGACGACGGGCCGCTTCGTGCCGGGGAGCTGCCGGTGCCGGAGAGCGATGACATTCGCTTTCGGCTCGGGGCCGCTTCCCGCCCGGCCGGGCACCTGAGAAGAAAGTTCGGCCTCTGCTCCCGCCTGGCGGGACGTCCCACGATCGGCCTCTTCTTGCAGTTCAGAGCCGTGTGGCGTGGTCTGCATGACAGTAGATATCAAGATCGTCCGAGCCGGTCAGATGTACCGCTACTACCTCCGCGAGACCGTTGTCGGCGACGGCCGCCGCCTGGCCCGCACGCCGCTGCGCGCCGCCCAGGAACAGGCCGGGGTCCCGGTCGGGCGCTGGATGGGCCGGGGACTTGCCGTGCTCGGACTCGCGCCGGGTGAGGAGGTCACCGAGGCGCAGCTGCGGAACCTGTTCGGCGAGCGGGGCCGCCACCCGTACGCGGACCGGATCGAGGCCGAGCGGCTCGCCGCGGGTGACTCGGCGAAGAAGGCCTTCGAGGCCGGCGCCCTCGGACGCCGGGTGACGGTGACCGGTGTCGACTTCGTGTTCCGGCCGCAGCCGACGATCTACCTTCTGTGGGCGTTCGGGGATGACGAGACCCGGCGGGTGATCGAGGCCGCGCACGAGCGGGCGATCGAGCGGGTGCTGGAGTGGATCGAGGACGAGGTCGCGGTGATCCGGTACGGCAAGGACGGCATCTACCGGGTCCGGCCGCCCGGCGGTCTGGTCGCCGCCCGCTTCCGCCACTACGAGGCTCGCTCTGGGCGGCCCTTGCTCCATGACCATGTGCTGCTGTCTGTGAAGGGGCAGCGTCTGGACGGGAAGTGGGGCTCGATCCACACAACGGCCCTGCACGAGAACACGGTGGCGACCTCCGCGCTCTACAGCGAGCTGGTGGCCGCTGAGGTCTGCGAGGCGCTGGGGCTGGCGACCGAGCCGCGCATCGTCACTCCGGGGCGCCGGCCTGTGATGGAGATTGCCGGGGTGTCGCACGAGCTGATCCGCTGGACCTCCCGGCGCAGTGACCAGATCGCCGCCTGCCTGGCCGAGCTGGAGCACGAGTACGTCACCGCCGTTGATGACGACGGCGAGCCGCGGTTCCTGCCCGTGGTCTCCGAGCGGGCCCGCGCCAAGATGAACCAGATCGCCGCCCGCAAGACCCGCCCGCCCAAGCAGAAGACCCAGCCGCTCGCGCAGCTGCGCGCCTGGTGGAAGGTGAGCGCGATCCTCACCTCCAAGGTCGCCGCCGACGTCATCAACTCCCTCCTCGAGCACGCCCGCGCCGCGGCCGCCGCGGTCCGGGCCCGCGTCGCGGCCGTGGTCGATGTCGCCCTGGCGGCCATCGACGTCACCGCGACCGTGTTCGTGATGAACGACGGCGGCCGCTTCCACCGCCGGCACCTGCTCGCCGAAGCCCGCCGCCACCTCGCCCTCGTCCTGCGCGGCCGCCGCCGCGACCCCGGCCTGGACGACCAGATCGTGGCCGCCGCCATCTCCACCCACTGCCTGGACATCAGCGAGCCGAAGACGATCCGCGGGCTAGAGCCCGGCTACCGCCACTACACCGCCCGGTGGGCCCTGTCCGACCTCCCTAGCCGCCGCCCACCCGCCCCCGCGCCCGACCTGGGCTGGCAGCGCCCGGCTGGCCCCGGCGAGCCGCCCGCGCACCGGCCTCCGGGGCAGGATGCGGGGGAGTGGACGATCCCCCGCATCCCGCTCCGGTACGAGCGCGCCGTCCTCGCCGGCGCGGTGGTGCGGGAGAAGCTGCGCACCACCACCTCTGCTGTGCGGGGGCGGGCGTACGACGTCGTCGCCCACCAGCAGGCGGCGATGCCCGAGCAACTGCTCGTGCCCGAGCCGGCCGACCCCGAGCACGACGACCAGGAGCAGGAGCCCGGCCGCCACGGGGCGATGGACCTGAAGGCGCTGCGGGCCCTGTGGGAACCCCGTACGGACGTCGACGCTCTCGATCTCACCGCCGAACGCCTGCGCCACCTCCAGGACGCGTTCACCGAGGCGGCCGACCGGGCCCACACCACGATGAACCGCTACACGCGCCGCAACGACGACACCGAGACGCCGCCCCCGGTGCGCCCGGACGACCAGCAGGCGCACCGCCCACGGCAACCCGGACCCCACCACGGCCGGGAGGCCGACCGCTAACTGCCGGACGCCAGTCTCTGCCGTCACTCGGACGACTGAATGAACGGTTGTGGCAGCCCGTCAGCCGTACCGGAGGGCCGTCCCGGCGGCACACTCCTGAATGGCCCCCTCGGTGGGCCAGCATCCGCAGCGCGCTCTCCGGCCCAGACGCCCCCGCTTTACCCGCGGATGCGAAGGAGCAAGGCCCCGACCCAACAGCACGCAAACCGTTCGCACTACCTGTGCGGGCCGGGGCCGGACGGTCCGCAGTCAGGAACGTTGATGAGTCACGGTGAAATCCTCACCCAGAAGGCCCGATACCGTGCCCGATGCACGGGCCTCGGGCACCAGACCAGCCTCCAGCACCTCCAAGCCCTCCAAGGGCAAGCCCCGGTTCCTGCGGCTGCCGACCGGGCCCAGGCACGCCTGGAGGCCGCCGTGTTCGAGCGGCTGGGCGGCACGAGCGATTACTGCGCCCACCCCGCCGGCGTTGCCCAGGTCCACCCCGGCGCCGACCACCTGGTCGTGGAACTCGATCCCAAACTCGGCCCCAAGCACTCGCTGCCGGAGCACTCCCTGCTCTCTCTCCTGCCCACCCAGTACACCGGGCCTGACGAGGACGAAGGAGGCCCGGGAGGCATCGCCGGGATCAGGCTCCTCGGGATCGACGCGGCCGGTGCTCACCTGGGCCTGGTCGGTACCGACGCCCGCGTCACCCTCAGCGGACTGGCCACCGCACAGTGGCGCACCATCGTCACTACACACCGCACCGCATGCCACGACGGCCATCTCGTCCCCCTGTGGGACGCGCCTGCGCTGACCTCGTTCGAGTCCGACTACCTGGCCGCAGACCACGCCTGGCTGGAGGAGGAGGCCGACCATGCTTGGGTCGCCAGTGGCCTCCTGCGCCGCATCGCCCTCTTCCACACTGCGACCAAGCCGTACTGCGTCAGGTACTGGCGTCACGGTCTGGGGTGGAAGTTCGAGCTGCGCTACGAGCACGACGTCCCGATGGACCATGAGGCGCTCCTTGCGTACCTGACCCATCCGGTATGGGGGATGCCGCTGAAGGCAGCCCGTGAGCACTGCGTGTGCAAGCCGTGCGACTGCGACCAGGGAGCCGAGCGCAATTGCTGGTACACCCTCGATGCGGGAGGAGGCCGCCGCGGCGAGATCGGGATCCACTTCCGGCGGGGTCGCGTCGGCCGCGACACAGGGCAGGAGCACGGGCGACTAGTGGGAGCGGGCGCCACCCCCGACTGGCTCGCCCAGGCCCTGCCATCCCATTACCAGCGTTCAGCCGCATAGAACGTATCCCCGGCCGTCGGGCTGCACCGCGGCGAGAAGCCGACTGCTGAGTGCACCCGGCGCGGTCCACCCGATGCTCACCGACGATGTCGGCGCGGTGCGCTCAGGCGACCAGCAGGTGCACCACCAGCAGGAGCCCGGACCGCACCGAGGCCGGGAGGCCGGCCACTGAGTGGACCCGATGGTGCGCGCACCCGGTGCCGTGGTGCGGGTCCACTCCCTGCTGGGCGCCACTCGGTGTGCGCCACTCGGTGGGAGTGGACGCCACCGTGCTCGACATCCACTCCACCGAGTGGAGCCCACTCCGGCCGGGAGCGGACGCGCACCGCCCACCCGACCCAATCCACCGCACCACCGGCCACCCAATGCGCACCGCTCCTGCGCGCCGGTCACACCGGTGCGCGCACCACCGCACTGGCGCGCACCCATCCGGCCTTCATAAAGGGACACAGGCCGGTCCTGGCCGCTGAGCCCATCCACCTGCCCCACAGCAGTGTCACACCTCGTCGAACGCGGAAAACTCCGGTTCCGGCGCCGGGTCCACAGGGCCTGTCCAACTGCGCTCACCGAACGGCTCGTGCGGATTCCAGTTCTGGGTGAACTGGCGCTCTTGGATACCCCGGATCTCGTCGGCCCGGGAGGCTCTGAGGGCGGACTCGATGACGAAGTGCGACGCCCAGTCGTAGTCCTCTGCCGTGAGCGCCTGCACAGAGTTCAGGTTCACGAAGCGGTGACTGCCGTCGCCATGGCCGTACACAGGCGGCGCGATGATCCTGAACCGGGCCAGGCTGGGGTAGTCGATGCCAAGGCTGATCGCCTGCAGGGCCCTCTGCGCACTGGTCGCGAAGTCGCTGAGCTTCTTGAGTCGGGTGTTGGTATGGGCGCCGGCACCATCGATGCGGGGCTCGTCCATGAAGTAGAGCGACGCTCCGAATTTGAACGGCGACTCGCTTGCCACGGGGTTCTCCCCCCTGGCGTAGTGATCAAGAAGTGCATCGAAGGCGAGCACGAGGCCGGCCATGGCCATGGGGTAGTCACCAATGTCCGCGTGTGTCCGTGCCTCGCGCACAAGACGGACAACCTCCGGCTGCGTCAGTAGGTCGACCATGTCGATGGAGTCAAAGTCGACACCGAAGACTTTGGGTGTGACCGTGGCGAAGAAGTCGTCCAGCGTCTGGTGGGCCTGCTCGATCTGGTGCTTGGAGGGGAAGGTGCCGTTGTGTTTGAGGGCCACGCGAGCGTCGTTGAGACGCTTCATCGAGTCCTTCTTCGGCAGTTCGAACTTCTCCTTGATCAGGGCCCAGTACGCGATGAACTCGGGAGCCTTATTCACGTCGATGCGGAGGTGCTGGGTGACGATGCCGAGGTAGTTCTCGACGGCGTCGTGGAAGGAGGTGATGGCTCGTGAGCAGAGTGGGGCGGGCTGGCGGCTCTGCTCGATGCCCTCGCGGTACAGGTACCGGACATATGCGAGCCGTTGGACTGTGTGCGGGGCGAGGGGGTGAGACATAACAACTCCTGGTGGCGGTGCACTTGTTGTGATTGTTGCGACGTCCCCGCTGTCCCGCACGTGGATATCCCTTCGTGACCTCCGGGCGGGCGTGCGGTGACTCCCCATCGCTACCAATGGACGCTGAGACCATCAGCAGGGCACCACAGTGTGCGGCTGTCGGACAAGGGATCGCCCACTGGGTGGCCACCCGATGCGCCTCACTGCACAGGCGCATCGGGGTGTGGTTGCGGGCGCGGGGTCATGGACTGCACGGTGCGGGCCCACTCCAGGTGTTCGTCGCGCATGGTCTCCAGGGTGGCTCGGGTGTCTCCGTGGTCGTCGGGGTCGGGGATGACGTTCTCGACGAAGCGGATGATGCTGCGGGCGATGCCCAGCACGGCAGTGGTGGGGAGTCGCGCGTCCAGTCCCGCAGGGCGGACAGCAAGATGCATCCGACCTCGTCCAGGGCGAAGGAGTCCGCGTGCGGCTCCCCGTTGCCCAGGACTCCCGTGGCGGGGAGGACGATGTTTTCGGCGAGCCGCAGCAGCAGGAAGGCCAGCTCTGGAGAGGCTGGCGTGCGGCCGGAGACGTAGTTCCCGCCGCCCATCTGGAGCGACAAGAGGTAGTCGAAGCCCTGCTCCACCTGGTCGGGCGTCAGCGGCGTGCGGGACGGGAACGGGTAGTGCATCAAGCTCTCCTCACGATGGCCGCCGCGCGACTCGCGGCGGGCACATCGCATGGTTGGCTGGCGGGCCTGTGGACAGAGACCAGAGATTTCTTCCCGCTCCACGGATGGGGCGAATCGGGGCTGCAAGGGCCAAACCGGGTCCCCTTGTCCAGCCAACTCGGGCGCCTCGAAGAGCTTGGACTGATCAGCCGCACCAGCCGCCTCCACCCCCGACCCCGGTCCTGCGCGGGCCGGGGCGGAAACGCTGACCCATTTGCTGCGGGCAGTGACCCAAACAGTGCCCCAAGCCCCGCGAACCGGTTCGGGGTGGTTGCGTTTCTCCTGGACAGGGTTCGCTACCGGGCACCGTCAGACCGCGGACAAGGGGTCTCTTCGCATGCTGCCCGGGTCCTGTCCTGGTGGCTGTGAAGGAGCCCTCGATGACCACTACCACTCGCCCGCGAACCGGCCGCCGTACGGTGCGCACCGTACGAGCCAGCATCCTGGCACCCCGGCGGATCAGGCCCGGCAGCGCCCTGCGGCGGCCACTGTGGATGCCCCTTGGGATTCCCCTTTGGTGCCCGGCCGCCGAAACCAGGCAAAGTTGCTGGTCAGGGCGGAACGGAGCGTTGTCACACCCCTTCTTCTCTCCTCCTTGTAGTGGAGGAGAGCATCGGGTGCCGGCCCCGGACGCCCGGCGAAGCCCAGCTGGCAGTCGGCTGGCAGCGGGACGCGCGGCGAAGGCGGCGAGCTGATGACGACGGGGAAGCAGAAGTCGAAGGCGGCCGGGTCGACGAATACCTCTCGCGCGGATGTGCTGCGCGTCCTCGGGGTGCTCAAGGTCGCCACCACGGATCAGATCCAGCGGATCGCTCTGCCGCACCTGAACCACCGCCACACGGAGAAGCCGACGGCGGCGAAGCGGAAGACAGCCCGCACCGCCACCCACACCGCCGCCCTGGCCGACCTGCGCACCCACCGCCTCACCGCGACCGGCGGTTCCACAAGCACGGGCGAGGCCCTGCGTCACCTGACCCTCAAGGGCCTGGAGGCCGCCGCCACGGAGCTCCAGCGCCCCCTGTCGGAGATGGGCGCCACCGCACGAGGTGCGGGCGCCGGCGGTGCCACCCACCCGATGGCTGTCAACGAAACCGTCATCGCGTTGCTGCGCCCGAAGCCGGACCTGGCCAAGCTGGCCACGGATCCGCCCGCGGTGCGGTCGGCCGCCCAGGCCGTCGTCGACGCACCTGACGGTGTGGGGAGCATCGGCTCGTACTGGACCGAGGTCCCGTTGCCGGTGGCCGGGTCCTGGAGTACGCCGGGCCGAGGCGGCGCTCAGGCCGACATCGTCCTGACCGCGCCCCAGGACGGTGTGCCGCTGCTGTTCGTTGAGGTCGACAACTGCCACGAGACCGCGGAGGAGCTCGCGGACAAGCTAGAGAAGTACGCCCGCTTCTTCCGCCGCAAGGTGAAGGACACCGAGGGCAAGGCCCAGCCGATGTGGCGCACCCGCTGGACCACCCCACCCGGGACGCGGCCCGAGGACTCGTACCCGCCGCTGCTCCTCGTCTTCAACCCGCGCGGCGCCCGCAACCTCGAACGCACCATCCCGCGCCTGGCCGCCCTCACCCGCCACCTCTGGGCAGGCACCAAGGACTACGACGAGGACTTCCACCACTACGACAGGAAGATCCCCGTCATCACGACCACCCTGGACGACCTCCGCGAGCACGGCCCGCACGGCCACGTCTTCCGCCGCTTCGGCCGCCCCACTTCACAGTCCCTGTTTGACGCGATCGGCAACCCCCGCCGCGACGCCGCCCACGCCCGCTACTGGGCCCAGCAGCGCGCCCGCGAGCGCGAGGCGAAGGAACGCGAGCGCCAGGAGGCCGAACAGCGCGCCGCGGAACGAGAAGCACAACGACCCGCGTGCGCGCGCTGCGGGACGAAGTTCACCGACGCAGGCTGGAAGGCGACCCAGACCGCAGACTGGGGCACCCCGGCCGACAGCCACCCCACGCTCTGCGATCGGTGCAAGCGCCGCGCCCTCGTCGCCGTACAGCTCGCCCAGACACTCCACAACCGTCCCGAGCGCCACGACCAGGAGGGCCAGGAGCAAGCAGGGCCGGAGCGGCGGGAGCCCGGCCGGTGGTTCTCACGCTGGCGCACTTGAGGTGTGGGTGGCTGCGAGCCCGTTGGTGACCTCCAGCCGCCTCCAGCGGTTAGAGGGTTGTGACGATCTCGCACCTGCCCCCCGGGGCTCCTGATGACGTTCCGTGCGAGCTGTGGGAGGGCGAGGAGGAGGCCCTGGCCGCCGCTGCGGCTGCCGGCCGCCGGGCAGCGGCCTGGATCCGCTCCCTGCCCGGCGCACCGACCCCCGGCCCGGTCGGGGCCTGGCTTGCCCGGGAGTTGCCGGAGGCGATCGAGACCGCGACGGCCTCCCTGACCCCGGAGGAGTGCGACCGCATGGACCCCTTTGGCGTGATGAGCGACGGGACGGGCGGCCTCGACGAAGTGACGCGCAGCGAGCTGGCCGCCGTGGCGTGCGTGGTCCAGGACGCGCCGTGGCTCACTGCGGATCAGCAGATCCGGCTGGTGGCGGTGGCTTCGCTGGTCGCAGGGGCAGCGCGGCTGCTCGCGCAGGACCCGGGCACGGCGATCGAGCACGGGCAACTGGATCGGATGTGGGCACTGGTGGACCACGCCATCGTCTGACGTGCTGACGCCCGGTGACTGAATCGAAGAGGAGAGCCTTGTGGCAGCGGATCGGCGCCCCATGGACCTGGACGCGTACGAGGCCAGGGTGCGTAACGGGCCATGCTTCATCTGCGCGTTCGTGGCGGGTGAGCCCGGGCATGTGACGGTGTACGAGGACGATCAGCACATCGCCTTTCTCGACCGGTATCCCACCGTGCCGGGAAAGGTGCTGGTGGCTCCCAAGACCCACATCGAGCACGCCGTCCGCGAACTTGGGGAACCCGCCTACCTTGCGCTCATGTCCGTGGTTCGCAAGGTGGCACTCGCGGTGGAAGCGGTCGTCGCACCCGAGCGCACCTACCTGCTGTCCCTGGGCAGCCAGCAGGGCAACGCGCACCTTCACTGGCACATCGCCGGCCTGCCCCCAGGAACGCCGTACAGGGAACAGCAGTTCCACGCCCTGATGACCGAGAACGGCACGCTGTCTTACACGGACGTGGAAGCAGCGGCGCTGGGGGAACGTCTACGCGCCACCCTTGCCGAAGGGTGAGTTTCCAAGCTGGCCGCGTCTCGAAGGTCTGCCGAGCGCGGGAGAGAGCAGGACTTCGGCGGACGAGACACGGGGCCGGACAGGATCACCCTGCCCGGCCCCGCTGCTCGTTCCCGGCTGCTCACCGGCTGAGTCGGATGCGCGGCCCCCACGCGAACTCGAGGTCGTCCAGGAAGACGGTCTCCAGCTCCTCCTCCCACCGGCTGATCGCAACTCGATACGCGCCCCAGCCGGGCCGTGATGGACCGGGCGGCTTCCCGCGCTATCGCGGCAGTCAGGCCAGCACCGACAGTGGGCTGTTGGCTCAACGATCTCCGCGAGGGGCCCGGGCTTCGAGCTCTTCGATGATGCTGGCCCAGATTTCATTTGCCTGGCTCGGCATTTTCGCCTGCGCGTCCTTCATGGCCTTAAGGATCTCGACATGCTTGTGCTGGAAGGTGAGGGACCATGATGCCGACGCCAGTACGGCAGAGAGCTCCGTGAGGACGCGCTCGGGCGCGGAGTGGTGTTGTAGCAGTTCGGCTGCGCAGTCAGCGCTGGCAGCGGCGTACGCGTGCGCCTGCCCGTCCTCGTTGACGAACAGCCCCTGGACCACCCCGTGCCGGTAGGCATCCGGCCACCGTTCCGGGTGTTTCGCACACGCGCAAATACCTTCCAGGCGGACATTATTCGTCTCGTTCGCCGCTCGTTGCCCGACGGCAACACCCAGGCGATGCTGCTCAGACTCCTCGAGTCCAGGGACGTTAGCTGCCTCCAGCCGAGCCTCAAGATCGCCCCCGTAGAAGACAGTGCCGTTCTGAAGATCAGACACCAGCGGCGAGACCGCGCCCAAGAGCACGGTATGAAGCCGAGCCAGCGCCCATCGCACCCACAGCAGTGCCGCATGGACGGCCGCCTCGGCAACCTCGTCGGTGACCTGGTGCACGACTGCTCGACCATGCCCAGTCCCGTAGGCGTTCCGTAGATCACGCAACTGGCCAGCCATCTTCTTCGCTGCGCCAGGTATCTGGCGCAGCGGATGATTCGCAGGCACCGCATCCCCGATGACATGCTCGACGACCGAATGCGCCTGTCCCAGCACCTTCATGTACTCGTCGCCGTCAGCAACTACACGGCCATAGGAAACGAGCGTGACGCGAGCAACGCTCTCGACCAGCTCCTTCGCCGATCCCACGACCAACGGACGGTCGTCGCAGGCAACGGCAGCTGACAAGCGACCGTAAGCGTCACTGATCGCTTCCCATTGATCGTCCTGCACCCACTCAGCACGAGGGAGGGGCTCCTGAACCAGATTCCTTATCACCATGCGATTCTCTCCTTTCTACTGCGTCCCTGGTCGGCGATCGGATCGCCCGCACGTCCCCGTTGCCTGGTCCTCGCTGCTGCTGTTTCCGTCGACGGCGCATCCACACCCTGACAAGGCCTGAGAGAATCTCCTGTCGCGCGGCCTACCTGCGTTCGAGGTGCGCCACCCAGGTAACGGCCTGGACGGTGCTGGGGAGTTCGCCGAGGCGGTGAGCGGCGAGACGGTAGCAGTCGGCGAGGGTGTTGTAGCGGCCGAGCGCGCCCAGGCCCCGTTCCCGTTGGCCGTAGATTTCGCGTACGGCGATGTCGTGGGCGTGACGGTCGATCACGACGGTTTCCGGGTGGTCCGGTTGTGCGATGCAGACGTAGAAGCATCCGGTCTTGATGTTCATGGGGAGGACTTCTGCGGGGTCCGTTCCGGCCATGATGCGGTTGGCCTTGCTGATCGCGTCGGAGAAATGTCCGCTTGCGGATCCTTCGTAGAATGCTTTTCGGGCCAGTCGGCAGTTCTCGCTCCACGACTTGTTGGCGGAGAGTGCGGCAAGAACGCCCGCGCCTTTGTGTGTGTTTCCGGCTGCGATTTCTGCTGCGAATTCGTGTGCTTTCGAGTACCACGTGCGGCCGCGTCGTACTTGGTCACGGGTGGCCGAGTTCCACATGTCGATAATTGCTTGGGTGTAGGAGGCGCGCTGCTCTTCGGTGCTCTTGACCGGAATCACGGGAGTCCCTAAAAGGATGGGGAACAGGCGAGGAGTGGTGAGGAGCGGGCCCTGTGGGCGGCTCAACTCGAACCGGATTGTGCGGAGATTGGTCTCGGGGGCGTCGGGGCTCTGCTCAGGCAGAGCCCCGACACCGCAGGTCAGCTACTTCGTGCGGAGGTGGGGAATCCTCGGCACGGAAATTTCGGCGAGCTTCAGAAACTCGCGGCAGGCGTCGAGGGTAAGGCCGGTGTGGGTGCCGTCATCGGCGTCGGTGAGTCCGCCGGTGAGCGCGATGCTGCCGTAGTAGTGCTCGGCGGCGAGGCCCGCTGCGCAGTGGACCCTCTCGGCGAACCGGTTCAGCGGCGCCGTTCCCTGTGCTGCCTCCGCGTCCGTCCACATCGAGCAGTCGGGCCAAAGGCCGAGCGCGGCAATGCTGAGGGTGCGGAACTCCTGGGCCAGGACGGTCAGGCCGGCCGCGAGTTCGGTGGGCCAGTCGATGACGTCGAAGGAGCCGCCGGGGCGGAGGATCAGCGCGAAGCGTGCTTCAGACATGGGTGTCCCCTTATTCGTGTGAGCGATCTCGGTTTGCGGTCGGCTGCCACCGCCGACCAACAAGAAAAGATACCTGAATTAGTGTCATCGATCAAGGGATCTCGGCGTGTTTCCGCAGGTCAGAGCGCACGCGTGCCCGGGGCGGGGCGTGGTCGGGGCGCCGCCTGCCCCGCTCCGCGCAGCGGAACGGGGGCCCGTCCGGCAGCGCGCAGCGCTCGGGGCGGGGAGCGAAGCGAACCGGTCCCGCTCGGCCGGGCGGCCCGACGTGGGAGCGCAGCGGACACGCCGGTGATGCGGAAGGGGAGCGCAGCGGACCCCGCATCCGCGTGAGACCGGCGAAGCGGTCGTCCGGGGTAGCGCAGCGGACCCGGCACGCGCGGGGCCGGGGAGCGCAGCGGACCGGCCCCCGCCACGGCGCCCCGGCCGCGCCCCGCCCCGGGCACCCGTACGGAAGGAATGTGGCGCCTGGCTGGCCGAGGGCGCCACACCGGCTTGTTGCGCCCAATTCCCCGTGCTGCGCCCCGTCCGCTCCCCTGTGCTGCGCCCCTGAGGGGCGGCAGGAGGGGCGGGGGCAAGACGGCCCGATGCGTGTGGGCGCCCCGGGGCGGCGTGGTGCCGCTCCGGGGCGCATGGGGGGGTGTCGGTCAGGCTGGCGGGGTCACGTTCGTGTCCCGTGTCCTGACGGGTCGGTGTGCTCGGGGTCCAGGTCGACCGTGACGTCTTCGGTGTCGCTGCGGACGGTAAAGACGGTGGCCCAGGACGCCGGATTGCGGTGGATGGCCAGCGCGGCCCGGGCGGCCTCGACGGGGCCCGGGGCCTCCAGCTCGATGGTCCAGGAGACCTCGTACTCGGGCATCGGATTCCTCTCGGTGCCGTGGGTGGCTGCCGCGCCACGTCGGGGCGCGGCAGCCACCAGGTGTGGGCGGTCAGGCGGTGAGCACGATGGCGGCCTGGTCCAGGTGCCGCTCGTTGATGTACAGGACTGCGCCGACGGGGTCGAGATCGTCCAGCCAGACGTCTTCGTTCTCGGAGAGGTAGTCGTGCAGCTCGTCGGGGTCGGCGGCAATGCCTGCCGGGATGTCGATTTCCGAGCGGAATTCGTAGGTGACGTCCTCGGTGACGGTCAGCTCGACCGTCACCGTGACGGTCTTCGCTGTGGCCTCCGGTGCGGTGTCGCACGGGGCCGGGGTGCGTGTGGTGGTCATGCGGTTCTCCTGGTCTCGGGACGGGCCCGGCGGTGCGACCGCCGGGCCCGGGGGGTGTCAGCTGTCGGCGCGCAGGAGCTGGTTGCCGGTGCGCTGCCAGTAACCGGCCGGGGCCCGGTCGGCGCGGTCCCGGTACGTCGCCGAGGGGACTACGGGGATCTCGAAGCCGTCGTCACAGAACAGCATGCGGGCGCCGGGGATGAGATCGAGGGTGGGGCTGTCGGCGGGGAGGTCACGGAAGCCCATGAAGCGGTGCGCCTCGTTGAGGAACCAGAAGGCGTCGCCCTGGACGAGGTCGTCGTAGCGGATGCTGACCGTGTCGGAGGGGCGGCGCTGGCGCCACATCCGGACGCCGAGGTCACGGCACACGGCGCCGAGGTGATCGTAGAAGTCCAGAACGGTGCCGGGCTCCATACCGGGCGCGAGGTACGGGCCGGTGGACACGCCGGTGAAGTGGACGGGCCCGTGGATGCGGGCCCCTTCGTGCCCGAAGCGGGCGGCAACTGCGACCGCGAGCTCGTTGTGGGCGCCGGGGTCGCCAGGGCAGTGGTGCATCTCCACCCCCGGCATGAGCGGGAGCGTCGCGTACGGCTGAGTGCCGATGCTGGTCAGCTCCAGCAGCGTCTCGGGCTTCTCGTACGTCTCGTCCGTGAGCAGGTACGGATCAACGATCGTGAAGACGCTGAACTCAAACGGGTTGCTGAGGTCGAAGGGCACGGGGCCTCCTCCGTGATGGGGTGTCTGATCTCGGTGTGGGTCGGCTACCACCACCGACCAACAAGAAAAGGATACCACGCATTCGTCATTCCCGGTGGTTCTCGAACCCTCAACGCCAAGCATTGACACAGGTCACAGCACCGCTGACTAGTGTCGCCGCAGGTCTGCCCCGAACGCGAGAAGGGCCCCGCAAGCGGGGCCCTTCTCTGGTCTGCGCTTCTGGCCGGCCCGGGGCGACGTTGCGCGGTGTGCCGCTACGTCTGCCAGGCTTCACCGGAGCAGGCCGTCGGGCGGTACGACTCGCGCGCCGCTCCACCCTGGGCCTGGCGGGCTGTCAGGGGGCGCCGCAGACGGGAGTCTGAATCTCCACCAGGTCGGCGCACCGGAGCACCCTGATCCGGTCCTCCCCGTCGTGGAACCCTTCCTCAACAAGGTGGCGGATGACGACGTACAGGCCCTCGTCGTCAAGGTGGTCGAGTACCTCGGCGCACCGTTCGTCACTCCAGCCGTTCGGGTCGAAGTCGGCCGGGTTCTTCCAGACGTCCAGCACCTCCACCCATCGGCCGTCGATCCGGACGCAGTCGCGAAACCGGAGGTCGACCGGCTTGATGTAACCCGTTGTCCACATGGCGCGGCTCGTGGTGCTCATCGCGGTTCCTTCTGCGGGGGGCGGTTGGTGAGCGGGGGCCGGGCAGGCGTGGGCTCGCGGCACACCCGCCCGGCGGTGCGGGTCGGCTCAGGTCGTCCACTCGCGTGCGAACTCGGCGGCGGCGGCCTCGTGGTCACCGCAGGCGGGGAGGGTGAAGCCGCAGTACGACACCATGCGCTCGGCGACAGTCGGAGCGTCATGCTCGGCGGAGTGGCAGATCAGGGGCCTACCAGCCGGGTAGATGAGGATCGGGCCGCACTGCGCGTGTGCGCGCCCCAGCTCGTCACCGCTGGTCGGCGCCGGGATCTCGATCATCAATTCCGAGGTTCCGGTAACGGCGGCCTGTACCGCGGACGCGACCCTCACCGACAGGGCAAACAGCCCCTCGGTGGCGCGGGCCGCTTCGAAGAACATGCCGCCGGGGTACACCGCGACACCATTCGGCATGACCTCGGGCAGGAGCTCGTCGGACGGGCGGGTGTAGTCGAGGCACAGGTCGCCGGACTCGTCCACCCAGAGCAGGAAGGTGCGCGACTCGTTGAAGAGGGTTGCGGAGACGCCCCAGTCTCCGCGCTTGACCGCCCAGTCGCGGCCAAGGGTCCTGACGGCCGCGCGAGCGAGATCGAAGATGCTGAACCGGGTCTGATCATCGGGGTGGGGATACATGGGTGTCCTCCGTGGATCGAGGGTGCGGATTTCGGAGTTGGGCGACTGCCACCGCCGACCAACAAGAGAAATATACCATGCGTCTGCCATGCATGTCGGTGGTTCGTGCGGCGCGGCGGCGCGGCCGACAAGGCATCGACCGCAGGAGCCGATCGCGCGAGCAGGGGCCCCGCCATGGGCGGGGCCCCTGCTCACTGCCACTGCATCCCCGGGCCGGTCAGGCCCGGGGGCGCGATGATTCAGTCGCCGATGACGGCGCGGATCGCGTCCGCGTACCGTCCGGCGAGGTAGTCCAGGCCGTCGCTGTAGGTGGCCAGTTCGAGGTAGATGCCGTCGTCGCACCCAAGGAAGCCGTCGGGCAGATCCAGGTCTTCAGGGATGTCATGGGACGGGCACTCGGCGATGAGGTCGCCTTCGTGGTCGACATAGATCTTGAAGACGGCTCCGCAGGGGCTGACGACGTTGCCGTCCAGGCCCCAGGAGCCGGTATCGACCGTCCACCCCTTGCCGAGGAGGCGGGCGACGGCGCGCACCACGTCGGAGACGGAGAAGGGGAACTCGGTCCCCGGCGGCGGGCAGTAGACACCGCTTGCGTGGACGGCCGGTGCGAGCGCGGGGGTGGCGGGAGCGTCGTGGCCCTCGCAGTCACCGGACTCCGCGTGCGCGCCGATCCACGCGGCAGCAGCCTCCCGTCGACCGGCGGCGCCGAACAGCGCGAGAAGAGCGTCCAGCTCCGCGCACGAAAGGGCGGGCGCAACGCTGGTGCTGCTGCTCCACACGGCCACGAAGTCGTTGAGAGCGACGGCGTGAGAACTAGTCATGATGTTGATCCTTAAGGGGGATGGCGTGAGTTCGGCGCTGGTCGACTGCCACCGCCAACCAACAAGAAAAATATACCATGCATTTGTCGCGGAGTGTTTGTGTTCCGCCCTCCCCAGCCAGGACACCCTCGGCATCAACTGCCGTTCCCGACGCGGACGACCGCATTCCCGGGCGGTCTCACAAAGATGGGCACCCGCCCGTAAGCCCACAGACCACACAAGCGGCGAGCAACGGCGCCTGAACGGACGGATGGCCCCGCGCACGTGCGAAGGTTCCGCGAGGCCACCCCTGAGCGCCACGTCCTGTCAGGAAGCACCCGATCCGACGGTAGGTCAGGCAGGCGCCGGCCGCGCGTCCACGGTGAGACTGATCATCCGGACGGCTGGCCCGCGTCAGACGACCAGGGTCAATCGCTCCAGATAGGCGTCCGACTCGTAGTCCGCCATCCGCTCCAGGTACGCCGCCGCGGCTTCACCCCCGAGGTGTGTGCGCAGGGCGTCTCCGCGTGTCCAGGTGAGCCGGCCTTCGCGCTCCTCGACGTGGCGGGCTTCGGCGACGACGTCGGCGAGGCTGTACTGGTCCTTGAACCGATGGCCGATGCGGGCTTCGAGATCGGTGTACTGCTCGGGCAGGGGCAAGTCCAGGGCCCAGCACAGGCGGACCGCGCGGACCAGGACGTCGAATCCGGCCAGGACGCAGAAGACGCAGCTCAGCCGTGGCATCAGCGCGTCGTAAGCCGGGTGGTACTCCAGGGTTTCGTCCGCGATCGTCTGCCAGACGGCGGTCTCGGAGAGATCGAGGATCGGATGCCACGTCAGTACGAGGCGCTTGTTGTTGCTGGTCCGGGTATCGATGGAGAGCGGGGACTTCTTGCTGCGGGCGGGTGACTCGGCCGCGCGCAGTCCCATGCAGTTGAGGACGAGCACCTGGCGGTCGAGGCCGAGCGCGGCGACGATCTCCGTGAGCAGGACGTTGGCCCGGTCCCGCTTCAAAGACGCCGTGCACAGGCGCCGGGCGGCGTCCGGGAACATTCCGCGCTTCTCGACGAGTCCGAGCAGGCCGCCCGTGGAGTCGACGGCGACGAAGCGCAGCCCGTACCGCTCGGCCTGGCGCTGGGCGAGCTTGCGCACCCCCGGCCACTCCGAGTTCTCGCCCAGGTCGCAGTGGACGACGACGACCTTGTCCGTGCAGCCCGCCCGGGCCGCCCAGGTGGCGATCCGGTGCAGCATCACGAGCGAGTCCTTGCCGCCGCTGGACTGCACGAGCAGGACGTCGGCCGCCTGGATCAGATCCAGCGGCATGGCCACCAGTTCATCCAGCAGACCCGCCGTCACAGACGAGAGGCGCTTGCCGCCTGTCCCGCGCCCTCGCGCGTGCGGCCGGTAAAGGGCGGCCAGCTCCCGATTCGCCCTCCGGGAAGCCGTGAACGCGCGGCGCCGCCTGCTGTCGGCCTTGCGGCGGCGGCCGGTGCAGTCGCGGTGCGCTTGCCGGGCGTCGTCCAGAGCAGCGCTCGCGGCCATGGCCTGGGAGAGGTGACGGGTGGCGGCCAGCTGCTCCTCGCAGTCCGTGATGGTCACAAGCGCCTGGGCGGTCGCCCGTGCGGAGCGGTGGAAGGAGCGGTCCGCGGCGCTCAGGGCGGTGTCGGCCTGGTAGGCGCGGCGGGCGGTGTCGAGGAGGTGGAGGCGGGTGGTGATGTCCACGGGTGTGTCCTCACGACGGAAGGGTGGTGTGTCTTCGGTCGGGGGTGGCTGCCACGGCCACCCCCGGGGTGGCGGGCCGGCCCGCCGGGTCGAGGGCCCGGCGGGCGGTGCAGCTCAGCTGGCGGTTCGGGTCAGCTGACGAGTGCGAGTCCGGAGCGCTCCAGCGCGGCCAGGCGCGCCGCCGGGTCCGGGAGATGGGCGGCGCCGAGTTCGCCGGTGGTGATGAACTGCTGGCCGATGTAGTGGGTATAGGCGGGCGGGATCGCCTCGGTCAGCTCCTCGTGCACGTCCGTCCAGGTGATGCCCATGGCCTTCTGCATCTCGGCGACGGTGCCCTTCCCGCCGCCCTTGCCGTACGCGGCGATGTAGGGGCCGTCCCGCCAGACACCGTGGCGCCATCCCCGTACGGAGCCCCGGTGCTTGAGATGCCGGGGCTGCTCCGGTCCCGGGGTGCCGAGCCATCCGGTCTCGAAGTCGCGGTGGCGGATGACCCCGAGCCCGAACATCTCCCCGCACAGGCTGAGGTCCCGGCGGATGTCGGCGCCCGGCACGTTCTCGATCACCCAGTCCACGCCGAACCACAGACACAGCTCCCGCATCTGCGGGATCAAGTCGATGTAGGTGCGGCCCTTGTTGGTGCCCTTGGTCAGCGTGGTGTGCGCCTGGCACGGCGGAGAGGCGTGGACCAGGTTGAACTCCTGCCCCCGCTCCCGCATGACGTCCAGGGCATCCCCCTGGATGAACTCGAAGGGGTATCGGGGCCGGGGCACGATGTCGACGCCGACGACGTCGAATCCGGCGAGCCAGTACCCCATCCCCGCACCCCCGAGCAGCAGAAGAGGTCGAGGACTCGCGGGCGGCGGAACCGCCTGCCCGTCGGCAGGAGCACGAAGGCGGTGGTGGACCGGGCCGACGGGCGTGCGGGCGCAGTCGTCGGCGCGCCCTGCGGCTCCCCGGCCTGCTGCGCCCCGGACTTCGGACCCTTCTCGGTGCGACGCCCGGGTTCCGGGCTCGGCGTGCCGACGCCCGGGCAGTAGCCGCCCTCGCTCTCCCACTGCTCGCTCGCCTCGCGCGCGGCGCGGGCCTCCTGCTCGACGAGGGTGACCGGGCGGCGGTAGCGGGCCATCCTCCAGCGGTCCAGGGCGGGCAGGCGCCGGGCGGCGGCCTTCTTGTCGTCCATGCTCATGTGCCGTTTCGCGACCCGGGCGTAGCGGGCCTCGTAGGCCGCCTTGTCGCTCTCGTGCAGGCCCTGCGGGTACAGACGGGCGAGCTCCAGGGCGACCTGACCCATCGGGGTCGGTGTCAGGACGCGGACCCCGTCGATGGCCCGGGCGGTGAGGAAGCGTGCGGCGTACAGGGCCTGGGTCCGGTCCTTGCTGACCCTGCGGCCGCCGCTGAACCCGCCGTCTGCGGGGGCGCGCCGTACCTGACCGTCGCGGACGTACAGCCGTCCGGTCGCGGCGGCCTCCAGGACGCGGAGGTGACCGGCGGTCCAGCCGAGGTCGGGCACCACCTCTTTGGCGAGGTAGCCGTTCATGGCGGCGAGGTGCCGGTTCTCCTGGTCCATGCCGGTGGCGGCACGCTCTGCGGCCTCTTCCTCGGCCTCCTGCTTGCGCTGGGCGCTCTCCCGCTCGGCGCGCTCCTGGGGGTGAGGGCGCGCTCCAGTTCGCCGCGCAGCGCGAGGGCCGTCAGCTCGACACCCGCTTCGCGCTGGGCGGCCAGGGCGTGGGTGACGGCCTGGGTCGCGCACCGCCGCAGCGCCCGGTCGGGCATGCTCGGGTCGGCGTCCCACTCCTCGGCGAGAGCGGCGTAGCGCTCGGCCTCGACCGCCTCGCGGTGGGTGGCATGCATGACCGTCTCCAGGCGGGCCATGCTCCTGGTGCTGCTCCTGCAGAATGCGTCCAGCGCCGCGTCGTCGGCGGCCGCGGCGAGAGTGGCGGCCGCTCGGACCACGCGCAGGCAGGTCTGCGGGGTCGCCTCCCCGAACTCGGTCGGGGTGGGGGGCTTGCTCAGGGCGGGGTCGAAGGACATAGGGGTCTCCCCTGGGGTGCGTGTGCTTTCGGATGCGGGTCGGCTGCCACCACCGACCAACGAGAAAAGCTTACCATGCATCTGTCACTTCGCGGGGTGTGTCGACCACCCCTCGGAACAGAACACCCGGATCCCCCACCACGACTGACGAGCGATCCGATGCGAGCACCACCGCAGCCCCGCACCCGCCAACGCCGCGCCCCTACCGCCCACAATCAGCTTGCCGCCCGCGCCCCGAGACCGGCGCCATGTCCGCTCAGCGCTGCGCGCCGACCTTCGCAAGCGAGCCGATCAGGACCTCCGGATCCGGGTGCGTACCGGAGGCGAGGTAGTGAATCCCCTCTCCTTCCGGGCGAGTGCCAGCGTCCTTGCCGATGGGGTGGCGGCGGCTGGTCGCGGTACGCCACCCGAACCGCTCGTCCCACACAAGAGCCGGCGCGCCCTGCCCCGCGGCGAGCGGAACGGCGGCAGCCAGGTGCCCGCCCGCCAGCTGGCGGACCTCGACCTGGACGGGCTCGGCCACCCCGGCCCGGGCCAGTACGTCTGCCACGTTCTGCAGGTACGGCAGGGCGCTGCGCGCATGGAGCTCCGCCTCAGCTGCGGCGACCGCGCCCTTGCGGGTGGCCTTCGGGAAGCCGAGGCGCTCGGCGGCCTGTGCGGCTGTCAGCTCCGGCTCGGCCTCGACCAGGTCGGCGATGCGCCGGCCGCGGACTCGGACGAGACCGGCCTGCGCGGTGGGGAACACGACGCCCAGGGCGTCGACGACGTCGCCGACCGTGACCGCCGGGTTCGCGTCGAGGAGTTCGGCGATCCGCGGCTGCAACTGGTCCCGTGGGACCACGTCACCGCTGCCCGTACGCCGCCCGCCCCCGGCGCCGCGGCCCGGCCTGGAGTTCTTGAACTCGCGCACGACATACCTGGGCCAGTGCTCCGTCCCCCCTCCTCCGGCACCTGGACCACATGCTCGGCCAGCCTGGGGTCGCTCTTGTAGCCGTTCCAGGTGGCCGCGGAGACGCCCAGTTCGAGAGCGGCTTCATGGCGGTCCAGGAGGTCCTGGTCGTCATCCGTGTCCGAAAGAGCCGGAACTGGCTTCCCCGCATGGAACGCCGCAGTCTGCTCCGAGTCCCAGAGCTGGACCCGCGCCGTCGGCGAACTGATCGGAGCCGGATGCCCCTCGACCGCGTGCAGCCTCTTGTTCCTCAAGGTGCCGTACGAGACACCCAGCTGCTCGGCCAGGCCGGCCAGCGTCTGCACGTACTTGAGCCGTCCGGCGCGGATCATCGCGTTCGTCCCGTCTTCGATTCGAGGAGGCAGGAGCTCAGGCGATCCCGCCGACAGCGACGTGGCACCCGGACCGACGAACGTCGACCCACGGCAACCACCCCACCAAGGGAGACAAAGATGCCACGTTTTTGTCATGCTCCGCAAGCTCTCACCACCACGCGCCCTCGCCACGGCCACACGAGCGGGACGGTAACCTGGTCAGCGAGTCCCCTCCCGGGTTCGCCTGCGGGGGTGTGATTTCGGTTGGCCGGTGCCCCTTGCCACCCGCTTCGGCGGACCGGGGCACCGGCCGCTTTCATGCCCGGGAACAGGTAGGTACACGGCCCTCGTGGCCTTGGGCCTTCAGCTGAGCCGAACCAGTTCTTCCGCTGCCGGCCGCCGCGGGGAGGGGAGAAGCAGAAGGTCTCTTCCCCTTCGGGGAAGAGGTGTCGCCGGAAGGAAGCGCTGACCCAATGACGGCTGACCTGCGGCTACGCACTCCCATGGATTTCGGGTAGACAACCCGTAGCACAACCCGTAGCGCACCTTGTCCGGCAACCTGTAGTACAACCCGTTGCGCAACCAATAGAGCAACCGGCGTTGAGTCGGCACCGCGGCGTGCCTTGCGGTCGGTGCTGTGCGACGCGGGCGGTGCCGTCGATGGGGACGGAAAAGGCGGCGGACGCCTCACGCAGGTCGATCGCGGCGAGGGCGCGAGGGGCCGCGAGGTTGAACGGCAAGCTGACGTGCCGTCTGCCTTCGGGGCAGCTGCGCCAACAGCTCTACCGAGTCGGCTTCACCACATGCCCCAGGACGACGAGGCCGACTCCCACGGCGTGAAGCGACGGTGAGTCCACGCTCAAGCTGAGCAGCATCAGCAGAGCGCCCCCTCCCCAGAGTCTCGGCTGCCGCACGCGCTGCTGGAGCCAGTGACCCGGCATGCGGCCAAGGAGCAGACCGTGCACGCCGAGAACGGCCCAGACGATGACCAGGATGAACAGCATCAGGCCCAGCAAAACAACGATGAACGTCGTGCCGGGGAGCGGAGCAGTGATGCTTCGAGCTGAGCGGCGCTGGTTTCTTCAGGGGAACCGCAGGTGGCTGACCCAGTGCTGACCCTGCTGACCCGGCTCCGTCCCCCAGGCCGGGGTCAGCATTTGGGCAACCCCTTGACCTGCGCTTTTTGGGGCTCGGGTCAGCGATTGGGTGGGGGGTCCTGAGAAGCATTCACGGCATCACCTGAACGGGAGTCGTCGTGAATGGAACACGGGTTTTTGAGTCGCTGAACGCCGAGTGGGACGTCGTGTGTGCCGAGCCGGGCCACGCGGAAACAGTGCTGGGCTGGCTGCGCGAGGGCGGCATTCCGCTCGCGGACACCGCAACCGCGGGTGGTCTGTCGGAGGTGCTGGCCGAGCTGGGGCGCCGGGGCCGGGCACAGGGGCGTGGGCACAGCGACCGGTGGCTTCGGGTGCTGCTCGAGCGTGCGGGTGGCGAGGGCGCGGGGGCGTTGCTCGCGGCGCGGGTGGTGGTGCAGGCGATGGTGCCGGCCGCGATGCGGCTGACGCGTCGGCTTCAGGCGGGCCGGGACTTCGACGAGACCGGGCAGGTGGTCCTCGCGTGTCTCTTCCAGGTGGTGCGCTGCTTTCCGCTCGGGCGTACGAGCGGGGCCGCGGCGAACTTGCTGTTGGAGACACTGCACCTGGCCAGTCGTGAGCTGAAGGCCGAGGGCGCCGAGTACGACGTCGTGCTGTATCCGTTCCTCGACGAGGTGCTGGTCGGTGAGCCGGCGGTTGACGATCCGGCCGAGGCCGTGTGGGCGGGCGTCCTGGGTCAGCGGGCCGTGCAGGCGGGGCTGCTGCGGGACGGGGAAGGCATCGACGGGGCGCGGGGCGAGCTGGTCGAGCTGTTGGTGTGGGCTGTTGACGCGGGCCGGATGGACGTGGGCCGGGCGCGGCTGATCGCGGAGGAGACCCGGGCCGGGGCACAGCGTGCCGGGGTGTCGGCGGTCGCGTGGCGAAAGCGGCGCAGCCGGGCGGTGCGGCAGATGCGGGCGGTCGCGGAGCAGTGGGTGCAGGCGGCATGACGCCTCATTTTCAGATTTCTCGGATTCGTGGGTCACGTCTGGGCGCTGGCGGCTCCTTGGGGTGGGTGGCGGCAGAGGTACTGCCGGAAAGGGGTGGGCGGGTCATGACGGACCCTGGGCTCACAACAACAGACAGCGACGCGAACGAACAGTCGGATCTCGCCGTGCTGGTGCGGGCACGCCAGAGGCTGCGCGAACTCGTGGTGCAGCTGGAGGTCGCACCGTTCGCACAGCAGACGGCGGAGTCGATGCGCGCGTATCTCGACGAGGACGCCACCCGGGCGAGCTCCGCTTTCGCCCGCTGGCGCCGCCTGCCGGAGCAGAGCCGGACCAGTCAGGTCGGCCAGGCGCTGCGGGGGCATCTGTGAGGCGGCGCACCGAGGACGTAGAACTTCAGGACGTACTGCCGGGTGAGGCCGGTGGGTGGGCGCTGGGTTCCCTCGGCGCCGCCGCCAATGCGGTGACGGTGCTGCGTCGTACGACGTGGGCGCTGATTGTGGCCGGGCCGGTCCTCACGGTGTGGGTGTTGGTCTCGCGGCCCGCTCCGGTGGCGCCGGTGGCTCCGGTCCGCCAGGAGCAGCCCGCGGTGGGGCAGTCGGCGGGGCCGGGCGGGTTCGCGGAGCTGTTCGTCAGCGCGTACCTGGCGGCCGGTGAGGGCACCGAGGACTCCCTCGCCCCGTTCCTGCCGACCGCCCGCGACGTGACGCTGAGGGCCGCTCCGGGGGCGCAGCGGGCGCAGGAGCTCGCGGCGGTGAAGGTGCGCGAGGTGTCGGGCGGGTACTGGTCGGTGACCGTCGCCGCCCGCGTCGTCCCCAGCGGGGCGACGGACACCAAGGCGAAGCCTGAGGGCAGGTCGGGGTCGGAGGCGGGCTCGGCTCCGTCGAGGGCGGTGCTGCGGTACTTCCAGGTCGCGGTGCGCTCCGGTGCAGGCGGGGCGTTGTCGGCGGCCGCGCTTCCCGCGGAGGTCGCAGCACCGGTCTCGGGTGAAGCGCCGGCCCTGGCGTACGGGCAGTCCGTGCCCGTACCGGCCGCGGATCCGGCCGGGCAAACGCTGACGGGGTTCTTCGCCGCGTACCTGGCCGGGAGCGGACAGCTGGACCGCTATCTCTCCCCCGGCACCACACTGTCCGCCGTCTCGCCCGCGCCGTACTCGCGGGTCGAGGTCGCGCAAGTTGCCGAGACCGGCACCAACGACCCGGGTGCGCAGCAATCGACGCCAGCCGACGGGGCGCGGCGGGAGCTGTTGGTGCAGGTCGCCGCGACGGATGCGGCCGGACAGGAGCGGCCGCTGGTGTACGCCATCGCGATCACCGCGCGGGACGGGCGCTGGGAGATCGGGTCCGTGGAGGGAGCTCCCGTGCTGAGCAAGGGCTCGGCGCGGGCCGATGAGAAGGAGGCGCAGTGATGCATGCGGATGTGATGGTGCTGGCGGGGGCGGTCGACGACGTCGACCGGCTGGCCCAGAAGGTGACGACGCTGCTGAGCGGCTCGGTGATGCTGCTGATGGTGGTGGCCGCCGTAGTGGTCACGTGGGCGAAGTCGAAGTCGGTGGTGGCGGCATTCGTCGCGGCGCTGGGTGGCGCGGCGCTCTGGTTCGTGGTGCTGAACGCGCCCATGTTCCGCGACAGCGTCGGTGACGACCTCACCCCCAGCAGCAGTAGCAGTAGCGCGGTCCACGGGGCGGGCCCCGAGAGCGCGGTCGTCCAGAGCTACGCCCCGTCGCCTGATCGGGGTGAGCAGCGGTGAGCAGCGCGGTGGTGGCCGGTTCGGGGCCGGAGGTGCTCGTCGGGCGGTGTTACACGCGATCTCGGCGGCATCCGTTGATGATCGGTCGGTGGCCCGGCGGGCGCGGCCGGATCTGGGGCGGGCCCTACACGGTGCCGCAGATGGTCGTTCTCGCCGGGTCACTGACCCTGCTGCTGCTGACCCGGGCGGTGTGGGCGCACTTCGGGCTCCTCAACTACGTGCTCGCGCTCGGCATGCCGTACGGGCTGTCCCTGCTGGTACGGCATGTGCAGGTCGACGGCCGTAGCCCGCTGTCGGTGGCCGCCAGTTCGCTCGGGCTGCTGACCCGGCCCTCCGGTGGCCGGCTCGGCGGGCGCCCCCTCAAGGCTCTGCGCGGTCGGCGGCCGGTGATCGGGGTGTGCAGCATCACCTGGGCCCCGGATGGAGCGGTACGGGCCCCAGAGCAGACGGTTGCCGCGCCGAGGCTCCGCGCCTCCCGGGCCGGTACGGGCGTGCCCGGCTCGGGGAGCGCCTTGCGCCCGGGCGCAGTTGCTCGTCGTTGCGTCGACCGCGACCAGGGCGACGACCTCGACCAGGACGACGTCGTCCTCCCGCCCACGGGCGGTCTCGGGGCAGCAGGGCGGGACTCGGCCGACGCGAATGGCGCAGGTGGGGCCGGTAGGGACGGGGCCTTGGTGGAGCGGCCGGTGCCGGTCGCCGCGGCGCTGCTGGCAGCCCGCCGCCGCAAGGTCCGGGAAGACGTGAGCGATCCGCGTGGTGCGCGGCGAGGGGTGTGATCCGGGGTGCGGATGCCGATCCGGCATGTGGCCGGGAATGTGATGTGGACGGTGCACGGGCAGGTCTGGGCGGTGTACCGGGTGGCGGGGTCGGGCGGCGGTGATACGTCGCGGCGTTCGAAGGACCGGCGGCTGGGGCAGCTGGAGGCGCTGGTCAAGTCGCTGACGGGTGAGTCGATGCTGCTGAGCCTGTGCCCGGCCGTCGACCCTGAGAGCGTCCTGGCGAAGATGACGACGGGCATCGACCTGACGGTCTCTGCCCGCTACCGGGAGTCCACCGAGCTGCTGCGCGGGCAGCTGGAGCAGCTGGAGCTGACCGGCCGTACCGACTGGCTCGCCGTCCCCTTGCCGTTGGCCCGTGGAGAGGCGGTACGCGAGGTGTTCGCCGCCGCCCGGGCCGACGTCGCCCTGCAGCTGGGGTTGCTGCCGCGGCCGGTGTCGGCGCGTGAGGAGGGCGAGCGCCTGGCCCAGGCCGAGCGGATGGCGTCGATGTGGCCGTCGGGGATCGCGCTGCGGGCCGCGACGACACCCGAAATCCTGTGGATCTACGGCCACAGCGCCCGGCGCGGCCTGCTCGAACCCGTACTTCCCGAAGGGGAACAGGCACGAAGGCGCGGGCGGGGCCGGGGCGCTGCGTCACTCGGGCAGGTCGCGCTCGCTGAAGGCGGCAACCTTCTGGAGGACCTGGAGGACGACGACGACGGCGGGGTGAACGTGGGCTGGGGCCCTCACCGTACGGGCCACGGAGCTGTTCATGGCCGGGCCGGAAGGCGCGGGCGCCGGCGCGGGCGCAAGACAGGGCCGGTGAGTCCGTTCGCGCGGCGGTGGCTGGAGGTCACGACGGAGTGGGGTCCGTCGTATCAGGTGATGCTCGCTCTGGCGGAGATGCCGGAGGCGTTCGTGTTTCCCGGCTCGGAGTACCTGGCTTCCCTGGACGCGTTTTCGTTCCCGGTGGACTGGGTGGTGCGGTTGCATGTGTCCTCCGGGGCCGAGGCGGAGGCGAAGACCCGGCGCCAGGCGCGCGAGCTCGCCCATCAGTACGCCGAGTACGAGGGCGAGAGTGCCGGTGTGCCGGCCAGCGTCGACAAGGCCGTCGGCGGTCTGGATGAGTACCGCGAGCGGCTGACCGCGTCGAGTACCGAGGTCGAGGTGCGGGCGATGGCCGCGCTGTGTGTCTGGGGCGGCACCCCCGAGGAGGCGGAGCGGCGTGCCGGGGAGCTGGCCGGGCACTTCGCCGGCAACGAGTACACCTTCGCCCGGCCGCGCGGGGAGCAGGAGAACCTCTGGTACGGGATGCTGCCCGGCACCCGCACCCCGCAGGTCATGGCCCAGTACGCCCAGTACTTGCTGGCGCGGGACTTCGCGATGGCCGCCCCGTTCAACGGCGGCGGGCTCGGCGACAGCACCGGGCCCCTGTTCGGGCTCCAGCTCGCCGGAGGCGGCGTACGCCCTGTGCTCACCGACTGGACACGCGGCCCCAGGGAGAACACGTCGGCGACGGCGGCGTTCATCGGGGAACTCGGCGCGGGCAAGTCGACCGCGATGAAAGCGGCGGTGTACTCAGTACTCGCAGCTGGCCGCAGAACAAGAGGGAGCTACCGGCGCGGCCGTGTCGTGATCGTGGACCGGACCCCACGTCAGGAATGGCTCCGCTACGCCCAGGCGTGCCCGGGCCAGACCGAGTGCATCACCATCGACGATCACGCCCGCATCTCCCTCGACCCTTTGCGGACCTTCACCGGCCGCGAAGCCCAACGCTTCACCGAGTCGTTTCTGACGTTGTTGCTGGGGCTCGCGCCGATGAGCGACGAAGGCATTGCTCTGTCCGAGGCGATCGAGACCGTCCTCGCCCAGCCGCATCCCTCGATGCGGGTCCTGGTCGAGGAGCTCACCAACCGCGGCACCTTGGGCGACGCCTGCTCGGCGATGGCCGCCCGCAGGCTGTCCGCTGTGCGCCGCAAGGACCTCGCCCGGGCGGTGTTCGACGAGACGCTGCCCGTGGTGAGGGGTTCGTCGGCCGACACCCTCGTCTTCTCCGTGGCCTCGCTCGCGCTGCCGACGAAGAGCGAGCTGCGCGAGGGTCGGCTGGAGAAGATGGAGTTCGAGAAGGTCTTCGGCCGGGCCGTGATGTACCTGATCGCCGCGCTGTGCCGGAAGATCGTGTACGCGGACCTGGACGAGTTCGCGCTCGTGGTGTGGGACGAGTGCTGGTGGCTGACCTCCAGCCCCGAAGGTCTCGCCCTGGCCCTGGAGCTCGTACGCGACGGGCGCAAGCACGGCGCCGGCGCCCTGTTCGGCGGGCACGACGACGAAGACATCGGCTCCGGGGACTTGGAGGACGGGCAGATCCTGCGCGGCCTCATCCCCCGCAAGTTCGTCTTCCGGCACACCGACGTCACCCTCGCCCGCCGCGCCCTGACGTTCCTGGGCTGCGACCCCAACGACCAGGACCTCCTCGCGCTCGTCACCACCGGGCTCTCGCCCAACAGCCCCGAGCTGAGCGATGACGAGCGTGCCGCCCGGGCCGGCGAGTGCCTGCACCGCGACCTCACCGGCCGGATCGGCGCCATGCAGATCACCCTGCCCGCCGACGAGCAAGCCGTCGCCCACATCCACTCCCAGCCCCTGCAGAGCACCACGGCATGACCCTGCGGCGGGCCGGGACACCGGCACAGACCAAGGACCAGCCCCGGGCCCGGGACGCAGCCGCCGAACGCGGCCGCAGCGGCTTGAACCGGGGCCGGTACGGACGTGTTCCCCTTCGGGGCGCGGCCCGGGCGCTGGGCGGGCGCGTTCCCGTACGCGTGCTGCGTGTAGTGCGCGGTGTGCGGCGGTGGTTGCGGCCGGGGAGGAGCATGGCGGCCGGGCTCGTCCTCCTCGCGCTCTCGTGCCTGATGTCCGTCGTACTCGCCGGTGTGGCCGCCCACGCGGCGCCCAGCCCGACGCCGTCCCCGTCGGCCAGCCGCGGGCTGCTCGACAACCCGTTCGTGCCCGGCCCTCAGGGGCCCGTTCCGGGTACGTCCGGGTCCACGTCCTCTCCCCCGATGCTGCCTGGGCCGCCGAACCCGCTCAAGCCGAGCCCGCTGGTACCCAGCCCATCAGCCACGGACAACGGCCTCTCCGACCTCCTCGACGATGCGCGTGCGAAGGAGGAACGCGAGAAGAGGGAAGCCGCCGAGGAGGAGCAGCGCAAGGAGAAGAAGGCCCAAGAGGAGTTCGACAAGAAGGTCGACGCGTACAAGAAGGACCGGGCGGCCCAGGGCGGGGTGCTGTCCGCGTTCGAGGTGACCGACCGGGACGGGAATCCGGTCAGCTCGTACCGCATCTACGCCGACACCGGTGACTGGAAGGACTGGGACCTGAGCATTGAGGGGTTCCTCGTCGACATGCTTTTCCTGGCCATCAAGTGGGCAGTGAGCTTCGCGTGCTTCCTCATCTCCTGGAGCCTGTCGTTCTTCCTGGCCGGGCTCCTGCTGAAGCCGGCCCTCCAGGTCTCGACGTCGCTGTACGGCAGCGTCGTCACCCAGCTCGGGCTTCCGCTGCTCTTCCTGACCGTCACCATGGTCGTGGCCGCCTTCCATCTGCTCTTCGGGAACCGGGTGCGGGGCTGGGGCGAGATGGCGGCCGCGCTGGTCATCTCCGCACTCGCCATCGGGGCACTCGCCTCTCCCCCGCAGCTCCTGCTCAGCAAGGACACCGGGGCCGTGGCGAGCGTACGGAACCTCGCCGTGGAGACGGCCGCCCTGGTCCTGGACAAGGAACCCATCGACACCACACGGCCCACCACCGACGCCGGATGGGAGAAGAAGCCGTCCGGGCACAGCGTCGGTGAGCAGGTGCGCTCCGCACCCAGCGCGCTGGCCCGGCCGATCACCGACGCCCTCGTCGACGCGTTCGTGGCCCGGCCCGCGATGCTCCTGTCCTACGGGCAGACCTTCGACGGGAAGTGCGGGAAGGAGTTCCGTGACTCCCGGATCGAGCAGGCCGTCTACGACCAGGAAGTCGACCAGCGCAAGGAGAAGGGCAAGTCCTTCCTCAAGCACATCCCCGGCCTCGGGGTCGCGCTGCCCGGCCCGGTGAAGGACTGGCTCCTCGACACCACCGTGGACGTGGCCACCGACGAAGTGATGAACATGATCCACGGCTCGGGGCCGGTCGCCAGCTTCGAGAAGGACTGCGTCAAGGACGCCGGCACGGTGAAGAAGGCGTCGATGGACAAGGTCGGCGGCGCCGCGTTCATGCTCCTGGCCGCGTTCCTCACCTGCGCGTTCATCACCGTCCTCGGATGCGGGTTCCTCTTCGCGCAGGTCAACATCGCCATCGAGGCGATGATCGCGAAAGTAGCCCTGGCCGCCGGCATCCTGCCCGGCCCCGGGCGGGCATGGCTGTGGGAACGGGCCGCGGCCATCGCCCGCAGCCTCGCCCTCATGCTGGCCTGCGTCACCTCCCTGGCCGTATTCGTGGTCGTCGTCAACACCGTCCTCAACACCCCGGAGAGCGATCTGCCCGGCGGGTTGACCGTGCGGTTCATCGTGCTCGACGGCATCTGCGTCGCCGCGTTCCTCTACCGCCGCAAACTCGCCCGCACCACCAAGGGCATGGTCACCCGGGTCCGCCAGCGGCTCGGGAACAGCCCCCTGGGCGGGGCCGCCACCACGCCCCCGGGGCGGGAGCGGCGCGGAGTCGGGAAGCGGCTGGTCCTCGGCGGGCTCGCCCTCGGCGCCGCAGTGGCCACCGGCGGCACCAGCACCGCGCTCGGCACAGCAGCCCGGATCGGCGGCGGGCGCGCGGCCGCCGGGATCACCACGCGCCTGGCCCGCACCGGCGGCCGCACCGCAACCGGACTGGCCAACGCCGCCGAACGCACCGTCCGGGCAGGAGCACGCACCGCCGTACGGGCCGGGAGGGTCGGGCTCCAGGCCACCGTCGGCCTGCCCGTCTACGGGCCCCGCGTCGCGCGCCGGGTCGGGCCCGCCGTGTCCGCGCTGCCGGGGCAGGCATCCGCGCGCCTCTCGGGTGCGGTCCGGCAACTGCACGACCGGAGGCAGGAGATGAGCACCCGGGTCCAGCCGGCTCTCGAACTCGGCCGGGAAGCCCGGCACAACGTGCGCTCTCTGGGACGCATCGTCCGCGGCCGCCCCGGCCTCGGCGCCTACCACCCCGCCACACCGCCGGCCCCGACGCCGGTCCCGCAGCAGGCTCCGCCGACTGTGCCCGCGGCCCGCCGCCTCCCCGCACCCACCACCCCGGCCGCCGAACCGGGGGCCGCAGAGCCGGGGTCCGGACCGGACCGGGCGCCGCGACCGGGCGGTGTGCGGCGGCGGCCGGCTCCCCGGCGCGGTCTCCAGCCGCCCGCCAGCGCGGCGCACGCACGCCTCCACCAACAACTCCACCGCGTACGGCACAACCGCGCCACCGACCCGGCGCCCGCGCCGCGCGCACCGGGGCAGCCGCGTACCGGGCGCCGCCGGAGAGGGCCGGGAGCAGCGTGACCGGGAAGGGGAAGGTGTTCCTGGCCGGGTCGGCGCTCCTGGCGCCGGTCGTCCTGGTCCTCGGACTGGTGGTGCTGTTCGTCGCGGCCGTCGCCAACGGGGCGGCCGGCCACGAAGAAGCAGAAGCCGCCCCTGTCGCGGGGGCGGGCGGGGCGCCGGGGAAGGTGGCGGGGATCAACCCGGTGATGCTGTCCGCCTACACGCGCGCCTCCAGCCAGGTCACTTCTGTGCGGCCGAAGTGCAAGGGCATGCGGTGGTCCGTCATCGCGGGGATCGGGAAGGTCGAGTCGAACCACGCCGCCGGGCGCACCGTCGCCGCCAACGGGAACATCACCCCGCACATCCTCGGTGTCAGGCTCAACGGCTCCGGCGTCGGCGGCAACCGCACCTCGTTCACGGACACCGACCGCGGCCGGCTCGACGGCGACACCTCGTACGACCGGGCGGTCGGCCCCATGCAGTTCCTGCCCTCCACCTGGAACGGACCCACCGGGCAGGACGGCAACAACGACGGCCTCAAAGACCCGCACAACGCGTTCGACGCCGCGCTCGGCACCGCCGCTTACCTCTGCGGCACCACCGCCACCAACCTGAAGAAGACCGACCAACTACGCAAGGCGATCTACCGCTACAACCACTCCAACACCTACGTGAACGACGTCACCGGCTACGTCGCCGAGTACGACGCCCTGCCCGTCGGCACTGGCGGGAGTGCGGCGGCGGCCGGGCAGGCCGGGGCGGTGATCAGGGCTGCGAGCGCCGAGATCGGCACACCGTATGTGTGGGGCGGGGGCAGTACCACCGGGCCGACCAAGGGCGGCTACGACTGCTCCGGCCTCATGCTCTACGCCTTCCACACGGGCGCGGGTGTCGCCCTTCCTCGCACCTCCCAGCAGATGCGCCACACCGGCACGCACGTCGACCGCGCGGACATGCAGCCCGGCGACCTCATCGTGATCAACAACGACGGGAACTGGGGACACGTCGGCCTCTACACCGGCAACCACACCATGATCCACGCACCCCGGCCCGGCAAGACCGTCGAGACCACATCCCTGGCCGGGTACTGGGAGAAGTACGACTGGGACGTGCGAAGGGTGCTGTAGCGCCCGGGCCTCGGCCGGTGGCGGAGGCCCGGGCGGCTCGGCCGCGGGCCAAGATCCCGTCGGAACATCGGCCGGCAGCCAGACAGCCATGGGGCGGTATGCCTCGGCCCTCCACGGCGAACGTACGAGTCTGGCCTCCCGGCTTGCGAGCTGACGAAACTTCTTCGCGATTCGCTGTCACGTTTCGACCCGACGGCGTCCTTGTGGTGGGTGCGAACGGCAGAGCGCCGTCGTTTGGGAGGTGCGCATGGCTGGGGTGCCTGATGTTGCCGCCGGTCCGGACTGGCTGGTGGGGGCGGTGCGGGGCAGCCGGTGGTGGGTGCTGGCCGGGTGCGTGGGCGCCGTGTGCGTCTGGAGGGCGGTGCGGTGGTGGTGGCTTCGGCGGGCACGGATCATGCTGTCGGACAGGACGGTGGTGGCCCTGGTGCCGGCTGCCGGGTTCGATCCGTCGCCCGAAGAGATCGACCGGCATGCCGCGCGGCTCGCGAGGGTGCCGGCGGTTGTCGGTTGGGCGCCGCGGCGAGGTATGGCCGTGCGGCTGCGTCTCTCCAGTACGCAGAGCCAGCTCTCATATCGGCTGGAGGGCCCGTCCCAAGCGTCGGCGCTGCTTCAGCTCCAGGATTTCGCTGACGTCGATGTCGTCGATCCGTACGCGAGTCACGACGTGCCCCGGATCCGGTTCGACGGCGCTCCCCCTCTCCTGAGGGAGAGCACTGCCGAAAGGACGGGCGCATGAGCATCGACCTGGAGAAGACGCCGTCTGCCGGCGAAGGCGCCGACGACGAGGGCTGGCTCTACGTGGCCCGGGCGGAGTTGGTGCTCGCCCGGCCCGATCACCGCCAGCTGACAGCAGCCGCTCTGAACCCGGATCCGCTGCAATTGATGGCCTCCGCCTGTGCCCATGCCGATGCCGAGCTGGGTGAGGAGGTCCAGCTCGTTGTCGACCTGGTGCCGGTGTCGGGGCCGCGCGTGGCGAGGTGGAGACGGCGGCTGCTGCGGCGTGCGCAGCAGCGCGGGCCGTCGGCGTTCGGTGAGCAGCTGTCCGGTGCGGACGGTGCGGGGCCGGGCGGGCGGTGGTGGTCGAACGTGGCCGGCGGTCTGAACGCCGGCGGTCGGGAACGCGGGCAGGGCACCGGCCGGGCGCCGCGTGCCTCGGACCTGGCCGCCGGAGTGGGAAAGTTCCTGCCGACAGCCGACGCCACAGTCTTCGCGGCACAGGTCCTGCTGCGGGCCGTTGCCCCTCATCCGGGGCAGGCGCAGGGGCTTTTGCAGCGGGCCTTGGCGGTGATGGATGCGTGGTCGGGTGAGAACTGGTGGCGTCCGCGCGGGCCGCGGTTCGGTGCGTGGCATCCGTACAGCGATGTGTGGTGGCTGCGTCGCAGCTTCGACCGCCGGTTCGAGACCGGAGAGTTCGCGCCGTCGCGGCGCCAGTGGGTGACGGGGCGGGAGATCGCCGCGCTCCTGAAGCCGCCGTCGGTGCACTGCGCGGCGTCGAACGTGGTGCGTACCGGGGGTGTGGTGCCGGCGGCTCCGTCGCGGCTGCCGGAGTGGACCGGTCAGCCCGGGGTGGTGCCGCTGGGACTGGTGACCGGGCCGGACGGGCGGGAGCGGCTGGGGGCGGTGCCACAGGAGGATGTGCTGTTCGGGGCGGGGCTGGGGCGATCGGGTTTCGGGAAGTCGGAGCTCGCGCTGCTCCAGGCGCTGACGCTTGCCTATGCGGGGTTCGGGGTGTGGTTCCTGGACCCGCACGGTGCGGCGGTCCAGCGCGCACTCCCCTACCTGACCCATCCCACACTGACAGGCCGGGTGCTGCTGATCGACGTGAGCGTCAAGGACCCCACGGCCCGGATCGGCGCGTGGAACCCGCTGTCGATGGAAGGCCGGGATGTCCACCAGGTCCAGGAGGTCGTCGGCGCGGTCGTGGGCGGGCTCGCCTCGGCGCAGGGGTGGGGGATCGGGCGCCGCGTGCGCGAGCGATCCTGTCCCACGCCGTGCAGGTCCTGGCCCACCTCGCGCTCCTGATGTGCGCGCAGGGGCGGCCCGACCTTCAGCCCACCCTTTTCTCGATCACCCGGCTGCTGACCGACGAGGAGTGGCGGACACACGTCCTCAAGCAGCTGCCGAAGCGTCTTTCCCGGTTCTGGCAGCTGACGTTCCCGCAGTACGAGGCGGGGGCGGTCCCCGTCGTGACGCAGATGCTGGAGCAGCTGGAGACGTCGGACTCGCTGCGGGCGTTCCTGGGGCAGCCGCGGTCGACGTACGACGTGCGGGCCGCGATGGACGAGAACAAGATCGTGATGCTCCGCTGCTCCGGCTCAGGGAGCGCGGACCAGATCATCACGAGCCTGCTGCTGTTCGATCTTTTCCTGGCCGGTCTGTCGCGTGAGGGGGTGCCGCAGGAGGACCTGGCGACGATGTTCGCGTTCGCGGACGAGCTGACCGCGATCGACGGCGCCTCCCGCGGCTACGTCGCCGCGATCCTGGAGCAGCTGCGCAAGTACGAGGTGCGGCTGATGGGGCTCACACAGATGGTGATGCGCCTGTCGGAAGAGACCCGCCAGGCCCTGATGCAGAACCAGTCCCTGCTGACCGCTACCGGCGCGGACCACAACGAGGCCGCGTTCGTCGCCAAGCGCCTGGGCGGGATCGCGCCCGAGGTGCTGGAGCAGCTGGCGAAGTACCAGTACGTGGCCTCGACCATGCTCGACGGCGAACGCACCACACCTTTCCGGGTCCGGGGCGTCGCGGTCCACCAGGCCCTGGCCGACTACCACCGCCCCGACCTCATGCCCACGCTCGACGAGGCAATAGACCGCAACCTCAAACGGCGCCCCGTCGGAGAGGTCCTGCGCCTTCTCGACGGGGACGAGGACCAGCTAACGGGTCTCGACGACACGATCCTGACCCACCTCAAGAACCTCACATCCACGCAGAAGACCCCACCATCGAGCAGAGCGAGGTCGCCTGATGCCCCACCCCCTTGCCGAAGCACCCACGGGGAGCGTCTCCCGGTTCAGTCAGCGGCTGCTGCCTCTCCTGTACCAGCACCGGCTGATGTCCACCAGCCAGCTTCACCGCCTCCTGACACCGCACACGAAGCGCCCGGAGTACCTGCTGCGCCAGCTACGGCACCTCCGCACCACGGGACTCGTCGAGTCCGTCGACCGGCGCGCCAGCCGACTGGGGCGCTGTGAGCTGCTCTGGCACGTCACGCCTGCGGGCTGTGAGGTCGTCGAGGCCAGTAGCGCTGTGACCACGCGCTCGTACCGGATGAGCACCAGGGCGGCCGCTTCCCAGCTCCAGGAGCACACCCTCGCTGTCGTCGATACGGGAATCACGTTCACGAAATGGGCCGAGCATCTGGGTGATGAATGCGGCGCCCTGGACTGGGAGCCGGAGCTCGCGCACCGCGTCCGTGAGGGTGACAACCGCATGGGCGACGACGCGTTCCTCATCCCGGACGCGGTCCTGCGCTACACCCACACCACGCAGGAGGGGCGCCGGCAGATGCTGACGTTCTTCCTCGAAGTCGACCGGGCCACGATGCAGGTCGCCCGCCTCGGCCAGAAGCTCAGCACGTACGCCCGATACGCGACGTACACGCCGCTGGCGGGCAGGCGCCGGCAGGCCCGGGGTGCCCGGGAGGCGTGGCGCGACCGGTACCCAGTCTTCCCCAGGTTGCTGATCATCCTGTCCGGCGCCGGGCCGGCGGCGCTCGCGCGCCGGACGACGGACCTGCGCGCTCTCGCGGCGGTCGACCCGCGGCTCTCCCAGGGCGGGCTGCTGCGTGCAGGGGTCACGACCGCCGAACTCCTCAAGGAAAAGGGCCCGTTCGCGCCGGTCGTCACGCCGCTCCTCGGCCCGCCGGAGTTGACGAACGTACTGCTCACCCCGTTTCAGACCACGTGACGACACGATGCGCTGGAGGATTTCCCGATGAACCGCTATGCCTTCCGACGGGGCGTCACAAGGTCTCGGATTCATCAAATCCCGGAACAATGCACGGAGTTCCATCACGGAATGTGCCGTTTCACGGCGTGCGGGGCGATCTCAACTCCTCGAACTCTTTGGGGTTATGACGCGACTTTGCGTAACCTGACAGCCGACCGAAGGGTTTGTTTCAAGGGCGCGAGAAGGCCAACGCCACCTCTTGTGGGCGGATCGCGCAGTTCGGGGGGCATTGTGGCATATGCACAAGGAGGCTCGATGGCTCAGCAGGCACGACCAGCAGGAGCGAAAGTTCGCAAGCGGAACCATGCCTACATGGGCACTCTGGTTGCCGTGGCCTGCACGATGGTGGCCGCTTCCGGATGCAGTTCCGACAAGTCCTCGGACCCGAAGGCTGCCCCCTCGGCAACGGCTACGGCCAAGAAGCCGTCGGCCAAGCCGGCCGACCCCGCCGAGGCTGCCAAAGTCGAGGCCATCGCGACGTACAAGCGGTACTGGGAGGAAATGCAGCACCTCTACGCCGACAGCCACAACAACTTTGCCGGGCTGACGAAGTTCGCGGCAGGTCCCGCCCTGGAAGGGGCCAAGACGGACGCAAAGGGGATGCACGACAAGGGCAACCTCATCACCGGCACGGTCGTCGTCGGGAGACCCACCGTGACGACGATCGACGTCGACCGAAAGATTCCGAATGCCGTGATCTCAAGCTGCCTCGACATCACGCGCTGGAAGGTCGTCAAGGCCACAACGAACAAGGCCGTCCCGCTGCCGTCGGAGAGGCTGACTAAGTACCTCGTCGTCTCAACCGTCGAACGGTGGCCCGAAGGCTGGCGGGTCATCAAGGACGAGCCCCAGGGCAAGCCGTGCTGAGCCGGTGTCTGACCCTCGCCCTGTCCGTGGTGGCCCTGGCGGTCGCTGCCCCCGCCCATGCGCAGGAGAGCCCGGACGAGGGTGTGGAAGGCTGCGGACGCTACGTATGCGTCACCGCGAAGGAACAAGGGAAGACGGGCACCCGCGGCCCAGGATCTACGAAGACCGGGACCACACACAGTACGACGACGGGACCCAAGAATTCGGGCGGGGACACCAAGCCCACATGCACGTCGGCAAAGAAGCTTGACCCGCAGCCGCCGGCCTCAAGTGAGCTGTGGGAAGGCCATGACCCTTCCGAGGGTGGAGCCGTGTACGTGCGAAACTGCCCGGCCTTCATGGACGGGGGAGGATTGGCCATGATGCCCGAGGCGCTCTACGGCGGTCCCGACGGTCCGCCCGAACCCACGGTCGCGCCGGTCGTGCTCGCCCAGGTTGCCGTGGACAAGATGCTGCTCAAGGCCCCGGCGATCGGGATCACGCCGAAGCCTGGCGGCAAGGGCGTCGTGGGCATGCCGGTCTATATGTGGACGGCCAAGGGGCCCGAGACGTACGGGCCGAATACCGCGTCCGCGACGGCGGGGGCGGTGACCGTGTCGGCTACCGCGAGGGTCAGCAAGATCGTCTGGGCGATGGGTGACGGCACGACGGTCACCTGCACGACCGCGGGGACCCCGTACCGGGCGGAGTACGGCAAGAAGCCGTCCCCCGACTGCGGGCACCGCTACGCCTTGCCCTCTTCCACCCAGGGCTCCGGGAAGTACCACGTCACCGCGACGTCGACCTGGACGATCGACTGGGAGGGCGGCGGCCAGAGCGGCCAGCTCACCGAAGTCCGTGACAGCGCGGTGGACGTCACCGTCGCCGAGGTCCAGGTCCTCAACTAGCAGCCTTAGTGCACTGATCCGATATGAGAGGCAACACCCGCATGGAGTCCCCCGTCGCCGTGCCCCCCGCACCCCGAACCGGCGCGCCGACCCGCCCCGACGTGCCCATCACTACCACCGCACCGGTCAAGCGTGAGCGGCGCTGGTCGGTGACCGCCCTGTGCATCGTGCTCGCCGTCCTGTGCGGGCTGGGGGCAGCAGCGGCGGTCACCTCTGCGTCCGACCGGACCCAGGTGCTCGCTATCGCCCGCGACGTTCCTGCCGGTCAGGCACTCACCCAGGACGACCTGACGGTGGCCGAGGTATCGGCCGACGCACGCCTCTCGCCGGTGCCTGCTTCCGACCGGGCTTCCGTGATCGGGAAGCGTCCCGCCGTCGAGCTGCGCAAGGGCGGGCTGCTGACCGCCTCTCAACTGGCCGCCGGTACCGGGTTGGGTGACGACAAGCAGCAGGTCGGTGTGCAGGTCAAACGGGGCCAGGCCCCGGCAGGAGCACTGGCCCCCGGCGACAAGGTGCTGGCCGTCACCACCCCGGCCCCGGGTGAGCAGGCCGATCCGAAGGATGTCGAGGCGCCACCGACCTCGATCAAGGGGGTCGTGGTCTCCGTGTCCCGCCCGGACGCCTCGGGCACCATCGTGGTCAACCTGGCCGTGGCCACCAGCGACGGCCCGCTGCTGGCCACCCGTGCCTCGACCGGACGGATCGCCCTGGTCCGCGAACCGCGGAGCAACTGACCATGGCCGTGACCGCACTTGTATCCGCGAAGTCCTGCGGCGTCACCACCTCCGCGCTCGCCCTGACCCTGGCATCGAGGCGGCCCTCGCTGCTCGCCGAGTGCGACCCGGCCGGCGGCACCCTTCGAGCAGGGTTCCTCAACGGGGAGGCCGCCGCGGGGTTCGGGCTCTTCCACCTCGCCGCCGCCCAGCGCAGCGGCCCCGAAGCCTTGTCGAACGCGTTCGTCAATCACCTGTGGCCGCTGGACGAGGCCGGACACCGCAAGCTGCTGCCGGGCCTCACCGACCCGGCCCAGGCATCCGCGCTCGGGCTGACGTGGCCGCGGCTGTCCGAAGTACTGCACATCCTGTCCACGCAGGCCGGACACGATGTGGTGATCGACGCCGGGCGGCTCGCGCTGGACACCGGGCACCTGAACGAGACGCTGACACCCGCCCCCCTGATCCATCAGGCCGACCAGGTCCTCCTCGTGATCCGCAGCTCCGAGGCGTCCCTCGCGCTGGCCCGCCACATGATCGATCCCCTGCGCACCGAGCTACAGGAACGCGGATCAGGTCCCGACACGCTCGGTCTGCTCCTCATCGAGGACGGCCCCTACCGGGCGCACCAGGTCGGTGACGCGTTGAAGACGCCGGTGCTGGCGACCTTGCCGTGGGACCAGGTCACGGCCGAGTACTTCGCATCCGGGGGCCGGCCGCCGCGCGGGCATGCCCGCAGCCCTTTGCTGCGTCACGCCCGTACGGCGACCGAACAGATCGAGGCGGCGGTCTCGCGCCGCCGGATCCAGCAGGAGTACCCGGCCCGCCGGTGCAACCCGCAACTGGCCGGCGTGCTCCAGCACCTGGCCGGGCAACGAGGGGGCAACCGTGGCTGACACGCATCAGCGACCCGGGCCCGCGGCCCTGAACCCGCAACAGCTCGCTTCGCTGCTCTCCGGGCACCTCGGCCAGCACGCCGCCCCCTCCCCCGCTCCTCCCGCGCAGGCCCCAGCCAAGGCGGTCGCGGCCGACCCGGGCGCGGTGCCGCGTTTGGCCGGGCTTCCCGGTGAGCTGCCGGTGGGGTGGGAGGTGATCGAGGCGCTCCAGGGTGAGGTGTCGAAGGCGCTCAGCGCGGAGGACCCCGACAAGCACTTGGAGGAGGCCGACCGGCGTGCGCTGGCCCGGACGCTGGTGACCAGCAAGGTCGCGGAGTGGGCGACCAAGCACGCCCACGGCAACGTCCCGCTGACCGCCGAGCAGGAACGGGCGATCGGCACGGCGGTCTTTGACTCGATGTTCCGCGGCGGCCGGCTGCAGTCTCTGCTCGACGAGCCGGGGGTCGAGGACGTGATGGTCGACGGGCTGCGCGCCCATGTCGAGTACCACGACCGGCCCCGGCGCACGATCGAGAAGGTCGCCGACAGCCACGACGAGCTGATCACCTGGGTCAACCGGATGGCGCGGCTGTCCGGGCACGGCGAGCGGGCCCTGACGCAGGCCACGCCCATGGTCGGGTTCCGGATGCCTGACGGCTCCCGCGTCACCGCCTCGCTCCTCACCTCCCGGCCGTCCGTGGTCATCCGCCGCCATCGCATCCGCCAGCACGGCATCGCCGAGCTCGTCAGGTGGGGCTCGATCAACCCGGTGCTGGAGCGGTTCCTGACCGCGTGCGTCCACGCCCGGATGAACATCTTGGTCGTCGGCGACATGGGGGCGGGCAAGACGTCGCTGCTGCGTGCGCTGGGCCGCGAGATCCCACCCGCCGAGCGGCTCGTCACTCTGGAATCGGACCGCGAGCTCTACCTGGACGAGCCCGGCCCGAAGCCGGGCCCGGTCACCTTCGCGTTCGAGGCCAGGCAGTCCAACGGCGAGGTCCGCGCAGGCGACCGGGCCGGTGAAGTCAGCATCGCCGACATGTTCAGCACCGCGCTGCGCTACAACGCCACCCGGGTCATCGTCGGCGAGGTCCGCTCCACGGAGATCGTGCCGATGCTGAACGCCATGTCCTCCGGTGGGTCCGGCTCGATGTGCACGCTCCACGTCCGCCGTCCGCACGCGATCATCAGCCGCCTGGTCCAGCTGTGCACCGAGTCCGGCATGCAGACCGAGGCCGCCCACCACCTCATCGCGTCCTCGATCGACGTGGTTGTCTATCTGACCTACCTGGACGAGACCGCGATCGGCGGGAAGAAGCACCGGTTCGTCAGCAGCATCCACGAGGTCCACGACGTCGTCGGCGAAGGCGGAAGGCCCGTCACCACCGAGCTTTTCGCGCCCCAGGGCGGCGAACCGCGGGCGGTGTACAAGAACATGCCGTCGTTCATCGGCGACCTGGAGCGCACCGGGCTGCTGCGCCGGCAGTGGCTGACCGACAACCCGTACGGCGCCTGGCAGGAACCGCTTCAGACCGTGGGGGCCCGGTGAACACCTCACAGCTCTCGCTCGTCGCGGCCTGCTGCACCGTGCTGGCCCTGTTCGCCCTGTCCGCCGCGGTGCGCGAGTTCCGGGGCCGGACCCCGGATCCGGCCCAGCCGGCCTCCCACATGAGCGGGCGCCTCCAGCGGGCGAAGGCGGAGCTGCCGCTGGCGTGGCAGCAGCGCTGGCGGTACCTGCTCACCACGGCGGGTGTCACGGTGCTGGTGGTGTGGGCGTGGACGGGCTGGCCCGTGCACGGGCTGCTCGCCGGCGGCGCCGTTCTCGCCCTGCCGTACCTGCTGAACCCGGGTACGGCGGCAATGCAGCGGATCGAGCGCCTGGAGGCGCTCGGGCAGTGGCTCAACCACCTTGCCGGAATCCACCAGGCCGGCATCAGCCTCACCCAGACGATCCAGGCATCCGCGAAGGCCGCCCCCGCACCCATCGCCGGGAACGTGCGGGCCCTGGCCGAGCGGCTGCGCTCCGGGATGGAAGCGCACGACGCGTTCGCGCTGTTCGCGGACGAGCTGGCCGACGGTGTCAGCGACCACGTCGTGCTCCTGTGCCAGTCGCACGCCGTGTACAAGGGGCCCGGTCTGTCCGAGGCGCTGGAAGCGCTGGCGGCCACGATCCACCAGCAGGCGGCCGATGCCCGCGACGTGGAGGCCGACCGGGCGAAGGTCCGCAAGAGCGCGCGCCTAGTCTCGATCGTGATCTGCGTCGTCGTCGTGGGCTGCATGCTCAACGACGCCTGGTCCGGCTGGTACCAGTCCCCGCTCGGCCAGCTCGTCCTCGCCGGCCTCGGCGCAGCGTTCGCCTACACCCTGCGGTGGCTGCGGAGTATCGCCCGTACGAAGCCCGACCCGCGGCTGATCTCGCCGCTGCCCGCAGCCGATCACCTCGACCCGCTCACCTCTGGAGCCGCCCGATGATCCCGATGTCGGCTGTGGTGCCGGCGGCCGCGGCCGGTGTTCTGCTCGGTCTCGCCGTGCGGGCGGCGTTGCCTGCCCGCCGCGACCTGTCCTCGGTCCTTGACCGGCTGGACGCCTCCAAGACTGCGGGCCCGCTCCTGGCGACGGCCGCACCCACGGCTGGAGGCTCGCTGAGCGAACGCGTCGGGACCCGGCTCCTCGACGAGTTTGGCGGGCATCTCACGCTGCCCGTCAAGGACTTGAACCTGCTGCGGATCAGCCCAGCCGCGCACCTCGGCAAACGCTTCCTGTACGCGGTGTACGGACTGGTGCTGCCGCAGCTGGTCCAGGCGCTCCTGGCCGCGGCGGGCACGCCGTTCCCGTTCGCTCTCCCGGCGCTGTTCTCCCTGGTCATGGCCGCCCTGTTCTGGTTCTGGCCGGTCAAGGAAGTCGCCCGCGACGCGGCAGCGGCACGTCTCGTCGTCCGGCACGCGGCCGCCTCCTACCTGGAGCGCGTTGCGCTGGCCCGCATCGCGAACTCCGGGGCCGCCCAGGCTTTGACGCAGACCGCGGAAGTCGGCGACGGGTTCATCTTCGTGCGCATGCGTCAGGTCTTCCACGAGGCCGATCTCTCCGGAGTCACCGTCTGGGACGCCCTCAAGCAGCTCGGCGAAGAGCTCGACATCCCCGAGCTCTCCCGCCCCGCCGACACCCTGGCCCTGGCCGGTGACGGCGCGGCCGTCTACACCACCCTCCAGGCACAGGCCCGCCAGCTGCGGATCGCGCTGCTGTCGGACGCGAAGGCGCAGGCCAACGCGGCGAGCGCGGCGATGATCCTGCCGGTCACCTTCGGCGTGATCCTCATGCTCACCTTCGTCATGATCCCCGTCACCGTCACCATCCTCGGAAGCTGAGAGAGAAGGCACTCATGGACATCCAGACCTTGACCGTGTGGATTCGCAGCCACTACGCGGCGCTGAAGGCCGGCAAGGACTCCGGGCAGACCTCCGCCGAACTCGCCCTGATCGCGGGCGCGCTGCTGGTCGGCGCCGGTCTGCTGGTCCTCGCGATCCGGACCAAGCTCATGGAGAAGATCGGCATCATCAACGGCGGCTGACCACCTTGTCCGCACTCAGCACCGTCATCACGTCGAGAGGAGGATCTGTCAGTGCCCCGACTACCAGACGCCCGACCGACCGCCCGGGCTGCCCGGCGTGGCCGCCGGTTCGGGGGCGATCATGGTTTCGGGAGCGTGGAGTTCGCGGTCCTGGCCGTAGTCGTTCTCGCGCTGGTCTTCACCGCTCTCCAAGTAGGCCTGTACTACCACGCACGCAAAGTCGCACAGTCCGCCGCCCGTCAGGGTGTCGAGGCCGGGCGGCAGTTCGGCGCCGGTGAGGGCGACGGTGTCGCCCAGGCGCAGGAGTTCCTCGCCCGGTTCGGTGACAGCGTGCGCGGGGCGAGCGTGTCCTCGGCCGGCAGCAGCGCGCAGAGGATTCGCATCACGGTGCGGGGCAGCGTCGCCACGCTGGTTCCCGGCCTGACGCTGGACGTGGTCCAGCACGCCGATGGTCCTGTCGAACGCTGGAGCACCCCGTGACCTCCCACTCCCGCACCCGCATGTTCAGGCTGGCGGTCCGGGTACGAGGCGGTGACCGGGGCTCGTACGCGGTGGAGACCGCGATCCTCGCGCCCGTGATGATCGCCCTGATTCTGCTCATGATCGCGTTCGGGCGGGTGACCGACGCCGACGGTGCGGTGGACTCCGCGGCCCGGGCGGCGGCCCGGGCCGCGTCCCTTGAGCGTGACGCCAGCAGCGCCCAGGCTCAGGCACAGGCCGCTGCGGACCGCAGCCTGCAGGGCGAGGGCATCCAGTGCAGCACCTCCAGTGTGGTGGTCGACACCGGCGGCTACGCCCTCGATCTGGGCACCGAGGCGAACGTGACGGCCACCGTCGCCTGCACGGCCAGCCTCTCCGACATCGGTCTGCCCGGCCTGCCCGGCGCCAAGACGTTGACCGCGTCGTGGTCCAGCCCCATCGACACCTACCGGGGACGCCAGTGAACCTCTCTGCCCGCCGGCTCCTGGTGCGGTGGCATGCGGCCATGTCCGCCCGCCACCGGGACCGGGGGTCAATGTCCCTGTTCTTCGCCCTGGCCTCGCTCGCGATCCTGATGGTGATGGGGCTGCTCGTCGACGGCGGCGGCGCGCTGAACGCCGGGAACCGGGTGACGTCGCTGGCCCAGGAAGCCGCCCGCACCGCCGGACAGCAAATCGACCCCGCCCAGGCCATCGAAGGCACCGCCATCACGATCGATCCCGATGCCGCCGCCGGCGCCGTACAGGACTACCTCGCTGCCGCCGGTGTTCGAGGCGACGTGCAGATCACCGACAACGGACAGAGCCTGACCGTCACCGTCCACGACACCTACGACACGTACTTCGCGCAGCTCGTCGGCGTGGGATCCATCAGCGTCACCGGCACCGCGAAAGCCCATCTGCAGACCCAAGCTGGAGGCTGAGCCACACCATGGCCAACCGCTCCCCCGCCCCGCTGCGCGCAGCCGGCACCGTACTGCGGGCGCTGCTCGGCCTGTCCCTCCTGGCCGCCTTGGTCCTCGGCGCCCCCTTCCTGCTGCTCACGGTGGGCCACCAGCCCACCGAACTGCCCGGCGGCACAGAGCTGCTGACCCAGCAGGACGACGGGTCGCTGCTCCTGGTCGTCATGACCTGCATCGGCTGGGCCGCCTGGGCGGCTTTCGCCTTCTCCGTCCTGGTAGAACTCATCGCGGTCCTGCGCCGCCGGTCCGCTCCCCGCATCCGCGGCCTGGGCGGCATGCAGTCCCTCGCGAGCTTCCTGATCGGCGGCATCGTGCTCCTCGCCCCGACCGCCGCCTCTGCAGCCACGGTCGCACCCGCAGTCGCCGCGACCGTCTCCCACACCGACGGGCAGGGCGCCCACAACACCGGCGACACACCGGCGCCGCCCGTGGCGAAGTTGCAGCACACCGTCACCTCCGCCACCGAATCGCCATGGGAGCTCGCCCAGACCTACCTCGGCAGCGGACCACGCTGGAGGGACATCGCTGCCCTCAACCCCGACATCCCCGAACTCATCGCGGGCGACCAGTACCTCCCCCAGGGCGCCGTGCTTACCCTGCCCCAGGACGCTCGCCTTCCCGTACCGATAGCCTCCGCCTCCGAAACGGCGGATCGTCCCACGAGCACGATGCACCAGCAGGGCACCGCGGACGAAGAAGCAGCGACCACCTACACGGTCCGGCCTGGTGACTACCTATCGAAGATCGCCGAGACCGAACTCGGCGACGGTGACCGGTGGCCCGAGCTTTACGAGGCGAACAGGGGCAGCGAGCAGCCCTACGGGCATACCTTCACCGACCCGGACCGGATCTACCCCGGGCAGGAACTCGCCCTGCCCGGGACAGTCCGGCCCGACCAGCCCGGCGCCCGGACCGCCCCGGACCGGTCAACGACTTCGCGTACCGGCCAGCAGAACGCGCCGGAGACCAACGAACACCAGGCGACACCGACTCCAGAGAAGGAGCACGCCCAAGGCGCAACGCCCCGGGCCCAGCAGCCGCAGCAGAGTGAACCCGGTGCTGGGGCGGCCGGGGAGCAGACCCGGGAACCGACCCGGGCGGCGCCGACCGGGTCTACGGCCGCTGACCCGGGCCCGTCGCGGCCGGCTGCTCCGGAAGCCAACACGACACCGTCGGCGCCGACGCCCACCGAGTCCACGACGACGGCGGCGGCACCGGCGGGTGGGCAAGAGAAGGAGACGTCGGCGGCTGGCACGCGGGCCGGGAGGATCGGCCTGGGAGCGACAGGATTCCTGGCGGCGGCGCTGGTCGGGTCGCTGGCCTACCGCCGCATGATGCAGCAGCGCCGGCGGCGCCGCGGTCACCGCATCGCGATGCCCTCCGGGCGCACCGCCGAAACCGAGCGCGCCATGCGCAGCGTGGATGCCGGTGTGGAACTGGCACTGTTGGCCGATGCGCTGCGTACTGTCGCGCTGAACCTGGCCCAGGAGGGGCGGCCGCTGCCTGAGATCACTACCGTGCAGCTCGGCGCGCGAGGCGTGCGTCTGCACCTCGCCGAGGCGGTGGCGCCGGTGGCGCCGTTCACCGCCGCTCCGGATGAGAGTGCGCAGTGGTGGTGCCCGGCCGGGACACGGGAGCTGCTGCCGGCCGAGGAGCTGCGGGACGTCGACCCGCCGTTCCCGGCTCTGGCCGTCCTGGGCGAGGACGAGGACGGTGCGATCGTGCTCATCGACCTGGAGCACGTCGGTGCCCTGCACCTGACAGGTACCGGGCGCCTGGCGTTTCTGCGGACGTTGGCTCTGTCGCTGGCGCTGACCCCGCTGGCCGAACAGATCGAGATCGCTGTGGCGGGGGAAGACACAGCACCCGGGCTGTCCATGCTGGACGGCAACCGTGTCACCCCCTACCCCGATCTCGGCGACGCCGTACGGGTGCTGGAGCAGCACCAGGCCGGGCAGCAGCAGGTCCTGGGAGAGTTCGGGGAGGAGGGTTCGTTGTCCGTGGCGCGGGCATCCGAGGACCTCGTTGAGGAGCTGTGGCCGCTGGTCGTGCTCGCGGATCTCGACATGTGCCCGGACGGGGAGCAGAGCCAAGGGCGGTTGTGGCAGGTGCTGGAGGCGCCGGTGCGGTCCGCGATGGCGATTGTGACCAGTAGCACCGTGGCCCCGGACAGGGGTGGGGTGTGGTGCGTGGACACGGACGCCGGTGAGCTGACCGTCCCGGGCAGCGGGGTGCGGGTCAGGCTGGTCACCGTCACGGAAGAGGAGTACATCGACGTCCTGGAGCTCGGGCTCACAGCGGACTCCCCCACCGACCACCCGGGCCCACCGCTGGGGCCCCGGAACCTCATCCTGTTGCCCCGGCTGTGCCGTACTACAACGAAGAGCCGGCGTACACGGAAGCGGGCACCGACCCCGCGGGCGTCAGCGGCCCGGGCGGGAAGGGCGTGCGGGGGCCGGGTCTCCTGGTCGGGCTGGCCGATCTGGACGACGAACCCGACGCACCCGAGGAGCGTCCCGTCGACGAAGGCCCATCGGTCCATCAGGAGTCGGCTGCGCCTTTGGCTCCGTCGGCGGCCTCGTCGCCTGGCGAAGTCCTGCCCGCACTCGTCTCCACAGCCAAGGTCAGCGTCCGGCTGCCGCAGCCGATCGACGCGGGCGCGTCCGGGTCCGTCGAAGAAAGGACCGACATCCCCGCCAAGGCCTCAGCCGACGATGCCTACATCGACGCTGACGGCGATTCGGGCCCGCTGGTCTGTGTGCTCGGGCCGGTGGAGCTGAGGGGGGCGAGGGGTTCCGTTGCGTCGAACCGGCGCACTCTCGCTTTGGAGCTGACTGCATGGCTGGCCTTCCACCCTGGTGCCAACAGCCACCAGCTCGATGAAGTCATCGCTCCTTCCGGGCGCGTCACCCGGGCCACCCGCAACTCGCGCATCGGGGACGTTCGCAAGTGGCTCGGCACCAACCCAGCCGCCCCCGCTGACACCTTCTACCTGCCCCACATGAACCAGCAGCCGGACAAGCTCTACCGGCTGGACGGTGTGCGCTGCGACTGGGCAGAGTTCGAGCGCCTGGTCCATGAAAGCCACCGCACGGACGGCGCCGACGCTCAGCAGCTGCTCCGTGAGGCGCTGACCCTCGTCCGCGGCCGGCCGTTCGCGGGGATCCCGGCCCGCCGCTACACCTGGGCCGAGCCCCTGTGCCAGGACATGGTCTCCGCCATCGTCGACGCCGCGGACGACCTGGCCGCCCGGTGCCTGAAGATGGGTGATGCCCGCGGTGCGCTGTGGGCGGTGGCGCGGGGTCTGGACGCGGCGCGGGAGATGGAATGCCTGTGGCGGCACCGATTCCGGGCGTTGGCGATGCTCGGACAGTTCGACGATCTGGCGTCCGAAGTCCGGGAGCTGGACGCACTCGTACTGGACCTCGGAACCAGCGTGGAAGAGGCCACCGAAGAGCTGCTACGGCAGTTGGAATCCCACCGCTGACCCGGCTACGGCCCGGATTGGAATCCTGCACGGGGCACTGCACCTCTTCCCCGTAGCATTCCAACCCGGGCCGAGTTCTGTGCCGGCCAACCCTGCGGCGTCGCCGATTCCAACGCGTTCCACCCGCCGACCACGCCCGGCCGCTCACCCCACGAGGCACGCTCGTTCATTCGACCGAGCCCGGGCCATCCCACCGCCGGCCGCTGCGGCCTTCTCGGATGGAGGGTGGGTCAGCGCTGACCCGAACGCTGACCCACCGCTGACCCAAACGCTGACCCAGTTGGAAAATCGCAGGTCAGGGAGTTTTCCAACTGGGATATTCCAAGTCACTGCGGATTCCAGCACGGCCGGTTCCCTGCGCCGTCTCCCAGGCCGGGGCCTGGGTCATCGGCCGCCGAGAGACTGGAACGGTCCTTCGTGGGTGCGCCCACGGGGAGGGGCGGGCACCTCCTGGCACCCCAGTTGGAACGCCATCGAGTACCGCCCGGACATCGGGCAGCCGAGCTATTCCAACCGCGTTGGAACGGCCTCCCCTCCGTTGGAATTCTCAGCCTTGGACCTAACTCGGCATCGCGGCGGCATCGCTCCGCTTGATCTGTCCGATGTACTTGCGGACGGTCCCGACCGCGTATCCGGTCTGCTCAGCGAGCACCGGCGCGAGCGCGTTCGCGGACCGCTGCTGCTCCTCCGGCGACAGCTCCCGGTAGTGGTACTCCACGAGGGCAGGCCCCAGCAGCGGCACCGATGAGCCCGGCTCCTCCTCGGCCGACTGTCCGGGCTCCGGCTCCGGGAGCACCTCGCGCGTCTGCTCGGGACTCCCGGCCGGGGCCGGGATCCTCGCCTGTGCAGTGATCCGCGGAGCGGCGCCCGTCCGGTCGGCCGCCGTCCCGGTGTGAGTCCACGGCCCGTCCTCCTCGATCAGGGCGCCCTCACCGAACACCTCGGGCTCCGGCTCCCCGGGGGCTCGACGGCCGCCGAGGCGTGGCCGGCAACCGCAGCGGGCCGGTCTCTGCCATCGTCATGGTGCTCACTACCGGACGGAGCCGCCGATCGCGCCTCTACGTCCTCGTGCTCCAGGACGGACTGCATGTGGTTCCGGATGCCGTCCAGGACCGGGCCCAGCAGTGCCTCGGGGAGCGGGTCACCCGTGGCGTCCACAATTCCGTACTGCGCGAGGAAGGAGCTGAGCTGTACCGCGTCAGGGAAGCGGCCGAACTGGGCGAGGTAGCCCTGGACCGCGTCCCGGTAGTCAATGTCAGGCAGTGCCACGACGGACTGCTGCTCTTCCTGCTCCCCCGCGTCCACGAACTGCCGACCCGTCACGACCGGCGCGCTAGCCTCGATCTGCGAAGGCCCCGCGCCGCTTGAGCCCACCGGACGGCCGCCCACAGCAACATCCACGGCCGCGGCTGCCGTCACCGGCACCCGGTCGCTGTCGTTCACCACGCCCTCATCGGCCACTCCCGGAAGAGCCGGGGCCGGGGGGAGTAGGGCCGGTTCGATGCCGGCGGCGGCCAGGCCCGCGGGGCCGGTCTCGGCGAGCGGGACGCCGTACTTCGCGAGGCGCAGCGGCATCAGGGACTCGACGGGGGCCCGCCGCCGCCAGGCGCGGCCGTAGCGGGCCTGGAGGCGGGCCTGGTAGATCAGGCGGTCCTGCTCCAGCTTGATGACCTGCTCGTAGCTGCGGAGCTCCCACAGCTTCATCCGGCGCCAGAGCCGGAAGGTGGGGACCGGCGAGAGCAGCCACCGGGTGAGGCGGACGCCCTCCATGTGCTTGTCGGCCGTGATGTCCGCGATCCGGCCCACCGCGTGCCGGGCGGCCTCGACGGCGACGACGAAGAGGACGGGGATGACCGCGTGCATCCCGACGCCGAGCGGGTCGGGCCAGGCGGCGGCGCCGTTGAACGCGATCGTCGCGGCCGTCAGCAGCCAGGCCGTCTGGCGCAGCAGCGGGAACGGGATGCGCAGCCAGGTGAGCAGCAGGTCCAGGGCCAGCAGGACGCAGATGCCCGCGTCGATGCCGATCGGGAAGACCAGCGAGAAGTCCCCGAACCCCTTGCTCAGGGCCAGCTCGCGCACCGCGGCGTACGAACCGGCGAAGCCGATCGCGGCGATCAGCACCGCACCGGCCACGACCAGACCGATCAGGACTCGGTGGGTTCGGGTCAGCTGCATCATCCGATCACACTCTCATGTGGCCTGAACGGCCTGTGCTGCTGCTGGCCGACGAGCAGCAGATCGTCAGCGAAAAGTGATCGAGGTATTCGCCACCGAGCAGCCTGGCTGAAGGTTCACCGGACACGACCGAGTCCAACGCCACAACCGTTCACCAGTCGCGCAGAGAAGCAGTTGCAATCCAGCCTCCGGCAACCGCTGGGGCCTTCGTAGAACGCACTGGCTCGGCCACCCAGAGTTTGGGTGGCCGAGCCATGGCGCCGTTTCCAATGGAAACGGGGTCAAGTGCGGTCGGGGAAACCAATGCTGGACATCAGCTTCCGGTAGTCGACGGCCGGTACCGAGTTGGGGAGGAGGATGGGGAGGGGCAGCAGTCGTCGTACAGCTTCTTGGCGTCAGCGGAGTACCGGATGTAGGGCGTGAGGATGTCGCCGTATAGGAACTCTGCGAGCGCCGTGGCCTTCCTTGCTGATGCTTCGGTATAGCTGGCGGTGGGGGTCCCGGTGAGGATGAGGTGGTTGACCGTCGGGCGGGCGGGGACCGAGCGCCGAAGGCGGTTCTTCTCCCGGACGCGGTCGAGTTCCTCGAACAGGGGCACCAGCAGCTTGACGTCCTTCGGATCGGCGCGGACCGACGGGATGACGGAGTCGTCCTCGTCGAGCATGCGGATCACGGAGTAGACCATCTTCCCGTAGCTGGCCGGGAAGTCGAGCCAGAAGACGTCGTCCTCGTCGCCGTCGTAGCCGAGCAGGATCTCGGCGAACCAGTCTTGTCGGTCCGCGTCCTCGGCGATGGCGGTGTCCGCGCTGGACATCTCTTTGCAGCTGGGCACGAGGCGCAGGCCGGGGATGTAGGCGAAGGCGTCGTCGTCGTATCCGTCACCGATGCGGTAGCGCGCCGGGAGGGCGACCTCGTCCAACGTCGCGGTTCCGTGGATGAGGTCGAGGACGGTCTTGCGTCCCTTCATGGCCTCTTCGTCGTAGCCGAGGATTGTGGTCGTGGACCGGTTGGCGTCGAAGTCGAAGATGGTGCCCTGATACCCCCGCAGTGCCGCCTCGGTCGCCATGGAGGTGGCACTGGTGGTTTTGGTGGAGCCGCCGCACTCAAGGATGAAGGCGTAGATCTTGGGGTGGCGCCGCCCTCTGGGGCGAAAGCGGGGTTCGACTGTGCGTGTCACTCGGTCTCTCCTGTGGTGTCGAAGGCCAGCTCCTTCTTCTCCCACGCGGTGTCCGGGGTGTACTGGGCGTGCTCTTGGAGAAGGTGGAGGTAGCCGGTCTCGCGGGTTCCCCACGAGTGCCGGCGGGCGGCAGTGCGGAGCTCGGCGGCGGCGAGCGAGATGGCGAAGGCGGCGAGCCTTTGAAGTTCGCCGTCACCCGAGTCCTGGACTGCGTTGAAGTACGAGCTGGCGTTCTGGTCGTCGAGCCTGTGGCGTTCGGCGCGGCGGAGCCAGACCAGGGCGCGCTGCTGTGCGGCGGACTGCTGCTGCGGAGCGAGCAGTGCACCGGTCATGGCCTTGAGGAGAAGCTCGCTGTTGGCGGGGTCGCCAACGTCGGTGGTCTCCACGAGGAGCTGGCAGGCGGTGTCTCGGGCTGCCGCTGCAATCCTTCGGTCTTGCTCGTACTGGTCAGCCGACGGCTTGGGCTGTTCCTTCTTTGCCGTTGTCCGGGACTGGGGGGCGGCGTTTCCACTGGAAACGGCAGGCTTTCCTTCGGCCGGCTCGGTCTCAGTCTGCCGCTGCCGTGCGAGGATCTGCGCCTGCGCCTCAAGCGGCCGCATCCCGCCCTGCACTAGGGTCACGGCCTCCCGCTGATCCTCCGCACTCATCTTCTGGAGCTTTTCGGCAGTGCTCACAGCCAGGGTGCCGTTTCGGAGAGCTCCTTGGACCTCCGGCTCCAGCGCGAGGAGCTGCACTCGCTTCCACACGGTGCCCTTGGAAATGGCCCCCTTGGCGGTCTCGCCGACCTTCTGCGCGATTTGCTCGTACGACAGCCCGCTGCTTCGCAGGGCCACGTAGTGCTCGGCCTCTTCCAGCGGGCTGAGCTGTGCGCGCCGGAGGTTCTCAATCAGCGTGATGAGGCGGGCGTCCGCGACCTTGTCGTCCATCAGGACGCTCGGGATCATTTCCCAGCCCAGGGTTTGGACGGCGCGCCAGCGGTGCTCCCCGAAAAGGATGACGTTCGCAGCGGTGATGTTGTCGGCCGTCTCCGGGTAATGCGCGACCCAGATGTCCGCCGGGATGTGTGCGATGTTTTGGAGGAGGCCGACTTCTTGGATCGTGGCCGCAAGCTCCGCAACGCCCGACATTGCCCGCCGGTTGAACGGGTTGGGGCAGAGGTCTTTGGGGTGGAGCTCGACCACGTCGCCGCTACGGTCCTTCCCACCCCGATAGAACGCCGCTTCCTTCGATGGAGCCGCAGAGGGCTTGGTGCTCGTGCGCTTGGGCCTCGGAAGGGGGTTGGCAGCCATAGATTCTCCAGGACGACAGACGGTACGGCCAGAGACTAGCCGTTTCCGTTGGAAACGCTGATCCCCTCACGCAGCCGCGCGGGGATAGCTGGTCGTCTCGCCGAGCGGCCGGGGGCTGGCTCGTCGAAGAACCACCGGGCTCTATCCGGGGGTTGACGGAGAAGCATCCCCGCTCCGGGGCAGTGGATCGGACTGGCGTTTCCATTGAAAACGCCAGACGGACAGACCATCAAAGACGCCACAAAACAGAAAAAGCCCTGCCCCGGGGAACGGGGCAGGGCTTCGAGGGCGGTACGCAGCGGGCGGGCCTGGACAGGTTGCGGGCATCCCCTACGGAGGCTTCGAGCCAACTTGGTGTGTCAGGAGGCTGTGGTCGCGCGGAGGATGTCGGCGTGGTCAAACGCCAGGCGGTCCGGCAGGTGGTTCAGGGACCACCAGTGGGCAGTGCGGGCGTCGTCCCCGGCGACGATCGAGGCGCCCGCCGGGACGACGGCCGCGTAGGCGACGGTGACGTATCGACCACGCGGGTCACGGCCGGGCGCGTCCCAGACGCCGATCTGGCGCAGGTCGTCGGCGGCCACCAGGAGGCCGGTCTCCTCCTGCAGTTCGCGGGCGGCTGCGGCGCGGCTGGTCTCGCCGGGATCGACGTGTCCGCCGGGGCAGGGCCCACATCCCCTTGTGCGGGTCCCAGCCGCGCTGGATCAGCAGGACGTGGCCATCGGTACGGGTAACGACGATGTCGGCGGTGTAGCGGATGGTCTCGAACGTCTCGGTCACGGTTGTTGTCCTTTGGTCGGTGGGTTGTTGTGGGTGGTGGGCTCAGGCGTGGTCGTCGCGGCGGCTGCGTCCGGTGTTGCTGTCGGAGGCGAACCGGCCGGTCCGGGCCTCAGCGGGATTCGCGGCGATCCAGGCTTCAGCGCAACTTTTGTGCGCTGGCTCGCCAGTGTGGGAGCGCAGCGGTGTGGGGGTGCCGCACAGGGTGCAGGGGTGGTCCTGTCGGCGGTCGTAATGCCGGGGGTCGCGCCAGTCGAGGAGGCCGCCGGGGAGCGGGATGGGGCCCGGCTCCCACAGCGGGCTCTTGGAGCGGGTGCGGGTCACGGCCGGAACGCGGGCAGCTGCTGGAGGACCTGGTCGACGAGATCCTCCGTGGGGCGCCAGGGCCCGAGTTGCCCGCGCGCCGGGATCGGCAGGGGCAGCTCTTGGATGTCGGCGAGCACCAGGTGCCAGGCATCTGGTTGGGCCCACTCGGAACAGAACGTGGAGCGGTCCGGGTCCTGGTGGCAGTCGGTGATCCGGGCGATGCCAATGACCGCGCCGGTGGTGAGTTCGCGGTGTCGGATCGTGCGGGCGACCAGCGGGATGCGCAGGGAGTGGCGGTCGGTCTGCTGTCCCGCGTGCAGGAGGACCCATCCCGGTTGCCAGGGCCGGGGGCGGTTCTCCACGTCTTTTCCGGCGAGGATGCAGGTTGCCCAGGGCTGACGGATGGTGATGCCGCGGATCCAGTCGCCAGCGGGCAGCGGGGTGGGGATCACGCGGCTCGCCCCTTGAGGTTGGTACCCGGCCGTCCAGCGCGGCGGCCGTTCACCGACGGGACAGCGGCGTGGGAACGGTCAGCGAGGAACACGCGGCCGCTGTGCTTGCCCTCGTACATAGCTGCGTCGGCGGCGCGCATCAGGGTCGGCAGGTCGGTGGCTGCGACGGCGGCCGGGGTGGCTGCGCCCAGCGAGACGCCCAGGGGCAGCAGCCCGTCCTCGTACGGGACGGGGCGGGACATGAGGCGGGCGAGGTGCTCCAGGCGCAGCCCTTGGTGTCGGGGCTTGATGCGGGCCAGGGCGGCGAACTCGTCGCCGCCGAGGCGGCCAACGACGCCGCGGGGCCCGGACCACTCGGTGAGCCGGGTGCCGATCGCTGCGAGTGCGGCGTCGCCCGCCGCATGCCCGTACGTGTCGTTCAGGGCCTTGAACCTGTCGGCGTCCGCGAGGACCAGGACGACGTCACCGGGGTGACGGTCCACGAGGCGCTGCGCGCGGACGGTGAACTCTGTGCGGCGCCAGGCCCCGGTGAGGGGGTCGCGGTTGGCCTGGGTGAGGCGGTGGTGCAGGACGGTGCTGTGGAGGGTCCATCCGGCCAGGGGGAGGGCCATGGCGGTGATGTGCAGGGCCTTACGCGGTAACAGCGCGGTGGTCATACTGAGGTTTCCTTCTCGTCTGCGGTACGGGAGGGGACAGCCCGGGAGCGCCGTGTCAGCGGTGGTCCCGGGTATTTGCGTTGCGGGTCAGAACGGGGGAGTCGCTCAGGTCATAGGCGGAGGCCGGTGCGCAGAGCTCGTAGGTTTGGGGCTGGTCCACCTGTTGGGGTTCGTCCAGCGGCAGGTAGTCGCGGCGGGCCGGTCGGGCTTCCAGCCGGGCCGGTTTCCGCGGGCGCCTCTTCCGTGGGTTGAGGGGCCACCGCGACCGCCCCGAGACCGTGCGGGGTCCGGGGCGGCACGGAGCGCGCTCAACTCAGGTGAGGGTCAGTTGGCTGATGCGATGGCGGAGCGCAGGTGCGTGCGCGCCTGCGCCAGGAGCGTGTGCTGCTCGTCGGCCGGGCTGGTCAGCGCCTCGGTGAGGTGGTCGGCAGCGTGGTGCAGGTCGTCGCTGGCGTCCTCGTGGTGGGGGAGGCGGGAGTCGGTCAGGAGGTCGCGGACCTCTTCGACCAGGTCGATGAACTGGGTCGGGGTGAGGCTGCGCGTCGGCAGGCGGCCGGTGAGGGCTGCGAGGTCCGTGCTGAAGCACGCGTCGAGCGCGGCGAGGGTGTCGGTTTGGACGGCCATGAGGGCTTCCTTGTCAGAAGTCGAGCCGGATGGTGATGGAGGGCGCGGCGGTCGCCTGAGTCGCGGTGGGGGTGCGGCCTGTCGGCGGCGCGGCTTGCCGGCCCTGGCCCCGGGCCGACTGGCGGTCGGCGAGTGCGAGGAGTTCCAGGGCGAGTTCCGGGGCGGACAGGATGGTGCGCAGGATCGAGGTGATTCCGTCGCGCTCGATGGGGTTCAGCCGGTCCCACACGGCGTGGGCGTCGCTGTGTGTGTCGATGGCCTTCAGGTAGTCGGCCTCGGTGGTGGCTGTGTTCTGGGCGCCGCACCGCCCGCACCGGAAGACGGCCTGGTCCCACCCGCACTCGGGGGCGTTGGTGCTCATGCGCTGATCGCCTCCAGGGCCTGGGCCTCAAGGTCGGCGCGCCCGTCGGGGTCGTCGTCCCAGCCCTGGTAGTGGTCGTCGGCCTCCTGGTCGACGTCGTCGGGGCCGCCATGGGTGGTGCAGATGATGTCCGGGTCGTTGTCCATCGCGCCGGTCAGCGCCTTGTGCAGGTCGATGACCGAGTAGACCGGCGCCCACGCCTGCCCGGCGCACTCGGGGTCCGTGGGGCAGGGCAGTAGGACGTCGAAGGAGAAGTCGCCCACGCCGTCGACGTCTTCGCGCAGTGCCAGGGTGAGGGTCTGCTGTCCGAGGCGGAGCTCCGCGACGCGGTTGCCGCCCGCCAGGTCCGAGCCGGGCCGCCACCGCCACAGCGGCAGGATCTCCGGGCCGAAGAACCTGCGAGCCAGCCACAGGTCGCCCAGGCCGTCGCTGCCGTCGCACCCGAGGTCGGCCTTCCGGGCCTGGGAGAGCCGGTTGAGGTACGGCTCCAGGCGGTTCAGGGCGTCAGCGAAGATGACCGTGTTGAAGCCTTCGGCCGTGAGTCGCTGGTGCGAGTGGACCATGGCCCGGTGCTGGGAGCGGACGATGTCCTCTGGCACGCGCCGGCTGTCCGGACGCAGGCTCTGCCGCTGAAGGCACACGGTCAGCGGCGTGGCGACGATGACCGCGACAGTCGGCATGCCGTGCCGCTTGGCGGCCGTCACCAGCTCCATCCGCACGGTCTCTTCGACGTTGGTGGCGTCGATGACCGTGTTGAGCTTGCGGGCCATCCGGCGCTCCAGAATCAGCTTGAGGATGTCGGCGGCGTCGCCGGTCGCCTCTTGGTTGCCGGGCTCGTCGCTGACCGTGCCGCGCAGGGCGTCGAGGGAGAGGACCTGGGAGGACGGCCAGGTGCGGGCCAGTGTGGACTTGCCTGCACCGGAGGCGCCGATCAGCACGATCAGCCCGTGTTCGGGCAGGTCCGGGTAAAGCACCGAGGTCATGCGGGGTCTCCTTGCGGGTGAAGGGAGCGGGCTGCCTGGGTCAGGCGGGGCCCGGCGGTGTCGGTGAGCAGGGCGGCGGCCTCGTGCAGGGGGCAGGAGGCGTCACCATCGCGGTCGGGCTCGATCTGTTCCGCTCTGCGAGCGGCGGTGGTGAGCAGCTGCGCGAGGGCGGGGACGAGGCCGATGGGGACGTCGGTGTCCTCTTGGAGCTCGCGCAGGATCGCGGCGAGCTCCTGCTGGTCGACATCGTCGGCCTTGAGGTCGTCCTCGATCTGCTGGAGGGCCAGCGAGACGATTCCGGCCGCGGCGCGGACGCGCTCCAGGCGGGTGCGGTTCACCGGCGGGCGCCGGGGCGGGTGGTGAGGGTCAGATGGTGCATGCTGAGGTTCTCCTGATCTCGAATGCGGGTGAGGGAGTGGGGCGGCCGGCCTCTTGCCGATGCTGCGGCCGCCCCGGCGAGGGCTCCTTCGCTGCAGCAGAGGGCCGAGTTGAGGACCCACCGTGCCGTCCCGGCAGGGCCGGGGCGGCACAGAAGGCGGTCAGAACGGCGCGTCGTGGGAGCCGGATGAAGGGGCCGAGATGCTGGCCCAGGGGTCGAAGACCGGTCCCACCGGGCGCGGCTCGACGGGCGCGTCGACGCCGTCCAGGTCGTCCTCGTCGTAGGCGTCGGCGTCCTCACACGCGGTGGAGCAGTACTTCCCAGAGGAGAAGAAGGGGGCGCCACAGTTGGCGCACTCGTTCTCTTCGTCGTCACAGACCTTGGACCAGTCGATGATCACGCTGGGGTCGATGCAGGCCGCGCAGCGGCCGTCGGCCTGGTCGACGACGCCGTTGCAGCCATCGCCGCAGAACTGCCACCCGAGCGCGGTGCACCCGCAGGAACAGAGCACCTTCGGCGCATCCGTCGGCGGGGGCGGCACGGGCCGGGTGAGGACCTGCTCCAGGACCTCCCACAGCCGCGTGTTCGGCCCGAACTCGGGATCCACCACAGTCACGTAGTGGGACCCGGCGATCGCGTCGACTGCTTCCGGGGCGCAGCCACGCCACATGAAGTCCAGGTCTCCCATGCTCAGGGCCGTGCCGAAGCTGGTGTTCGGCTTGCCGCCGCGGGTCGTGACGGTGACGGCGTCGCTGCCCCACGCATTCAGCAGGCTGTGCAGCTGTACCTTGAGGTCGGCCTTCTCCCCGGCGTCGATCAGCGCAAGGAGCAGGGCCCGGTCGGCGATGAACCCCTCGACGGCGGCGCGCTGCTCCCAGAGCTGGCCGTCGAATCTCGTGTCGGAGGAGCCGGGCTGGCTGCCGATGGTCAGGTAGCCGGCGCGGTTGGCGGCAGCGAGCACCCCGGTGAAGGGCAGGGTCTCCTCGTCGGGGCCGTAGCGGGGCTGGTAACCGGGCCAGCTGCCGATCTCGCCTTCCAGCCATAACGCCATCAGCTCGGTGACGGCGGGGAACGAGGAGGCGTTCCTCCACTTCCTCTTGTCGGAGCGGCTCATCCACGGGAGCTTCATCAGGGCGTCCTCCTGGACGTCGTTGAGTATCGGAGAGAAAGAGGGCCGGTCGGCCACCACCGGCCCCGGGCGGTGGGCTCGGGGACGGTAGAAGCGGGCCGGGTCAGCGGGTGAAGAGGCTGATGACGTCGTCGACGGGGGAGGCGATCAGGTCGCCCGGCCAGGACCCGCTACGTGGCAGGTGCGGACGGCGCGCTCCCTCGACGTTCCCGGGTCCTGGCGGCCCCGAAATCGGCTTGCGGTCAGGCGCGGTAGACGGGCGGTCGGGCGCCAGCACGGAGTTCGCGGATGATCGAGCAGGGGCCCTTGGTGGCGCAGTACGCGTCGTCGGTGTCCGGCAGGGCGTTGCCAGTGGTGCCCCACATGTCGCGGGCGACCGCGTTCACGGCGCGCAGCATCTCGCCGTTGTTGGGTCGGCAGGCGCTGTTCCTGTCGCCGACGCCGTGCCGGGCGGCGCTGATGATGTGCTGGCGGGCCTGGCGGGCGGCCCACCGGCGGCTGCCGGGGCCCTTGTTCTCGTGGACGTGGCCGCTGTCGTGGAAGGTGTCCATGTGGCAGGCGGTGCAGTGGTAGGTGACCATCTGCTTCGGTTCGCCGCCGGGGCTCCACATGCCCTCGAACTCGTAGACGATGACCTCGGCGCCCGGCGTCTCGGTGTGGGCGAAGGCGGTGACGAGGCCGACGCCGTCCGCGACCGCGCCGCGCCATTCCTGGTTCCAGAAGACGCGGGGGAGGAAGTCGTCCCAGGCCTTGCCGTGGGGCCACTGGGCGTACGTGACGCCCTGTGAGGCGTCGAAGGTTGCCTTGCCGTCGGCGTTGTCACGCTTGTACTGCTCGATCTGCTCGATCGGCCCGAAGTACGTCGCGCTGAACTCCTCGGACTCCAGGAAGATCAGCCCGTACCCCTCGGGTCGGGTGTCGTGGCCGTTGTCCTTCAGTATTTCGACCATGCCCTGGTAGCCGGGGTTGCCGGGCGTGATGGTGCCGACGAGGGGCAGCCGGTAGTAGTCGCAGCTCGTGACGTGAGCCGGGTTGTTCTCACTGACGTTGTGCGCGGTGCCGTACGTGTTCGTGATCGTGATGCTCATGCGTGGGTGTCCTTCCTGGGGGCGGCTGGCTGGTGCCAGTGCGCTGGTTCACGAGGTGGCCCCTGCGAGTGCAGAAGGTCGGGCGCTGCGGCTAGCTGCTGAGCCTGCAGCGGCAGTTGGGGCCGTGGTTGGTCGCGAGGTCGTGCAAGTCCTTGATGGACAGGTCGCCGAGGGTGGAGCCGTCGACCTTGAGGCCGTTGAGGTTGCCGGCGGGGAGCTTGTCCGTGGCGAACTGCCAGCCGTCCGAGAGGACGGCGGTGCCGCCCTGGAGGTGAAGCGTGCCGGGCCGAGTAACCTGCTGGCGGCGTTCCTGCGTCGCCGCCTGTTCCTGTTCCTGGCGGGTCTGGCGGCGTGCGCGGGACGTGCGGTCGAACGACTTGTTACGGGTTACCTGCTCGGTCTGCTGGAAGGCGCCGGAAGCGGCGTACCTTTCCTCCTCGGTCTGCATCCGCGAGAACTTCTTGCTCGGTCCGAAGAGGCCCATGGCTGATCTCCTTCTGGGCGTGGGATGGGATGTGCGGGTCAGGCGGCTTTGGCGACCGCGGGCGCTATGTAGGTGCTGGGGTCGGCCGGCGTGCCCTCGTGGCACTCCAGGCAGATCCCGAGCGAGGTACGGAGGCAGTAGAAGTAGCGGCGCATGCACTCGGGGCAGGTCTGGCGGGCCGCCATCGCCCGGTCCAGCGCCTGCTCCTGGGCGAGCGTCGGGGTCCGGCGGGGCTTGGCCTTGGCGATCTCGTAGAGGAAGCCGTTCTTTGGACCACGGGTCTCGACCTCGGCAACGACCTGCTGGCCGCCAGGACGCAGCCCCATTGCCCTCAACTGCCGTTTTGTGGCGAGCCCTTGGGGTGCTTGGTTCCGCTTGTAGACGGGCAGGCAACCGTTGCCGGAGTCGTGCGGGCCGGTGGCGGCCAGGTCGTCGTTGGCGTCGTGGGCGTGCACGGGTGCCTCCCCCGGAGTCAGTGGGTGGTCTCGCTCGGTGCACCACCACCATGCTGTAAAGGGGTTTACTGTGTCAACGGGTTGCCAGGCGAAAGACGTTGACAGGATGGAGGGTTGGCTTGATCCTCGTAGGCATGACGAATTCGGATACTTCCGCTACCTCGCACGTGGGGGTCACGGAGATCGGGGAGATGCTGGGCGTCAGCCGCCAGCGGGCGAATGTCCTCGTTGCCAGGCCGGACTTCCCGGCGTGCTTCGCACGAACGAAGGCAGGCCGCGTGTGGGAGCGGGCGGTCGTCGAGAAGTGGGCAAAGGGATGGGACCGTACGAACGTCGGCGGCCGGCCGCCGAGATCCGCCCCGCAGCAGTAGCAGCACGCAGACCGGCCCCGAGCTGAAGTGCGCCGCACGGATCATCCGTGCGGCGCACTTCTGTGTCCAGCTGGTGCGTCTCAAAGGGGCGGCGGTGCCGGTGGCCAGACGGGGTGACCAGTCTGGCGGTGAGAGCGAGGAACCCCTACCGGATGCGAGGGCTGCGCATCAGCAGGGGCGGTTGCAGGTGTGGGTTCCGTTCGGCATCTGGGCGATGGCGGCGAGTTCCTGCCCGGTCAGGTACAGGCGGTCCGCGAGAACCTGGGCAACGGCGGTGATGGCGTCCCAGTGGTGGGTGATGGCCTGGTCGGCGAGGTTGTGAGCATGGCAGTAGTCGGAGGCCCCGCCGTTGAATCCGGCGTCGGGGCAGCCGGCGAGGAACGCGGTGCGGTCTGCGTACGCGCAGAGTTCGACGCCGACCGCACGGTCCGGGGTCCAGAGGTTGTTCTGGCGGAGCCAGTGGTCCTCGGCGCGTTCCCCTGCGGCGAAGACCATGGCGTAGTCGTTGCCGTGGTGGAGTCCGCAGCCGGTGACGGCGCCAGAGGATCTCATGCTGGCGCCGGTGGCAGGGAGGCTGTCTGCGGTGCTGGGGGGCGCGAGTTGGGCGTGGTGGATGTGGCCGCCGGCGGCGAGGCTGGTAATGGCGTGGGCGGCTTCGTGGTGGGCGCGGAGGGTGTGGCGGTGGTGGCTGGGGAGGTCGCCGAGGTAGTCGCTGCTGTTCTGGGTGTTGAGGGGGCTGGTGTTTCGGGTGGGGTAGGGGACGCCGTTGATCGTGATGTCGTCGTACCAGGTGATCAGGTCGGTGCTCACGGGGCGGGGTCCTTTCGGGTGGGTTGTCAGGCGGTCGGCTTGGGCCTGGCCCTGCGGCACCGGGGTGCGGGGCGACGGGTGTGGATGGGAGTGCGGGGCGACCGGTTGGTCGGTGGTGAAGTCGGAGTCGGCCGTCTGGTCAGTGGGGTGCGGGGGCTAGGGTGCGGCCGTCGGAGGCGACCAGGCGGAGCTTGGGGAATGCCTTGACCGGCGTGGTGCCGGGGACCGATGGCCATTGGTCCGCGGACAGCCCGTGGGAGGGCGGCTCCCATGTGGGGCAGCGCTTGATGACGTCCATGGCCTTGGCGTATCTCGCTTCCCAGTTCCAGGTGAAGAACAGGGGCAGCAGGCCACCGGTGTTGGGAATCGGCTCGGGCCGCTTGGTGGCGCTGTGCTCGGCCCGCTGGGCGATCGGTGTTGCGTAGGCCCGACAGCGCGGCCGGTTACAGAACCCCCAGAACCTGGCCCACCCGGTGTGCGGGTCGAACTCGCAGAAGCCGTGCACCACGCCGCGTCCGCAGAGCCGGTCCACTTTCACCATGGGGGCCTGGCAGCCGCGGGGCTCGGCGTGCCAGTCGTGCTCGTAGCGGGGCACGTCGTCGGCGAGGAGCTGCCACATCCGCCGGTCGTCGATGTTGAGGATGTCGCGCGTCCTGGTCCAGACACCCTGTTCGGGGTGATGGCGGCGTGGGTCGCGGAGGGTGGCCCAGCCCAGCGCGAGGACCAGGTCACGGGTGCCGGCCGGGATGCGGCGTTCCTCGTAGACGCGGGCGGCGAGCTGGTCGTAGCGGACCATTGCCTCACGGTCGGTCGCGGTCACGGTGCTCCCGGGACAGCGAGAGGCATCTGCGTGACGGTGGTGGTGACTTCCACCAGCTGATGCTCGTAGTGCGGCCACCGCTGCCGTGCCTCAGCGAGATGGGCGAGGGCCTCGGACTGGTTGGTGCAGGACCAGCGGACGCCGATGCCCGCCGTGCCCGGCTGCCACACGTCGTCCTCGCACTCTCGGTACTCCAGCCGGTAGGTGACCCGGACGTGCGGGGCGTCCGCGTCGGCGAGGTACTGCTGTTCGCGCGCGATCATCCCGGCGTGCGCGTGGATGCGTTGGCGGGCGGTGTCCGCGTCCAGCCCGGCCTGCAGCAACAGGTTGAACAGGACGGTGCCGGGGTGCTCCTGTGGTCTGCGAGGAGTGGGCGACACGGTAGGGGTGACGGACTCAGTGATCACGAATCCTCCGAGGAGATCCGGTGCGAAGGGGAGTTCAGGCCGGTCGGCCTGTCCGACCCTTGCCCCGTCCCGCGGCTGCGGGACGGGGCAAGGACCAGGCGGAGCGACCGGGTCAGTGGTTCAGGTGGCGGACGTTGTCCGGGGCGGAGCCGTCGGACTGGGCGGGGATGTGGATCTGAGGCTGGAGGGTGACCTGCGGGGCGCCGGTGTGCACGGAGGAGTGGAACTGCGGGCGGAGGCTGAGCCCGCGCAGGGCGAGGGCTGATGCGGTGGTCCAGGCGAGGACGGCGATGGCGGTAGCGACGGTGCGGGAGGTGTCCGGGGTGGTCGTCCAGACCATCGCGATGCCTGCGAGCCCCCAGCATGTCCAGGTGAGCCGGATCCCGTTGTTGCGGGTGATGAACCCGGCGAGCAGGGAGAACAGGCCGGTGATCTGCCACAGGGTGTAGACGGTGGAGGCGGTGATGGGCAGGCCGGCGGTGTGGGCGGCGATGTAGGAGCGGACCGGGTTGTCGATCGTGGCCCAGACGCCGGTGGAGGTGTTGTTGCCGACCTGGACGTCGGGGACGGCGGTCAGGATGCGGTGCGCGGTGTCCAGCAGGACGCCGACGGCGCCGTTGAAGAGCAGGATGACGAGCGAGGCTCCGGCGATGGCGGCGACGGCCTTAATCCAGTTGGCCATGCCGTGCCATCCCGCTCCGGGTGCGCGCCGCACGTCCTCCCACTTCTCGTGGAGGGTGCCGCCCTCGTCCCACGCTTCACTCCACCAGGCGCGGGCTGCGGCAAAGCGGTCCTTGTTGGGCTTCGTCGGGTGGTCGTTGTCGACGGCCTGGGCGGGGTCGTTGGGTGTCACGGCGGGGCTGCTCCTTCAGGGGCGGTGGTAGAGGCCGGGCGGCCTGGCACGCACCCGAACCGTTCGCGGTCGGGTGCGAGGCAGGTGGTCCGGAGCGGTGGGTCAGATGCTGCGGGCGTGGGCGAGGTCGGCGGCCTGACCGAGGAGACGGATCGGGACGCGGCCGTCGCTGCCTTTGTGGGCGTCGTTGAAGGCCACCGCGGACTGGAAGCGGTCGCCGAACTGGCGGCGGATGGCGTCCAGCAGCACGTCCATGGCGGCCATCTCCAGCCGCAGGTCGAAACGCGCTTCGGTTCGGACCGCGCCGAACAGGCACAGGGCTCCGTTCTCGTCCTCGAACCGTCCGGCGCACCAGCCGCCGGTGAGCAGCCGGTGGTGGGCTCGCTGCAGGAGGGCCGCGACCGGCGTCGGGTGCGGAGTCGGTGGCTGGAGGGTCGGGGTCAGCGGGAGAGTGACGAGGTCGGCCAGGTCGACGGGCTCGGTGGTGATGTGTGCGGTGTTGACCTCGTAGGCAACGGCGGCTTCATCCAGCCGGGCGGTCATCTCCGTGTTGGCGAGGGCGAGCCGTTCGTCGAGGGATAGGGCCGGGGCGGGGGTCGGAGTGGGGGAGAGCGTGGTGTGGGGCATCGGGGGCTCCAGGCAGGGCACGGCAACGGGAGCCGCCGTAGGGGGTGTGGGTGGCGTCCTTTGGGCAGGGTGGTGAGGTGTGGCGGACGGGCCTGTGCAGCTCGTCCGGCCTGGGTGCGTTGTGCTGGTGCGCTGGGCGGGCAGCCCCTGTATGCGGGCAGCCTGGGCTGGGAGGGGCCGGGATGGATTTCGTCTTCTTGTGCGGCTGGTGCGGGGAGGAATGCGTGATGTTCTGTCCGCGCGCGGGGTTCTGGGGGACTCGTTTCGAGGATCCGGGGGAGTTCGACTGCTGGTCGTGCGGGGGCACGAGCACGACGCCGGACGGGCCGTGGACGCCCGCCGACTGACTGCCGGCGGGCGGGTGATCGGTAGGGGCCGACCGCGCTCGGGCGACTGGCCCCAGGGGTGCGCGTGTGTGTCAGATCCCGGAGAGGTTCTTGATGGCTTCCAGGGCCTGGCGGGGTGAGGTGACCGTGTCGCGGCGTGTGGCGGGCTTCCCTCCGCCGTTGCGCCCCTGACCGCCGCGCTTCTTGGGCGCCTCGATGTCGCTGTCCTCGTCGTCGGGTTCGGGGCCGAACTCACCGGGCCGGGGCGGTTCGGTCCAGTCGAACCACAGGTCGCGCGCTTCGAGTTCGCGGATCTCGTGGTCGGTGAGGGTGGCGACGGTGTCGGGGAAGAAGCCGTCGATGCCGGCCTTGAAGTCCATGTAGAGCGTGCGCAGGACATCGGGCTGTTTGCCCTCGATGATCCATCCGGCGCCGCCGGTGTTGGAGTCGGAGGGCGGTTCGGGCTGCCCGGCCATCACCCGCTCGATCCGGCCGGCTTCCTCCGGGGAGAAGCTGCGGGGGAGGGGGTCGGGGGTGTTCTCGGAGGGGATGCCGAGGGCTTTGAACATCTCGCCGACCTTCTTCGGCGCGACCTTCAGTACGACGGGGATGCAGTTCTCGCGCAGGTTCTCGCAGAGCAGCTGCGTGAACCCGTCCTGGACGTAGATGGACTGGCCGGCGACTTTGAGCCCGACGCCGTATTTGCGGCCCTTGACCGAGACGAGCTCGGCAAGGTCCATGATCTCCGGGCCGTAGTCGCCGTGGCGGGCGGCGGAGAGGAACTCGTCGAGGTAGGCGGAGAGCATCCGGTAGGGGCAGCCGGGCCGGGTCGGGTCCCACTCGTGGATCTGGCCGTCCTCCCAGATCATTTCGCCGCGGATCTCCATCAGCGCGTTCATGACCCGCAGGAGCCGGATCATGAACAGGGCGCCGACGCCGTAGCGGGCGGTGTGCTCGCCCAGGGCCAGGGTCTTCTCGTCCGGTGCCTCGGTGGCGAGCATGACCACGGCCCCGAACAGGGCGTCGGCCGCGACGTGCAGGGCCATCAGCTGGGTCTTGCCGCCGCCGGAGGGGGCGACGAACAGGCCGTGGGCTGCGCCCCGGTCGGTGTAGACGCGGTTGCGGGCGGGCTGTCCGTTGCCGAGGTAGCCGGTCACCCACCGCCCGTCCTTGTCCGGGGTCAGCAGCTCCCGCGTGGCGGGGAAGACCTGGGCGAGCGGGCTGGAGTCCCACAGGGAGACCAGGACCTGGCTGCCGTCGACGGTGACGAACAGCCGGCCCTCGTCGTACTTCGTCTTCAGTGCCGCGGCCAGGGCGTGCTGGTTGACGCGCGGCTCGCCCAGCTCGTCGGGGACCTGGGCGATGTAGTGCGTGACGCGGCGGCGCTCGTCGCGGACCTTCTTGACGAATTCGGAGCCGGGGACGCCGCCGCCGGCGGCGCCGATACGGTCGGCCCACCACTCCTGGGCGGTGGGCGCCTTGCTGCGGCGCTCGTTCAGGTCGGGGGTGACGTGGACTTCCTTCCAGCCGGGGCCGCCCTCTCGCCCGTACTGCCGGGCCACGTCCTCGATGCGCACATCGCTGACGTCGACGCCGAACGCGGCGGCGACGGCCTCCTGGGTGAGGCCGGAGACCGGGCGCCCGGCCTCGGCCGCGCGCAGCAGGAGGCTCAGGTCGTGTGGCATGCCCGCGTGCGGGGTGGCCTTGGCGACGATGGTCCGGCCGGGCATGCCGCGGGCCTCCCACAGCTGGCGGACCTGCCGGGTGAAGGAGTCGGCGCCGTCGGCCGGCTGCGTCAGGACCGGCTCGGGGGCGGCGGGGTGGAGCTGTGGTGCGGGGGCCGGGCCGGCGAGGGCGGGGCGGTGATGGCGGCGGGTGTGCCGGGAGAACGGCATCACCGCCCATCCGGCCGCAGCCCAGGCTGCGGCGAGGATGCCGTCCAGGCACCACGGTCCCCAGCCGATTGTGTTCCTCGCGGCGATATCGACGGCGGCCGCGAGGACCAGCGGCGACCAGCGCAGGATCTTGCGGCCGGCGCCGGACTCGTCGCTCTTCACGGCCAGCACCCAGCCGCCGATCCCGGCGGCGCCGGCCAGCTGGACGACGGTGTTGACGGGACTGTCGGGGGAGAGGTTCGGGGCCGCGGCGAGAACCGGCGCGGCCAGGCTGTAAAGGGTGCGTTCCAGGACGACGCTGCGCGGCACGGACACCGGGGTTCTCCTTCTGGATGTGGTGAAGGGGCGGACCGCCGTCATGGCGGCCGGCCCTTCAGGGGGCTGGGGTGGGTGGGGTCAGTGGGCGAAGAATCCGGGCTTGGGGGTGCGTTCCTTGCGGCCGGAGCGGATGGTGTCCAGGCCCTCGTACAGACGCGCGTGAGTACGGCGGGTGTCGTGGGCGAGGCCGGAGACCTCCCGGGCCGTCTCGTGGAGGTTGCGCACCTCGACGGCGGCGCCGCCCAGGGCGAGGGAGACCTGGTTGGTCATCTCCACGAACGTCTTGTCGAGTTCGGCGTTCGCGATGTCGACGGCCAGGCCCTCGGAGCGCTGCGCGTTCATACGCATGCTCCACTGGAGCCTTTCGAGTTCGTTGCTGGCCATGTCCATGGCCGTGCCCAGTGTCCTGAGTTTGTGCTGGACAGCCTTGTACCGGTTGTCGCCGTCGGTCGGGGCTGCTGCGCCACCCTCGGGGTGAGGGGTGAGGTCGCTCATCAGGGCGTTCCCTTCTGCTAGTCGTGGTGGGTGGCGGAGGAGGCGTTGGTCAGACCGGCGTTGTCCATGGCGTGGATGTCCTCGCTGTAGGTCCGGCCGACCGCCGTGGCGGCGGTCAGGGCGGCCTCGGCGGCGTCGTCGCACGCCGCCGCGCACCGTTCGGCCAGTGCCTTCATGCGGGATGCCGCGTCGGCCAGGTCCGTGATCTGGCTGACGACCCGGGTGTCGATGTTGTGGTCGCCGCCCAGGTCCGTTGCCATGTCCCGCAGCGCGTTGGAGACCTTGCCGAGCGCGCCGGCCAGGCTCTGGGCGTGGTCCTTGTCCCTCCCGGCGTCGACCGCGATGTTCACGATGTCCGTCAGGTACTCGCCGAACGTGATGTCGGTACGGTGCTGGGCCGCCATACCTGTCTGGGTCGGGACGGGTTTGCTGACCTGGGATGCCACGGGTTCCTCCTGTGCGGTGGGGCGGGTCGTGCCGGGTCGCTGGGTGTGCGGCTCCGGGGCCGGGGGGAGGCCCTTGGCGCCCGGTGTCAGGGCCGACGGCTGGTCAGGAACGATGTCCGCGTCGACGATGTCCTCCTGATGCCGGGCGTCGCGGCGCGGCGGGCGGTCGTAGCCGGGGGCCACTGCGGGGTTTCCCTGCGGTTCCCCGCCCATCCCGGGCCCTCGGCCGAGGCGCCGCCGGCGCCCGCCCCAGGACCGTTCCGCGAGCCGCCTGACGGGCGCTCAGCCCGCTCGGACCTACCTCCCGGACCCGATGGCCGACGCTGCTCCTTCGGGCCGCCTGAGGGACGCTTGGGGCCGTTCCTGGGGTCGTTCTTCGGGGCCCTCGCCCCGGTGCCCTTTCCTGCACGGTGCGCGGCGTTCACGCAGCGGCGGCAGCGGCACTGATGCTCGACGTATGCCTCCGCGCTCCCATGCCGTACCCCGGGCGGGAGGTCCTTCGCCTTGCCGTACCGGACGGTGCGGTCCCGTTCGTCCTTGCTGCCCGGGCCACCGCCCGCGCCCGGGCCTGGGGCCTTCCCGCCGCCGCTCCCGGTGCCCTTCGTGCGCTCGGGTGTCTTCTTGCCGTCGCGCTTGGACAGGTCGACCTTCCGGCCTCCTGTCCGGTCATCTGTCCTTGACGCCGGCGGCTTCGGAGCCGGGGCTTTCGGCGCTGGGGCCGGGGCTTTGGGGACTGGCGGCTTCGGCGCGGGCTGCCTCGGAGCCGGAGCCTTCGGCCCGGGCGGCTTCGTGGCCGGTGCCGGGGTCTTTGGACCGGGCGGCTTCGGCGCAGGCGGCTTTGGAGTCGGAGCCTTCGGCGCTGGAGCCGGGGCTTTGGAGGCGGGCGGCTTCTGAACCGGCGCGAGCGGCTTCGGGGTCGGGGCGGTCGGCTTGGGCTGCTGCCTGGGAGCGGCTCCCTGTGAAGCGTTCTTTCGGCCACCCTTGTCCGCGCCCAGGCCGGACCCGCTCCTGCCACGGGCGCCCGCCTGGTCGGCGCGTGCCTTCAACTGGGCCGCCCGGAGCTTGTTCTGCTGTTCCAACAAGCCGACTTCCCGGGCCGTCCTCGCATTCAGCAGCTCTACTTTTCGGGCGATTTCCGCCTCGCGAAATGGCGCCTCGCCCTCAAAGCGCGCCTGCCCAAGAGAGATCCGGTATTCGAGCCAGTCACCCAGCCTTTCCGCCAGGGACCGGCGGTGAACATATTCGCTTTCGTCAGCACCGCCGGATTCTTCGTCGATTTCGGGGTCCGGAACCCCTTCCGAACGAAGGGCCATTTCCGGATCCATGGGGCGCGGGATTACCGGAAGCTGCAGGGTGATTTCCTCCGGGGCCTGTGGAGGTTCCTCCCGCACCGAAGGAAAAAGGCGTCCGGGATCCGGAAGTTCGGGTGGCTGATTGAGAACATCGGGTGCTGCGGGAAAGGCGATGAGCTGGGCGTCGGTGTCGTCGTTCGACACGAGATGCTCCCTCCCGAGGGGTTGACAAGGAGTGACGGCCTCGCGTACGCGTGTGCGCGCCTGGGCGTGTGGGCGCCTGGGCGCCTGGGCGTTGGGGACGCGCCGAGGGCCGCCGCTCAGTGAGCGGCGGCCCTCGTGGACTCGCCAAGTGGTTACGCGGTGTGCTTGAGGTAGAGCGCGTGCAGGTCGTGGGCCAGTGCACGCAGGGCCGCGGTGTCGCCGCGCTTGAGCGCTTTCCTGCCGTGCGTCTGAACCAGCATGACGAGGAAGTAGAAAGCGCCGAGGTCCTCGCCGTGTTTCTCAATAAACGCGGTCCGTTGAGCGAGAAGATATTCCCGGGACCGTTGCGTCTTGAGTTCGGATTTCAGGAGAGGCCTCGTCACGCCGACCGCCTGTCGAGGTCGTAAATCGACGCAGGACCACCATAGCCGGGATTCCGGCCGGTGTCACGCTCTTCTCCGCGATGGGGTGCGGCCTGGAGGGGCTGCGGGTTCTTCTTACGCTGCTTTTCGAGTTCCTTTTCCTTTCGCGTCTTGCCGGTATTCACGACGGTTTCGTCATGGGCGCGGCGCTTATAGGCGCTCTTCTCCAGGCCGTCCGTGAGGGAATTGACGCTCTTGAGAACGTCCCTGAGGGCCCTTTCGACGGGCAGGGCACGCAACCGGGCGTGGTACCAGCGGTCACCCTCCACGCCGACGCCACGGCAGTGCACACGGGTCTCACGCTGGAGGATCTCCAGGTTGGCGCCCATGTCGAGCAGGACGCGCTGCATGTCGGCGAGGTAGCGGGCGGTGGCCTCCGCGTTCTGCGCGACGTCGCGCAGGGGCGAGTGGTTCGGGTCGTTGCTGTTCACGAGCTCGGCCTCCAGGGGCGGTCGGTTCTGCTGTACTGGTGGAGGTGACTGCTTCCGGCAGTCGCAGCAAGGGCCAGCCCGCTTCCTTCGGGCTGGCCCTCACTGGTGTGTGCCGGACGGGGGTCAGGTCAGGTACTTGTCGGCGTCCTCGGGCCGCAGCAGGCCGGTCTCCTTCAGCAGCCGGACCGCGCGGGGCTGGTTGACCGAGAGGTCGGTACGAACCCGGTAGAGGGTGACGTAGCCGTCCTCGTCGCGCGGGAGCGCCTGTACGAGCGGGAGGAGTTCAGCGTCCGTCCGGGCGGGCGTGCCGGGGCGGTCCGTTCCGCCTGTACGGCCCGTCCCTCCGGTTCCGGTTGTACGGGAGTGACCGGTCGTCGTACCGGGACGCCCACCCTGTACGGGCTCACGGTCAGGCTGTGTACGGACGCTGACCGCACCGACGCGTCCCTGTACGGCTGCATGAGTCGTACCGGTACGCCTCGGGGTCGCTGCACCTGTACGCGCCGCCCCGTCCGGGGTGGTGTGTACGCCGTATGTACGGTCGCTGTACGAGCTGGTCAGCGCCCCTTCACCCGCGTCGTGGTGCGAGGGGTGGGAGGGGGCGTGAGCCGGGTCCGTACTGTCGTGTCCGACGCCCGTACCGTTCGGTCGTCCGCCGTCGTTCGCGGCGTACAGGCCGCCGCGTGCGGGCTGCGTACGGCCGGACGTCACGCTGTCCGTACCGTCCGTCCTGCGGTGCGTACCGGTACGGGCGGGCGTTCCGTTTCCGCCGTGGCCGTCCGTACCGTCGTTGTGCATGAGGGTGTGTACGCGCCAGATGACGGCCACGAAGATGAGCACGACGAACGTGGTCAGCTGCCAGGGAGCGGACTGGCCGTCCTGGACGATGTGGGCCTGTTCGGACAGGTGGTAGGTCACGTTCGCCGACGCCATCAGTGCGAGCGCCGCCGGGATGTCCCGCTTGGCGCGGAACGCGGTGACGCAGTAGACGTCGATCGACACGGGCAGGAGCGGGGCGACGTACTCGTTGATGCCGACCATGCGGGCGAGCTCGTACTCGCCGGAGGCGGCGAGCCCGACGCCGGCGGCCAGTGCGACCCACGGCGCCGCCTTCCACAGCTTGCCGCCGAGGTTCTGGCGCCAGCCGCGCCATTTCGAGGCGGCCTGCTTGGCCTCGCGGGCCTCGGTCAGCAGCCGGCGGGCGCGGGCCTCGTCGGCCTGCGCCCGCTCGGTGACGGCCGCGGCCTTGCGTTCGGCCTCGGCGGTGATGCGTGCGGCCTCTTTTTGGGCGGCCGCACGCAGCTCCTGGGCAACGGTCGTGGCCTCGGTCCGCAGCTTCTCGCGCTGCTGGTCGCACGCCGTTTTCAGTCCGGCGAGTTCCTCGGCCAGGGCCTTGCGCTTGGTGGCGGCCTCGCTGTCGAACTTCTCGCCGAGCTCGCGCAGCTCGGCGCGCAGCTCGGCGCGGGCCGTCTCCGCCTCGGTCTGGACGGCGGCGACGTGGGCGTCGGCCTCGCGGCGCCGTTCGGCGGCGGCCTCGACCGCGTCTGCGTACAGCGCCTCCGCCTCGGTGCGCCGGGCGTCGTACTGCTCGGCGGCGGCCCTGGCGAGCTGGGCGTGCCGCTCGCGGGCCTGCTCGACCTCCTTGTGGGCGGCGGCGAGCAGGGTGTCGGCCTCCTCCCGGGCGCGGGCGAGGATCTGCCCGGCCTCGGTGCGGCGGGCCTCGACCAGGGCGCCGATCTCGGTGAGGTCGGCCTCGGCCAGGCGCCGCAGTTCGGCAACCGCCAACGCGGTGGCCTGGTGCTCGGCGGCGGCCAGCTCGGTCAGCTCCACTACCTGCGCTCGCGCCTGGGCGAGGAACTCGTCGGCGCGGTCACGGGCTTCGGCCAGGAGCCGGTCAGCCTCGCCGCGCAGCTTCTGCGCCTCCTCGCGCAGCGTCTCGGATTCGGTGGCGGCCGCGGCCCGCTGGGCGGTGGCCTCCTCCTGGGCGCCGGCGGTGAGGGCCTCGGCGCGCGTGTGCGCGTCGGCCAGCAGGACGGCGGTCTGCTCGTGCGTGTCGGTGACGGTGCGCGCCGCCCGCTCTTCGGCCTGCGTCTGAAGGACGAGGGCCTGCTCGCGGGCGGTGTCGACGATGTCGGCAGCCCGATCCCGGGCGTCCGCGAACCTGGCCAGCGCCTCCCAGTCCATCTCCGGCACCGCCGCCGCCGTCTCCGGGGCCGGGGCCGGGGCCGGGGCCTGAGCGGGCAGGGTGGAGGCGGCGGGCTGCACGACCGTCGTGGCCGGCTTCTTGGTGCGGGCGGTGGCCCTTTTGTTCCGGGTTCGAGTGGCGGCCACGCCGCCTCCTTCCAGTTCGGGTGCCGCCCCGAAGGCCGGGGCGGCAGTTGTGCGGGGTGGGCGGGTTCAGCCGCGCGGGGCAGGCAGCTCGGGCGGCGTGTTGGCGGTGGCATGCTGCTGGGTGAGCCAGGCGAGCGCGGCCGCGGTCATGTCGTCGGCCGCCCGGTCGGTGTGCAGCGGGGCGGTGTCGATGTCACGCATCGCGTCGATCGGCGGCAGCAGCCGCATATATTCGGGCCGCGCGCAGGCGATCAGGCGGCCGGAGGACAGCGCGGTCAGCTCGTACGTGCCGCTCGTCCAGGCACGCGTGACCTTGCAGACGAAGGTGTGGCCGTTCTGCCCGGTCCAGAACATGGCCGGGTCGCGGTACAGGACGTAGTCGCCGTCCTCGAAGACGTTGACGACGAGGTGGTCTTCTCGGTGCTGCTGCGCACGATGACTCCTTCTCGGTGATGTGCGTCCGGACTGTCCGGCTCCCCGCTGCCCTGCCCGCGCCGGCTGGTCCGACGGTGCAGGCAGGGGAGGCAGTCGGCAGGCCGATGCATCAGTGCATCCAGCGGCCGTCCTTGATGACCTGGCGGCCGTCCTTCAGCGTGAGGTCGGTGATGAAGGCCGACAGGGTGGTGCCGTCCAGCACGCGACGGGTGTAGTCGGTCGCCCACACGTCCTCGCCGTCCCGGCGGCCCATCAGATGCACTCGGGTCTTGTAGGCGGGCTCCAGCGCGGCGGCGGCGTTCTCAGCCCGGGACTCGGTGGGCAGCACGATCGAGCCGCAGTTGTCGTTGATGCCGACCAGGAACAGGTCGTGCAGCGCGAAGCCCCGCACATCGAGGATGCTCAGCACAGGCTCGAGCGAGCCGTGGGTGTGGACGTTGTTCGGATGGGTTTTGACCCAGCGGCCGCCACCGAACTTGCTCATGTCGAACGCCATCGTGAACTCCTGTCGTAGCGAGGCGGTCCGGGCTGTCCGGCTCCCCTCGGCCCCGTCCGTACCGGCGCGGGGCCGGGACGGGCGGAGGAGGCAACCGACAGACGGGTCATTCGGCGTTGAGGAGGCGGAACGTCGCGAATGAGGTGGCGTGGGGGTCAGCCGTGGCCATGACGATGCGGTCGGCCTCGTCACCCTCGCCGCGGTTGACGGCGTCGGCGGCCGCCCTGGCTGCGACCCAGTCGATGCACGGGGTGTTCGGGGCGGGGCGGTGCAGCCGGGTGCGCAGCGTGTGCCAGGCCCGGCGGACCGGGTGGGGGCGGCGGGCCCGGTTCACCCGGGCGACGGCGTCTCGGTGTCCGAGCTCGTGGAGGATCTGCTGGGAGTCGTAGTCGGCGGCGGTCCAGCCGTCGCGGCGGATGGTGCGCATGGGCGCCTCCTGAGATGGAGTCGAACCGGGTCGATGCCCGGATCCGGGGATGCGAAGAGCCGGCCGCCCGTGGTGCGGGCGGCCGACCCGGTAAAGCAACTGGGGGCGGGAGCCCAGTTGGTGGTTCCTCCCGCCAGGCGGTCAGCGCTTGCGCCTCTGCTCGGCGAGGTAGGCGTCCTGCAGCCGGGCGAACCGCTCGAACAGTTGGGCGCCGGTCTCACAGTGCTGGCCGCTCCGGCAGGGCGAGCAGGTGTTGCGGTGGGTGCGCCAGGCGGTGCTGGCGGCCATGTATCGGGTGTGGAGGCTGTCAGCCACCGAGGTGTTTCCGATCAGGTTGTGCGGGGTGGATGTCGGTGACGCGGTGGCCTGCCTCCCATGCCTGCGCGGCCGCCGTGGCGGCGGCCGCGAGCAGGATGCGGGTGAGCGGGTGGGCCAGGCCGCGTGCGGTGATGGCCCGGGCCGCGCGTTGCTGCGCGGCCCGGGCGGCTCGTATGTGACGCACGCGGCTCTACTTCTGGCCGGTGCCGCCGCAGGAGGTGCAGGTCTGCATCTCGACGGACTGGTACGGGGTGCCGTCCCCGCCGACGTGGTTGACGGTGACCATCTTCTGTCCAGTCCCGCCGCAGGAGGAGCAGGTCATCGGGTCACCCCCGCCGTGCTCGCGGCCAGCACCGGGGGCGCGACCCCAGGAGGACAAGTGTTGGGGGTGCAGTTCCACCGGTCGCACAGCGGGCACGGGCCGTCTGCCGACCTGAACGTCAGCGGACCGACCATCCTCAGCACGGGCTGGCGCACATAGTCGGGCTGCATCTCGGCGAGCGTGCGACGGGCCCGTCGCCCGGCGGCCCGGGCGCGGGTGTCGCCGTCAGCGACCAGACGGTCGACGAGCTGGTGGTGCTGGTCGGTCTCGTCGCGCTCGTAGCCGCGGGCGTCGTCCTCGCTGCCGATGTCGTCGATCTTTCCGGCACGCGGGGCGACGATGGCGGGGGCGAGGCTGGCGCCGTTCAGAGCGCTGATCGGGGTGAGGGTCGTGGTCATGCCGCGACCTCCCAGCCGTTGCGGGCCCGTCGGGCCGACCGGAGTTCGCGGATCCGTGCCGTGAGGAGGCTGATCAGCACGTTCTGCTCGGCCTGCACCCGGCTGGGCGGGATCCGCTCACCCTCGACCGTGCGGTCGAGGGTGGAGGTGGCCTCGTGCTGGACCTGGGTGACCAGGTCGTTGAGCTCGCGCTGCTCGGTGTCCCGGTCCGCGGCGGTGGCGGCGGCCAGGCGTACGGCGTGGGCGGTGCGGACGGCGGCGAGTTCGGGGCCGGTCAGCCCCGCGCGGACCATGTCGTCCTGGCTGGCGCGGCCGTCGCCGTCGCGCAGGGCGAGCTCCTCGCAGGCCGCCCGGACGGGGCAGCCGGTGCAGAGCCGGATCGCCTCGGCGCGGCGGGCCTGCCACTCGCCGATCGGCTCGCGGTCGGCGCGGAAGAACAGGTCCGGGTCGCCGCTGACGCCGCTGGCGCAGCGAGCGCCGGCGTCGACCGCGGCCTGGAGTACGGCCCGGCGCGTGTGCCGGGCCTGAGTGGATGTCATCCTGTGCATGCGCGTTTGCCCTTCGAGAGAGGGTGAGCTGCGAAGACGCACCCCCGGGGGCCTAAGCCCGGGGGGTGCGTCGTGGTTGGGCCCTGCTGGCCCCCGCCGCCGCCGTACATGTACCGAGGTGCATGTACGGCGGCCACGGGTAGCGCAGGGCTACACGTAGTGGGTATTTGGCTCGGTGATCAGTGGTGTCCCCCTCTGACCCCAGATCTCGTGTGTGTGCGGAATCGCGTGGTGCGCCCTGAGAGATCCCTTCAGGCCGATGTCTGCCGCACACGTTCTTTTGCGTCGCGAGGGTGCCCACCCTCCGCACTAACCACCAGTAATCCGCACCAGGGCAGTTGCTCCCCTGGTCGCAGCTGACGCTGCGCCCGGCGGGTTGTCGTGCGTGTTGGCTACCACCACCACTGGTAATGGCGCCTCGCGACGGATCTCCACTCACCCCCGGCCGGCGTGGTCACAGCGGGACTGCGGTGGTGGATCGCTCTGTGGAGTTCTCAACCCGCGCTGCGCGGGGCAGGCGCTTCCATTCCGTGTCTGGAGTCCAGGCGTGTCCGGGCGCACCACAGAAGCTACTAGCACTTTTTGTGCGAGTCAACAGTTGGAGTGCTACCTAGCACTGCGGCGCCTGATGTGAGAATGTGTCCGTGACGCATCTGGATGAGAGAGCAGAGGGAGGGCCCGTGACTGGCGGTTTTGCGCTGATGGTGCGGTTCGCCCTACGAGACAGCGGAGCTGCCCAGGGGTTCGACGAGCTCGTCGAGCAGGCCGCCAGGGGCATCCGTAGGGAGCCCGGCACAGTCATCTACACCGTGCACGCGCCGGTCAACGAGCCGCTGGTACGGATCTTCTACGAGCTCTATGCCGACCGCGCCGCCTTCCAGGCGCACGAGGAAGCGGCGCATACCAAGCAGTTCCTCGCCGCGCGCGAGCAGTACCTCGTCAGCACCGAGGTGACCTTTCTGGATGAGCTGAGGAGCCTCAGCAAGCGTCCAGAGACGGAGGGGCCGTGAAGCCGACAGGAAAGGACGTCGATTCGACTGACCGAGCCTTCGGTCAGCGCGTCCAGAAGTTCCGCAAAGAACGCGGTCGTACTCAGATCAGCCTCGCGGCGGCGCTGGGGAAGACGAGCAGTTGGATGTCTCAGGTGGAGCGAGGTGTCCAACCCGTGCGGCGTGTTGATCTACTGCAGCAACTCGCAGATGAACTAGGGGTCTCTGTCCAGCAACTACGCCCCGGCGCGCCGTCGGGTATCGGCGCAGAGCTATCCGCTCCTGCCCCGCTCTCGCTGTCCAACGATCTAGACGAGACGCGTCGGCTCATCTCCGGCCACCCCGCGCTCCGAACTCTGCTTGCCGGCACGGATAGCGCGAACAGCCCAGTGGACACACTGCGCGGGGACGTCGATGACCTCTGGGACCTGACCCATGCGGGGCACCTTGCCCAGGTCAGCACCATGGCCGTCGACCTACTGCCAGCACTCGAACAGGCCGCTCGCACGGCTCCACAGGCGGATCGGACCGAGCTCTACTTGTTGGTGTCTCGGGCGTACCAGGCTCTTTCGGCGGCGTTCGTCCGCCAGGACGAAGCTGACGCTGCATGGGTGGCAGCCGACCGCGCCATCTTCGCCGCCGAGCGGTCAGGCGACCCGCTGCATGTGTGCGCGAGTGTCTTCCGCATGGTGCAGGCGTTTGTGCGGCTCCGTAGCCTTGGCCAGGCCGAACACGCGGCTCGCACGGCTATCGACGCTCTAGATGAGCTGGCGGACAGCTCGCCGCCGGCGCTATCGGTCCTTGGTTCACTCCATCTGGCCATGGCTCTGGTGCACGCGCGGGCAGGTGCCCGCGCCGAGGCCAAGAGAGAGATCAGCGCTGCCAGAGGTATCGCGGCCCGGCTTGGCGAGAACCGCAACTACTTCAACCTGGAGTTCGGCCCCGTCAACGTCGAGATCCAAGCTGTGAGCACTGCGGTGGACCTTGGCGACGCAGGCGAGGCCCTGGACATCGGACTCTCGATTGATCCCGAGGGCCTCTCGCCTGAACGTCAGGGGAGGCTGCTGATGAACTTGGGGCGAGCTCACGCGCAGAGGCGCCACGGGGGCGAGGCCCTCGACTGCCTACTGCGCGCCGAGGTAGTCGCGCCGGAAATTATCCAAACCCACCAGGCTGCACGCGCGACGATCCGTGACCTGGTCTTCATCGCTGGCCCGAACGCGTCGCGCGAATTGCTTGACCTGGCAGAACGAGCCGATGCCCTCGACTGAGTCAGCGCTCGACGGTTCCCAACTCCGCCACTCACAGCGGGGCATCAATTAGTGACAGGATGTGGCCATGATGAACTCTGCTCGATCCCCGTAGAACGAGCAAGGCCGTCCTTTCCCTGCCAGGAAAGAACGGCCTTCTAGCTACCGACTCGCACGCCTTCCACAGCTCCGAGTCGTGTCCGGTGAGGTGACCTCGCCGGGGTGATGCCCGTGGGCCTGTATAGGCCCGCGCAGTCACCTGTACCCAGAATAAGCGGTCCGTGTAGCAGTCCGCCACCATCCGGGTTTCCTGTCGGGTCACATCTGCTGGTCACGGCTCCCCTACCAGGGGAGTTCCACCCACCATGCGCCCCTCGCGCCACTGCTGGCGGCACCGTGTCACTGCCGCCAGCCGAAAAATTCCCAAGACCGGTGTCACGTTTCGCGTCCCGTCCACCCTTGTGCTGGGCGTGATCACGTCTGTCGCCCCTGATTTCACCGCCCCGACAGTGGCGGTGGTCCAATGAGCGCGGCCGCGGTGAGGCAGAGCGCTGTCCCGCTTGTCGCGGGGCCTCGGCGCGTCCTGAGGCGGACCCAGTTCGGGCCGGTCTCGCCACAGGCCGGCCCGGCAAGGGCCCCGGTGCCCGGTCATCCGCTGGCGCTCGGGCGTCGCACTCGGGCACAGCTGCGGGCTGCGGTGCACGCGCTGCTGGACGTCCCCGCTCTGGACGGCGCGTCGGACGCGGTACGTCTGGCGGTGCTGGTGCTGGCGTCGCGTACGCCGTGGGAGACCGGTGTGGTGGAGATCCGCACCTCCGAGCTGGGCCGGTGGATCGGGATGTCCGCGTCGTACACGGCCTCCGTGGTGGTCCCGGCGCTGAAGCGGTCGGGCGTGGTGTCCGCCGATGCGTCGGAGGGTGAGTTCCGCGAGAACACCGGTCTGGAGTGCAAGGTGCTGCCGCTGTGGGCGGCGCAGGACGTCGTCGGGCACCCGCTGGATCTCGCGAAGAAGGAGTACGCGACGTTGCAGCGGTTGTTCGAGGCCGTGATGGCGCCGGGCTGGAAGCACAAGGATGGCCGGGTCACTCCGGCCGGGCTGATCGGTACGCGTACCGGTCGGGGGGCTGCGACGGACCGTTTGGCGCTGCTGTTGCTGGTGCTGGAGGCGCGGGAGACCGGGCGGGTGCGGCAGTGCGGCGGGAGCGTGGACACCAAGCGCGGCCGCGCGGCGGCGACGGTGGCGCGGCTGCTGGGGTGTACGGCGTCGGCGGGGGAGCGGGTGCTGAAGCGTCTGGAGGACCGGGAGCTGGTGCTGCGGGTACGGCTGAAGACGGGCTCACGCATGCCGAACCGGTCACGGCTGATGGTGCCGGCGGTTGCCTCCGCGCACGGGCGTACGGTCGGCGACGACGTCCAGGAGGACCGCGCGGAGGCCCTGGAGTCCGAGTTTTCAGACCCCGACGTTGCGGCAGGGCCTAGTGAGGCGCCCAACCTGGCGGCGGAATCCCAGGTCAGCGGCGTGCCGGTGACTGATGGGGCGGATGTTGCAGAGCCCGACGTTGCGGCAGCCCTTCACTCTGACCACCCTTACCTGGTTACTCCTGTAGTTCCTCAGCAGCTCTCTGGTGGCTTTTCCGGCGAAGGCCGTGGAGCTGACGGCCGTCGGCCGGGACGCGTGTGCGTGCGCGAGGACCAGGCCTCCAACAACGAGACCGCCGTGGCCGAGCCCGGGAGCCAGGTGGCCGGGGCCGACCCGCTGCGCGGTGAAAAGCCCACCAAGTCACCGGTCGACAAGCAGCAGGCAGGCAGCGTCGGCGTTGGTGCCGGTGCCCGGCTGACGGTCGTGGGTGGTCGAAAGACGCAGCGGCAGGGGCGGCCGGAGCTTCCCGCCGATCTTGACCTGCGGGTGGCTCTGACGCCGGTGTCCTGGCTGTGGACGAAGCTGAACCGCTGGCAGCAGGACCGGGTCGTGGACGTCGCGAAGGCGGAGCTGGCACAGCTGCGGACCGTGCTGGAGTGGCCGACGCAGGCACCGTCGGTGCTGGCCGTCCGGCTGACGTCCCGGCTCGACGAGACCGGCGGCGAGGCCCTGATCGCGCGCCCGTACGGGTGGATCACCCACCGCGGGCTGGTGCGCCGACCATCGTGCTCGGACGTGCGGTGCGACGACGGCGTCCGGATCGACACCGGCGCCGACTGCGACAACTGCGACAACATCCTGCACGCGCGCCGGGCCTGGCGGGTGCGGATCGCGGCCGAGGTCGACCAGGAGCTGCCCGGCCTGGAGACGGACGCGCGGTTCCGGGAGATTGAGGCCCGGCTCCGCACTCATGCCGAGGCCGAGGCCGCCGACTTCGTGTCCCGTCAGGCCGAGGCCCAGCAGCGGGCAGCCCAGCGTGCGGCGGCCCGTGCCGAGGCCGAGGCGCAGGCCGCCATCGTGCGGGAGCGGGCGTCGGCCGACGCGGCGGTCCGGCAGGCCATGGCGTGCCAGGACTGCGGCCGGGAGCGGTCGGCCGGGCTGTGCGAGACGTGCGACCACCGGCGCCAGGCCGAGGCCCTGATCGGCGAGGCCGGTCTCCTCGCAGCCACATGGTCGGCCGACCCGACCAGCCCGGCCGCCGTCGCGGCCGTTGCCGCCGAGGTCCGCACGGCCATCGAGGACGCCATCGCCACCTCGTGGGCCCAGTTCCAGGAGATCACCGACCCGGCCGCTCTGGCGGCAGCCGGCCCGGACGCCGTCGAGGACGCCGCCGCGCACAACGCGTTCGTGACCGCTGAGAGCGCGGCCGCGGACTACCGGCACGAGGCCCTGGTGATGCTCGGTCGCAGCACGCAGGCCCAGGCTGAAGCCCGCAAGGCGTACGCCACCGAGCTCGCCAAGCCCTGGCACCAGGCGCTGCCCGACAGCAACGACGCCCAACGCGCCGCGACCGAGGCCGCCGCGAAGGCCCAGACCCGCACCGCCGAGCACCTGCTCGCCGTACGGCTGGAGCAGCTGCACACCCAGGCCCACCCCACCCCGGCCCGGCCCGCTCCGTGGCCGCAGCGCCTGCCCGAGCTCGCCGCCCGCCCGCTGGACGAAGAAGCCTTGGAGGTGACCGCGTGAACGCCGTCCCGGAGCTGTCCGGCGTCGACCTCGCCCGCCAGGCCCTGCTCGCCGCCCAGCAGGCGGCGAAGAAGAACGGCGCCCATCTGCAGGCTCGTCGCGTTCTGCCTCATCCCGAACGTCCTCGTCCGAATCGCTGTCGGTCGCCGCTGAAACGAAGCTGGGCCCGGCCTGGATGGTCAGGGGACATCGCCCTCCCAGACGAAGGGGCCCTCGATTTGGCCGGGAGCGGGTGCGTAGTCAGCACGGCCGCCGGGCCCGTACGCGCTGTGCGGGGTGATCAGGTAGGCGCCGCCGGCGAGCATGTCGTCGGTCCAGCCAGTGACGTCGAGCAGCTGGCCGTCCAGCGGTCCGCCCACCAGCTCGCGGTAGTCGTGGCCGGGCTCGGGCCCGGTGTCCGCCTCGCCGTCGCTGCCGTAGACCCGGGGTGCGTGCGTCATGCGGTCAGTGTGGCCCGGCGACCAGGCCCTCGTCCGCGAATCCGCCACGGCGCTGTTGCCGCGCCCGTCCGGCGGGGCGCCGGCCCACTTCCGGAATGGACCCGCCAACGGGCCTTGCACATTGTGCACACCTATGCCATTCTCTAGATGTGCACAAAGCGCACACCGGCACTGAGCAGGGGAGATACACCATGTCCGTCACCGTAACCAAGACGAGCGGCCACTCGGTGGAGATCACCTGGACCCCGGAGGACGACCCGCAGGGACTGATCATGCGGGCCATCGAGAGGGACCAACTCGCCGACGTGCTGGAGACCCTGGGCCGGGGCGTCGTCACCTCGACCGAGGGCCAGGAGGAAGCCGCCGCCAGGCACACGATCGAGTTCGGCAAGCTGATGGACCGCCGCGGCGCCGCCTACGTACTCCACCTGCGGGAGACGTACGGCACGTCCTGGCGCAACCTTGCCGAGACCCTCCTGGGCGACAAGGAACGACAGAGCGCGATCCGGCGCATGTACGACTCCGGCCGCCTCAACAGGGGCATCTGACCGGCCATCACCACCCGATCGCACATCTGAGAGGTCACTACCATGCGTTTCCACATCACCCGCTCCGACGCCGACCGCAACGCCGACAGCACCGACAACGGCGGCGAGGTGCCGGACCTGAGCGGCGCCACGATCAATGGCGGAGTGTTCGGCGGGACCAACCACGGCATCCGCGGCGGTGTCTTCCACGGCCGGATCATCGTCGAGGACGACGACAACAAGTAGATGCGCCACGGGGCGGCCGTAATCACTGCCAGGAGACCGGCCGCCCCCACGCCCCCGACAGCCCCAGCCACCGGAGAAGCCCTATGTTCGCATCCGTCTTCGTTCTGCTCTACGTCGCCCATTTACTCGCGGACTACCCGCTCCAGACCGACCACCAGGCCGAACACAAGGCCGCCCGCAATGCCGCCGGGTGGCGGGCGAACCTCACCCACGCCGGCACGCACGTCGCCGCTTGCTCGCTTGCCCTGGTCGTTGCCGCCGTCGTCCTGGACGAGAGCGTCGGCGTCCTGCCCGGCGCGGCCGCGGTCGCGCTGATCGGCCTGACGCACGGGTTCATCGACCGGCGCTGGCCCATCCAGTGGTGGATGACCCACACCCGCCAACCCGAGTGGGCCGCCAAGGGCGGCGCCGCGCACGTCGACCAGACCGCGCACGTCCTGGTCCTGGCCGTCGCCGCCCTCACCCTCACCGCACTGAGCTGACCACCCACCCGCACACATCTTGAGAACGGGAGACACCATGGACGCCCAGGAAATTCAGGAGCAGCTGCGCCGCGAGGCCGAAGAGACAGAGCGCGCGAGCCGGGAGCTGGCCGAGGCGCTGGCCGAAGCCGCCCGCCGGGACGGCGGGGCCTGAGAACGAGCAAGTCAGGGGCCGGTACGGATCATCCGTACCGGCCCCTGACGCGTTCACGATGTCGAAGAGCACTGTCAGCCGGCCACGGTAGCCACAGGTACGAGCTCCCGTTCTGATAGAACGGGGATTCGAGAGGAGGGCTCGTGACCACGCCCGCACCCACCCAGCGTTCGACGACCATCCTGACCTGCTCACCAGCCCAGGTAGGCCGGTGCGCGCGCTGCCACATGCCGTGTCACCGCTACGGCGCCGGCGGAAGCCCTCTGTGCGTCACCTGCCGCAAAGCCGTCGAGGCCGCGCGCAGCAAGAAGGCGTCATGAGCCGGCGCACCTCGACCATGGTTCGGCCCGCGTACACGTAGTCGGATCCCACCGGCCCCCACCGCCCTCGCTGCGGGGAGCGTCGCACACAGGAACGGTGCGGCACTGGAATCGGCCAGGTATCAGGCCAGAGCGCATGTTCTGCCCTCGGGGCGTCGCGGGTGGCGGGACGATGTGATCACCGGCTTCCACGCATACGTGATGCGGAGTGCGCATATGCCCAGTACAGAGCAGACGTTACGGCTCACCGTCGCCGCCCTGATGCGGCTGACCGGCGAGCGCCAGGCCGACCTCGCCGACGGCCTCCGGCTGAACCAGGCGCAGGTCAGCCGGAAGCAGGGCGGCTCCGCCTCGTGGTCCCTCGACGACATCGACCGCCTCTCAGCCCACTACGGCATCCCGGTCTGCGACCTGCTCGCAGGCGTCGACCGGGCCGTGCGCTGCCTGCCCGCCCGCCGTTACGCGCCCGCACCGGGCGCCGCCCAGCTCACCATCGCCCCGTAGCAGGAGACCGCCGGGACGAGCCCGTTCGCGGCCGCCCCCTGCTTTTCTTTGCCGTCCTGTGTCACGTTTCGCGCCTGGGTGCTCCTTGGGTCTGACGTGATCACCATTTCGGAGACAGCCAGTCGGCTGCGCGCTGTCGCACCTAGGCAGGTGCCTCGCCCGCAGCCGTACCGAAGAGAAGCCGACCGTCATCATTGCGCTCGCCCCGGGCGCGGCCATCGCCCCTGCCCCGGTGGGCGAAGGCATCACCGATTCCAGCCACTGACACCGCGGAGCGCTGCCTGATGCCCACTCGCCACCCGCGTCGCCGCCATCCCGCATCACGGCGGCCCCGGCCCGCGCGCCGCACGAGTCGGCGTCGCCGCTACCCGCGCTCCCGCCGCCAGCGCCGGCGCGACCGCCAGGTCCTCGTCCTCGGCGCCGGCGTCCTGTCCGTCGCCGCACTCTGGGCCGCCGTCGCCTGGCTGGTCACCCACCTGTGGGCCGTGGTCACGCTCGGGGCCGTCGCGGTCGTGACCGCGACCTGGTTCGTCAACCAACGCCGCCAGCAGCACGCCTGGAGCCGGGTCCAGCAACAGGCACTGCGCTACGAACTCCCGCAGCTCGACTCCTTGGACCACCGTGAGTTCGAGTACGCGATCCGGGACCTGATGCGCCGCGACGGATGTACCGACGCCCGCCAGGTCGGAGGATCCGGTGACAACGGCGCCGACGTCCTGGCCACCGACCCCCACGGCCGTGTCTGGGTCATCCAGTGCAAGCACCGCCGCGTCGGCGACCGCGGCTCCGCCGTCGGCACCCCCGACCTCCAGCGCGTCAACGGCACCGCCCGCCAGCTCTACGGCGCCGACATCGTCCTCGTCGTCACCAACGGACGCTTCTCCAACCGCTGCGCACCGCTCGCTCAGCAACTGCGCATGCACCTGGCCGACCGGCGGATGCTGGCCGCCTGGGCTGCCGGGAGTCGGCCACTGTGGGAGCTCCTGCCGAGGGTTCCCGCGCCGAGGTCCGGGAGCTGAGCGCGCCGCAAGCACCGGTTCCGCACGGGCCTGAAGAGATCAGGCCGCACCACAGTCGTCGCCGCACATGACCGTCACGGTCATACCGATCTCACCGGCCGCGGCCCGCACCACGGCGAGCACGTCCGCTACGGGCGGGCGTGGGCCGGGACTGCGGGTGGTGGTGGCGGCCAAGCAAGCTGTGCAGCGGTCCACCCAGCGGCGGCCGAAGCCGGCGTCCTCGATGACGCCGGCGACGGTCGCTGTGGCACCGCAGCGAATGCACGGATGCCGCTCAGTGAGCCGCTCGATATAGGCGGACCCACACGGTGTCCAGGGCGGGGCGGGGTCGAGGCTGGAGGGGGCGATGCCCAGGGCGTGCAGCAGGTTTGCGCTGGTCACGCACTCACCCCTCTCGGTCGGCTCGGGAAGGCGAGCGTAATATAGAACAAATGTACGATCTCCCGCCGGATCTGCCGCGTCTTCGGACATTGGAACAGCAGCTCACCATCTGGCTCGGGCACATCCGCAAAGCCATTGCCGCGGCCGAGCAGCGGGAGGCCGAGCAGCAACGGGGTGCCGAGCGGCGCTCGGCCGTGCCGGACTGGATCGTCGAACTCGGCATCGGGCAGGGGGCTCCGTCGATCGAGGTCCACGCGGGAGGGTGCCACGCGGCCGGCAAACGGCGCCGGGCCATCGACCGGGACCAGGCGCGCCGACTGATCGCCGATGGGTCAGGACGTGCACGCACTGTCAGCCGGATGTCGAGCTCCGGATGATCGACTAGAGACTGTTTCCCTGCTGTGTTCGTCGGTTGATCGAATGTGAGCTCCACGTCGCTGCCATCCTCATCTGGAGCCGGGGCCGAAAGCGCCGATACCAGACCGCCCTGCTCCCCGCCTCTGATACACGGGGCCCCTCCTCGATCGGATGGTTCCGCCGAACCACGGTTCCTGATACGCCCGTTTGTCCGATCCAGGAGGGGCCCGCCAGCGCCCAACCGGTCAGCTCTGACCCCCTTCCCGGATCAAGACCCACCAGAGAGCGCACAAGCACCAGCGCCAGGGCGCGCACGTCATCCACCGACCGGTGGGGAGGCTCGGCCCCCGATCCCGGGCCTAACCCCGGAGGCGGCTCCGTCCTCCGGTTCTGTCAACGGGCAACTCCTACCGCCGTGGTGGGCGTGCCGGAATCGTGGTGGGCATGAAGACCACCACCCTTGAGGGGCGCGGTTTCGTCACCGCTGTCATCCGTTCCATCGGCGCCCGCCACGACGGCGCGCACGATCTGGTCACCGATGGGCTCTACGTCGATCTGCGCCGGGCGCTGCGCAACCCGGCCGATGACCCGACCATGCGCTACCGCACCGGCCTGGACAACGACGTGTACGAGCACGTCCTGAACACCCCCGGCGCCCGCGACCTCATCAACCGAACCGCCGTCCAGCTCCGCCTCCTGGTCGACGAGGTGCCCGTCGGCCACGTCGCCCGCCTGACCGTGGCCTGCCAGGGCGGCCGGCACCGTTCGGTCGCAGTGGCAGAAGCGGTAGGACGCCGGGTCTGGGCGGCGATGGGTGGGGATTACGGGGTGGAGATCGAGCACCACCACATCGACCACCCCGTCCTACCTCCCGCCTAACGGGCGTCACTGCCCTTGCTGGACGCCCCCACGCTGCGATCACGGGTCGGCACCAGGGTGCCGTCGACGATGTAGACGGCACCCTCGCTCGGTCGGCGCGCAGGCGAGATGGGCAGCAACGGTGCTACCGCGGCGGCGGAACCCGACCGCGCCGGCGTCGTTTACCCGACGTGAAGCGATCGATTCTCCGGTCCCTCTTCGTGGCGGCCGCTACTGCGGTGAGCGCGGCCGGTGCCGTGCCCGCTCACGCTGCGGCCTCCGCCTGCACCCATCACTGGTCCGGTCCCCAGGTCTGCATCAGCGTCGACGGTGAGCCGGGCGAGGGTAATCCTGGCCATGTGACGACCGCCTGGACCAACCCGCCCAAGGGCCGCAAGACTGCGACCGTGTACGTCAAGGAGCCCGGCGGCTTCCGCTACGCCGTCCAAGCCCACCGGGTCCGTGGCCAGCTGATCGCCTCCTTCGTCCCGGGCCGCGTCATGGACGACGGAGAACTCTGCGCCCGCTACGCCGGCTCGACGCGCATGGCCTGCATCCGGATCATCAACCGCGTCTGAGGTGCGCCGGCTGAGGGGAGATGCGCGCCCCTCGGCTGCGGACGCCGTGCGGCCGGGGCGGCGCCGACCTGGAGGCGCCGCGAACCTGGAGCTTCCGACGCGCTCCCGGAGGCATCACTATGACCTGCGAGTGAGGCGGTCCGCTGTCGCGCGGCAGCACCACCGCCCCTCAATGCCGGTCAACGCGCTGCTGGTGGCCGGTGCGGCGTGCGCGTGGGCGGTGGTGCTGGGGCGGCCGACCGCGGGGTGAGTGACCCGGTCCGTACGCATCAGCCGGCCGTGGCGACACCGCTCAGAGGGAGCACCCTGAGGCTGACCCGGTCAGCTCGCCACGCGCTGGCCCTGTTCGTGGGCGTCCACGGCAGCGGCGTAACGGGTGAGGTCGACGCCGGCCGCGCGGGCCTCTTTGAGCCGGATGGACACCAGACCGGAGGAGACATTCAGCTTGCGGGCGATCTCGTACCCCTTCAGTCCCTGCCGGTGCAGTTCGACGATTTGGTCCCGCCGTTGCCGGGAGCGCTCCTCGTACGCCGCACGTTCCTCGGCCACCATGCGCTGCACCGTCCGCTCGGACACTCCGAACCGGTCCGCGAGCTCGCGGGCGGTCGCGGTGCGACGTTCACGCCTGGGTTCCTGCGTCACGGCTTCCCCCTCATGTACTCAAGCATGGCGTCGGTGCGCTCGGCCCGGCGTGCTACCCGCGCCGCCCCCGAAGCCCTTCCGCCCTTCTTCCCCCGGGCGGACTGGATAGCGACGAAGGTGGCCTCGTAGACAGCCGCACCGTCCTTCCACATCCTGGAGCGCGTCGTGATCCACCGGTGGATGCTGTTGGCGATCGCACGCGCCTCCACGGCCGGCAGCGGCTCCGCGAATTCGGCGTTACGGCTCTGTACCTCAGTGTGGATGGCGGTGTGGAGGGTGTCGGGGCTGCCGAAGTGGTGGCGTACCTCGCGGTACGCCCAGGTCCGGGCCGTCTCGAAGATCGAGCAATTGCGGCCCAGCCCGGTGACGTTGATGCGGAACCGTTTGGTCTCCCGCCAGCGGACGGGCGGCATGTGACTGCTCAGGGCCTCCTCCAGGCCGCCGAGCGTGTGGAGTCCACCGTGGAGCCACTCGGTACTCCAGTCCGTGTGCAACGGGTTCTTCGTCATCAGGCCCGAGTACGCCGCATCACCGTCCAGCGCGCGGCGCAGACCCTCAGTGACGGCGGCCGCGTAAGCCAGAGGCTTGCGCCGGGCGTACTCGGTCCGCGTCACCGCCTCCGCCAGCGCCCACACCGCATGAGCATGCCCGTTCACCGGGTTCTCCACGACCGCGTTGGGCAGCGGGTGCGACCCCACCGACGACACCGCTCGCAGCACCGCATCCGAGTGGTCCACATCCACGACGAGGAGGTTGCTCATCGCCGACGGGTTCGCCTCCACGTACCGACGCGTCATCGCCACCGGCCGCTGCTCACGCCGGATCCCCTCCTGCAGCCGGTTCGTCGCGTACGGCCGCAACGGCAGCCACAACTCGTCCCACTGCCCTGCGGGCAACTCCCCGTTCATACGCTGATCCTCGCGTGTCCGCCTCTCCCGACTCCGCCGGACACGCCGCAAAATTCAAAGTCCGCCACGAAGCCAAGTCAGATGGTTGGGGCTCCCGACCGCTGTCTCTGCACCTGCCAAAGCTGACGCCAGTAGGGCACATCTTTAAAGTCCGCCACGAAGCCAAGTCAGATGGTTCAGGTTTCCTGCGGTGTTCGCCTCTGCTCGCCCACTACGGCGGGAAGTGGCGGGGTGGCCGCCTCCGGGCCACCCCGGAACGGCGCAGGGCGGAGCATCGCGCCCGTGAGCACGAGGCCCGGGAACGTGAGCGCCAGGAGCAAGAGCAGTGGGCGGCGGAGCGGGAAGCTCAGTGCCCGGCGTGGGTGCGTTGCGGGTCGAAGTTCACCGACGAACGGTGGAAGGCGGCCCAGGCCACGTATTGGAGTAACTCCGGAGGACAGCCGCCCCACGTTCTGCGACCGGTGCAAGGGGCGGGCCGTCGCGGCCAGGCTGCTTGAGCAGACGGTTCGGGCCAGCATCGAGCATCGCGACCAGGAGGACCAGGAGCAGGCCGAGCCGGCGCGGAAGCCCGGCGGGTGGCTCTCACGTCGGCGGACCTGGGGAGCGGGGCGGCGGCCGTGACGCATCAGTACAACGAGGGGCCCCGTCCGTGCGGACTCGTTCGTGCGGACGGGCTCCCGGCACAGGACGGGAGCCCGTCCGCACGCGACCGGAGGCGTCCACGCCCGGGTCACGGTGCCGCCACATCGTAGAGCGCCCCCGTAGGCCGGTAGTTGCGGAGCTAGCACACGCATCCCGCACGGTGGGGCGGCGTGTGGCGTACATCACATGTGGGGCCCTAGGTCGGTGCCGCGCCATGAGTGCGTCGCGGTGACCTGCGGCGTTGAGTCCAGGAACCCCAACTTAGTGCACAAGTTTGTGCGTCGTGCCTGGTGAGAGGCGGTTTTCGGGGTTTCCGGGGGTCCTGCGGTGAGTTTCCGGGGGTCCTACAGTGAGGGGGTCGCAGCGCGCTCCGGACGCGCTGGCCGCGACGCCCCGAAGGGTGAACGGGCGCGCGGGTCTCTGACGCCCTTACCCCGGTCTAAGGGGGTTGCGGGGCTAACCGTCCGCCGTCGGATGGTGTGGCCGCCGCCCCCCCGTTGGGGCTCTCTGTCCATCTCGCTGATTCCGGAGATTCGCCATGTCCTCGTCCAATCTGCTGCTCAATTTGCTCCTGGTGCTCGTTGTCGTGCAGGGTCTCGGCGCGCTGGTCTATATCGCGTACCGCCACCCGCAGTCCCACGCTCCGCTGACCCTCGCGCTGGGCTACGCGGGTCTCCTCGCCGCCTGCGTCATGCCGATCGTGGTCCGGTGACCCGGCCGGTACCGGTGCGCCCGGCCGGGGCGGTCGGGTACGTCACCGCAGCCCGCTGTACGTCATCGGCATGACGTACAGCGGCCCCGCAGCCGTGTCGTGTCCGGCTGTGGGGCGGAAGCCGGGCGCCCCGCACCGGGGGTGAGGCTGACGGGCTGTTCGGCAGGGGTGGTGCGTGTCCCCCGGAAGGGTGTCTTTTCCCTCGCGTGCGCGTATGCGATTTCTGCGGTGTATGCCCAACTCACCCTGAAAATCTGAGTGTTGACAGTTGTTGTGATGGTTCGTCATGGTTTCGGCGTCGGCCCGGTCGGCGGGCTGCGATGTGTGGATGGGAGTGCGGGCTATGGGTCGTGTGGTGCGTGAGAGCTACGGCGAGATCGAGGCGGCTGTGCGGCTGCGGGTGCCGGTGGCGGCGTGGCGGTGGGCGGCGGCATCGGGCCTGGTCCCTCCGGCGGACATCGGGCCGGGGGTCTGGTCGCGAACGGTGGTGGAGGCCGCCGACGCGGAGGCGGTTCGGGCCGCACTCCGGCTGCTCGATGCGTGGGGGGCGGCGGACCGGCTCACCCGGGCGCTGAGGGAGCCGTTGGTGTGGCGGCCGGGGGTGACCGCTTCGGCGGTCGGTCACCTGGTGCGAGCCGGGCTGCTGGTCGGGCTCGGCGGGGACCGGGACACCCCGGACGTCCACGGGGACCAGCTCGACGCGCTCGCCCGCCGCCGCGACCTCCCGGCCCTGCTCGACCGGCACATGCCCCTGGGCGCGGGCCAGGCCGCCCGCCGCCTCGGCGTCCGCCGCACCGATTTCGACGCCGTGGTACGCCTCGGATGGGTCGAGCCGGTCTCCACGGTGGACGTCGACTACGGCAAGAGCCGGGGCGGCGCCGTGGCGGTCCCGCTGTACCGCGCCCTGGACGTCGCTCTCCTCCCGGTCGTGCACCCCGAGGTGGACTGGCGCGCGGTCCGGGCCGCCCGCCCCGGCACCCGTTCCTTGCTCACCGGCCAGGCGCCGACCGCGCCGGGCGGTGCCTGGCTGCCGCTCGCGGAGGTGGCGAGGATCTGCGGAGTACGCCGGGCGGCGGTGGTGAACTGGCGCCGCCGCCACGCCGACTTCCCTGCCCCGGCCGCAGGCACCGACCCGCACCCGGAGTTTGACCGGGCCGCGGTGGTCGCCTGGCTCCTCGACCACGACAAGATCGCGGTTCCCCTGGGGCCCGACCCGGCGCCCCTGGCCGTGCTCGGCGCCGGGCGCGCCGAATGCAGCATTCGGTTCTATGACGCGGTCCTGGACCTGGCCCACGACGCGGCCGGGGAGGACCGGGTCACCGCCTGGTGCACGGAGGCGGACGCCGAGGCCCTGGCGGAGCTCACGGCCGGGGAGTGCGGGGCGACCGTGCGCCGTCTCGCCGTCCCGGGCGCGGCACCGCTCGCGGTGACCGGCGAAGTACGGGTACTCAGCCGCTACCGGTCCGGGGAGGGCGCCGGGCTGCGCCTGACGCTGGCCTGGCCCGCCGGTCTGCGGGGCACCGCCGCACCGGTCGGAGGCGGCCTCGTCCGCCACGGAGCCCCGCTCGCCGCGCCGGGGGACGCCTGCTGGTGCACGCGGCACGACTGCGGCGGCCTTGTCCCCGCCTCCGGGTGCACCGAGCACGGCACCGCAGCCGCCCCGGCGATGGAGTGGCACCCCGGCGGCGGCATCCGGTGCGCCGACCTGGCCCGGCGGCGGCCGGGGAGTGCGGGGCGACCGTGCGCCCCCTCGCCGTCCCAGGCACGGCGCCGCTTGCGGTGACCGGCGCACGGGGTGGGCGGTACCGGTCGTCCCCGCGTTCGTTGACCGGTGGTGACCTCGGATTCAGCAGCAAGCCCCCCGGACTGGCGTCGGCGATACGTGGGCGCGTACGCCCGCGCACGGCGGATTCTGGAGGCGGCCCGGTGGGTGGGCCGGTGGGATGTCCCGCCGACCGGTGTCCTCCTCGGCCACCTGGAGGCGGGGGCGATCGAGGCGGCGGCAGCCGGTCTGCGCCGGCTGCCGCCGCCTGCCGCCCTCTCCCGCGCGGAGCGGCGGATCTGGCGCCGGGCCGCCGGTGCGGCTGAGGTCGCGATGCGCCAGGCCGCCCACGAGCGCGCCCGGTCCGAGGGGGGAGGGGGGCCTAGGGCTGGGTAGCACGTCATCGAATTGACCGTACGGGGGACATATTCGGTCCCGGTCTTGACTGGGGGCGCCGACTGGCGAGACGGTCGGCGCAACCAAGCGCAACAGACTCGACACGGGAGAGCGCCATGACGTTACGGTTCGTCGGGATCGACCCGAATACCGGCGGTGGTGGATCGCCGACGGTGTGGGTGGAGGAAGAGAGCGCCGACCTGGTCCTCCAGGGCCCGGAAGCCGAAGAGATTCTCCGGGCGCTGGTGGGCGGGACCCAGTGGGTGGCCGGCCATGCGGTGGGGATCCCGCCGCATGAGACGGTGATCCGGATTCCGGCCCGGATGATCTCGATTCTGAGGGAGGCGTGTGATGTCGCAGAGCAGCGTGCCCGACTTCGCTGAACTGCTGAGGGGCGCTCAGCACACGGCGGTCCACCTGGAGATGCGCGACCACTACGGCGTCGGCGACGAGGCCGAAGAGATCGCACTGTTCGCCCGGACCGGTCAGATCGACCTGGACCCCACGGCCCGCTGGTGGCCCGAGTGGCTCGGGCTGGTGAAGGAGACCCTGGCCCGGGGCGTGGCGATGCGCCGCGCACGGATCGTCTCGGAGCCGGTCACCGACTACATCCGGTGGGAGCACGCGGCCACCGTGCTGAACGTGGGCGCCGGTGAGCAGGTCCGCTGGCTGCCCCGCCGCAACGCCTCCGACATCGCCCTGCCCGGCAACGACTTCTGGCTGATCGACGACCGCCTGGTGATGTTCCACTTCTTCAGCGGCGACGGCGACTGGGTCGCCCCCGGCAGCGAGATCACCGAGGACCCGGCCGCGGTGAACCTGTGCGCGTCGGCGTTCGAAACGGTCTGGGAGCGCGGCATCCCGCACGAGAAGTACACCGTCTAGGCCACCGAGCAGCCCCGTGACCGTATCCCCGTCGTCCAGCGCACAGGCAGCCCGCGAGGCGCTCGCCGTGCGACTCACCCACCTGCGCAAGGACGCCGGCCTCACCGGCAAGGACCTCTCCGCCCGGTGCGGCTGGCATCCCGCGAAGACGACCCGCCTGCAGAAGGGCGCCGCTCCGCCCTCGGACGCCGACATCCGCACCTGGTGCACGGCGTGCGGCGCGGACGACCAGGCCGACGACCTCATCGCCACCGCCCGCGCCGTCGACTCGATGTACCTGGAGTGGCGCCGCCTGCACCAGGGCGGAATGCGCACGGTCCAGGAGGACTGGTACGCCCTGCACGAGCAGACCCGCATCTGCCGCGTCTACGTCTCCAACGTCCCGCCCGGCTTCTTCCAGACCCCCGGCTTCGCCACCGCCCTCATGGGCCAGATCACCGCCTTCCAGGGCACCCCGAACGACGTGGCCGAAGCCGTCGCCGCCCGCGTCGCACGCTCCCGGTTCCTCTACGAGGGCGGCCACCGCTACGTCGTCCTCATGGAGGAATCCATCCTGCGCTACCGCACCGCCGACCCCGACGCGATGCGCGGGCAGCTGCGCCACCTCCTGACCGTGATGCCGCTCGCCTCCGTCTCGCTGGGGATCATCCCGTTCACCGCGCAGCGCACCGTGTGGCCGCTGGAGGCGTTCTACCTCCACGACGACACCGTGGCCGTGGTGGAGACCCTGACGGCGGAGATCAAGGTGACGCAGCCCCGCGAGCTCGCCGACTACGCCAAGGCGTTCGCCGGCCTCGCGGAAATGGCCGTCTACGGCGACACGGCCCGCACCCTCATCCAGGCGGCGATCGACGCCCTGGAGTGAACCTCCGCAATTACCCGCAATCACCTTGAGGACCGACTCCCACGCTGCGTAGCGTCGAAGTCACCGACGGACCACCAGCCGGAGAGGCGGGGCCGCATGCGCGCACACCACGACACCACCGCCCCGGCCCCGGAGGACCGCGGCCTTCAGCCACCCGCGTACGGCATCCCCTCCCCGGCCCTGCTGGCCCGCGCGGACCGCGGCTTCGCCCGGTTCCTCGGTCGGCACGGCGAGGACCAGAACGACCGGGACGACGGCAGCGAGGACACCCCGCGGTGACCGCCGGCCACCCGCACGAGACGCTCCCAGCAGCGAGGCCCGCCATGCACACCAGCGCCCACACGGTCCTGTACGACCCCGACGGGCTGATCGAGGCGGAACTCCCACTCGACCGCGAACCGTACGAGTGCCTCGTCAAGGCCGTCCTCGCGTGGACCGACGAGGACACGCTCGCCGTACGCGACTACGAGCAGATCGCCCTCCAGCTGACCGGCCACGCCCGCGCGCTCGCCTCCGACATCCGGCGCCGCGCCAACCAGCTGCCCAAGAGCAGCGGACCCCGGGCACTCGCCGACATCGTCCTGCGCGAGGCGGAAGGCCAGCTGTCCGCGCCGATCGAAGGCACCGTGCACTGCGTTCAGAACCGCGCCCGCCTGGTCCGCGCCCTCTACGAACGTCTGGACCGCCTGGGGGTCGCGCCCGCCCGCACCGTCGGGCGGTGACGTACGAGACCCCGGGCCCTGTCGGTGGGCCCGGGGTCTCGTCGTGATGAGAGGCGGTCAGAAGTCGTCTCCGTAGCCCTCGCGTTCGGAGGGCGGCCCGAACCGCTTGATGGCCCAGCAGGTGCAGTTCCCGCCCTCGTACAGCTCCTTGTCGCACTCTTCGTGGTGCTCGCGCACCGCCCGCTTCGCCGGGGGCGCCGACGGCGCAGGCTGCGCGGCGGTCGGCTCCGAGGCGGCCTCGGCTGCCGGGGCCGCGCCCGCCCACACCATGCCCAGCGCCGCGAGGGCTGCGAGTTGCTGCCCGGTGAGCTTGTCCCGCCGTGCGCGGGTGTTGGAGAGCCATACGCCCAGTCGCACTGGCACGGTCTCGCCGTCGACGAGGACGTCCACGACCGCTCCGCGTGGGACGGGCCGGTCGGTACCTTCGTGCTCCACCCACTGGGTGAGGGCTGCCAGGCCGCGCTGGAAGGCGGCTTCGGCCTTGCTCCCGGGCTTCTTGGGGCCCTTGAGTGCGGCGGCCGGCTCGGGACGGAGCTCGGCCGGGGCCGTGGCCGTCACGGGGAGGGCCGCGCCCTGCACGCCCAGCGCCTCCAGGCGCTCGCGCTGCTCGGGCATCAGCTGTGCCCAGGTGCCCGGCTCTTGCTGTCGCCATCGCCAGGTGCCGATGTCGTCGCCGTCGAAGGTGACGCCGGGCGCGATGTAGGGCAGGTGGCCGTCGGCGTCGACGAGGTCGGCCAGGATGCGGTAGTGGCGTTGCCAGTTCAGTGGCCAGGGGCAGTTCCAGTCCTTGTCGATCGCGGCGAGCTGCGCGGCCCGTTTCGCGGCCCGGTCCGGGTCCTTGCCAAGGCCGTTCTTGGTGCCCGTGCGGCGGAGGTTGGCCATGTACTGTCCGATGGGTACGGACCCGGTGCCGGCCGGGTCGTCCCAGACCGCGTCCTGCCGGGGCGCGAGGTGTCCGGTGGCTCGCCGGTATGAGCGCAGGACGGCGAGCTTGGCCTCCCACGCCTCTTCGCCCGGCTCCCAGACCATGCCGGCTTCCGGCGCGTCGAGGAGTTCCTCGCGGTGCGGGTCGAGTTCCCCGGCCCTCAGGGATTTCCGCTGTTGGTGCACCCATCGGCCAAGGGGAACGACTTCGTCACGCCGACCTCGACCTTGACGTCGTAGGGAACGGCGTAGACGCCGGTGATCTCGTTCTCCTTGCGCCACTGGAGCAGGGCTTGGTAGCCCTCCAGCCAGACCAGGGATTCCGGGCGGTAGACCCGGGTGCGCAGGAACGCGGAGATCGTGGCCGCGTCGCGGGGGCTGGAGAAGTGCAGCAGCGCGGACTCGGCAGCGGCGTCGGTGTCGTCGCCCGGCTCCTGGTCCTCGCCGTCTTCGTTGCTTGCGCCGCCGCCCCCGACGATCCGTCCGTTCTCGTCGCGCTGGACGTGGATGGTGCGCTTGCCGCTGGTGAGGGCGCGGGAGGCGAGCTGCTCGACCAGGCGCTCATCGTGCGAGCGCAGGCCCTGGAGCACAGCGACCAGGCCGGCATATGAAGAGGAGGCGACCATGTCGGTTGGATCCTCGCCGGGCTCGAGGAACACCGGGACGATGATGCGGGCGACTTTGGTGGAGCCGTCGCGGTTGAGGCGGAGTGCGCGGCCGATGTTCTGGACGATCTCGACTTGGGAGCCGCGGGTGTCGGCGAAGCAGATGGAGTCGACTCCCCGTGTGCCGGTGATGTCGACGCCTTCGCCGAGGACGCGGCAGCTGGCGAGGAAGGCGCGGTGGACTCGGTGTCCGGTGGCGTCGATGCCGTTGGCGAATTGGCGCAGGACCTCGCGCCGTTCGGTGACGAGGTGGTCGCCGCACAGCCACGCTGACCACACCCGGTCCGGGGTACGTGGCGGCCGGCTTCCAGCTCGTAGAACTTCGCGTCGATGGATGACTTCGGCAGCTGGTCGGCGGCGGCCAGATCGGCGTCGGAGGCGTCGTTGACGTACAGCTCGGCTGCGGTCTCCGGCAGCTTGTCCGCGAACGCCTTCGCTTCCTCGACCTTCTGGTGGAAGGTCATGACGGTACGCAGGTTATGCGCGGCGGCGTGCTCCAGGAGCGCCGCCTGCAGCAGCGCCAGGCGCCGGCCGCGCCGGGCCTCGTCCGTCTCTCCGAGGGCGGGGAGGGGTCGCGGATCTCCAGGACGTCGATCTCGAATCCGGCGAGGATTCCCCGCTCGATTGCCTCCGAGAGTCCTAGCTCGGCGCCGGGAAGCCACGCGCCGTAGGTGCCCTTCGGGTCGTCCGACATCGTCGCGATCTCCACCTCCTGACTGTCCTCATCCTTCCTCGGCCGGGGTGCGGCGAGGATGCGCGGGGTTGCGGTGAGGTAGAGCCGGAAGTCCGCCGGGATCCGGGTGTTGTCGTGGATCGCCGCCCACGGGCGCCCGAGATCCCCTGCGGTTGAGTGGGCCTCGTCCACGATCGCGAGCGAGAAACCGTTCATGCGCTGCCCGTAGAGCCGTTCCCCGCCTGCCAGGGCGGCCTCCAGCGGTCCGCGGACCTTGCGTTGGCCCTCGGGTGCGTCGATGTCCTCGCGGTCGACGAGGGAGGCGTACGTGGCGAACACGACGACGGGTCCGTGGCCGGCCCACAGGGCGAGTTGGACCGGGTTCGTGGTCGTACGGACCCCGAGCGCGCGCAGGACCGGGTCGTTCTCCAGGGAGCACACCGCGACCATCGGTGCCCGGTGACCGACCGCCCGCCACGCCTGGGCGGTCTGGACGAGCAGGTCCAGGGTCGGCACCATCACGAGGATCCGGCCGCCGGCGAACGACTCCAGCGCGCATGCGGCGGCCGTGATCGTCTTGCCCGAGCCGGTGGCGGACACGATCGTGCCTCGGGCCCCTGCGGGGGCACGGATGATCTTGCAGGAAATCCGACCCACTTACGAAATGCCGCACGCTGGTCTACCTGGTGTTCCCTGAGCTGAATCGATGACATTTCATGCCTTCCCGAGCGCTGAATCCGTGTGGTCTTTTCAGCGGGCCGCGTGCGGAATGGCTGCCGCGCCCGAGTCGTTCCAGATCGATCCGTCCGCCTTGTGCCAGCCGCCGGGCTCCCCGCCCTGGCCGGCGGCTGGTTGGCCGGGTCGTAGTGCCCGGCATCGAGCGCGCACACGACGACGTCCCCGTCCGCGTTCCGCGTCCGGGCCGTGCACAGACCGCCGGCCTCGCCCAGCGCCTCCAGGACCTGGCGCCGCGCCGTGGTGTGAGGGTGGGTATTAGGCAGCACGCTCTCCCTGACGAACCGCTCCAAGCGCTCCAGCCGCACCGAGGCGGCCTGCTCTTCCAGCAGGGCCCGCTCGCCCCGTTGCCGCGCCATGTGCTCCGCGTGCTTGTCCAGGACCCGCTGACGCCGTTCCTCACGCTCACGAGCCCACGTCGTCCCCCGGGCGTCCTTCTCCGGGGTATAGACGCTCCATCCGCTTCGCTCCATCAGGTCCGCCAGGCGCTGCCACTCTGCGCGCTTGGCCGCCCATACCTCTGCCAGCCGCTCCAGATCCTGAGGGAACTCGGAGTAGACCTGAATACCGCGCCGGGCCTCCTCCGCCGTCTCCCGTTCCCGGACCGCAGCCTCCAAGGCGCGCTCCGAGACTGCTGCGGCATTCAGGCCGATTCCTGCACGGCGAACCGATTCCCTTGCTACATCCTCAGCACTCCACATAGCCAATCAACCCTCTCCAGGAAACCGAGGCCGCCCACTCCAGACGATTAAAGGGTGTCCCGTGTTTTCACCAACGGTACATGCTGAATCAATCTGATGCACGGAGTACGCTGGAACCCGACCCGAACGAGCGACCCCACCCCCTGCAGCCAGCCCGGCCCGCGTCAGCGGGCTGTTCCTGGCCCTGAAGGCGAAGCCGGAAGGGCCGGGGTGGAGCGGAGCGGAATCCCCCATCCCGCGTAGCGGGATGTCAGGGTGCCGCGAAGCGGGGCCCGTTCACTGGGGTTCTCGGAGCGGAGCGAAGAGAACCCCCGGCCCCTGGAGCGGAGCGGAGGGGGCCTTGCCCCGGCGCAGCCGGGGCTGCGGGGAGCGAAGCGAGCCGCGCCAGCACCCGCGGAGCGGGTGCGCGCCCCGCGAAGGACTCCTCCTTTGGGGCGATGCGGTGGGTGATACCGCGTTCGCGTAAACATCGTCGCAGGTGAGCGTAGTCGTAGCTCTGCCGGCGTGGAGCTTGGCGGGCTTGCGCCGCGCGGGCCGGGCAGACCGTCTCGTTCGGTGATCAGGTGGATCTGCGAGCCGTACTTACCTCTGCCGGCAGGATTCGGACCTGTCAGGCCCCCTTTTTTTCAGGGCTCGCATGTTCACCGAGTCGATCGCGCACCATGAGGACGGCACATTCACCGGTGGATCCGCTGGTGGCCGGACCGTCCGAAGCGAAGGCGCTCTCTCCCCCACCGACACGGGGCCGCGACGGCAAAGCAGGACAGCCCGGCGCGGCCGGGCTGTCCTGCATCCCGGCCGCCGCCTCCCGCCAGGGGCCCGACATCACCTGCCGGCGTCCCCGTCGTACGGCGGGATCTCAGGGGGCTCCCTCGAAACTCCCAGCAGGCCGGCCATCCGATCGTCCAGGGAGCGGTCGTGCGGGCATGCTGCGCGTTCCGCAAGAGGAGACGGCCGTCGGCTGACCCGTTGGCAGCCGCTGCGATCAGGAGTATCGCGTCCGGCCTGAAGCCGACGAAGCTGTTGTCCGGGATCAGGCGGGGTAGAGCTCCGCGAGCTGGTTCAGCAGCCGGGCGTACGCCTCGCGTTCCGGGCCGCGCGGCTCGGTGGGCTTCGTCGAGGATTCCCAGGCGGAGACCGTGGCCCGTCGCACCTGAAGTGCTTGGAACAGCCTGGTCGGCGCCGCGCAATGTTTCGGGGACCGGTCTGCTGGCCGGGAGCGCGACGGAGCAGCAGCTGCAGTCGGAGCTGGGCTGTGGCCGGGCGCGTGGCCGTCGGCGCCGAGCCGCCAGGACGGCGGCATCCGTCCGATGCCCGTTCCTGGATTCGGCCCTGGCCTGAGACCGGCGCGAGGTCTGGACGGCGCGGCGGCGCGCGCCCGGCATGAGGAGAGCCGGCCGGACCGGCGGGCGGCCTGACCTCACTCGTCCTGCTGACCGGCTAGTGCTGTGACCGCATACGTTGACCGGGTTGGGCGACCGTGAGGTGGTGGGGGCCAACCTCGCGGTGGGAACGTCCGCTTATGCTCAGCTCGTGCAGCCGCCTTTCGATAGAAGCGATCCGTTGATCACGGCGTTCCCAGTGGAGCTCGCGGGAGACACTGAGGCATTTCTGGCGGTCATGCCTGCTTCTCGCCTCCGCCCGGCAGCGTCGTTTTCGGTCGTTGTAGAGGGCCAGCAGGTGACCATCCCGGGGCGTCTCTACAACGACGAGCCGCCGCCCGGCGCGATGGCGTCGCTCTCGTCGCGTCAACGGCAACTTCTGCACTGCCTGTACTCAAGGCACTGCGACGGGATGGTCAGGCAGCGCCACCTGGCGAAGGTCGTTGACTCCACGGACCCGTGGGTCGTCCCGTTCGTCGTCCAGCTGGTCGGCGAGTACGTCTTGGAGATCCTCGTCGACATCTGCGACGGGCTTCGTGATCTGGCCGCTCCGGGCGCCCGGGGCCACGTCGCCTATGGGCAGTTCATCGTGGACAACCCGGCCTTCTTCGACCGTACTCAGCGGCGGGTCGTGAGCTACTGGAGCTGCTACTACCGTTCCGCCTATTCGAGTTTCCGGGGCTACCCAGGGTCTACTTTGCTTGACCTCCTTCGGTCCGCTGCCTCCGACAGGGCAGGGCATCCCTGGCCCGATCTCGCTCCTTCAGCAGGCGCCAGGGTGGACGGCTACCGCTAAGGCCGGCCGGCAAGGTTCACCGGGTTGATCAGGCTGCGACAGCGGCAGGTCGTCCGCCCCAGCGGACGCCCTTCTCGCTGCGGACCCGGACGCGCTCACGGCGTTGAGCTGCAAGGACAGCGGGATGTCGTGCGTTCTTGTTGCGCCAGTGCAGGTAGGCGTGCAGGGCTCGGGTCTGGACTATGTGGTTGCCGTGGTGGGAGTTGGCGATGGTGAACTGCCGCAGCGGCCCGAAGTGGGCCTCGATCGGGTTGGCCCAGGACGCGTAAGTCGGGGTGAAACACAGCTCGACGCGGTTCTTCCTCGCCCAGCAACGGATCTTCTCGCCCTCGTGCGCGGAAAGGTTGGGTGCCGCTCGGGGTGACCGACGGGGGCCCAGCCCGCACCGCCGGTGGGCCGGATGCCGAGCGGTCCGAACTCGTCAAAGGCGAAGACCCGGTCCGGGAACCGGGCCAGGACCTCCTCGATCCGGTCCAGCTTCGTCTCGCGGTCGGGGTCCGGGGATTCCTTCCACGTCTTGGTGCGCTGGAAGGTGACGCCGCGGCGGGCGAGCAAACGGCGTAACGCCTCGCGGCCGATGCGGATGACGCGGCCGTGGACTTTCCGCAGGTAGGCGGCCAGTTTGCGGATGGACCAGCGGGTGAGGGCTGGCCGAGCTTGGTCGGTCGGTTGGTGGCCGTCTGGACGACGAAGTCCTCGTCGTCAGGACTGAGCAGGCGGGGACGACCTCCCGCCCATAGAGGGTCCAGGCAGACCAGGCCGATCTCGTTGAACCGATGGATCACATCCCGGACGGTGTCCTCGTCGGCCTGCACCAGCTGGGCGATCACCGGGACGCGGTTTCCGCCAGCCGAAGCCAGCAGCATCATCGCGCGCCGGTAGCGAACCGAACCGGTGCTTCCCCGGCGCACGATCTGCTGCAGCTTCTGCCCCCCTGGTCGGTCAATCTGCGTACACGGACAGGCTCGGCCACCGTGCCTCCAGCGGGTCGGATCGGACGTCACCAACATCCAACCGCCCCGACCACCAACCCGGCGAACCTATGCGGTCAGAGCACTAGCCAGTTCTTCGCGCACATCGGCTGGATGCGCACCGCCAAGCGAGGCATCCTCCAGTTGCATCCCTGCCTCACCGTGGCCGGTACCTCCGACGAACAGGCGAAGCGGACTCGCCTGGAGTCTGGGAGACGGCCTCTATCAACTGCACCCCCTGCTCACCGGTGGCAACCTCTCCTCCCCCCTCATGCCGGTCCCCAAGATCCGAGCCGCCGAACCCGGGCGCTTCACCGAACAACGCCGAGCCAAGTTCGCCGCGCAGACGGCCAACCTCGACGCCACCGGCTGAGCATCCTGTTCTGAACCTCAACAGAACTCAGCCAGTGGCCGGAGGAGTTCAACCCGATGGTCGGCCAACTCCGTCGTGCCAGGGGCGACGTCACCCTTTTGGAAAGCGGAGCCAACACTCGGTACGCACGCCCCTTCCGCGACTGCCTTCGAGATCAAGGCGATCGTGAGGACGTCTCCTCCTCGCGCCAGTGTGCGCTCGCTCGGCGGGCGTTGAGCGCCTCACGGGTCACTAGGCGCACCAGGTAGGACTTGGGGCGGTCCAGCTCGAACCAGCCGCAAGGGTGGTCGTACTGGTCCCGCCCTGATCGCCTACTGCGCATTATTACGGCGTAATAATGCGGCCGGCGACTGGGGCCGGCGTGCCCATGCGCGGCGATGGACTTCAGCGGCTGAGGTGCGGGTTACGTGCTCGGCCTCAGCCCGCTCAGCGGAGCGGTTGCACTCCTGCCCCTTGGGGTGAGGTACTCCCCCGCTGGATTCCCCTGCTCGGTGCGGTGACCGTCTCGTGCCACCGCCGCCGTGTGGGGCGGCCTCGGTTATTACGCCGTAATAGCGAAGGGCTGGGTGCGCATTATTACGGCGTAATAATGCGCACCCAGCCCTGTGCGGCGGCTACTTCTCCGCCCTCATCCGCTTCGACTCCTCGATCTTGAAGTCGACGAGCAGCTCGGTGAGCTTGCGGCGGGATGCGACGTCGAGCTCTTCGATGATCAGGCTCGCCAACGTGTACGCGTCGGTCGAGGGCAAGCGGGTCGGGGGCTCCGAGGGGGACTGCCGCTTCTGCTTGGGGGTGCGCGGCTTCTGGGTCCTGGTCGCCTTCAGGTGCTCCAGGTGGGCCTCCTGCTCCTCGGCCTTCTTCTTGCCGACCAGGCGCAGCGTGGCCGCGGATTCCTCGCCCGACTGGAGCTTCTCCTTGAGTGACGGGGTCAGGGTCAGCAGCGCGAGGCGCTGGGAGACCCAGCCCTGGGAGCGGTGGAGGCGGGCGGCCAGGGCTTCCTGGGTGCCGTGGATCTTCAGGAGCTGTTCGAGGGCCTTGGCCTCGTCCAGGTGGTTGAGTTCCTGGCGGTGGATGTTGGCGACGAGGGCCGATTCCAGTATCTCGTCGGGGTTGCTGCCCAGCTTGTCGTCCAGCATCACCTTGATCTCGGTGAGGCCGGCTTCGCGGGAGGCGGCGAGGCGGGAGTTGCCGTCGATGACGACGTACTTGGTGCCGGGTTCGAGGTCGTTCTCACGGTCCGGGTTGCCTTCGAGGTAGGCGAAGCGGCCCATGATGCTGATCGCGGTCTTCTGGCCGTGGTCGCGGAGGCTGTTGGCGAGGTCGGTGAGGTCGCCGAGGTCGGACCTCGGGTTGTCGGGGTTGAGGCTGATGATGTCGACGGGGAGCTCGACCGGGGCGGGGCGCCCTCGGTGGGGGCGGCTGCGACCTGGTTGATGGCGGCGCGGCGGGCGCTGATGGACTGGGTCTGGCCGAAGGAGGAGCCGGCGCCGAGCCGGGATGCCTTGCTCATGAGATCTCCCGGGCGAGGGCACGCAGGCCGACGGCCTGGTCGCAGCGGGGGAGTAGGCGAGCAGGGGCTGCTTCACGCGTACGGCCTCCTTCTGTTCCTTGAGATCACCGATGACTCCGACGACCCTCGGATCCTTTATGTCCATCCAGGAGTTGAGGGACGAGGTGGCGATGTAGCCGCGGCGGGCGTCGTAGTGGTTGACGACGATGCCGAGGTAGTCGAGTTCGAGGTGCATGTCGTCGCGGAGGTCCTCGATCTGGGAGGTGAGGAGTCCGTAGGCGTCGGCGGAGCTGTCCTCGGCCTGGACGACGACGAGCACGCCGGAGTTGCCCGGGGCCTCGCCCTGGCGGCGGCGGCCGTAGTAGGCGGCGGCGTCCATGCTGAGGCCGAGGCTGGGCGGGCAGTCGATGATGACGGCGTCGTAGTCGGCCTCGATGGCGGACAGGGCGCGTTCCAGGGCTGCTTCGCGGGCCCGGACCCCGGAGAGCTTGACGTCCAGGAGGAAGGCGTCGGTGCAGGCGGGCAGCAGGTGGAGGCGGTCGCCGAAGCGGGGGTCCTCGATGGGGACGACGAGGTCGGCAAGCCGGCCCTTGGCCTCGCCGGCCATGTGCTTGGTCAGGCTGTCGCCCTCGATGGGCAGCGGCTGGTGGCCGAGCTGCTTGGTGAGGTGGCACTGGGGGTCGAAGTCCACGAGGAGGACGCGCAGTCCGAGACCGGGGAGGTCTTCGTAGTCGAGGGGTGAGGGGTCCGCGTCCTCGGCGAGGGCGGCCGCGAAGTGCTTGGAGATGCGGACGGGGTGGAGCGCGCCCGGGTCCTCGGCGAGGGCTTCGCCGGTGCCTGCGGCGATGGCGGTCTTCCCGACGCCGCCCTTCTGGTTGCAGGTGATGATGCGCTTCGGGTGCTCGGGGCGTACGACGGTGGGCGCCGGGTTCGTCTCCAGCCACATGACGACGGACTGGGCGAGGCCCTGGATGAGGGAGACACCCCGGGATGCGCAGTCGGCGCGGAAGCCGTCCCACTGGCCGTCAGGCAGGAAGGTGGCGAAGGACTTGGCGCCGGCGGTGTCGATGGGGGAGAGGTTGGAGCCGAGCCGCCGCCATGCCTCGATGCCCGCTTCGACGGCGTGCTGGATGTCGATGCTGTGCTGGGCGGCCCGGATCTTCAGGTCTTGTTGCAGGACCGGGGGCAGCTTGGAGACGACCTTCTCGCGGTCGCCGGGGGAGGGCGAAGTCATGCCCGCCACCTTACTAACTCCGATGATCCTTTTCCGTATTGACGCGTTAGTTCTGGCTGTTTTTTGTTTGAGGGACGCTCAAGAGCCCGGCTCCTGGGTGTGCGTGGAGCCGGGCTCGGTGGGCTGAGGGAGGGGCGGGGCAGTTATTACGGCGTAATAAGCCGACGGGGCGGGAGGGGGAGTATTACGGCGTAATAATCTCCGCCCGCCCCTTCAGCTGCCGGTCTCCGCCGTCGCGGCCAGTCCGCGTTGCGAGCGGGGTGTCTTGTCCCCGACGCGCTTCGGCTCGATGGTGCTCGGGTCGACCGCCTCGCCGGGTGCGCCCTCGTGGTACGGGCCGTCGGGGTCGGCGTCGCGGTCGTGGGGGAGCAGGAAGAAGACCCGGCGCAGGTGGAGTCCGCTGTCGGGGTCGGCCTCGGTGTTGGCCTCCAGCTCGGTGTAGCCGACCATGCGTCCGTCGCGTTCGTAGCGGGGCTTTCCGCGGCGGCGGGTGGTCTTGTCGAGCGCCTGGCGTACGTAGTCGAGGTTGTCGGGGTTCTCCAGCCAGACCACGGCGCTCTCGTGGTGGAGGTCGCTCTCGTTCAGCAGCGAGCTCATGGCTGCAGCCCCTTTGTGTGTCGGCCGGCCGGGAGGAGGCCGGGGTGGGTGTGAGCACGTTCCCTGGTGGGGGCACCGTGTTCATGGTAGGCCGGACCGGCGGGTGTGTGCCCGGTGCGTACGTCAGGCATGGCCGGTCCTGGAGTCGTCGTCGGTGAGGAGTCCCAGGCCGGGGTAGTACTTCTTGCCGCTGGACTTCATCATGTCGGCGGGCGAGGCGAGGGAGAGTTCCTGACGGACCCGGGTCGCGAACGCACGGGCCGTGGCGGGACGGATGCCTTCGCCGGCTCCGCACCAGCTGCTGTACGCGGCGTACAGCAGGCCCTGTTCGACGCGGAGGTCCGCGGTGTGGGTGGTGCAGCACTCGGCGAGGAAGCGGCCGATGTGGTCCTCGGTGGTGGCGTAGGCGGCGGTGGCCGAGCGGACCGTGGCGGGGCCGTCGAGCGGGTCGCGGGTGGCCAGGTAGAGCTTGGCGCCCTCGATGAGCCATTGCAGGATGCCGGGGCCCTCGCTCTGGACGAGTTCCTTGGCGAGGTTGTCGATCTTGCGGGCGGCGGGGACGACTCGCTCGAACGGGATGAGGCGGATGCGGCGCCAGAACGCGTGGCCTCCGGTGCCGACTTCGGGGCGGTGGTTGCCCAGCAGCCAGAGCTTGTGGGTCGGGTTGAAGCTGAAGAAGTCCTGGCGCATCCGGCGGGCCATGATGCGGTCGCCGCCGGTCAGCAGCTTGACCCGGGACTCGTCGAACTTGTCGTTCGGCTTGAGCTCCGAACAGACGACGATACGCCGACCGTGCAGTTCCGTCAGCTCGGTGGAGTGCTCGGAGAACTTGCCCTTCTCCATGAGGAAGCCCGGCGGGGCGGCCTGCGCGTAGTCACCGAGGATCTGCGTCATCACGTCCAGCAGCACGGACTTGCCGTTCGCGCCGGTCCCGTACAGGAACGGCAGTACCTGCGCGCCGACGTCGCCCGTCACGGAGTAGCCGAGGAGCAGGTGGAGGAAGTGGATCGTCTCCTCGCCCTTGGCGTCGTCGCCGAACGTGTCGTGCAGGAAGCGGTGCCAGCGCGGGGTGGGCGTCTCCTCGGGGGCGACGCTCGTGGCCCGGGAGTGCATGTCGCCCTCGGGGTCGGGCTTGCGTAGGTGCCCGGTGTGGAGGTCCACGACGCCGGCCGGGGTGCACAGGGCGTAGGGGTCGCCGTCCAGGACGTCCGGGTCCAGGGCGAGGGCGGGGGACGCCTTCGCCTGCGTGAGCATGGCCTTGATGCCGGGGGTCGACATGGACCGGCGGCGGTGGGCGCGCAGTTCCCGGTCCGTGAACTGGCCGGTGGGATCGGTGGGAGGCATCTGTTCGGCCAGGTCGCCCGCCGCCCACACCGCGGCCTTCTCACCGCCCGTGCGCTTCCAGCGGTACTGGTCCCAGTGGTACCAGCCGAGGCCCTCGACGTGCCGGAACTGGTCGCCGAACATGACGGCGAAGAGCTTGGCGTTGCCCCGGTCGGTCAGGAGGGAGGGCAGGCGGCCCTCGGGCGGGGCCGGTTCGCTGACCACGGAGGCGTTCTGCTGGGCGGGCAGGCCGGGGAGGCCGCCCTCGGCTTCCAGGGCGAGCATCTGCTGCGCTGCGGCAGTGGCGTCGAAGCGCGGGCTGCTGTCGGCGCTGCTCATGGGCGTCCTTCGGGATCGAGCGGGCGGGCTGCGCCGGCGGACAGGGCTGAGGCGATGACGGTGAGGCTGTGCCGGTGGCGGTGCGGGCGCGCGGCGTCGGCCGCTTCGGTGAGCAGGAGCTGGGCGCGGGGCTCGGCGAGGCGCCCGGCGGCGACGAGTCCGCCCGCGGTGTAGGCGGCCCGGTTGAGCTTTTCGGTGAACGCGGTGCCCTCGGCGGCCGCCGCACAGGCCCGGACCTCGGCCAGCAGGGGCTCGAGCACCCGGAGCGCGCGCGGGGTGCCCTGGGGGAGGCGTGTCGCGCGTACGGGGCGGGGGGCGGGGACTCGTACGGGCTCGGGGCGCGGGGTGTGGCCGGTGCGCTGGAGTTCGGCGGCGAGCCAGTCGGGCAGGGGGGCGGGCATGCGGGTCGGGCCGACGGGGGTGTAGGTGCCCGAGCGGGTCCGGGTGGCCGGGGTGACGATGTAGCCGCCGGTGGCCCGGACGTCGACCTGCCAGGCCAGGGCGACCTTGGGGCTGGAGCCCACGGACGAGCGGTAGGGCGGGCTGCCGGGTGCGGTGCGGTACCAGATGTGGAGGCCGCCGGACGGGGTGCGGACGCGCAGGGTGGCTTCGTCGTCCGCGGGGCTGGGGTGGCCGCGCAGTGCGGCGAGGAGCGCGAGGGTGTCGAAGCCGGAGGCCAGGCCGGTGAGGTTGACGCTCTCGTGGATCGGGATGCCGGGCAGCAGCCGGTCGCGGTGGGGGACTTCGGCGCTGTGTGCGTCGATGTCCAGTACGACGAGGCCGGCCGGGCCGCAGGAGACGCCGACGCCGAGTGCGGGGTTGACGCCCCACCAGGCGGCCAGGCGCTCCGGGGCGGTGGTCGCGGCGTGGAAGCCGTGGCACCACTTGCCGGCGGGCAGGCAGGGGCAGTCCGCCGGGCGGTGGGGGTCCTCGCGGCAGTCCGGGCAGTTGCCCGCGGGGGTCTTGCGGCCGACGGCCAGAGGGTGGACGGGCCAGCCGTTCGCCGCGCACCACCGGGCCATGTCGAAGGGACTCGTGGGTCCCGCCGCGCGCGGGCCACTGGTCTCTCTTTGACGCGGCACGCTGATCGTCCTTGCCGAGGAGCCAACAGGTTGTCCAGTCCTGAACGATTCAGTCCCTTCAGGGAAAGCCCAGGTCAGAGCGGTTCTGCCGCCAGGCTGAGGGACTGAAGGGACTGAGTTTTCAGATTCGGACCAGAGCCTACAACAGGCGTCCAGCGGCGGGCGGGACTCTTCGTTCCGCGAGTCCCTTCGGTCCCTTGTCCGGGGAGGCGTTGCGTGTTCGGGCTCGGCGTGTCGGGCCGGATGCCGGGTCCGGTGGGGAGGGACCGAAGGGGAGGGACTGAACGCGGAACGGAGGGACTGGAAGTTTCGGTCCCTCTTCGGTCCCTCGGGCGAAAGTGCAGGTCAGGGGCTTGCGGGCGAAAAATGGAGGGACTGAAGGGACTCAAGGTCGGTAGTTATCAGCGCTTCAGGACCAGAGTAGTAGGTACAAAGGGATATATAGGGTTGTTCTACGCGCGTGCGCATACACGCACACCCGCAATTGGCTTATAACTACCAACCTTGAGTCCCTTCAGTCCCTTTGGACCCTGGTTCTTGGGGGCGTAAGCCTCTGACCTGCGGTTTTGCTGGAGGGACTGAAGAGGGACCGAACGGTGAGGGACTGAAGGGCTCTGGTCTCCAGCCCCTAGCCCCTGGCGGGGGAGTTGGGCCGGAACGCGTCCAGGTGGTCGACTGCCCAGTCGCGGAACGTCCGGGCGGGGCGACCGAGCAGGCCGGGGAGGGTGGCGTCCACGCCCGCCTTGGAGCCGCTGTGCTGCCGTCTGGCGCTCTCCAGGAGGGCGGAGGCGATATTGGTCGGGTAGCGCGCTTCGAGGGCCGTACGGGCCTGCTGGGGGCTCAGCTCCTCGAAGCGCAGCGGCAGGCCGAGGAGCACGGCGAGCTGGGCCGTCTGCTCGGCGGCCGACAGGGCCTGAGGGCCGGTCAGGGTGTAGGCCCCGCACGCGTGGTCCCGCCCTCGCCCGGTGAGGGCCAGGGCGGCCACCTCCGCGACATCCCCCGGGTCGACGCAGGCGTTGGCGGAGCTGCCGTACGGGGCCCGTACCACCTGGCCGGAGCGGATCGAGCGGGCCCAGGACAGGGTGTTGGACATGAAGGCGCGCGGCCGCAACAGGGTCCACCGGATGCCCGAGGCGCGCAGCAGGTCCTCGTTGTGGCGCTGGCGACGGGTGATCAGGTCGGTGGCGGCCGGGTCGGTGACAGCGGCCGCCGAGAGCTTGACGATGTGCCGGACGCCGGCCGCGCGGGCCGGGCCCAGGAAGCGCGTGTCGTCGCCGCCGTCGGGATTCGTGACCAGGAAGGCGGTGTGGACGTTGTGCAGAGCGTCCGTCAGTGAAGCGGGGTCCGTGAAGTCTCCGTGGACGATCCGGGCGGCCGGAGAGGCGCCGGTGACCCGCTCGGGCTGTCTGGCCATGATGCGTACGGGCCGGTCCGAGGGGAGACGCTGAAGCACTTCACGGCCGATCGTCCCGGTTGCGCCCGTGATGAGGATCATGGTTTCCCTTTCCCGCCGGACATTTCCCCGACCAGGGCGGAGGGAGGAGGCCGGCCTGTAAGATACGAACTGGACGGTTTATTTATCCCCCCACGTTCGATCACCCCGAGGAGGGAGGAGACTCAGTGGCTGAGCAGCTGCGGGCCATCCGTACCCGGCAGACGATTCTTTCGGCGGCTGCCAAGATCTTTGAGGAGCACGGGTACCAAGCGGCCACGATCTCCCAGATCCTCACCGAGGCGGGGGTGACCAAGGGCGCGCTGTACTTCCACTTCCACTCCAAGGAAGACCTGGCCCAGGGCGTTCTCTCCGAGCAGGACCAGCGCATCATCGTGCCGATGCGCGCGTCCAAGGTGCAGGAGGTCGTGGACGTCGTGATGCTCCAGGCGCACCGGCTCCAGACCGATCCGATGGTGCGTGCGGGCGTCCGGCTCACGATGGACCAGCTGACGCAGAACCTCGACCGCAGCGGCCCGTTCCTGCGGTGGGGCGAGGTCGGTCTCGACCTGCTCCAGCAGGCGCAGGCCCAGGGCGAGTTGCTGCCGCACATCTCGCCGCCGGAGACGGCCGAGGTCATCGTGGGCTCCTTCGCCGGTGTCCAGTCCATGTCGCAGGCCGTGTGCGAGTACCGCGACCTGGTGGTACGGGTGTCCGCCCTGATGCGTCATCTGCTGCCCAGTGCGGTGGTGCCGTCGGTGCTGGCGTCGCTGGACCTGTCCGAGTCCCGGGGTGCCCGGGTGTACGCGGAGGCGCTGAAGGCCGCCGAGCTGCGCGATGTCCTGGAGACCGCGAGCTGAGAGCAGCGGGGCGCCCGTCGTCCGCCGGTCTCACCCGGCGGGGGCGCCCGGGCCGAAGTACGCCGTCAGCACCTGCCGCAGGCGGCCGTCGCCGGGGACCCAGGCGAGGTAGCCGTCGGGCCGCAGCAGCGCCGCTTCGTACGGCACGACCGGTGTGGGCCGCACCTCCACGGTGCGCAGGACGCCCGCCCAGTCCCGGGCCTCCTCCCGGTGTTCGTCCGCCTTCTCGCCCAGGAGCAGCAGGAGCGGACGCCCGTCGTGCAGCAGGCGGATGATGTCGGTGTCGCCTTCCGGGGTGCTGAGCGCGGTGTTGCCGAGGTACGTCCCCGCGGTTGGTCCGCCCGCGCCGGTGTGGTCGGGCAGGACGGTGTCCTGGGCGCTGATCAGGCTGCCGAGGTGGCCGCTTCCGCCCTCGTCCGCGAGCAGGCCGGTGAACATCGTGCGCAGGGCGTCCGCCTCGGGCCCCGGGCGCATCAGGGCGAGTTGGGCCAGGGTGCCGTCGAGCACGCGGCGGGCGAGCGGCCGGCGTTCCGCGTCGTAGCTGCTCAGCAGAGTGGGGCCCGCCGAGCCGTGCACCGCGAGGGCGAGCTTCCAGCTCAGGTTCAGCGCGTCGAGCACGCCGGTGCTCAGGCCCTGGCCGCCGATGGGGAAGTGGACGTGCGCGGCGTCGCCGACGAGGAAGACCCGGCCCCGGGCGAAGGTGCGGGCCAGGCGGGCGAAGTCGCTGAAGCGGCTCAGCCAGTGCGGGGAGTGCATCGCGATGTCGCGGCCCGCGATGCGCGCCACCTCGCGGCGCAGCTCGTCGAGGGTGACGGGCCGCTGCCGGTCCGGGTGGGCGCCGTCGCAGTTGAGCGTTCGCAGATGGGTGCGGTCGCCGTCGTGCTTGGCGACGATCCAGCCGCGCGGGGTGCGGTGCCAGCCTTTGGGCAGGGACCCCGGATCGGCCAGGGTGACGGTCCCCATCAGCGCGGACACCGTCGCTGGAAAGGTGTCGGACTCGATGCCCGCCCGGGCGCGGACCGTGCTGCGGGCGCCGTCCGCCCCGACCAGATACCTCGTGCGGAAGACCTCCGGCCCTTCGGGGCCCTCGGCCGTGATCCGTACGCCGTCCTCGTCCTGGACGGCGTCGGTGAGGCGGTGGCCGCGCAGGATGCGGGCCCCGGCGACGCGCGCCCGGCTCTCCAAATGGCGTTCCAGGACGGCCTGGGGGCACTTGAGGACCGGTTCCGGTTCGTCCGGGGGAGCGGTGATGGTCAGGCCGGGAAGCCCAGCGAAGTGGAAGGCGCTGGTGGTGGGTTCGGCGGCGTACGAGGGTGGGGGCGGCCCCGGGAGGTGGCCCCGGCGGGCCAGGGACTGCACCGCGCGGGCGTGCAGTGTGGTCGCCCTGGGCTGGTCGGAGACCTCGGTCCTGGGTTCGAGCAGTACGGTGTCGACGCCGTACGCGGAGAGTTCGGCGGCCACGAGCATGCCGACGGGTCCGCCGCCCGCGACGAGCACCTGGGCCTGGATGAGACGTTCCCCCTGCACGGCGGCGCCCTCCCTGTCCGCGATTGTCCCCCGACGCGCAGAAATATACCGGGCGTGCTGTTTATTGGCCATCCTGGCAGGGATCCGGCCCGGGAAGGGCCGTAGGCATACCGCTACGGCTGAAGTTCCCGGGCGGCCGCCGAGGACATCGGGCCGCCCTCGGAGCGCTCGGTCTTGTGGCCCTTCGTGCCCGGCGCCAGCGTCCGTACGTCCACGGCCTCGGCCGGTGCGCCCCGCGCGTAGAGCCCGTCGGGCTCGGTGTCCCGGTCGTGGGGGAGCAGCCAGAACACCCGGCGCCGGAAGGTGCCGGAGGAGCGCGACGGCTTGGCCTTCGGGCCGAGGAGGGCGTAGCCGACCATTCTTCCGTCGCGGTGGTAGGCGGGCTTTCCCCGGCGGGTCGGGAGGCGGTCCAGGCTCTGGCGGACGTAGTCGAGCGCGCTGATGTCCTCGAGCCACACGAGCTCGACCTCGTGGACGATCTCGTCTTCTGCGATGAGGGCGCTCATACTGTCTCCTCGTCCGCGAGCAGGCCGATGCCCGGGTAGTACTTGCGCTGGTTGGAAAAGATCATTTCCTTGGGTGATGCCAGCCCCACCACTTCGCGGATGTGCGCCGCGAAGGCTCGCGACGAAATCGCCGGAACGCCCTCATTCTGGCACCAGCGTTTGTACGCCGCGTAGAGCTGGGCCTGTTCGGCCCGGAGACCGGTGTCGAGCCGGCAGGTCTCGCCGACGAACCGCCCGGTGTGGTCCTCGGTCTCCGCGTACACGTTCGTCGCGATCCGCACCCGTTCCGGCCCCGAGAGGTCCTTGTCGCCGCCCAGGTAGCGGCGGGCGCCCTCGATCAGCCAGTTGAGGATGCCCGGCCCCTCCTGGGTGACCAGGATGTCCGCCAGGTTGTCGATCTTGCGGTGGTCCGAGACGACGCGTTCGAACGGGATGAGGCGCATGCGCCGCCAGAACGCGAAGCCGCCCGTGCCGACTTCGGGGCGGTGGTTGCCCAGCAGCCACATCTTGTGGGTCGGTTCGAAGCTGAAGAAGTCCTGGCGCATCCGGCGGGCCTTGATCCGGTCGCCGCCGGTCAGGAGCTTGACCCGGGCCTCGTCGAAGCGGTCGCCCGGTTTGACCTCGCTGCACACGATGACCCGCCGGCCGTGCAGTTCGGCGAGGTCCGTGGGGTGGCCCTCGTACGGGCGTGACATCAGGAAGCCGGGCGGCGCCGCGTCCGCGTAGTCCCGCAGGAGCTTCATCAGGACGTCCAGCAGCACGGACTTGCCGTTCTTGCCGGAGCCGAACAGGAACGGCATGACCTGGCCGCCGACGTCGCCGGTGATGGAGTAGCCGAGCAGCAGCTGGAGGAAGGAGATCATCTCCTCGCCGTCCGGGCCCTCGCCGAAGGTGTCGGCCAGGAAGCGGTCCCAGCGCGGTGTGGGCATCGCCCGGGGGCCGCCGAGGTGGAGCGGGAGTGGAAGTCCTTGGTGGGCTCGGCGGGACGGATGAAGCCGGTACGCAGGTCCACCACGCCCGCCGGAGTACACAGCGCGTACGGATCGGCGTCCAGGAGCGCCGCGTTGAGGACCATGCCCGGCGCGGACCTGGCCTGGGTCAGCATCGCGTTCATCCCGCTCGTGCTGAGCGTGCGCCTGCGGTGCTGCTGGAGCGCGGCGGGGGTGAAGACGCCGCGCGGGTCGGTGGTGGCCAGGGATTCCGCCAGGTCGCCCGCCGACCACATCACGGTGTCGTCCTCGTCGAACTGCCAGCGGGTGCCGTCCCAGCGGAACCAGCCCATGCCGGGCACATGCCGGTAGTCGTTGCGGTAGAGCCTGACGAACAGCTTGGCGTTGCCCCGGTCGGTGAGGGTGTCGGGCAGCAGCCCGTCCGCCGTGGCGTACGGCGTGGCGGCGTCCTCGCGCTGCCGGGGCTGCGGTACGGGCTGGGCGAGGATCTGCGCGGCCACGGCCCGTACGTCGAAGGAGGGCGAGGGGAGCACTCTGTCCTGGTCCGCGTTCACGCGCGCCCCCCGAGGGCCAGCGGCCGCAGCCGCCCCGCGCCCAGCCCGCCCCGGATGATGGCGACGCTGCGCCGATCCTGGTCCGGGCGGGCCAGTCCGGCGGCCTCGCGCAGGGCTCGTACGGCCTCGTCCTCGGTGAGATGTCCGGCGGCGACCAGACCGCCCGCCGTGTACGCGGCCCGGTTCAGCTTCTCGGAGAACGCTGCGCCCTCGGGGACGGAGGCGCAGCCGGCGACCTCGGCGAGGAGCCCTGTCAGCAGGCGCCCGCCCGGTGCGTCGGACCGGCCGCCGGCCGCGAGCACCGCCTGCCGGGCCCGGGGCGGCACGGGTCTGGGGCCCGGCGTGGGGCTGGTGGGCAGGTGGCCGGTGCGCTGGAGCTCCCGGGCGAGCCAGGCGGGCAGCGGGGCGGGGGTGCGTACGGCTCCGAGCGGGCGGTAGGTCCCGGTCTCGGTGACGGTGCCCGGCGCGACGATGTAGCCGCCGTGCGCCCGGACGTCGACCTGCCAGGCGAGGGCCCGGCCGCTGCCCGAACCGGCCGAGCACTGCCAGCGGTGGCCGCCGTCGTTCCGGTACCAGACGTGCATCCCGCCCGACGGGGTGCGGACCCGGAGCGTGGACGCGTCGTCCGCGGGGCTGGTGGCGCCGCGCAGGGCGGCCAGCAGGCCCAGGGTGTGGAAGCCGTCGGCCAAGCCGGTGAGGTCGATCCCGGGGGATATCCCGACGCCCGGCAACAGGCGTTCGCGGCGCGGGAGTTCGCGGGCGTGCGCGTCGATGTCGATGACGACGAGGCCCGCCGGGCCGGTGGCCACGCCGACCCCGAGGTCCGGGCGGATGCCCCACCACTGGCCGATCCGGTCGAGGTCGAGCGTCGCCGCGTGGAACCCGTGGCACCAGCGGCCCGCACGCAGACAGCCGCACCGGGTGCGGTCGTGGTCCGGGCGGCGGCATGCCTCGCAGTTGGCCACCGGTGTCTTGCGGCCCGGCGCAAGAGGATGAACCGGCCATCCCTGGCGCGCGCACCACCACGCGGTTGTCCGAGGCTGCGCGGCGACCGGCTCAGTCCCCGTGAACTGCCGTGAGTCGCCGCGCGAGACCCGCAGTTCAGCTGCCATTCACTTCCCCCATCAGCGACTGAAGCGACTCAACTCGCAAAATCAGATTAGCGAACCCCCTGGGGGAGTAGAGGCCCATGCGGCAGAACTGATGTGCGCATCGAAACGTGCCCGCAGCTACTCAGTGACCGGGCCGCGCGGGGGCCCGGTCACTCGGTCGCTCCCTGCGGTGTTCGTGAACTCGCAGTTCACAGCCGTACGACCGAGGGAAAAGCGACTGAAGCGACCGAAGCTTTCTATATATGACGCACACGCGCGCACACGCCAATGGCCGCATATATCTGACCCATGGGTCGCTTGGGTCGCTCAGCACTCCGGTCAAGCGTGTGACCTGCGGTTCTCGTTCCGACCGTTCAGCTACCGAGCGGGATTCCGGTCGCTCCGGTCCGGTCGCGGGATGCGGGAAAACAGTCCGGTCGTCTCTAGCCGGGCTGAATCCCGGTTCCAGTGACATCTGGCCCGCCTGCCCGGCATGCGCAATCCGTGCGACATCCACGAGTGTTCCGGTGAGCGGTTCGATAGGGTGGCGCACGAGGTGATCGTTTTGTCCCACGAGGAGCAGGTGCTGTTCAGCGCGGTCGACGCGCTGCTGGAGCAGATCGCGCAGGACCCGCTGCCGCCGCCGGCGGAACGCAAGCGGCTGCGCGAGGCCGCCGGGCTGAGCCAGGACCAGGTCGCGAAGGCGCTGAAGAGCCGCCGTGAGTCGGTCGGCAACTGGGAGTCGGGGCGCAGCGAACCCCGGCCGCCGAAGCGGGCTGCGTACGCACGGCTGCTCGAAGGGCTTGCCGCACGGTACCCGGAGGAGGCGGCCGCGCCTGCCGAGGAAGCCGTCGAGCCTGCGGAGCCGGACGAGGTCGTGGAGCCCGCCGAGGTCGCCGAAACCGAGCCCGCCGCACCCGCCGCCGTGGAGCCCGCCACCCCCAGGCCCGCCGACCCCGTCCCCGTACCCCGTACGTCCGAGGGCAACGCCTCCCCGTACGAGCACGGGCCGCTCGCCGTGGTCGACGTGGAAGGCGGTGACGTGTTCGCGTACTGCGTGGGCGGCCTGGTGCTCGACGTGCCCGCCAAGTCGCTGCCCGCCCTGGTCGAATGGACGCTGGGCGAGGCGCGCCTAGGTGCCGAGCGGCTGCACCCCAGCGGGCAGGACGCCGATCCGCTGCTCGTCCTCACCGAGGCCGCCTGCGAGCGGTTCGGGCTGCCCGTACGGCTTTCGCGGGAGGAGGGCCTGGCCGGGAGGCTGCCGGAGGACCACAAGGTGCTCAAGCAGCTGGCGCGGGCGGAGTGGAAGCTGACCCGGCGCGGGTTCGGCCCGTGGGCCCGGATCTACCGGCCCGCCCGGGGCGCGCGCCGCAGCTGCGTCCAGCTCTGCGTCCCGGCCTGGCACGCGCTCGACGTCCGCCACTGGAACGGCGCCTCGCAGCTTCCGCCGGCCGAACTCGTACGGCTGCTGGGGACGTACGCCTCGCGCGTGATGACGCCCCGGGGCTCCACCGCCGTGACCGGGCTCGAACTCATGACGTCGCTGCACCCGCCGACCCGGGCGAGCGCGCCGGACGCGGACGGCAAGCGGCACAGCGAGCGCAACCCCGGCTCGCTGGGGTCCGAGCCCGTCGAGTGCGCCCCTTGCGAGGCGCCCGACGGGCATCCGCTCCTCGCCGATCTGCCCCGCTTTCACCAGCGCGGCCCGGCCGAGATGCTGTTCGAGGAGGCGTACGACTGGGCGCGGCCCCTCACGGATGACGAGTGCCTGAAGCGGCATCTGGTCGGCATCGACGTCAACCTCGCCTTCGGTGCCGCCGCGAACGGCGCGGTCGTCGGCCTGGAGGCGCCCGTGCATGTCGACAGCCCCGTGTTCGACCCGGCGCTGCCCGGCTCCTGGCTGGTCGACCTGTCGCACGTCGACCCGTCCCACGTCGTGATCGGCAAGCAGTGGCGGCGGCTCGACGGCGATCTGCTGCCGAGCCCGTTCACGCCGAAGGGTGACCGCCCGGAGGGCCCCGCCTGGTACGCGACGCCGACCGTGGCGTACGCGGTGGAGCTCGGCTACGAGGTCGCGCCCGTGGAGGCGTGGGTGCGACCGGCCAACGGGCGCTATCTGGACGGCTGGTACAAGCGGCTGCGCGACGCGTACGTGGCGACCATGGCGGACCTGGGCGTGGGGGAGGGTCTGGCGCCCGACGCGTTCCTGGCGGCGATGGAGGGGTACCGGGACCGTGATCCTCAGCTGGCGGTCGTCCTGTCGGCGATCAAGGCGACCGTCAAGGGAGGCATCGGCAAGCTGCGGGAACGGCCGCGCGGCGGTGGCTGGCGGCCCGGCAAGCCGTGGCCCGCGCTGAGCCGGCCGACCTGGCGTCCCGACATCCGGGCCGCCGTCATCTCGCGGGCCCGGATCAACATGCACCGCAAGATGGTCCGGATGGCGGCCGCGACCGGCCAGTACCCGGTCGCCGTGCTCTCCGACTGCGCGGTCTACGCCTCGGACGGGCCCTCCCCGCTGGACTTCCTGCCGTACCGGGACGGAAAGCCGCTGCCCGGGGGCTTCCGGCTCGGGGTCAGTCCGGGAATGGTGAAGCACGAGGGCTCGCAGACCACGCTGTGGGCGGAAGCCGTCCGGGAGGAGTACGGTCCGGAGCTCAACCTGGCCCGGTACATCAAGGACGGCGCGGTCACCGCCAAGGACGACGGAGAGTAGGGGAACCAGCCGATGAACACGGTCGGGGAAGGTCTCGACGAGGCGGTCCAGCGGGCGTTCACCCGGCCCGCGCCCAAGTCGGCCGGTGCGCAGATGCGGTACCTCGTCAAGCAGCTCAAGGGCACCAGGGCCGCCGCCGAACTGCTGGGGATCACCCAGCGCACGGTCGAGCGGTACGTACGCAACCAGCTGAAGAAGCCCCGTCCGGATCTGGCCGCCCGCCTGGACCGCGAGGTCAAGCGGCGTTGGCAGCCGCAGATCCAGGCGAAGGCCCGCAAGGCGGCGGCCACCACCGGGGGCATCGTCATCGACACCCGGGCCCGGTTCGGATACACGGCGGCGCCCGGCTCCACCGACGACGCCCGGCTGCGCCACCTCACCGTGGCGCTCCCGCCCACGTACGCGGCCCGGCTCTTCGAACTCCGGGAGCAGGGCGGCAGCGACCGGCAGCTCCAGGAGGTCGCGGCCGAGGGCTTGCAGGAGATCTACTTCAAGGACGGCGGGCGCCGGGCGCAGGGGCTGCTCGTGGAGTACACCGACCTGGAGCATGTGGCCTTCGACCTCTGACGGGCGTCGGGCGGGGCCGTTCGACGCGCCCGTACGCGGAAGGCGCGGCCCTCTCGTGGGGGCGGCCTTCCGCGTACGGGCGCGAGCGGGTTCTTCGGTCGCTTCGGTCGCTGTGGTGCGGCGTGTGCGGGCGTGACCTGCGATGATCTCGCGCGGGCGGGTCAGCGACCCAAGGCGGTACGAGGGTGGGGTCCGGGCGGCGGGCGGGGCCGCCTAGTCGACCGGGCCGGTCAGCACCGAGGTGAAGACGTTCTTGCCGTCCTGGTGGCCGGTGACCTCCACGGTGACCATGTTGCCGGATTCGTGCTCGACCCGGGTCACCTCGATCCAGCAGGGCCGGTCGAGTTCGGCGTACTGGTGGAAGTCGTTGGCGGCGGCGGCCGGGGTGAACGTCCGGGGCGCCATCACGGCGCAGGCGGCCTGCCGGGCCGCTTCGAGCAGGACCATGCCGGGCACGTGGTCGCCCTTGTGGTCGAAGAGGATCGGGTGGTCGAGGTCCGGGGTGAGCAGCCAGCGCGGGCTGCCGCCGGGTGCGGCGCCGGGGGCGGGGGAGAGCACGACGTCCGTGGTGAACGGCCGGCCGACCATGGCCGGAGGAAGCGGATTGCGGGCCGGGTGCGGCTCGGTGAGGGGCGGTTGGGCGGCGCTGTTCTGGCGTAACCGGTTGTAGACGGCCGGCGGGATCACGGAGATCTGCCCCGTGCCGCCCGCCAGGGAGCGACCGCCCCGGCGGAGCGCGAACTCGAAGGCGACGCGGCTGGCGATACCTCTGCGCCGGACGATGTCCGTGCACCGGGTGTCGAGGTCGAAGTCGGTGGGGCCCGAGGCGATGAGCAGGTTCTCCGGGTCGGCCGTGTACGTGATGCTCGACATGACGAAGTTGTGGCCCAGCGGTACGCCCAGCTCGACGTGGGAGACGTAGATGCCTGCCTGCCGGAACGTTTCGGCGATCTGGAGCGGGTCGTGGCTCGTGCCGTCCTGGCTCCGGAACATGGTGTGGGCGCGGGGCCATTGGCCGGTCAGTGCGAAGTTCATCCCGTCCCGCGAGTCGCAGCCGGTGAGGAACACCTCCGCGACGGAGTCGCGGTGTACGTACTCCTTCGCGACCGTGCTGGTCAGCCGCGGTGCGGCCGGGAGTGCGGTTCTGGCTTCAGCAGTGGTGAGACTCATGGGGCCCCCGTCTGGACTTGAAACCTGTGTTCGGCGACGCCACTTAAGATACGGACCTACCGGTTTTCTTCAATCGGGCCAAAAGTAAAGACTTTACCAAGAGTCAAGCGTTTACTTGAATATCAGGTTCCGTTTCAGGTCCACGAGCGCGCAGTTGGCCCTTCGTGATGAGGTAGAAAAGCGACATAAGGCGCATGCCTCCCTTGCGTTGCCCGCCGTCACCGCTTTCATCGGCTCAGGAAGAAACCTATCGGACGGTTTCTTTTGTTGGTTCACGGTGCATTTTTCGGAGAGAACGACTGGAGAAACCAACTGGTGCCCGTCGGCAGCTAAACCAACCAGCCGTGCGGTTTGCTAGGGTGCGCACGAGTCAGTATGGAGAATCCAGGGTGAATCGGACGGCTTTGCGCCGCGGTTCCCCGCCCCGCCCGGAGGAGGACACGATGGTGAAGCAGGCGCGGGCGGCTGTGACGCGTCAGGCCCTCATCTCGGCCGCGGCGGAGGTCTTCGGCGCCGACGGGTACGCGATGGCGACGCTCCCGGTCATCAGCGGCCGGGCAGGCGTGAGTTCGGGCGCCCTGCACTTCCACTTCCCCAACAAGGACGCGCTGGCGGCCGCCGTGGAGGACGCCGCCGCGGAGTCCGCCCTCGCGCTGACCGAGGAGAGCGCGCTTACCGCCGAGGGCGGCCGGCTCCCGGGGCTCGTCGCCGCCGTGGGCCGGCTGATGGACGCGGTCACCGACGACCCGGTCGTGCGCGCGGGCTTCCGGTTGGGCGGCGACCCCTCGCGCAAGAGCGAGGCCAAGCTGCACGACTGGTGGTACGAGTGGGTGCGCGACGCCCTGGTCCAGGCCCGCGCCGACGGGGAGTTGGCCGAGGACGTCTCGGCCGAGGACGCGGCGGTGGTCATCGTGGCGGCGACGCTCGGCCTGGAGACCCTGGGCGCGGTCGACCGGTACTGGCGGTCCGCGGAGCGGCTGGTCCAGCTGTGGTCGTTCGCGCTGCCGAGGCTGAGCCCGGCGGAGTAGGGCCGTCGGGCCACCGGAGGTGGCGGGGCGCTTCCGCGTACCTTGCCGACCCTCGCCGTCGTGTCATCGGCACGCCTCCCTCCTCGTAAAACAGTCCACCCGGTCTGGTAATTCGGGCGCCTGGTGGTGGGGTCCGGGTCCTTCCGGGACCTCCAACCCCCTGCTCTTTGTCCGCTTTTGGGGAAACTTATCGGATCAAGGTGACCGTGCCTCAAGGATCGCTGGCGCTCCACACGAGAGCAAACAGGGCGCACGGTTTGGTATTGACATACCGCTCGTGCTGTTTTTAAATCGTTCCGTCAGCAGAAGTTCCGGGCCGTTCCGGCGGCCGGGGGATGACGGGGAGACCGCGTGGACATCGACGTACTCGGCACGCTCGCCGTGCGGGAAATGGGCACTTCGATCACACCGACCGCGCCCAAGCCCCGGCAGGTGCTTGCCCTGCTGGCCCTGCACGCCGACGAGGTGGTGCCCGTGGGCACGCTCACCGAGGAGCTGTGGGGGAGCGAGCCGCCGCGCAGCGCCCGGCCCACGCTCCAGACCTACATCCTCCAACTGCGCGAACTGATCACCGCCGCGCTCGAACAGCACGGCGACGACACCCGCACCGCCAAGGACGTCCTGCTCACCGTTCCCGGAGGCTACTTACTCAAGGGCGGCGAAGGCGGCCACGACGTGCAGGAGTTCGAGCGGCTGGCCGGCATGGGATACCGGGCCATGGACGCCGAGGACTTTCCCGAGGGCGCCCGGCTGCTCCGTGAGGCGCTGGCCCTGTGGACCGGTCCGGCGCTCGCCGACGTACACACCGGGCCGCACCTGGACACCCAGATCAAGCGGCTGGAGGAGAGCCGGCTCTGTGCCCTGGACCAGCGCATCGAGGCCGATCTCAAGCTGGGCCGCCACCGCGAACTGCTCTCCGAACTCACCGTCCTGCTCAGCCGGTACTCCACCCATGAGAGCCTGTGCGGCCAGTACATGCTGGCCCTCTACCGCTCCGGGCGGCGCGGCGAGGCGCTGGACGCCTACCAGCGGCTGCGGTCCACGCTGGTCCGCACGCTCGGGCTCGAACCCTCGCCCGCGCTGGCCAAGTTGCAGCGCTCCATCCTCATGGCACGGCCCGAGGGCGTCGCGGGGGCGAGCGGAGTACGGCTCGCCTGAGAGGGCAGCCGTACCGGCTGAGGGAGGGCACGTCATGCGGTGCACACGGGGTCAGGGCCCCGATGAGTGACGATCCGGTGCTTGCGGTGGTCCTCGCACCGGTGCCCGCCGCCTCCGGCCCGTCCGTCGAGGCGGAGCTGTGCGGTCCCCTGGACCCGGGCCGGGCCGAGGCGGTGGCGGCGCGGGTGACCCAGCGTCATGCCCGCACGGTGACCGCGGAGGCGTCCGGTACCGGGCGCCACACCCTGCGCATCGCCCCCACGCACGGCGGTCGGGGCAGGCCCGGAGCCGCGGTGTTCGCCGACGTCCTGGCGCTGGCGGGCGGCGCGCGCGACACCGTCGCGGTGGCCGGCCACCAGCAGGACCTGATCCGCGCGGCCGTCGAGGAGCCGGCGGGCGGGCACGTCGGACAGGTCGCCTGGAACTGGACGGGGCCCGTCGACCTCGCCCGGTTCACCGCTGCCTGGCTGTCCGTCGCCGACCGGGAGACCGTGCTGCGGGCGGCCTTCGACTGGACGCACCTGCCCCGCCTGGTGCTGCACGAGTGGGCGGAGATCGACGTCGCCCACCTCGCACACGGCGCCGTCTCCTGGAGCGACCTGATCGAGCGCGACCGTCTGCGCGGCTTCGCACCGCACCGCCCCGGCCTGCTGCGCGTGACCCTGATGGAGGGGCCGCCCCGGCCCGGGGCACCCGTGCGCCCACCCGGGTCCTGCTCACCTATCACCGGGCGCTGCTGGACGAGCGCGGCGTCCACCTGCTCCTGCGGGAGTTCTACCGGGCCTACGCGCGCGGCGGCACCCTGCCCGGCCGCGAGCGGCGGCCCGATGTGCGCGACCACGCCCGTTGGCTGGCCCGGCAGCGGACCGAGGGCGCCCGCGCCTACTGGGCGACGGCCGCCCCGGCCCCGGAGCCGGCCGTCCCCGAGGCCCCGGACGACGGATTTCCGGCCGGGGACAGCGGCGTCGGACGCGTCCACCGGCGGCTGCGGCCGCCCCAGACCACCCGGCTGCGCACCTGGGCCGCGATGCGCGGGGCGGGGGAGTCCAGCGCCCTGCACGCCGTGTGGGCGCTGCTGCTGTACCGGGCGGCCGGTGCGGTCGGCCCGGTGCCGGTCAGCTTCGGCGTGCACCTGTCGGCCCGGGACATCCCGATGGAGGGTGCCGCGGGCATTCCGGGGCTGCTGGGCAACCCGCTGCCGATGACGGTCACCGTCGACCCCGCCGAGCCGGTGGCCGGTCTTCTCGGGCAGGCGCGTGACGCCGCGCTGGACCTGGCCGTCCACGCCTGGGTGCCGGCCGACCGGGTCCGGGTCTGGACCGGCCGGAACCCCGATGCCGAACTCTTCGAGACCGGGGTCGTGTTCGACAACCGGGTCGAGCTGCCTCCGGCGCTGCTCGCCGAGCTGCGCGCCCAGGGCGTCGAGGTGGACGCCCCGCGCAGCATCAGCGCCCACCCCGGACTGCCGCTCACCCTCGCCGCCCGGCACGACGCGGACGGCGGGCTCGCCCTCACGGTGCGCCACGACCGCCGCTGCCTGGGGGACATGGACGCGTCCGCGCTGCTCTCGCACTGCGTGCGCCTGCTGAGGTCGCTGCCGGACCACCGCGACCCGCAGTCCGCCGTCGGCGATCTCCTCGAACTACTCCGGGGCTTCGAGGTGCCCCGCGTGCTGCCCCGCCCGCCCGTGCCGGAGGGGCCCGATCTGGCGGTGCTGCGCGCCGGGGACCCGTCGGCCGACACGATCGTGCTGGTGCGGACGCCGGGGGTGCCCATGGGCGCGTACGAGGCACTGGCACGCCATCACCGGGGCCCGGAACGGATCGTGAGCCTGCGGGCGGCGCGGCCGGGGGACCCTTCGTCGCTGCCCCGGCTGCTGGGGGCCGAGGGGCCCGGGCGGCTGGTGCTGTGCGGGGCCGGGCCGGGGGGCGCGGCCGCGTACGAGATGGCGTGCGCGGCTGCCGAGGGCACGGTCGCGGCCGTGGTCATGACGGGGGTCGGCAGCGGGACGGGCTGTGCCCGTGCGCTGGCGGCGGGGCTGAAGTCCGTCCGTGCGGGGAGCCGTTGACCGTTTGTCGAGCGGTTATCCAGTGGAGCCGGAGCGGTGCTCCAGCGGGGTGGCCGATGCTGCCGTAAACGCTGGAGGTGGGGTATGGGCGGTCCGGGACCGGCGGTGTCCGCGTTGCGCATCGAGCGCGGACGGGCCACCGAGGAGGAGCTTGCCGCGCTCACGGTGGTGCTGCTCGCCCTGCGCGCGGGCGGCGGCGGGCAGCGGGACGAGGCCCCGGCGGGGCGCGTCCCGGGGTGGAGCCCGGCGCCCGTCTACCGGGCTCCGCGCAGCTGGCGATAGTGCGGCAACGCATTCCAGGAAGGGACCTGACGACATGTCGATGACCACTTCCCCCGTCCCGGAACTGCTGGGGCAGGCCGGACTCCGCGGCCGCGTGGCGGAACTGCGCGAGATCCACGCGGCGGCGGAGCGCGGGCCCGGTGACCGGGCGACCGAGGTGCAGCACGCCAAGGGCAAGCTGACGGCGCGCGAGCGCATCGAGCTTCTTTTCGACCCCGGTTCCTTCCATGAGGTGGAGCAGCTGCGCCGGCACCGGGCGACGGGTTTCGGTCTGGAGGCGAAGAAGCCGTACACGGATGGTGTGGTCACCGGTTGGGGGACGGTGGAGGGCCGGACGGTCTTCGTGTACGCGCACGACTTCCGGATCTTCGGCGGGGCGCTGGGCGAGGCGCACGCGACGAAGATCCACAAGATCATGGACATGGCCATCTCGGCCGGTGCGCCGCTGGTGTCCCTGAACGACGGCGCGGGCGCCCGTATCCAGGAGGGTGTTTCCGCGCTCGCCGGGTACGGCGGGATCTTCCAGCGGAACACGCGCGCCTCCGGGGTCATCCCGCAGATCAGCGTGATGCTCGGCCCGTGCGCGGGCGGTGCGGCCTACAGCCCCGCCCTCACCGACTTCGTGTTCATGGTCCGTGAGACCTCGCAGATGTTCATCACCGGTCCGGACGTCGTGAAGGCGGTCACCGGCGAGGAGATCACCCAGAACGGCCTGGGCGGCGCGGACGTCCACGCCGAGACCTCGGGCGTCGCGCACTTCGCGTACGACGACGAGGAGACCTGCATCGCCGAGGTCCGCTATCTGCTCTCCCTGCTGCCGCAGAACAACCGCGAGAACCCGCCCCTGGCACCGACCGCCGACCCGGCCGACCGACGCTCGGACACCCTCCTCGATCTGGTGCCGGTGGACGGCAACCGCCCGTACGACATGGCGGAGGTCATCGAGGAACTGGTGGACGACGGCGAGTATCTGGAGGTCCACGAGCGCTGGGCCCGCAACATCATCTGCGCCCTGGCCCGGCTGGGTGGCGAGGTGGTGGGCATCGTGGCCAACCAGCCGAAGTCGCTGGCCGGGGTGCTGGACATCGAGGCTTCCGAGAAGGCCGCGCGCTTCGTGCAGCTCTGCGACGCCTTCAACATCCCGATCGTGACGCTCCTCGACGTGCCCGGCTTCCTGCCCGGCGTCGACCAGGAGCACGGCGGCATCATCCGGCACGGCGCCAAACTGCTGTACGCGTACTGCAACGCCACCGTGCCCCGTATCTCGCTGATCCTGCGCAAGGCGTACGGCGGGGCCTACATCGTCATGGACAGCCAGTCCATCGGTGCGGACCTCACCTACGCCTGGCCCACCAACGAGATCGCGGTCATGGGTGCCGAGGGCGCCGCCAACGTCATCTTCCGGCGGCAGATCGCGGAGGCCGAGGACCCCGAGGCGATGCGCGCCCGCATGGTCAAGGAGTACAGGACCGAGCTGATGCACCCTTACTACGCAGCCGAGCGCGGGCTCGTGGACGACGTCATCGACCCGGCCGGGACGCGCGAGGTCCTGATCGCCTCGCTCGCGATGCTCCGCACCAAGCACGCCGACCTGCCGGCCCGCAAGCACGGCAACCCCCCGCAGTAGAGGCTCCCCGGATCTCCCTTGTAAACAGGGCACGCGGTTTGGTATTGACAAACCGCGCGCCCTGTTTTTAGCTTCGCTGATGAGTCGTGCGTGAAGAGGGGGAGCACCATGGACATCGAAGTACTCGGCGCGCTGGCCGTCACCGAGGGCGGGGTCTCGGTCACCCCGACGGCGCCGAAGGCCCGGCAGGTGCTGGCGCTCCTGGCCGTGCACGCCGACCGCGTGGTCTCCGTGCCCGACCTGATCGAGGAGCTGTGGTGCGGGAATCCGCCGCGCAGTGCCCGTACCACCTTGCAGACCTACGTGTTGCAGGTGCGCGAGCTCATCGCCGCGGCCCTGGAACGCGCCCCGGGCGACGCCTCGTCGCGTACGGCCAAGGACGTCCTGGTCACCGCCCCCGGCGGGTACGTGCTGCACACCTCGGGCGGCACCGTCGACGTCCGCGAGTTCGAACGGCTGGTGGGCTGCGGCTACCGCACGAGCGACGCGGGCGACTACCGGCGCGCCGCACGCGAACTGCGCGACGCGCTCGCCCTGTGGACCGGCTCCCCCTCGTCGACGTACGGACGGGGCCGCGGCTGGACATGGAGATCCGGCGCCTGGAGGAGACCTGGCTGTGCGCCCTCGACCAGCGCATCGACGCCGACCTGCGCCTCGGCCGCCACCGCGAGCTGCTGAGCGAACTCACGGTCCTGGTCAGCCGCTACCGCACGCACGAGAACCTGCACGCCCACTACATGGTCGCCCTGCACCGCTCGGGCCGGCGCAGCGAGGCGCTGGACGCCTACCACCGGCTGCGGACCAGGCTCGTCGGTGAGCTGGGGCTCGAGCCATCCGCAGGGCTGCAACGACTGCAGCGCTCCATTCTGAAGGCCGGGTCCGCACCGGCACCCGGGACGGCCGCCGCCGACACCGGCGAGCGGCTGACCCAGGTCGGCTGAGCGCCGGCCGAGCGCAGGGGTCCCACGTCCTGGGAGGGCGAAAATGCAGGAGAGGTCGGAGCGCACCAGGCGCCGGCTCATCGACGCCGCGGCGGAGCTGTTCACCCGGAGCGGGTACGCGAGTGCCACGCTCGGCCAGATCGCCGCCGCCGCGGGCGTGACCAAGGGGGCGCTGTACTTCCACTTCCCGTCGAAGGACGCGCTGGCCGACGCGGTGGCGCTGCACGGCAGCGCCCTGCTCGGGGAGTTCCTGGACGAGCGGCGGGCCACCGGCGACGGGCCGGTGCAGCGCCTCATCGACCTCACGCACTGGCTGACCCTGGTCCGCCGCGACGACCCGGTCGCCCGGGCCGCCTTCCGGCTGGCCGACGACGGTGTGGACGGGCCCGCCGGCACCGGCGGCCTGCGCCGGGCCTGGCTCGCCGAGGCCCGGCGCCTGCTGGACGAGGCCGACGCGGCCGGGGAGCTGAGCGGCGACGCCCGGGGCGACGGCGCCGAGGCGCTGCTCGCCGCCCTGCTGTACGGAATCGCGCCGCCCGGTACGGACCGGACCGCCGGGGCCGGGGTGCGGCCGGAGGACGGCGGGGCGCTCTGGCAGCTGCTGCTGCCGGTGCTCGTGGGCCCCGGGCGGACCGGCCGCTACCGCACGGTGCCGCCACGCCCCCGGGCCGAGGCCGTGCGGGCCGCGTGACATGGTCTCCGCCCCCGCCGATGTCCTGGCCACGCTGCTCGGCCTGCTGGCGGACGTCATCCGGCGCGACGCGGGCACCCTGCGCTCCTGGCAGCCGTTCCCGGAGATCGGCCTCGACTCGCTGCTCGGCACGGAGTTCGTGGCGACCGTCAACGCCCGTTTCGGCACCGCCATCAAGGGGCGGCCGTCCTGGACCACCCCTGCCTGGAGGCGTTCGCCCTGCATGTGGCGAGGGAGGCGCGGTGCGTGGCGGCGCCCGCTCCCGTCGTCGCCCCGGCCGCGCCGCCGTGCCGTCCGCTGCCCTCGGCCGACGAACTGCGCGAGGAGCTGGCGCAGGTGCTGGCCTGCGATCCGTGGGACCTGGACCCCCGCACCCCGTTCAGCGATCTGGGGGTCGACGCCCGGGCGGGCGCGGAGTTCATGACGGCGGTCAACCGGCTGTACGGGCTACGGGAGCGCGCCGTCGTCCTCCACGACCACCCGGACCTCACCGCACTCGCCGCTCACCTCGCCACCGCCTGAGAGCCCGCCGCCTGAGAACCTGTCGCCTGAGGGCCCGCCGTGGCCGCGCTCAGCCGGCGGGTCAGCTCCAGCTGCTGCCTGGCCAGCTCGTCCACCCGGCGGCGCAGCCGGTCCAGTTCGTCCAGGACGCCGGGGGCCACGGGCGCGGCCAGGCCGGGGGAGTGGGTGAGCACCGACTCCAGGCGGCCGCGCAGCGCCGGGCCCGGTTCGATGCCGAGGGCGGCGACCAGGCGGCGCCGGGCCCGCTCGTACACGCCGATGGCCTCCGCCTGGCGGCCGCTGCGGTACAGGGCGACCATGAGCAGGTCGTAGAAGCGCTCGCGCAGCGGGTGGTCGGCGGTCAGCCGTTCCAGGTCGCCGATGCACTCGCCGTGCCGCTCGCAGCGCAGCCGCGCCTCGTACAGCGCCTCCAGCGTCGTGAGCCGCATCTCGTCCAGCCGGTCGGCCTCCGCCGCGCACACCGGGCCCCTGCGGCAGTCCTGCAACGCCGGTCCGCGCCACAGCTCCAGGGCACCGTGCAGGATCTGCGCCGCCCGCGCCGGGTCGGTGGCGACGGCCGCCCGCCCCTCGGACGAGCGCCGGGTGAAGCGCTGGACGTCGGTGGAGGCGCCGCCCAGGTCGAGCAGGTAGCCCGTCGGCAGGGTGCTGATCCACACATGGCCGTAGTCGCCGGGCGTGGGCAGCAGCCGCCGCAGCCGGGCCACATGGGCCTGAAGCGCGTTCGCCGCGTTCCCGGGAGGGGCCCCGTCCGCCCCGTCCCACAGCTCCGCCGCCAGCCGGTCCACGTCGAGCAGCACCCCGGCGTGTGTGACGAACGCGGCGAGCAGCGCGCGCTGTTTGGAACCGGCCGGGACGATGTCCGCGCCCCCGGTGGCGTCGTGGACCATGACCGGGCCCAGCAGCCGGAACTCCACGGGGCTGTTCGCGGCGGACCGCGCCGCATCCGGGCGTGGAGTGGCGAGGACGCTCATCGGGTGGCTCCCCCTCGTAATCCGGTCACGGCATGGACGGTAACGACCGGCCGGTGGCCGGGGGAGGCCGCCCGAGCGCCCCTCCAGCCGTCGTCTGCGTGTTCTCGAGACGGCGCTCCACGGGGCGCAATCCGGCCGCAATGCCTGCTTGGAAAGCCGCTCGAACGCTGATCGAGAGAATGAGGCGCACGGTGTGGCCGGGGCTAGCGTGCCTGGCGCCGACGGCTTTCGGCCACGGGGGCGAAGGCGCCGGCGCACGCGATCACGGCCGGGTCCACCCCGGCCGGTCCTTGGGGAGGCCACCGTGCGCATACAGGTTCTGGGTCCGTTGAGTGCCGAGGTCAACGGGATGTCGATCGTGCCCACCGCGGGCAAGCCGCGACAGCTCCTCGCGCTGCTCGCCTTCCATCCGGGCCGCGTCGTGCCCGTGCCCACCCTCATGGAGGAGATCTGGGGCAGCAACTCGCCGCAGAGCGCCATGACCACCCTTCAGACGTACATCCTCCAATTACGCCGCCGGCTCGGCACCGCCATGGGGCCCGACACCCCCGGCGCCGCCAAGGAGGTCCTGGCCACCCGGCACGGCGGCTACCTGCTCCAGATCCCGCCGGACGCCGTCGACGTGCACCGTTACGAGGAGCTGGTGACGGCCGGGCGCGGCGCCTTCGACCGGGGCGAGGACGTCCGGGCCTCCTCGCTGTTCGGCGAGGCGCTCGCCATGTGGCAGGGCTCCGCGCTGGTCGACGTACGGCTGGGACCGGTCCTCGACATCGAGGTGATGCGGCTGGAGGAGTCCCGCCTGGTCACCGTCGAGCGGCGCATCGACGCGGATCTGCGCTGCGGCCGGCACACCGAGGTCCTCGCCGAACTCACCGACCTGATCATGCGCCACCCCCAGCACGAGGGGCTGCACTCGCAGGCGATGGTCGCCCTCTACCGGTCCGGCCGCCAGGCCACCGCCCTCGACGTCTACCGCAGGCTGAGGCTCCGACTCGTGGAGGAGCTGGGCGTGGAGCCGTCGCCGCAGATGCAGCGGCTGCACCGGGCCATGCTCACCGTCGACCCCGCGCTCGACGTGCTCAGCGGGCCGCGCGGACTGTCCACGTTCGATCTGTACGCGGCCTGAGCCGAGGTCCAGCACCGTTCTAGCGGGAGTTGCCAGGCTGCGGTCGGGGAGGGCCCAGGCCGAGGGCCCGGACTCCTACGCGAGAGGACGGCCCATGCCCGACGAACGGCCCGTACGGCTCCACTGCTTCGCGCACGCCGGAGCGGGAGTCTCCGCCTTCTACGGCTGGGGCCCGCGCCTCGGCCCCGGCGTCGAGACCGTGCCGCACCTGCTGCCCGGCCGCGAACGCCGACGCTCCGAGCCGCGCCTCACCCGCCCCGCCGGCCTGCTCGCGGACCAGCTGCCCCACTTCACCGGGGAGAGCGGCGAGAGCGGCGAAGCCCCGTACATCCTGTACGGGCACAGCCTCGGCGCCCTCGTCGCGTACAGCGTCACCCGGGCCCTGCACGAGGCGGGGCTCCCGGGGCCCGCGCTGCTCGTCGTCGGCGCCTGCCCGCCGCCCGACGAGCTGTCCGCCCTGGCCGACCAGTGCCGGGCGGGCGACGAGGAGCTGCTGCGCATGCTCGGCGAGGCGGGCGCCCTGCCCACGCGCGCCCGGCCCGGCGACTTCTGGCACCAGACCGTGCTGCCGGTGCTCCGCGACGACCTCGTCCTCGCACACGAACTGCGGACGGCCGCCCGCGAACCCTCGCCCGCCGGGCCGCTCACGGTCCCCGTCCTCGCGGTCGCCGGAGCCGACGACCCGCTGGCGCAGCCGGAGGCCATGGCGCAGTGGCGCGCCTGGACCACCGGCCCCTTCGCCGTCCGCACCGTGCCCGGCGACCACTTCTTCCTGCGGGGTCACGAGCTGCCCCGGCTGGTGGGCCGCGCCGCCCGCGTGGTGCGGCGGCTCGCCCCGCAGCCGGCGGGTGTCCGATGAGGCGGGTCGTCATCACCGGGGTGGGGGTGGTCGCCCCGGGCGGCACCGGCACCGCCGCGTTCTGGTCGCTGCTGACGGAGGGCCGTACCGCCACCCGCCGCATCACCCGCTTCGACGCCGCGTCGTTCCGGTCCCGGATCGCCGCCGAGGCCGACTTCGACCCCGCGCACTACGGCTTCGACGCCGCCGATGCCCACCGCCTGGACCGGGTCGCGCAGTTCGCGCTCACCGCCGCCCGCGAGGCCGTCGCCGACAGCGGCATCGACCTGGCGGCCGGGGGCGAGCGCACCGGCGTCTCGCTGGGCACCGCCGTCGGGTGCAGCAGCGGGCTCGACGAGGTGTACGCGCATGTCAGCGAGGGCGGCGAACACTGGCTGCTGGACCCGGCCCGCGCGGAGGAACGGCTCGGGGACTACCTCGTGCCGAGCTCCGTGGCCGCCGAGGTCGCCCGGGACGCCGGGGCGCTCGGCCCCGTCGCCGTCGTCTCCACCGGGTGCACCTCCGGCCTCGACTCGCTCGGGCACGCCGCGGAGCTCATCCGCGAGGGCAGCGCCGACGTGATGCTGGCCGGTGCGTCCGAGGCGCCGATCACCCCGATCACCCTGGCCTCCTTCGACGCGATCCGGGCCACCTCCGCGCGCAACGACGAGCCGGAGACCGCCTCGCGCCCCTTCGACCGGACCCGGGGCGGCTTCGTTCTCGGCGAGGGCAGCGCCGTACTCGTGCTGGAGGAGTACACGCACGCGGTGCGCCGGGGGGCGCATGTGTACGCGGAGATCGCGGGGTTCGCCAGCCGCTCGAACGCGTACCACATGACCGGACTGCGCCTGGACGGGCGGGAGATGGCGGAGGCCGTCCGTACCGCCCTGGACGAGGCGCGGCTCGACCCGTCCGCCGTGGACTACGTCAACGCGCACGGCTCGGGCACGAAGCAGAACGACAAGCACGAGACGGCCGCCTTCAAGGCCAGCCTGGGCGAGCACGCCTACCGGGTGCCCGTCAGCTCGATCAAGTCGATGATCGGGCACTCGCTCGGCGCGATCGGCTCCCTGGAGATCGCCGCGTGCGCGCTGGCCATCGAGCACGACACCGTGCCGCCCACCGCCAACCTCCACGAGCCCGACCCGAGCTGCGACCTCGACTACGTGCCGCTCGTCGCCCGCGAGCAGCGCACCGACACCGTCCTCAGTGTCGGCAGCGGATTCGGCGGCTTCCAGAGCGCGATGGTGCTCACCGCACCCCGGACGGAGGCGCACCGATGACCGTCACCGCCCCGGAGACAGACGCCCCCGCCCGCACCGCGACCGCGGCCGTCACCGGCATCGGGATCGCCGCGCCCGGCGGCGTCGGCACCGAGACCTGGTGGTCGGCGGTCCTGCGCGGGCACCGCGCGATCGGCCCCGTCACCCGGTTCGACGCCTCCGGCTACCCGGCCGTCCTCGCCGGCGAGGTCACCGGCTTCGAGGACGCGGCGCACGTCCCGGCCAAGCTGCTGCCGCAGACCGACCGCGTCACGCGGCTCGCCCTCGCGGCGGCGGCCGAGGCCATCACGGACGCGGACATCGACCCGTCGGCCCTGCCCGAGTACGGCATGGGCGTCGTGACCGCCAACGGCGCGGGCGGCTTCGAGTTCGGTCAGCGCGAGCTCCAGGAGCTGTGGAGCAAGGGCAGCCGGTACGTCGGCGCCTTCCAGTCCTTCGCCTGGTTCTACGCCGCCAACTCCGGGCAGATCTCCATCCGGCACGGCCTGCGCGGCCCCAGCGGTGTCGTCGTCTCCGAGCAGGCGGGCGGCCTCGACGCGATGGCCCAGGCCCGGCGCCAGCTGCGCAAGGGCGGCCGGGCCGTCCTCACCGGAGGCTTCGACGCGACGGTGTGCCCGTGGGGCCTCACCGCCCAGCTGGCCGCCGGGGGCCTGAGTACCCGGCGCGACCCGGCCGACGCCTATCTGCCGTTCTCCGCCGACGCCTCCGGGCACGTCGTGGGGGAGGGCGGCGCCCTGCTCGTCGTGGAGGACGGCGACGCCGCGCACGCCAGGGGGGCCCGCGTCCTCGGCACCGTCGAGGGCTGCGCCGCCACCTTCGACCCGGCGCCCGGACGCGGCGCGCCCCGCCTGCTCGACGCCGCGCGCCTCGCCCTCGCCGACGCCCGGGTCGACGCGGCGGACGTGGACGTGGTCTTCGCGGACGCCGCCGGGGACCGGGACGCCGACCGCGCCGAGGCCGCCGCGCTCACCGCGCTCTTCGGCCCGTACGGGGTGCCGGTGACGGCCCCGAAGTCGCTGTTCGGGCGCCTCGGTTCGGGCGGGTCCGCCCTCGATCTGGCGGCGGCCCTGCTCGCCCTGCGTGACCAGGTCGTCCCGCCGGGCGCACCGGTCGGGCGGCTCGCCGACGACTGCCCGGTGGACCTGGTGACCGGTGCGCCACGCCCGGCGCGGCTGCGGCACGCGCTGGTCCTCGCCCGGGGCCGGGGCGGCTTCAACGCGGCGGCTGTGGTGCGCGCGCCCCGCGCGTGAGCGCCGTACATCTCTGAGCGCCGTACACCTCTATGCACCACCCGAACGCACACCCGTACCAGGAGGGGAACACCGTGGACCGCCTGAACCTGACCGACCTTGCCGCCCTGCTGCGCGACGCCGCCGGCAGCGACGAGGGCGTGCCGCTGGACGAGGCCGCCCAGGACACCCTCTTCCTCGACCTCGGCTACGACTCGCTGGCCCTGCTCCAGGTCACCGGCGTCATCGAGCGCGATCACGACGTGGCGCTGGACGAGGAGGCGCTGGACGAGGCGCAGACCCCGCGCGCGTACCTCGACCTCGTCAACGGGGCGCTGGCCGCCCGGACGGCGGCCTGAATGACGGACGGCCGGCTCACCGAGATCGCCGACGGCGTCCACGCCCACGTCCAGGGCGACGGCGGCTGGTGCCTGAACAACTCCGGGCTGCTCGCCGGCGGCGGTGAGAGCGCGCTCGTCGACACCGTCGCCACCGCGGGCCGGGCCCGCGCCCTGCGCGCCCGGGTCCTGGCCGTCGCGGACCGGCCGCCCCGGTACCTGGTCAACACGCACTTCCACGGCGACCACACCTTCGGCAACTGCGTCTTCCCCGAGGCGGTCGTCGTCGGCCACGCGCGGGCCCGGGACGAGGCCGCCGCGGCGGGGCTGCACCTGACGGGGCTCTGGCCCGAGGTGCGCTGGGGGGAGCTTGAGGTCGTCGTCCCGCAGGTCACCTTCGAGGAGCGGATGACCCTGTACGTGGGGGAGCTGCGGGCCGAACTCCTGCATGTGGGGCCCGCGCACACCTGCGGCGACACCGTGGTGTGGCTGCCGGACCAGCGCGTCCTGTTCGCCGGTGACGTGGTGATGAACGGCGTCACCCCGTTCTGCCCCATGGGCTCGGTCAGCGGCTCCCTGCGCGCCCTCGCCGCGTTGCGCGCCCTGGAACCGCTCACGGTCGTCCCCGGCCACGGCCCCGTCGGCGGCCCGGAACTCCTCGACGCCGACGCGGGCTACTTCCGCCGCCTCCAGGAGCTCGCCCGCGAGGGCGTCGCCGCCGGCCTGACCCCGTACGACGTCGCCCGGGAGGCGGGGCCCGGGCCGTACGCCGGGCTCCTGGACGCCGAGCGCCTGGTGCCCAATCTGCACCGGGCGTACGCGGAGGAGCGCGGCGCCCTCCCGGGCGCGCCCCTCGACATCGGGGCGCTGTTCCGGGAGATGGCGCGGTACCACGGCGGTCTGCCGGTCTGCCGCGCCTGACGCCTCCGCGCATCCTCAGACGAGCACCGGGGCCGGGTAGCCGGCGGTGAGGTCGTCCCGCGACACCACGCGGCTCCGTACCCGCAGCCGGCCCCGGCAGCGCACCAGTTCGTCCGCCATCACACAGAACCGCGACACCACCGGCACACCGCCCCGGGGCGTCGCGAAGACCAGCGCGTAGGCCCGGGTGTGCAGGACGCCGCCGGGGCGGGCGTCCACGTCGAGCATGCCGATCCAGTGGCGCAACTGCCCGCCCTCGCGCTCCTGACGGGCCCGGTTGCGGTGGACGTTGGCGGCCAGCTCCGCACGCCCGTGCACCGGGCTGTCCAGGGTGGGCACGCTGAACACGGCGTCCTCGGTGAAGGTGGCGGCCCAGCGCTCGGCCTCGTGCCGGTCGAAGAGCTGCATCTGATGGGCGTAGAACTGCTGCACCTCGGCGTACAGCGAACCGAATTCCGAGGTGTCCGGCGCCGGGCCGGTGAGGTGCGTGGTGTCGGCCGTCATCGTGTCTTCCTTTTCCTCCGAGGGGTCTTCGGGCGGTTCTCCGTCACCTTCCGTGGTGCTGATCGAGCGCTCTTCGAAGATTCCTCAAGCGCACCGGCGGAGGGTGAAGGCAATCCGGAGGTAAAGGCCGCCGGTGGACGACGGAAGGGGACCCCGGTGCGCGACACCCCGTACGGCGAACTCCTGGTGGACGGACTGCTGCGGCGCGCCACGCGGCGCGACCCCGACGGCACCGCCGTGCGCACCGCGACCCGCGTGCTGCGCTTCGCCGAACTCGACGCCTACGCCGACCGGATCGCCGGTTGGCTCTCCTCGGCGGGCGCCGGCCGCGGCACCCGGGTCGCGGTCACCCACACCCTCACCCCGGAGTTCGCCGCCGCGTACCACGGGGTCGTGCGGGCCGGGGCCGCGGTCGTCCTGGTCAACCCGCTGCTCCCGCCGGACGGGCTGCGCCATGTGCTCGCCACGTCGGGCGCCGGGATCGTCCTCGCGCCCGCCACCACCGCCGCCACCCTGACGAGGATCGCGCCCGGGTTGCCCGCCTTGCGCACCGTGGTGGCCATGGACGGGCAGGCCCCCGCCGGCACCGCCCCCCTGCACGAGCTGATCGCCGGGGCGCGGCCGTACGCCGGGCCCGCCGCATCGCCGGACGACGTGGCGTGCGTGCAGTTCACCACCGGGACGACCGGCGCCCCCAAGGGCGTCCTGCTGACCCATCGCAACGTGGTCGCCAACGCCTGGCAGACCGCCGACGCGCACGGCCTGACCGGCGCCTCGGTGACCCTCAACCACCTGCCGCTCTACCACGTCATGCACCTCAACTCGGCCCTGTACGCGGGCGCCTGCCAGGTCCTCTGCCAGGACCCGGACCCCTACGCATCGCTCGGCGCCGCCGCCGACGCGGGCGCCACGCACTACTACGGGCTGCCCGCCCGGCTGCACGCCCTGGCCGCCGACGAGCGCCTCGCGGCGGGCGGTGCGCCGGACGGGCTGCGGCTGACCGCCGTGCTGTCCGGCGGATCGGCGCTGCGGCCGCAGGCGGCGGGGGTCCTCGAGCAACGGCTCGGGGTGCCCGTCATCCAGGGGTACGGCATGGCGGAGCTGTCCCCGCTCACGCACAGCCAGCGGCCCGGCCGCTACCGCCCCGGCACCGTCGGTTCCGTCGTCGCGGGCACCGAGTGCCGCATCGTGGACCTGACGACCCGGCGCCCGCTCGGCCCCTGGTCGGTCGGTGAGGTCCTGGTGCGCGGGCCGCAGCTGATGGCCGGTTACCTGGACGAGGCGCACCCCGCCCGGGTGGACGCGGACGGCTTCTTCGCGACCGGTGACGTCGGCCGCCTGGACGACGAGGGCAACCTCAGCCTGGTCGACCGGCTCGCCGATGTCTTCAAGTACGACAACGAGATCGTCTCGCCCAGCCGCATCGAGCGGATACTCGCAGACGACCCCCGGGTCGCCGACTGCCTGGTCGCGGACTGGCCCGACCCCGAGCACGGGGCCCTGGTCTGGGCCGGGATCGTGCTGCGCGAGGACGCCGGGGCGGGCGGCGACCCCTACGGCCACGGCGTCCTCGACGTGCTCGACGCCATCACCGAACGCGCCAACGACCGCCTCGGCCGCTTCGAGCAGATCCGCTTCGCGGAGGCGATCGACACCGTGCCGCGCACGCCCACCGGGAAGCCCCGACGGCGCGCCGTGCGGCAGAAGCTGCGCGCCAGCGCCGCGCTGTGACCGTCCGACCCTCTGTTCCGCCACCCACCCCGGGAGACCGACCATGGTGAACTCCGGCACGGAGCCGGCCGTCCCGCCGCAGGTGCTGATCGCGGGCGCCGGGCCCGTCGGCCTGACCGCCGCCCACGAACTGGCCCGCCGCGGCCTGCGGGTCCGCCTCATCGACGCGGCCCCCGGCCCGGCGCGCACCAGCCGCGCCGTCGCCACCCACCCGCGCACCCTGGAGACGTACGACCAGATGGGCGTCGTGGACGCCATGCTCGCCCGGGGCCGCCGCAACGCCGCCTTCACCATGTACGCCGAGGGCCGCCGCCTGGTGCGCCTCCAGGCCGACTACGGGACGATGCCGACCGCGTACCCCTTCACGCTGGTCATCGGCCAGACCGACACGGAGGCCGTACTGCGCGAGGCGGTGGCCCGGCTCGGCGTCGACATCGAGTGGGGCGTCCGGCTCACCGGCCTCGACCAGCGCCCGGACGGGGTGCGCGTGACGCTGGAGGACGCCGACGGGGCCCGGAGCACCGCGGACGCCTCCTGGCTGGTCGGGTGCGACGGCGGCCACAGCACCGTCCGCAAACTCCTCGGCCTGGAACTCGCCGGCACCAGCAGCGAGACGTGGATGCTCGCCGACGTGCCCGTCACGATGGACCTGCCGCCCGACACCATCTACTGGGCGCACACCGGCGGACAGGCGCTCATGATGGTGCCGTACGCGCGCGAGGGCCACTGGCGCCTCCTCGACACCGTGCCGGACCGCGACGCGGAGGGCGTCGAGGAACGCCTGAGCGCGAAGCTGTCCAAGGGCCTCGGCCGCCAGGTCACCGTCGGGCCCAGCGAGTGGACGTCCGTCTTCACGTTCCAGCAGCGCAGGGTCGACCGGATGCGCGAGGGCCGGGTCTTCGTCGCGGGCGACGCCGCCCATGTGCACAGCCCCGCCTCCGGCCAGGGCATGAACACCGGCATCCAGGAGGCGTACAACCTGGCCTGGAAGCTTGCCCAGGTCGAGCAGGGCCACGCGGCAGACCGGTTGCTCGACAGCTACGGCGCCGAGCGCGTGCCCATCGGCGCCGCCCTGCTCGACTCCACCCGCACGGCCACCGTCCTCGTGCAGCTGAAGAACCTGCTGGCCGCGGCCGTGCTGCCCGTCGTCTTCACCGTCGTCCGCAACGTCACCCCGCTGCGCCGCGCCATTCAGCGCAAGGTCCTCGGCGGAATGTCCGGGCTGCGCATCGGTTACGGCGACTCGCCGCTCACCACCGCGGGGACCGCCGCCACCGGACCAGCCCCGGGCGGCCGCGCCCGGGCCGTCGCGCTGGACGGCCTGGAGCCCACCGTGCGCGAGGCGTTCGCGCGCGAACTGCGGGACGTGCGGTGGAGCCTGCTGCTCGGGGCGGGCGGCACCGGACCCGGCGACGTGCCCGTGGGCGTCGCCGTCACCGCGGCGGCCCAGTACGCGGAATGGCTCTCCGTGCGCACCCTCGGCGGCCGCGCCGACGGCTCCGAGGGGCCCGCGCCGCTCGCCGACCCGGACGCGGCGCTGCGCACCGCGCTCGGCCTGCGCCCCGGCGCCTGGCTCCTGGTGCGCCCCGACGGGTACGTCGCCGCGCGCGGACCCGTGCTCAGCCGGACCGCGCTGGACCGGGCGCTGGAACCGGTCGGGCCGTCCGCCCCGCTCGCGCTGCCGGCCCGTGTGGAGCCGCGCGCCGTTTCCGTACACCCGGCCACGACGAAGGAGCACCGCTCATGACCGCCACCCCCGAGACCCGTCCCGTCGCCCTGGTGACCGGCGGCACGAGCGGCATCGGCCTGGAGGTGGTCCGTACGCTCGGCCGCGCCGGCCACCGCGTCTTCCTCTGCGCCCGCACCGACGCGGCCGTCAAGGAGACCGTCGACGCCCTGCGCGACGAGGGCCTGGACGTCTCCGGGCAGGCCGCCGACGTGCGCTCCCGCGAGGACGTCGCCGCCCTGGTGCGCGCCGCCGTCACCGCGTACGGGCCGCTCACCGTCCTCGTCAACAACGCCGGGCGCAGCGGGGGCGGCGTGACCGCCGAGCTGACCGACGAGCTCTGGTACGACGTCATCGACACCAACCTCAACAGCGTGTTCCTGGTGACCCGCGAGGCGCTGGCGAACGGCGGGCTCCAGGACGCCGCCGCCCGGGGCCGGATCATCAACATCGCCTCCACCGCCGGCAAGCAGGGCGTCCTGCTCGGCGCTCCGTACAGCGCGTCCAAGCACGGTGTCGTCGGCTTCACCAAGGCGCTCGGCCGCGAGCTGGCGCCGACCGGGGTCACCGTCAACGCCGTCTGCCCCGGCTACGTCGAGACCGCGATGGCCGAGCGGGTGCGCGCGGGGTACGCCGCCGCCTGGGACACCACCGACGAGGACGTCCTCGCCCGCTTCGAGGCGAAGATCCCGCTCGGGCGCTACTCCACCCCGGAGGAGGTCGCGGCCCTGGTCGGCTATCTGGCGTCCGGGCCCGCCGCCTCCATCACCGCGCAGGCCCTCAACGTCTGCGGCGGCCTGGGCAACTTCTGACCCTCCCGGACCGCCCGCGCCGCGCGGGCGGGGTCCACGAACAACCGAGAAAGAGGTGTGTGGTGTCGGACGTACGTGTGCACCGGACGAGGCACAGTGTCGACGTGGACGCCCAGCCGGGCGTCGTCTACGGGCTGATCGCGGACGCCGAGCGCTGGCCGCTGTTCTTCCCGCCCAACGTGCATGTGGAGCGCCTGGAGTTCGACGGCCGCGACGAGCGGCTGCGGATGTGGGCGACCGCCAACGGCGACGTGCGGTCCTGGCTCTCCGAGCGGGCCCAGGACCCGGCGGCGCGCCGCATCACCTTCCGGCAGACCCGGCCGCAGGCCCCGGTCGAGACCATGGAGGGCACCTGGATCGTCGAGGAGCGCCCCGGCGGCGGGACCCGGCTGGTCCTGCTCCACGACTTCACCGTCGCCGGGGACCGTTTCGAGGACGTGCGCTGGGTCGAGACCGCGACCGACACCAACTCCCGGGCGGAGTTGGCGAGTCTGAAGGGGATCGCGGAGCGCTGGACCGTCCTGGACGACCTCGTGCTGTCCTTCGAGGACTCGGTGCGCGTCCACGGCCCCGCCGAGCTGGTGTACGACTTCCTGTACCGCATCGGCGACTGGCCCGAGCTGGTCCCGCACGTCTCGCGCCTCGACTTCACCGAACCGGCGCCCGGCGTCCAGGTCATGGCGATGGACACCGTCACCGCCGACGGGAGTACGCACACCACCGAGTCCGTCCGCATCTGCTTCCCGCACGCCGGGCGCATCGTCTACAAGCAGACCGCCACCCCCGCTCTGATGGAGGCGCACACCGGCGAGTGGTCCGTGGTGCCCGACGCGACCGGCGTCACCGTGGTCTCCCAGCACACCGTCGTCCTCCGCGAGAGCGCCGTCGAACAGGTCCTGGGCGCGGGCGCCGGACTGCCCCAGGCCCGGCGTTACGTACGCGAGGCGCTGGGCCGCAATTCCACGGCCACGCTCAACCTGGCGAAGCGGCATGCGGAGACCGCGGTCCGGATGCTGTGAGACCCCCTGGGCCGTGTCCGGAGCGCCCGTGGAGCGGTTCCCCAGCCGTTCTCGACCGCGTCGCGAGCGGCCGCCCGCAGGGTCGAGCCACGCCCACCCCGCACCCCGTGCACGTACGACGAAGGAGGCGGACGCCGCCGTCATGACCACCCTCGCAGAGATCCCCGGGCGCCCCGCCCCCACCTCCTCCTCGCCTGCCCCCGACCGTGCGGACGCGGACGCCCTCGACCGGGCGCGGCGCCTGGAAGCACGGCTCGGCGACCCCTACGACCCCGCCAACCCGCACGGGCTCGCCGCCCTGTTCGACGCCGACGCCCGCAGCACCCCGCCCGAGGCGACCGAGGCGCTGCTCACCGAGGAGGGGATCGGCGCCGAGTTCGTGCCCGTCGCGCTGGGCGGCAGGCTGACCCGCGCCGATCTGCTGGCCCGGGCCGTGCGGCCGGTGTTCCGGCGCGACCTGGGGCTCGGCATGGGCCACGGCCTCATCTCGCTGTTCGCGGCGGGCGCCGTGTGGGCGGCCGGGGACGAACCGCAGCGCCGCGCGACCGCCCGCCTGCTGCTGGACGGCGGCCGGATCGCGATCCTGCACCACGAACTCGCCCACGCCAACGCCATCCTGCGCCACGAGTTCACCGCCCGCCCGGCCCCCGGCGGGCGCCGGATCAGCGGCCGCAAGGACGTCATCCTCAACGCGTCCCGCGCCGACCTCCACGTCGTCTACGCCCGCACCGACGAGGCCCCCGGCCCGCGCGGCCACTCCGTCCTGCTGCTCGACCCGGCCGGACAGGACCCGGCCCACCTGCGCCACCTGCCCCGGGTCGAGAGCACCGGAATGCGCGGGGCCCTCTTCTCCGGCCTCGAATTCGCCGAGCTGCCCGTGCCCGAGGACGCGCTCGTCGGCCACCCCGGGGACGGGGCCGCCATCGCCCTGCGCGCCTTCCAGGTCAACCGGAGCCTGATCTGCGGGCTCGTCACCGCCGCCGCCGGAACGGTCCTGCACTCCGCGGCGCGCGCCGCGACGGAGGGCCGCGCGAACGGGGTCGCCAGGCGCTGGCACAAGCCCCTCACCGGGGTCTTCGCCGACCTCCTGGCCTGCGACGCGATGTCCACCACCGTCCTGCGCGCCCTGAGCCTGCTGCCCGCGAGCGCCCACCTCTTCGCCGCCGCCGTCAAATACGTGGTGCCCGAACTGCTGCGGGAGAACCTGGAAGAGCTGGCCACGGTCCTCGGCGCCCGAGGCTACGACCACACGAACCCCGCGTACGGGGCGCTCGGCAAGCTCGGCCGCGACCTCCCCGTCGCCGGGCTCGGGCACGCCGGATCCGCCTCCTGCCAGTCGGTCCTGGTGCCCCAGCTGCGCGGCCTCGCCGAACGCTCCTGGTTCGCCGAACCGGAGCCGCCCGCCGAGCTGTTCACCACCGGCGCCGCGCTGCCCCCCCTGGACTACCGGCTCCTCGGCATCGCGGGCGGCGGCGACTTCATGGCCGCCTCGCTCGCCGCGACCGCCGAACGGCTCGCCCCGCTCCGCGACGCCGGCGGGCACACCGGCGCGCTGGCCGGGCTGGCCGAGGCGTTCGCCACCGAACTGCGCGGGCTGCGCGCCCAGTGCCGCCGCATCCCGCCCGGCCCCGCCGCCCTCGCCGACCCGGCCGTCGTCCGGCTCAGCGACCGCTACAGCCGGATCGTCGGCGCCGCGGCCGTGCTCGCCGTCTGGGAGGGCCAGGACGGCGCCGACCCGTTCCTCGCGGACCCCGCCTGGGCCGTGCTCGCCCTCACCCGGGCCGGGCAGCGCCTCGGCATCCCCGTGCCCGCCCTGCCCGACGGCGTCCAGGACCAGGTGCTCGCCGAACTGCTCCGCAGGCACGGCGAGGGTCTGGGCTACGACCTCGACGCGCTCCCGTACGAAGGCAGGCCATGACGACCATCCCCGCGCCCGGTGCCGGGCGGATCAGCGCACCCCTCCATGTCGCGGGACCGGGTGCGCCCTGGCATCTGGTGCGCGAGGCCATGGACCGCCACGGCAACGCCGTCGTCCACACCACCTGGGGCGAGTGGCTGGGGGCGGCCGTCACCCAGCCTGCGCTGCGCCAACTGCTCGGCGGCGACTGGCAGCGCTACCGGCGCACCCAGGACCCGACGCTCCGCTTCCGGTTCCTCGCCTCCCGCCTCGTCACCAAGTACACGGCGGCCGCCGCCCTGCGCACCGGACCGGCCGAACTCGACCTCGCGTACCGGATCGGCGGGCGCCCGTATCTGCGCAGCCTCGACCAGATCGACGTGAGCCTCACCCACACCGAGGACATGATCGCCGTCGGCATCAGCCGCAACGGCCGGATCGGCGTCGACGTCGAACCCGCCACCCGGCCCATGTCGTACGACCTGCTCCAGGGACACGTACTGACACCCGGCGAGCGCGCGGCGCTGGAACACCTGCCGGAGGCGGAGCGGGCGGCCCGGCTGCTGCGGCTGTGGACGCTCAAGGAGGCGTACACCAAGGCGCTCGGGCAGGGGCTGCGGCTCGACTTCACCGAGTTCGGCTTCGCCGAGGGCGGCGGCGAACTGCTCGCGCCCGACGGCCGGCCCGCCGCCGACGGCGAGTGGGCGTTCGACACCCACCGGGTCCTGGGCGGGCGGTACATGCTCAGCGTCGCCTGCCACGACACCGGCCTGGCCGGCTCCGCCGACACGACGGTCCGCACCATGCTCGACACGGGGTTCGCGGGGGCGGTCACCGAACTGCTCTGAATCGTGTCGCACTCGGCCCCGCGTCCAGTCCCGCTGGAGGAAGACGCGGGGCCTTCGCATGCGCCCGTACGGTACGGAACCGGTCGCCTCCCCGACGGAATCCTGCGGGACCACGGCGCCCCACCACCGGACCACCGCCGTGTCAGTGCCGTGTCGGTCCCGTGTGGGCGGGCCCTCGCATACTCGTTCCGCATTCGCCGACAGAGGGGAGGGAGGGGGTCTCCCGCATGCGCGTCGCAGCCGGTCCGCCGCGCTCCCGCATGCGTGCCCCGCAGGACGATGACCACCGACCACTCCTCGCACACCACCTCGGCCCGGGCCACCCCCGGCGGCCCGATGACCGTCGTCCTCGACCTCACCGGCCAGGACCCGGCCGCATCGCCCGTCCTGGAGCTGCGCGGCCCCGTGGACCCGCACCGCGTCGAGGCCGCCCTCGACCGCCTGGCCCGGCTCGGCACGCGCCCCGCCCCTCCTGGCTGCCGAGCCTGGAACCCGCCGACGACGGGCACCACACCCTGCGCCTGACCCCGGACGGGCCGTCGGCCGGACACGCCGCCGCGCCCTTCCCCGCCGGGCTGTTCGCGGACCTGCTGACCGTCGCGGAGAGCGGCCCCGCGCCCGCGCCCCGGATCGAGCCGACCCCGCTGCAACGGGAACTCCTCGCGGACGCGGACGCCCACCCCGGCACCGAGGGCTGGTGCGAACAGCTCGCCGTCACCTGGTACGGGCCGCTCGACCCGGAACGGCTCGCCGCCGCCTGGCAGTCCGTCGCCGAACGCGAGAGCGTGCTGCGGGCCGCCTTCGAGGAGGGGCCCGAGCCGTGGATCGTCTGCCACGAGGGCGCCGGGCCCGAAGTGCTGCGCTTCCCGCACGGCAGCGTGGACTGGCACGCACTGGTCGAGGCCGACCGGCGCCGGGGACTCGACCCGCGCCGCCCGGGACCGCTGCGCGTCACCTTCCTGGGCGGCGGCCCGGACGCGGCCGGCAGCACCCGCGTCCTGCTGAGCTTCCACCCCGCGCTCCTCGACGACTGGAGCGTGCGGCTGCTGCTGCACGAGTTCTACCGCGCCTACCTGGCGGGCGGTGAGCTGCCCGGCGGCGCCCGCCGCCCCGACCTCGGCGACTACACGCGCTGGCTCGCGGCCCAGGACACCGCCCCGGCCCGCGAGTTCTGGCGCGACGCCCCGCCCGGCCCGGCCACCCTTCCGCCCCCCGGCGACGGCACCGGCCAGGTCCGGACCCGGATCACGCCCGAGGAGAGCGAACGGCTCGCCGCGTGGGCGGGGGCCCTCGGCTGCCCGGAGAGCAGCGCCCTGCACGCCGTGTGGGCGCTGGCCCTCTACCGGGCCGGCGGCCACGAGGGCGCGGCCGACATCGGCTTCAGCGCGGCGGTCTCCGGCCGGTGCATCCTCCTCGACGGCGTCGAACGGCTGCCCGCCGCCCTGCGCAACCCGCTGCCGATGACCGCCGGCGTCAACCCGTACGCCCCGCTCGCCGAACTCCCGGCCCGCCTGCGCGACCAGGCCCTGGACCTGTCCGGGTACGAGTGGGTCTCGCAGGGGCGCATCCGGTCCTGGACCCGCCCGGGCGGCCCCGCCGCGTCCGGCTCCACCCCCGCGCCGACGGCCGTCCCGCGCACCGGCAGCCTCGTCGTCTTCGAGAACCGGCCGCGCCCGCCCGGCGACCTCGCACCCGCGCTCGCCGCGCTCGGCGTCCGCGTCAGCACCCCCGAGACGCTGGGCGCGCGCACCGGATTCCCGCTCACGCTCGTCGCCCACCGGGACGACGAGGGGGCCTCGTGCTCACCGCCACCTGCCTCGGCACGGGCCTCGCCCAGGCCGAGGACCTGCTCACCAGGACCGCGCACGCCCTGCGCGAACTGCCGCGCACGGCAACGCACGCGACGACGGTCGGCGGGGCGCTCGCGCTCCTCGCGGCACCGCCGGACCGGACGCCGCGCGGACGGCCGGGCCCCCGGCGCGCGGCTGCCGCGCTGACGGAGCTGCGCCCCGCCGCGCGCCCCGGCACCGGCACCGTCTGCCTGGTCCGGGCGCCGGGGACCCCGCTGTCCGCGCTGACCCGGGTCGCGTACGCCTACCGGGGCCCGGAGGCCGTGGTGCTGCTGCGGCCGCCGCCGTACGCGGACGCCTCCGCCCCGGCCGCCGACGCGGTTTTGGCGGCGCTGACCGACCTCGGCGGGCCCCTCGTGCTCGGCGCGTTCTGCGGGGGCGGCGAGCGTGCCCACGCGCTCGCCGGGCAGCTCGTCGCCGCCGGTTCCCGGCCGCCCGGAGTGGTCCTCACCGGCACCGCGACCCCGGCCGGGACCTTCGCCCACACCCTCGAAGCGGTGGTCCGCCGCATCCGGTGACCGCCGCGGTCACCGTCAACCGCCCCACCTCACACCTCAGGAGAGTCATGACGACACGTCTGTTCACCTCGGAGTCCGTGACCGAGGGACACCCCGACAAGATCGCCGACCAGATCAGCGACGCGATCCTGGACGCGCTCCTCGCGCAGGACCCCGGCTCCCGCGTCGCGGTGGAGACCCTGATCACGACCGGGCAGGTCCACATCGCGGGCGAGGTCACGACGTCGGCGTACGCGGACGTACCCGGCATCGTGCGCAAGACCATCCTCGACATCGGCTACGACTCCTCCGCCAAGGGCTTCGACGGCACCTCCTGCGGGGTCTCCGTCTCCATCGGCGCGCAGTCGCCGGACATCGCGCAGGGCGTCGACACGGCCTACGAGAAGCGCGTCGACGGCTCCGGCGACGACGCGCTCGACCAGCAGGGCGCCGGCGACCAGGGGCTCATGTTCGGCTACGCGTGCGACGAGACGCCGAGCCTGATGCCGCTCCCGATCGACCTGGCGCACCGGCTCTCGCGCCGCCTCACCGAGGTCCGCAAGAACGGCACCGTCCCCTATCTGCGCCCCGACGGCAAGACCCAGGTGACGATCGGCTACCTGGGCAGCCGCCCGGTGCGCCTGGACACGGTCGTCGTCTCCAGCCAGCACGCCGCGGACATCGACCTCGACGGCCTGCTGACCCCCGACATCCGCGAGCACGTCGTGGAGCACGTCCTGAACGAACTCGCCGACGAGGGCATCAAGCTGGAGACCGACGACTACCGGCTCCTGGTCAACCCGACCGGCCGCTTCGAGATCGGCGGCCCGATGGGCGACGCCGGCCTCACCGGCCGCAAGATCATCATCGACACGTACGGGGGCTACGCCCGGCACGGCGGCGGCGCCTTCTCCGGCAAGGACCCGTCGAAGGTGGACCGCTCGGCGGCGTACGCGACCCGCTGGGTCGCCAAGAACGTCGTCGCCGCCGGCCTCGCCACCCGCTGCGAGGTCCAGGTCGCGTACGCGATCGGCAAGGCCGAGCCGGTCGGTCTCTTCGTGGAGACCTTCGGCACCGCGAAGGTCGCGCAGGCCCGGATCGAGAGCGCCATCCGCGAGGTCTTCGACCTGCGCCCGGCCGCCGTCATCCGCGACCTGGAACTGCTGCGCCCCATCTACCGGCAGACCGCCGCCTACGGGCACTTCGGCCGCGAACTGCCCGACTTCACCTGGGAGCGCACCGACCGCGTCGAGCAGCTCAAGGCCGCCGCCGGTCTCTGACCGGCGTCCACCGGCCCAGTCGAGAGGGACAGGGATTCGTATGCGTATCGCGGTGACAGGCTCCATAGCCACCGACCACCTGATGGTCTTCCCGGGCCGGTTCGCGGACCAGCTCATCGCCGACCAGCTCGCCCATGTGTCGCTCTCGTTCCTCGTGGACGACCTGGAGGTGCGACGCGGCGGTGTGGCGGCCAACATCGCCTTCGGGCTCGGCTCACTCGGACTGGATCCGCTGCTCGTCGGCGCGGTCGGCAGCGACTTCGCCACGTACGAGGTGTGGCTGAAGGAGCACGGCGTCGACACCGGTGCGGTGCGCGTGAGCGACGAGCGGCAGACCGCCCGTTTCTCGTGCATCACCGACCAGGACGACAACCAGATCGCGGCGTTCTACGCGGGCGCCATGGCGGAGGCCCGGGAGATCGACCTGACCGCTGAGGCGGACCGGGCCGGCGGCGTCGGCTTCGTCCTCGTCGCCCCCGACGACCCGGCCGCCATGCTGCGGCACACCGCGGCCTGCCGGACCCTCGGCGTCCCCTTCGCCGCCGACCCCTCCCAGCAGCTCGCCCGCCTCGACCGCGACGAGGTGCGCGAGCTGGTCGACGGCGCCCGGTGGCTGTTCACCAACGAGTACGAGGCGGCCCTCCTGCTGGAACGCGCCTCCTGGGACCGCGACGACGTGCTGGGCCGCGTCGGCAGCTGGGTCACCACGCTCGGCGCGCGGGGCGTCCGCATCGAGAGCGCCGGCGCCCCCGCCCTGACCGTGCCGGGCATCGCGGGCGTCGAGACCGCCGACCCGACCGGGGTGGGCGACGCCTTCCGCTCGGGCTTCCTCGCCGCCACCGTCCGGGGCGCCACCCCGGAGCAGGCGGCGCGCCTCGGCTGCGCGGTCGCCTCGCTGGCCCTGGCCGCGGTGGGGTCCCAGGCGTACGAGCCGGAGGCCGGGCGGCTGCTGGATATCCTGCGGCGGCAGTACGGCTCCGAGGCGGCGGCCGCGCTCGCCCCCGTACTGGGCGGTGCGTCATGACCGCCGGGGAGCGGGTGGCCGCGCTCCGGGCCGCGCTCGCCGGCCGGGTGGTGGTGGCCGACGGCGCGATGGGCACCATGCTCCAGGCCCAGGACCCCACCCTTGAGGACTTCCAGCAGCTGGAAGGGTGCAACGAGGTCCTCAACGTGACCCGCCCCGACATCGTGCGCTCGGTCCACGACGCGTACTTCGCCGTCGGCGTGGACTGCGTCGAGACGAACACCTTCGGCGCCAACCACGCGGCGCTCGGCGAGTACGACATCCCCGAGCGGGTCCACGAGCTGTCCGAAGCCGGTGCGCGCATCGCCCGCGAGGCCGCCGACGCGTTCACCGCGTCCACCGGCGAGCAGCGCTGGGTCCTCGGCTCCATGGGCCCGGGCACCAAGCTGCCCTCGCTCGGCCACATCCGGTACGCCACGATCCGGGACGGCTTCCAGGCGAACGCCGAGGGGCTGCTCGCCGGGGGCGCCGACGCGCTGATCGTGGAGACGACGCAGGACCTCCTCCAGACGAAGGCCGGTCTGGTCGGCGCGCGCCGCGCGATGGACGCGACGGGGGTCCGGGTCCCGCTGATCTGCTCGCTCGCCTTCGAGACGACCGGGACCATGCTCCTCGGCTCGGACATCGGCGCGGCGCTCACGGTCCTGGAACCGCTGGGCATCGACCTGATCGGGCTGAACTGCTCGACCGGCCCCGCCGAGATGACCGAGCACCTGCGCCACCTGGCCCGCCACTCCGCGACCCCGCTGATGTGCATGCCCAACGCCGGTCTGCCGGTGCTGGGCGCGGACGGCGCCTACTTCCCGCTCGGGCCCGACGGCCTCGCGGACGCGCAGCAGGCGTTCGTACGGGACTACGCGCTGGCGCTGGTCGGCGGCTGCTGCGGCACGACGCCGGACCACCTGCGGGCGGTGGTGGAGCGGGTGCGCGGCACCGTGCCGCCGGACCGCACCCCGCAGCCGGAGCCGGGCGCGGCGTCGCTCTACCAGACGGTGCCGTTCCGCCAGGACACCGCGTACCTGGCGATCGGTGAGCGTACGAACGCCAACGGGTCCAAGAAGTTCCGCGAGGCCATGCTCGAAGGCCGCTGGGACGACTGCGTGGAGATGGCCCGGGAGCAGGTCCGCGAGGGCGCGCACATGCTCGACCTGTGCGTCGACTACGTGGGCCGCGACGGGGCCGCCGACATGGACGAGCTCGCGGGGCGTCTCGGGACCGCGTCGACGCTGCCCATCGTGCTGGACTCCACCGAGGTGGACGTGTTGCGCACCGGCCTGGAACGGCTGGGCGGCCGGGCCGTCGTCAACTCGGTCAACTACGAGGACGGGGACGGGCCCGAGTCCCGCTTCGCCAAGGTCACCCAACTGGCTGCCGAGCACGGCGCGGCGCTGATCGCGCTGACCATCGACGAGGAGGGCCAGGCCCGCACGGTCGAGCACAAGGTCGCCATCGCCGAGCGCCTGATCTCCGATCTGACCGGCACCTGGGGCATCCGCGAGTCGGACATCCTCATCGACACCCTGACCTTCACCATCTGCACCGGTCAGGAGGAGTCCCGCAAGGACGGCATCGCCACCATCGGGGCGATCCGCGAGCTGAAGCGGCTCCACCCGGACGTGCAGACGACCCTGGGCCTGTCGAACATCTCCTTCGGCCTGAACCCGGCCGCCCGCGTCGTGCTCAACTCGGTCTTCCTGGACGAGTGCGTGAAGGCGGGCCTGGATTCGGCCATCGTGCACGCGTCGAAGATCCTGCCGATCGCCCGGCTCGAAGAGGAGCAGGTCAAGGTCGCGCTGGACCTGATCTACGACCGGCGCGCCGAGGGCTACGACCCCCTCCAGAGGCTCATGGAGCTGTTCGAGGGCGTCAACATGAAGTCGCTCAAGGAGGGCAAGGCCGAGGAGCTGGCCGCCCTGCCGCTGGACGAACGGCTCAAGCGGCGGATCATCGACGGCGAGAAGAACGGCCTGGACGACGACCTCACCGAGGCGCTGACCAGCCGCAAGGCCCTGGACATCGTCAACGACACGCTGCTGGACGGCATGAAGGTCGTGGGCGAGCTGTTCGGCTCCGGGCAGATGCAGCTGCCGTTCGTCCTCCAGTCCGCCGAGGTCATGAAGGCCGCGGTGGCGTTCCTCGAACCGCACATGGAGCGGGCCGAGGGCGAGGAGGGCAAGGGCACCATCGTGCTGGCCACCGTCCGCGGCGACGTCCACGACATCGGCAAGAACCTCGTCGACATCATCCTCTCCAACAACGGCTACAACGTGGTCAACCTGGGCATCAAGCAGCCCGTTTCGGCCATCCTCGACGCGGCCGTGGAGCACAAGGCGGACGTCATCGGGATGTCGGGGCTCCTCGTCAAGTCCACGGTGATCATGAAGGAGAACCTGGAGGAGCTGAACCAGCGCAAGCTGGCCGCCGACTACCCGGTGATCCTCGGTGGTGCCGCGCTCACCCGCGCCTACGTGGAGCAGGACCTGCACGAGATCTACGAGGGCGAGGTGCGCTACGCGCGCGACGCCTTCGAGGGCCTGCGCCTGATGGACGCGCTCATCGCCGTGAAGCGCGGAGTGCCGGGTGCCACCCTGCCCCCGCTCAAGCAGCGCCGCGTACCGCTGAGGGAGCCGAAGTTCGAGGAGCCGGCGGACGTGGGCCGGTCGGACGTCGCCGTCGACAACCCCGTCCCCGCCCCGCCGTTCTGGGGCAGCCGGGTCGTCAAGGGCATCCCGCACAAGGAGTACACCTCCTGGCTGGACGAGGCCGCCCTGTTCAAGGGGCAGTGGGGGCTGAAGGGCGACACGATCGAGGCGGAGGGCCGGCCGAGGCTGCGGATGTGGCTGGACCGGCTGCGTACGGAGAACCTGCTCGAAGCGGCCGTCGTGCACGGCTACTTCCCGTGCGTGTCCAAGGGCGACGACCTGATCGTCCTGGACGAGAACGGGCACGAGCGGACCCGGTTCACCTTCCCCCGCCAGTCGCGCGGCCGCCGCCTGTGCCTGGCGGACTTCTTCCGGCCCGAGGAGTCCGGCGAGACGGACGTGGTCGGGCTCCAGATCGTGACCGTCGGCTCGAAGATCGGCGAGGCCACCGCGGAGCTGTTCGCCTCCGGCTCGTACCGCGACTACCTCGAACTCCACGGGCTCTCCGTGCAGCTGGCGGAGGCGCTGGCCGAGTACTGGCACGCGCGCGTCCGCGCCGGACTGGGGATCGCCGGCCGCGAACCCGACGGCCTGGACGGCATGCTGCGCACCGAGTACCAGGGCTGCCGCTACTCGCTGGGCTACCCGGCCTGCCCGGACCTGGAGGACCGCGCCAAGATCGCGGACCTGCTGCGGCCGGAGCGGATCGGGGTGCACCTGTCCGAGGAGTTCCAGCTCCACCCGGAGCAGTCCACCGACGCGATCGTCGTCCACCACCCCGAGGCGTCGTACTTCAACGCGGGGCGGGCCGGGGGTGGCCGGTGATGGGCCCGGTCATGGACCGTCCGACGTTCTCCTTCGAGTTCTTCCCGCCCCGCACCGCACAGGGCGAACGGACTCTGTGGCAGGCCATCCGCCGCCTGGAGCCGCTGGGCCCCGACTTCGTGTCCGTCACCTACGGCGCGGGCGGATCGTCCAGGGACCGCACCATCGAGGTCACGAAGCGCCTGGTGACCGAGACGACCCTGCGGCCCGTCGCCCACCTGACCGCCGTCGGTCACTCGGTGGCCGAGCTGCGGCACATCATCGGCCAGTACGCGGACGCCGGGGTGCGGGACGTCCTGGTGCTGCGGGGCGACCCGCCCGGCGACCCCAAGGGGGAGTGGACCGCGCATCCGGACGGCTTCCACCACGCCTACCAGCTGGTCGAACTGGTCCGCTCGCTGGGGGACTTCACCATCGGTGTCGCCGCCTTCCCCGAGCGGCACCCGCGCTCGCCCGACTGGGACAGCGACATCCGGCACTTCGTCGCCAAGTGCCGCGCCGGCGCCGACTACGCCATCACGCAGATGTTCTTCGACGTGGAGGACTACCTGCGGCTGCGGGACCGGGTGGCGGCGGTCGGCTGCACCACCCCGATCATCCCGGAGATCATGCCGGCCACCGACGTCCGGCAGATCCGCCGCTTCGCGGAACTCTCCGACGCCGCGTTCCCCGAGGACCTGGCCCACCGCCTGGAAGCCGCGCAGCACCGGCCGGACATCGCGTACGAGATCGGCGTGGCCCACGCGACCCTGATGGCCGACCGGCTGCTCGCCGAAGGCGCGCCCGGGCTGCACTACATCACGCTGAACAAGTCGACGGCGACCCTCGACATCCACCGCAACGTCATGAGCACTAGGAGCCTCCATGCCAGTTGAGACCATCGATTTCAAGGTCGCCGACCTCTCCCTCGCCGCTTTCGGGCGGAAGGAGATCACTCTGGCCGAGCATGAGATGCCCGGTCTGATGTCGATCCGCAAGGAGTACGCCGCCGCGCAGCCGCTGGCGGGTGCCCGGATCACCGGTTCGCTGCACATGACCGTGCAGACGGCCGTGCTGATCGAGACCCTGGTCGCCCTCGGCGCCGAGGTCCGCTGGGCCTCCTGCAACATCTTCTCCACCCAGGACCACGCGGCCGCGGCGATCGCGGTCGGCCCGAACGGCACCCCCGAGGCCCCCGCCGGTGTTCCCGTCTTCGCGTGGAAGGGGGAGACGCTGGAGGAGTACTGGTGGTGCACGGAGCAGGCGCTGACCTGGCCGAACACCCCCACCGGTGGTCCGAACATGATCCTGGACGACGGCGGTGACGCCACGCTCCTGGTCCACAAGGGTGTCGAGTTCGAGAAGGCCGGTGCGGCTCCGGACCCGGCGACGGCGGACAGCGAGGAGTACGCGTACATCCTCACGCTGCTGAACCGGACGCTGGGTGAGTCGCCGCAGAAGTGGACGCAGCTGGCCTCCGAGATCCGTGGCGTGACGGAGGAGACCACGACGGGCGTGCACCGCCTGTACGAGATGAATCGGGACGGGAGCCTGTTGTTCCCGGCGATCAACGTGAACGACGCGGTGACGAAGTCGAAGTTCGACAACAAGTACGGCTGCCGGCACTCCCTGATCGATGGCATCAACCGTGCTACCGATGTCCTGATCGGCGGGAAGACCGCCGTCGTTTGCGGCTACGGCGACGTGGGCAAGGGTTGCGCGGAGTCGCTGCGCGGTCAGGGTGCCCGGGTGATCGTCACGGAGATCGACCCGATCTGCGCGTTGCAGGCGGCGATGGACGGGTACCAGGTCGCGACCCTCGATGACGTCGTCTCGCAGGCGGACATCTTCGTCACGACGACGGGCAACAAGGACATCATCATGGCCTCGGACATGGCCAAGATGAAGCACCAGGCGATCGTCGGGAACATCGGTCACTTCGACAACGAGATCGACATGGCCGGTCTGGCGAGGATCGACGGCATCGTCAAGGACGAGGTCAAGCCGCAGGTCCACACCTGGACGTTCCCCGACGGCAAGGTCCTGATCGTGCTCTCCGAGGGCCGTCTGCTGAACCTGGGCAACGCGACGGGCCACCCCTCGTTCGTCATGTCGAACTCGTTCGCGGACCAGACCCTGGCCCAGATCGAGCTGTTCACGAAGCCGGAGGAGTACCCGACCGACGTGTACGTGCTGCCCAAGCACCTCGACGAGAAGGTCGCCCGCCTCCACCTCGACGCGCTCGGCGTCAAGCTGACGACGCTCCGCCCGGAGCAGGCCGCGTACATCGGTGTCGAGGTCGAGGGCCCGTACAAGCCGGACCACTACCGCTACTGACTCCCACAGCCGTACGAGGTGATCGTCCAGAGACGCCCTGGAGAACCGCTAGAGACGGGACCCGGTTCCGTGGCTCGGGCGGCGAAGGGCTGCCTACGCTCCCTGACGACGGCAACGACGAGCAGAGCACCACACCACCACGCAGGCCACGACAGACGGGACGAACATGACGAACACGACCCTTGTGATCGGCGGCACGGGCAAGACCGGGCGGCGGGTCGCCGATCGGCTGTCCGCCAAAGGGCTCCCCGTACGCATCGGATCGCGCTCCGGCACGCCCCCCTTCGTCTGGGAGGACCCCGCGACCTGGGATGCCGCCCTCGACGGGGTGAGCGCCGTCTACATCACCTACTACCCCGACCTCGCCTTCCCGGGAGCCGCCGAGACCGTCGGCGCGTTCGCGAAGGCGGCCGTCGCCAAGGGGGCGCGCCGCCTGGTGCTGCTGTCCGGGCGCGGCGAGGAGGGCGCGGTCATCAGCGAGGACAAGGTGAAGGAGTCGGGCGCGGACTGGACCGTCGTCCGCGCCAGCTGGTTCAACCAGAACTTCAGCGAGAGCTTCTTCCACGACCTGGTCATGGCCGGCGAGATCGTCCTGCCGACCGGGGACGCGGTGGAGCCCTTCGTGGACGCCGACGACATCGCCGACGTCGCCGTCGCCGCGCTCACCGACGACAAGCACATCGGCAAGACGTACGAGCTGTCCGGCCCGCGGCTGCTCAGCTTCGGCGACATCGCCCAGGAGCTGGGCAAGGCGACCGGCCGCACCATCACGTACATCCCCGTCAGCGTGGACGAGTACCGCCAGGCCCTGGAGGAGAACGGGCTGCCCGTCGAGTTCGCCGACCTGTTCGGGCTGATCCTCGACGGCCGCAACGCCCACCTCGTGCACGGCGTCGAGGAGGCCACCGGCCGCAAGCCGAAGGACTTCGCCGACTTCGCCCGGGACGCCGCCGCCAGCGGTGTCTGGAACGCCTGACCGACACCGGGACCCGTGGGACGGGCGGCCGCACACCGCGGCCGCCCGTCCCTGTCCCCGTACCCCCTCGCGTGAGGAGGCACCATGACCGGAACCGAACCGATGACGAGCGAACACCTCCCGTCGCTGCCCGGGCACTTCCACGGATTCGCGCTGATGCACATCGCGATGCGCCGCGACGCCGCCCGCCTCGTGGCCGTCGCACGCTCCGGGCCCGGCGCCCGCACCGGCGGGACGGTCACCTGGTGGCACAGCCTGCGCGAGGTGATCGACTGGCACCACCACAGCGAGGACGCCGTCCTCTGGCCCGAACTCCGGCGCGCCGTCCCCGGCTTCGACCGGGCCGCCGACGCCATCGACGGCGACCACCGACGCCTCGACGCGGCGATGGACGCCGTCGGCGCCGCGCTCCGCCCGGGCGCCGACCCCGGGGCGCTGCCCCCCGCGGCCGACGCCTTCGCCGCCGTCCTGCGCGACCACCTCGCCGCCGAGGAGCGCATCGCCTTCCCCGCCTTCACCGCGCTCGGCGCCACGCGCTACGCGTCCGTGGAACGGCGGTTGCTGCGGACCGCGCCGCCCGGCGTGCTCGGCCGCCTCCAGCCCTGGATGTTCGACGGAGCCGACCCGGCCTCCGTCGCCCACGTCACCGCCACCATCCCGCCACCGGTACGGCTGCTCGGCCGGACGGTGCTGCGCCGCCGCTACGAACGGCTGCTCGCCCCCGTACTGCGCCCCGCATCGCGCCCCGTTTCGCGCCCCGTTTCGCGCCCCCAGGAGAAGCCATGACCGCGCCGACCACCTCCCTCCCGGCCCGGCCGGGCGGACGCACCGAAGCCTCGTTGTACGCGGCCACCATCGCGATGGGGCTGAGCGCGGGGCTGTACTTCGCGTTCGACGTGTCCGTCATGCCGGGGCTCGACCGCACCGACGACGCGGCCTTCGCGAGCGCCATGGGCCACATCAACGACGCCATCGAGAACGGCTTCTTCGGGCTCGTCTTCTTCGGGGCGTTCCTGGCCACCGGCGTCTCGGGCGTCTCCCTGCGCCGCCTCGGCCACACCCGCGCCGCCCGCTGGACCTGGGCCGCGCTCGCCCTGTACACGGCCGCCGTCGCCGTCACGATGAAGGTCAACATTCCCCTCAACCGCCGGCTCGCCCGGCTGACCGCGGAGGCGTCGGGCCCCGAACTCGCCCTGCTCCGCGAGCGCTTCCGGGGCAGCTGGACCCCGGCCAACGCCGCCCGCACCCTGGCCTGCACGGCTGCCTTGGCCTGCCTGGGCCGGGCGCTCACGCTGCGGGCCCGGGCCTGACCCATACGCGGAAGGGCGGCCGGCCCCCGCCCGGGACCGGCCGCCCTTCCGCGCGCGCCGCGCTATCCGTGGTCCCGCGTCAGCTCGCTGACCGCGCCCACCACCGTCTGCGGCGCCTCCAGGGGCAGCATGTGCCCCGCGCCCGGGACCTCCTCGAAGCGTGCCCGGGGCATCGCCTCCGCGACGACCCGGCCGAGCTTCGGCGCGATCACCTTGTCGGCGGTGCCCGCGAGGACCACCGCCGGCACGGTCACCGACACCAGGGCCCCGCGCAGATCCATGCCCCGCGAGGAACGGAACGCCTCGGCACGCACCGCGGGCCCGGCCGCCGCGAACATCTGGCGGTTCACCTCGCTCAGCCGCCGGTCCGCCTTCGGGCCGAGCATGTTCTGGCCGAGGAGCTTGCGGCCCAGGGCCGGCCGCGAGACGGCCCGCTGGAACAGCGCGCTGCCCATCATGCGGACCTCGCTGTCCGGCGTGTCCTGGTCGTGCGCCGCCGTGGCCAGCAGCACCAGGCCGCTCAGCGCGCCGGCGTTCCGGTCCTCCGACGCGGCGTACGACAGGGCGGCGAACCCGCCCCCGGAGTGCCCGACGACGACCGCGTCCGGCGCCTCCACATGGGCCAGGACCGCGGCCAGGTCCGCCCCGAGCCGGGCGATCCCGAAGGGCTCGGCGCCCTGCGAGGAGGCGCCGTGGCCCCGCAGATCGTAGGAGACGACGCGGTGGCCGAGGCGGATCAGCCGGTCGGCCACCGTGCTCCACACCCGGCGCGAAGCGCCCCAGCCGTGGACCAGCACCACGGTCACGCCGGTCGGGGGCGTGAGCGGCGGCAGGACGGACACCGCGAGGCGTGCCCCGTCGTCGGTGCGCACCTGCGTCTCGGTCGCCGGGGCGGCGGCCACCGTCGTCATCGGGTACTGCCCTCCAGCTTCCGGGCCTGTGCCGCCTCACCGCTCCGTACGTCCGCGGCGCGCTCCGCCGCGAGGATCTCGCCGAGTCGGACGAACGCCTCGCGGGTGGCGGTGGAGTGCTCGGCGCCGATGTCGGCGACCTTCGCGAGGAGCTTCAGGAAGCCGTTCGGCCGGCCCACGAAGTGCATGCCGACCTTGGTGCGGCCCCCGTCGAGAGGTTCGACGTAGAAGTCGCTGGTGCCCCGGAACACCCCGGCCACGTAATCGACCGACAGCAGCCGTCGGGGCTCGACGGCCCGGGTGCGCGCGGTGAACCGCAGCTTCGGACCGCCCTTGTCGACGCCCTTGGTGTGCACCGTGACCGCGACCTCGCCGCCCACCTCGTCCGGCGAACCGGACACGGTGGCGAAGGTGTTGGCCGGCACCCACCAGCGGCCGGCGCCGCGGAACTCGGCGATCAGCGCCTCCCACACCGCCTCCGGCGGCGCGTCCACGATCGCCTCGTCGATCAAGTCGTAAACTGTCATGCCGATTCTCCTGTCGGGGTGTTCCGGATCAGCCGAAGAAGCCCTGACCTGGGGTGAGGATGCCCGCCGGGTCGTAACGCCGCTTCGCCGCGACGAGCACCTTCCAGCGGGCGCCGAAGTGGGTCCGCCAGTCCGCCGAGGTCATGTTCGGGATCGCGCCCACCAGATACCGCTTGGCGCCCAGCGCGACCGCCTTGTCGTACAGGCGGCGGTTCTGGTCCAGCATCCGCGCGATGTCCGCGCCCGGGGCGGGGAAGCGGAGCACGTCGCACAGGTATGCGGTCGGCTCGGAGGGCTGCACCGACAGCGGGCGGGTCAGCTTCGACGTCGGGTACGGGTAGTAGAGCAGGAAGCCCGCGCCCAGGTCGTCGCCGTTCAGCTCGGCGGTCAGCAGGTCCGCCATGGCCTTCGCCTTCGAGGCCGGGACGAACAGGCTCAGCCACGGCTTGGGCTGGCCCCAGAAGTCGTTCTCCTTGAGCCACGCCTCGTCGCCGTCGGTACGGAACACGGCCTCGCGGAAGGACAGGTCCTCGATCGTCGCGGACGCCCGCTCGTCGTGCAGGCCGGTGAGCAGCGCGGTGCGGTTGGGCGCGGTGTTGCCCTTCCAGTACGCCTGGCCCTCCAGCTTGTACCACCAGCCGGAGTTGTCCGGGGTGCGGGCGATCTCGCCGACCTGGCCCTCGAACCGCTTCTCCGCCATGAGCTTCTCGGAGTCGGCGAGGAACGCGGTCACGTCGTTGTAGTAGAGGGTGAAGACGGTCATCTTCGGCGGTGCCGGGATCAGGGCGACCTCGGCCCGCACGATGATGCCGACCTGGCCGCCACCGCCGAGCGCCGTGTTGAACAGGTCGGCGTGGCAGCTGGGGCTGGCCGTGATCAGGTCGCCGTTGCCGGTGACGATGTCGATCGACTTCACGGTGTCGATCTGGAGCCCGTACCGCGCCACGGTGGAGCCGATGCCGCCGACGCTGAGCGTGCCGCCTATCGACAGGTGCAGGTAGTCGGTGAGCGCCGGCGGGGTCAGGCCGCGGGCGAGGGCCGCGTCGGTGAGCTGGGCCCAGGTGACCCCGGCCTCCACGACGGCGGACGAGGAGCCGATGCGTACGATCTTCGTCAGACCGCGCGCGTCGATCGCGATGCCGCCCTGCGGCACCTGCGCCTGCCCATAGCAGGAGTGCGACTCCTCGTCGCCGTTCTGCCCGCCGCGGCCGTTCATCGCGATCTTCAGCCGGTTGGCCCGGGCGTAGTTGACCATCTTGACGATGTCTTGCACCGAGCCGGGACGCAGCACCGCCCAGCACGCGCCGGTCACCATGTGGCCGAAGTCGTGGTTGAACGTGGAGGTGACACCCGCCGAGGTCTCCAGCGTGCCGTCGAGCGCCGGCAGGCTCGCCGCCGTATGGGCGAAGGAGTCCGATTCACGCGCCCACGCCTGGTGCGAAGTGCTCCAGCCGATGACCGTGGCGGCCGCCATGCCCCCGAGGATGCTGCGCCGCGTGATGGGGGTGCTGCTGCTTCTCATTCGGTCTGTCTCCCGTCCATTACGTGTGGTTCAGGGCCGGCAGGCCGGCGCCCGCGAGGGTGGCGAGCTGGTACTCGGAAGGGGTGAAGCGCTTGGTCTGGCGGCGGAAGCGCCAGGTGTACGTCGGCCAGATCGACGGGTTGCGCCCGTGTGCGTCGAGGTACCAGCTCTTGCAGTTGCCTGCGTTCCACACGGTGCCATCGAGGCGGGCCTGCAGCCGCTCGTTCCAGTCGTCCTGGACCGTCTTTCGAACCTCCACCGAGGCCAGGCCCTTCTGGTCCATGACCTTCAGCGCGTCCAGCACATAGCCGATCTGCGCCTCGATCATCACGACCTGCGAGGAGTGCCCCAGGGTGGTGTTCGGGCCGAGCAGCAGGAACAGGTTCGGGAAGCCGGCGACGGTGGTGCCGCGGTGCGCGGCCATGCCGTGCTCCTGCCACACCTCGCGCAGCGACCTGCCCTCGCGGCCGGTGATCCGCCCGGCGACCGGACGGTCCGTGGCCTTGAAGCCGGTGCCCAGGATGATCGTGTCGACCTCCCGTTCCGCCCCGTCGGAGGTGACGATCGAGTGGGCGGTGACCTTCGCGATGCCGTCGGTGACCAGGTCCACGTTGGGCTGCTGGATCGCCGGGTACCAGGTGTTGGAGAACAGCAGCCGCTTGCACGCCATCACGTAATCCGGCGTCAGCTTCGCGCGCAGCGTCTCGTCGGCGACCGACTTCTTCAGATGGTCGCTGGCCATCTTCTGCATCTTCCCGGCGACCTTGGGCCGCTTCATCACGAACGCCAGGATCTCCCGGCCCCACATGTTGAAGTTGCGCCGGAAGTTCTGGTAGCCGGGGACCCCGCGCAGCAGCTTGGACTGGAGCGGGCTCGTCGCCTTGTCGTTCTTCGGGCCGATCCACGGCGGGGTGCGCTGGTAGAGGTCGAGGCGCCCCACCTCGGGCTGGATCTTCGGCACGAACTGGATGGCGGAGGCGCCGGTGCCGATGACGGCGACGTCGCGCCCGCTCAGGTCGTGGTCGTGGCGCCAGCGGGAGGAGTGGAAGACGGTGCCCTGGAAGTCGGCCAGGCCCGGGATGTCGGGGACCGCCGCCTCACTGAGGTAGCCGGTGCCGCTCACCAGGACCTGCGCGGTGTAGTCGCCCTGCGAGGTCTCGATGTGCCAGCGCCGGGTCGTCTCGTCCCAGCGGGCCCCGAGCAGTTCGTGGCCGAAGCGGATGTGCGGACGCACCCCGAACCGGTCGGCGGTGTCCCGCAGGTACGCGTACAGCTCGTCGCGCTTGCCGAACGTGGACTTCCACTCCGGGTTCTGCGCGAACGAGAACGAGTACAGGTGGGACATCACGTCGCAGGCCGCACCCGGGTAGGAGTTGTCCCGCCAGGTGCCGCCCACCTCGTCGGCGCGTTCGAAGACGAGGAAGTCGTCCACGCCCTTCTGCAGCAGCCGGATCGCCATGCCGAGGCCGGAGAACCCGCTGCCGATGACGGCGACGCGCAGATGCCGCTGCGGTCCGCCGCCGCCGGCCGGGCGGCTGTCCTCGTCGCTGCGCGGCGGCTCAAGAGTGCTCGTCACGTCAGCCTCCTAGCGGCGCGCGATGGTGACGCGGAAGTTGTTGAAGAACTTGTCCTCGAGCGTGTACGCGAAGATGTCGAGGTAGCGCTCGAAGCGGGCCACGACCTCCTCGCCCTCCATGGCGACGGCCTCGTCGCGGCGCTCGGCGAGCAGCTTCAGCCAGGCCCGGCAGGCCACCGCGAACGACTCGCGCTCGTTGACGATCTCGACCACGTCGAACAGTCCCTCGGCGGCCTGCGTCAGCTCGTGCAGGTGCGGGATGTGGCAGTTCTCGAACTCCGAGCGCTGAAGGAACTTCAGGTCGTCGAGCAGCTGCCGGTTCATGGGCAGCGCCTCGGCCGTCATGGTGTGCAGCACGAAGTGGGCGCCCGGCTTCAGGGCGGCGCCGACCTTCTGGAAGAACACCCGGTACTTCTTGGTGCGCTCGCGCGGCGGCAGCGTCGAGGAGACGAAGTGCTCCAGGGCGTTGATGCAGAACGCCGCGTCGTACGGGTCGTCGGTGGTGTGGTCCTCCCAGGACTCCACCCGCGTGGTGATCCGCGGGTTGTCCAGGCCGGCGATGAACTGCTCCTGCGTGCGGCTGAGGGTCAGCCCGACCGCCTGCTCGACGCCGTGCACCGTGGTGACGCGGTTGAGCATGGTGCCCCACCCGCAGCCCACGTCCAGGACGCGGCGGACGCCGGCCGCTCCCGCCAGCTCGACGAACTTGTCCAGCTTGCGCTCCTGGGCCTCGTCGAGGGCCTCGGTGAGACCCTCGCCCTCCTCCCAGTAACCGCCGGAGTACATCATCGTCGGGCCCAGCAGGAGGCGGTAGAAGTCGTTGCTCACCTCGTAGTGGTGCCTGATCGCGTCGACCTCGGGGACCGACTGGTTTGCGACCGTGGTCATCTTCGTCCTCAACTCCCGTCCGGCTCATGCTCATGGCGTGGTGCCTGCGATGTCATCGCGAGACGAGAAAACCCCCGCATCGCAAGAGACGTGCAACACGACGGGGGCGCCGGCTGTTGCGCGCCGGTTGCGTGCGTACGGGTTCCATGCGTTTCGAAAAGGCCAAGCCCTGCGGAGGAAGGACCTCACCCCATGTCTCTGCCCACCATCGAAGAACTGGCGAGCCAGCTCGAGGCCGTGTCCGGCGCCCAGAAGGTCGACCCGGACCACCCGCTCCAGCACATCCCGGACGTGGACTCGCTGGACCTCATGGAGTGGCTGTACGGGTTCCAGAACAGCTACCCGGACATCCCGGCCGACGAGTCGCTCTTCGCCGACCTGGACGACACCACGACCCTGCGCCACGTCTACGACCGCATCCTGGCGCTCGTGCCGGCGCAGGCCTGAGCGGGCGCGCATGAACGGCTTCGACATCACCGGATGGGGCATATCCGTCCCCGAAAAGGTGGTCACCAGTGCGGAGCTCGCCGAGCGCTTCGGCGTCGACGAGCACTGGATCACCAGCCGGTGCGGGATCAGTGAACGGCGCGCCGTCGGGCCCGGCCAGACGACAGCCTCGCTGGCCGTCGAGGCCGGCCGGCGCGCCCTCGCCAAGGCGGGCCTGAGCGGCGGCGACATCGCTCATCTGATCGTCGCCACCGCCACGCCCGAGCAGCCCTCGCCGGCGACGTCCGCGTTCGTCCACCACGAACTGGGCATCGCCGGCAGCGCGCACGACGTCAACTCCGAGTGCGCGGGCTTCGTCTACGGGCTCGTCTCCGCGATGGCCCTCATCGCGATCGACCCCAGGCCGATCCTGCTCATCGGCTCCGACACCCACACGCTGACCGCGAACCCCGCCGACCGGGACCTGTCGATCCTGGTCGGGGACGGCGCGGGAGCCGTCGTGCTCGTCCCCGCGGCCGACAGCAACGTCCTCGCCTGGAACCTGGGCGCGGACGGCAGCTGCACCGGCAGCCTCAAGGTCCTCGCGGGTGGCAGCCGTATGCCCACCACCGAGGAGACGGTGCGCCAGGGTCTGCACTACGCGCAGATCAACGGGAACGAGATCTATCTGAACGCCGTGCGGTACACCGTCCGTACGGTCCGGGAGACGCTGAAGAACGCCAAGGTCGAGGCGGCCGACGTACGCCACGTCATCCCGCACCAGGCGAACATCCGCATCATCAACTCGATCCTCGGCCACACCGGGCTGCGGCCCGAGGCCCTGGTCGCCAATCTCCAGAAGTACGGGAACACGGCGTCCGCCTCCATCCCGATCGCCCTGGCCGAGGCGCTGGACGAGGGCCGCATCGAGAACGGCGACCTGGTCCTGTTGGCCGGCTTCGGCGCAGGCATGACCTGGGGCTCCATGCTCCTCGAATGGCGCGGAGGGACACGATGAGTACGCAGAAGCCCGCCGGCACCCGGCCCGAGCATCCCGTCGCCCTGGTGACGGGCGCCTCCGGCGGGCTCGGCCAGGCGCTGGCGATCGAACTGGACGCGCTCGGCTGCAAGGTGGCCGTCCACTACAACAGCGCGAAGGACGCCGCCCTCGCGGTGCAGGAGAAGCTCACCAACGACTCCGTCCTGGTGACCGGCGACGTCGGCTCGTACGAGGCCGTCACGGCGATGCACGCGCAGATCGCCGAGCGACTGGGCCCGGTCGACGTCCTCGTCAACAACGGCGCGATCCGCCGCGACCAGGTCATGGCGATGCAGAAGCCCGAGGACTGGGCGGCGGTGATCCAGACCAACCTCATCGGCTCCTTCCACACGGCCCGGGTGTGCGTCCCGCACATGCTGCGCAAGCGGTGGGGCCGGGTGATCAACGTGGTCTCGCCGTCGGGTCTGATCGCCACGGCCGGGCAGACGGCGTACTCCGCGTCCAAGGCCGGCCTGATCGGCTTCACCCGGACCCTGGCCGCCGAGTGCGGGCGGCGGGGCGTCACGGTCAACGCGCTCTCGCCCGGATTCATGATCACGGGAATGACGCAGACCCTCCCCGACCATGTGGTGGAGTCGATGGAGAAGAAGGCACCGGTGCCCCGCTTCGTGACCGTGGAAGAAGTCGCGCGCAGTTCCGCCCTCTTCCTCGACCAGGACTGTATGACCGGCCAGGTCATCAGCATCGACAGCGGCGTCACCATCACCTGATATCCGCCCCGGGCGGGCTTTCCCCGGAAAGCCCGCCCGGGGAAACGAATTCCGCATGAAACGTCCGCGGAATGCTCCTGCGAACCGGATTTCGCAGGAGCATTCCGCGGACGTTTCCCTGCCCGGGCCAGGGCCTACGCGGCCGGCGGGAGCAGGGGCTCGTACGCGCTCATCAGGAGCGGGTCGATGCCGGCCGGGCCGCCGTACGGGGCCATCGGACGGGGCGCCTCGCGGGCCGGGTCGGGCTCGCGGAGCAGGCCCAGATAGAGCGTCTGGGTGGACGGGGCGGGCTCGATGCCGAGCTCGTCCGACAGGAGCTCGCGCAGCTGCTGGTAGACGCGCAGCGCGTCCGCCCGGTTGCCGGCGGCGGCGTGCGCCGTCATCCGGCAGCGGTGCGCGCTCTCCCGGAACGGCGCCCTGCGCACCGCCTCGTCGGCGTACCGCAGGGCGTGGTGGCTGTTGCCGAGGGCGGCGGCCGAGGCGCTGGACAGCTCCAGGGCGCTCAGCCGTACCGCCTCGATGCGCTCGCGGGTGGTGTTCACCCACTCGCCCTCGTGGGCGGGCAGGAAGGCGCCGCGCAGATTGGCGACCGCGCCGGAGGCCAGTTGCAGGGCCACCGCGTGCGCGCCCTCCCGGCACGCCTGCCGGGCCTCGGAGACCGACGCCTCGGCCATCTCCACATCGGTCAGCGCCTCGCCCGGCAGATGCAGCAGGTAACGCCCGCTCTGGGCGACCAGCGGCGTCTCGCCCGGCTTCTGGTGTGCGCTGGTGACGAAGGACCGCACCCGGCTGACGACACTGCGCAGCGCGGACGCCCAGGTGTCGGGCAGCCCCTGCGGCCACAGCGTGTCCGCGAGCTGGTCGCGGCTGGTGCCTGCGGAGCGCTCCAGGACGAGTCGGGCGAAGGCGATCTGAGCCTGCGCGCTCGACAGGTGCCGGGGCGGTTCCGCCTCGTGCTCGATGCTGACAAGTCCTACGAGCCGGATCAACACGTCGACACTCCCCCTGCGGCGGATCAGGAACCGAGCGGGGAACACGGCGCCCTTGCTTTCGCGTTGCGCCGTTCAGTTCTCGCCATTCCCCGTGATGTCGACGTGACCCTCGCAGGGGCGTTCAGGCCGTGTCAATTGAGCCCGGGAACATACCGGGGGAATGAGTGGAAGCCCAAGTTCCGCTGAATCGCGGGCCCATGTCCCTTCCCTTCTCCATGCATTCACCAGGGGATTTCTAGCGAATCCCGAGCGGCTTCGAGCGTTATTCGAGAAGGGCTCCGGCTCCCTTGTTGCGGCCGCGTTGCGGAGCGCGGCGTAGAAAACCTTTCATGAATAGGCCGTTCGCCGGCCGACTGAATCAGCCTGAGGAGACCCACTGTGAACGCAACCGGAGGTTGGGAACGGCTGGCGCCGAAGCTGGCCGTCACGAACAGGCGTGTGGCGGCACTGGAGTCCGAGCCGGAGCGCCGCAACAGTTTCGTCTCCTACACGGTCGAGCGGGACAGCGCCTACGCCGATCTCGACGGACAACGGCTGCTGATGATGTCCGGCTACAGCTATCTGGGTCTGGGCGGCGACGAACGCGTCGTCGCCGCCGCCAAGGCCGCGCTCGACCTCTACGGCAGCGGCAACCACGGCGTGCGCGCCCTGGCCGGGACGATCCCGCTGCACGAGGAGCTGGAGGCCGAGGTCGCGAGCTTCGCGGACCGCGAGGCGTCCATGGTCTTCAGCTCGGGCTACGCGGCCAACGTGGGCACCGTGGGCGGTCTCGTCGGCGCCGGCGACACCGTCTTCATCGACAAGTACGACCACGCCTCCATCGTGGACGGCTGCCGGCTCTCCGGCGCCACCGTCACCCGCTTCCGGCACAACGACGTCGACCACCTCGACCGCCGCCTGGCCGCCGCCTCGCCCGACGGGGTGCGGCTCGTCATCGTCGACAGCGTCTACTCCATGGACGGCGACATCGCCCCGCTGCCCGAGCTGCGCAAGGTGTGCGACGAGCACAACGCGCTGCTCATGGTGGACGAGGCCCACGCGCTCGGCGTCATCGGCGCCACCGGGCGCGGCATCGAGGAGCACTTCGACCACCGGGTGAAGGCCGACATCAAGCTCGGCACCCTGTCCAAGGGCATCCCGTCCATGGGCGGCTGGGTCACCGGACCCGCCGAGCTGATCGGCCACCTGCGCTACGCCGCCCGGCCGTTCCTCTTCTCCGCCGCCCTCGCCCCGGCCCAGGCCGCGGCCGCCCTGGAGAGCCTGCGCATCCTGCAACGCGAACCGGAGCGGGTCACCCACATCCAGCGCGAGTCCGCCCGCCTGCGCGCCCTGGTCAACGCCCAGGGACTGCGTACGCAGGACAGCGTGACCGCGGTGCTGCCGCTGATCGCCGGCTCCGACGAGAAGGCGTACGACCTGGCCACCACCTGCCGCCGCAACGGCGTCATCGGCATCCCCGTGGTCACCCCGGCCGTCCCCAACGACCTGGCCAGGCTGCGGATCGCGGTGACCGCGCGGCACACGCCCGAGGACATCGACTTCGCCGCCGACGCCTTCATCAAGTCCGCCCGCGAGTGCGGCATCATCCCGGCCTGACCGGCCGGTCCACGCCCCGGGACACCGGACGGAGACGAGACCGAAGATGACAGCCGCAGCCTCCCACCGCACCCCGGTGGTGATCACCGGGATCGGTGTGGTCACCCCGGCGGGGTGCACCCCCGAGGCCCTGTGGGCCGCGCTCCGCGCCGGCCGTTCCACCGCAGCCCCGCTCGACCACCTGGACCTCTCCCGCCACCGGGTCCGGATCGGCTGCCGGGTCAGCGGACTCGACACCCAGGGCCCCGACGCCCTCGTGTCCGCCAAGGACGCCCGGCGCATGGACCCCTTCGCGCTGTACGGCACCACGGCCGCGCTCGCCGCGCACCGCGACGCAGGCGCCCCGGTGCCCGAGCCCGGGCGCACCGCGATCGTCGTCGGCAACGCGGTGGGCGGCCGCGCCACCAGTGACCGCGAGTCCGCGCACTACAGCGAGGTGGGCCCGCACCGGGTCAACCCGCTGATGCCGCTGCTCACCATGCCGAACGCGGCGGCCGCCCAGATCGCCATGCGCCTGGGCTGGACCGGTCCCGCGACCACCATCGCGACCACCTGCGCCAGCGGCGTCGACGCCATCGGGCACGCCACCGCGCTCCTGGAGTCGGGCCGGGCCGACGTGGCGATCGCGGGCGGCTGCGAGTCCACCCTGACCCCGGTCACCCTCGCCGCCTTCGGCAACCTGAACGCGGTCTCCGGGCGCAACGAGGACCCGGCGCGCGCCTCCCGCCCGTTCGACCGGGACCGCGACGGGTTCGTCATGGGGGAGGGGGCCGGCTTCGTCGTCCTGGAACGCCTGGACGACGCGCTGGCCCGGGGCGCCCGCACCTACGCCCGGATCGCCGGGTACGCGGCCACCTCGGACGCCTACCACCTGTCGATGCCGCTGGCCGACGGGGCAGGCGCGGTCTCCGCGATGACCGGCGCGCTCACCGCCGCCGGGCTCGCCCCCGACGAGATCACGCACATCAACGCGCACGGCACCTCGACCCCGCACAACGACCGCGCCGAGGCCACGGCCCTCGCCAAGGTCTTCGGCTCCGACGGGCCGCCGGTCACCGCCTCCAAGGGCGTCATCGGCCACCTCATCGGAGCGGCCGGCGCCGTCGAGATCATCGCCGCCGTCCAGGCCATGCGCGCCCGAGAGGTGCCGCCCACCGCCAACCACGAACACCTGGAGCCAGGAATGGAGATCGACGTGGTGCACACCAGTCCACGGCCCGTCGCCCTGGGGCCCGCGCTGTCGAACTCCTTCGGCTTCGGCGGCCACAACGCGAGCATGGTGGTGGCGCCGGTATGACGACCACCACCGCCCGGCCCCGCACCGCGATCCGCACCCTCACCGCCGACGAGGTGGCCGCCTTCCGGGCCGCCGTCCGCGCGGACCTGCCCGCGGCCGAGGCACCCGGCGCCTCCCCGGTGCACGCCTTCGTCCTCGCGCACACCCTCGCCGACGCGACCGTACGCGACCTGGCGGCGGCCGAGCCCGAGCCCGTCTCCGTCGTCCACCTCGGCCAGGACATCCTGATCGAGCAGCCGCTGCTGCCCGGCGAGCAGATCACCGTCGCCCTCGACGTGGTCGGCGCCCGCCGCGAACCGAGGGGCACCCGCGTCGCCGTCCGGGCCCGCCTCACCGCAGCCGACGGCACCCCGCGCGCCGAACTCCTCACCAGCGCCCTGCTGATGGGCGCCGCCGCCATCGAGCCCTTCGGCGGGATCCCGTCACCGGCCGCGCCCGCACCCTCCGGCGGAGCCGGTGAGCCGGCCGTCGCCGAGCACCGGCTCACCCCCGCCTGGATCCGCGGCTACGCGCACGCCTCCGGCGACCTCAACCCGATCCACCTGGACGACCGGGCCGCCAAGGACGCCGGCTTCCCCAGCGTCATCGCGCACGGGATGAGCGTGCTCGCCCTCGCCGTCGAGGAGATCGCCGACCGGTACGCGGACGGCGACGCCACCCGCGTCCTCGCCGTCAGCGGGCGGTTCTCCGCCCCGGTGGTCCCGGACGTGCCGCTCCGGATCGAACTGGCCCCGGACGCCGACCGCACCCTGGTCCGCTTCACCTGCCGCACCCCGTCGGGCATCGCCGTGAAGAGCGGCTGGGCCCGGCTGGCGGGACGGCGGCCATGACCGGCCGGGGCGGCGCCGCCGGACTGCTCCCCGGCTTCCTCACCCAGGTCCGCGAGCGCCCCGACGCGCCCGCCCTCGTCTGGCACGGCGAGGAGACCAGCTACCGCGAGCTGTACGAGAGCGCCGGCCGCGAACGCGAGCGCCTGGCCCTGCTCGGGCTGCCGGCCGGCGAACCCGTCGGCATCCTCGCCGAGAAGTCGCCCGACGCCCTCGCGCTCGTCCTCGGCTGCCTGCTCGCCCACCGCCCGTTCCTGCTGCCCTCCCCGCACCTCGGCGAGCAACTGCTGACCCAGCTGTTCGCGCAGGCCGGCTGCCGGCACGTACTGGCCCCGGGCGGTGAACCGAGGAGTGTGCCGGTCCCGGCCCGGTCGGCGGCGTACCCGGTGCCTCCCCGTACCGCCTTCATGCTCACCACGTCCGGCTCCACCGGGCTGCCCAAGACCGTCCCGCTGGACGAGGGGGCCGTGGACCGGTTCGTGGCCTGGGCCGGGCCGGCCTTCGCCGTCGCGCCGGGCACCACCGTCCTCAACTACGCGCCGCTCAACTTCGACCTGTGCTTCCTCGACGTGTGGACGACCCTCGCGCACGGCGGCCGGGTCGTCCTCGTGGACCCGGACAAGGCCGTCGACGGACGCCATCTGCTCGACCTGCTGCTCCGGCACGACGTCGAGATCGTCCAGGCCGTGCCGATGTTCTACCGGCTCGTGCTGGACGCCGCCCGCCGGGCCGGTGTGCTGCTGCCGTCGGTGCGCCGGGCCGCCTTCACCGGCGACGTCCTGCCCGAACGCACCCTGGCCGAGCTGCGCGACGTCCTGCCCGCCGCCCGCCTCACCAACATCTACGGCTGCACGGAGACCAACGACAGCTTCACGTACGACGTCGACACCACGGCCACCGTCTTCGGCCCGCTGCCCATCGGCACCCCGCTCCCCGGGGTCTCCGTCCTCGTCCTGGACGCCGACGGCCAGGAGGTCACCGGGCCCGGCGCCGGCGAGCTGCACGTCAGGACGCCCTTCCAGACCGCCGGCTACCTCGACCCGGCCCGCAGCCGGGACCGGTTCACCGGCCACCCGCTCGGCCACGACGACGGCACCTGGTTCCGCACCGGCGACCTCGTACGGCGCGACGCCGACGGGCTGCTGTATCTGACCGGACGCAGCGACTTCCAGGTCAAGGTGCGCGGCGTCGCCGTCAACACCGCCGAGATCGAGCAGGTGCTGCTCAGCCACCCCGCCGTCCTGGAGGCCGGGGTCGCCGCGCAGCCCGACCCGCTCACCGGCAAACGGCTCGTCGCCGGGGTGCGGCGCGCACCCGGCAGCGGGCTCAACAGCCTGCTCCTGAAGGAACACTGCGCCCGCGCCCTGCCACGGGCCGCCGTTCCCGGTGTTCTGCGGATCACCGATGAACCGCTGCCCAAGACCGCCACCGGAAAGGTCGACCGCACCGCGCTCGACCGGCTGCGCGGACCGTCCCCGGCACCGGACCACTCCCGCCGGCTGACCACCGTAGAAGGAAGGACGTCATGAGCAACACGGCCACCATCAAGCAGTTCCTGATCGAGGAGTTCCTGCCGGACCTCACGCAGGACGAACTCGCCGACGACCAGGACCTCCTGTCGAGCGGAGCCATCGACTCGCTCGGCCTGCTCAAGCTGATCGCCTGGGTGGAGGACCGCTTCGGCCTCGCCGTGGACGACACGGACCTCGACCCCAACAACTTCCGCAGCGTCACCGCCATCGACACCTTCGTCGCCGGCGCCCGCCAGGAGGTGAACGGCTAGCCATGCACGACGCGCTCACCGGCCTGCTGGCGCGGCGCACGGTGGCCGAGCACGAGACCTGGCGGTCTCTGTGGGACCGGCTCGGCGACGGCACGCTCCCCCGGGAGCAGGCCGTCGCCCTGCTGGCCTCGCTGACCACCCGGCTCCCCGACCCCCCGACGCTGGCCGCCCTGCACGGCACCCTCCTGGAACGGCGCCCCGCGCGCCCCGGGCCCGCCTGGCCCGCGACGGTCAACGTCGTGGGCACCGGAGGCGGGCCCGCCACCTTCAATGTCTCCACCGCGGCGGCCTTCGTCGCGGCCGCCGCCGGTGTGCGCGTCGTCAAGTCCGGCTCCCGGGCCTACACCTCAAGCCTCGGCTCCGTGGACCTCCTCGAACGCCTCGGGGTACGCCTCACCTCCTCGTACGAGCAGACCGAGGAGCACCTGGAGCGGGACGGGATCGCCTTCACCGGGCCGTTCGTCTACCCGGTCGAACTCGCCCGGCTCGCCCGCCTGATCGCACCGGTGAGCATGAAGCCGTTCGGGCGCTTCCTCAACGCGCTCGGCCCCCTCCTCGCCGACCTGCCGGTCACCGCCCAGGTCACCGGGGTCTCGCACACCATGCCCCTGGACGACCTGCGCCGCCTCGCCGCCACGGTCACCGGCCGTACGGTGTGGCTGACCAGCAACGACCGGGGCGCCGACGAACTCCTCGGCTTCGCCCGCAACACCGTGCACATCGCGCGGGGCGAGGACCAGGTCCTGGAGCCCGGCGCGCTGATCCCGGCGGACGGCGGCTTCGAGGCGCTGGCCCCCGCGCCCAAGGACGCGGCCGTCGACCACTTCCTGGCCGTGCTCGCCGGGCGCGCCCATCCGGCGGCCACCCACACCGTCCGCCTCAACGCCGCCGCCCTCGCCCTCGCGGCCGGCCACCACACCACCTGGCGCGACGCGCTCGACGCCACGGACGACGCCGTCACCAGCGGGGCCGCCGCGGCCCTGGTCGAGCGGCTGCGCTCCCGGCGGACCGCGGCGACGGCGGGGGCGGTCCGCCATGGCTGACTTCTTCACCGGGAGCGGACCCGGCCGACCCGGGCTCACGCTGTTCCTCAACGCGGGCGACCCGCCGCTGGACGAGCTGGCCGACGTCGTCCACATGCTCGACGAGGAGGGCGTCGACTGCCTCGAACTGGCGGTGCCCTTCCCGGACTCCTTCACCGACGGGCCGGTCGTACGCCGCTCCGCCCGGCGCGCCCTGGACCGGGGCACCGGCCTGGACGACGTCCTCGGCTTCGTCGCCCGCGTCCGGCCGGGGCTGCGGCGGCTGCGGATCGCGCTGCTCGCCGACTGGAGCCACTCCCTCAAGCACCGGGACCTGGGCGCTGCCGTCAAGGACATCACCGCGTCCGGCGCCGACGGCCTCCTGGTGCACGGCCTGCCGCCCCGGCTGCGGGACGCCTACCGCGAGGCCACCGAGGCGGCCGGCACCGCCGTCGTCACCACCTGCTACCCGACCAGCCCGGAGGAGACCCGGGCCCGGGCCGCCCGCGAGTCCTCCGCGTACGTCTATCTGGTGGCGCACTACGGCCGCAGCGGCACCGCGCCGCCCGCCGGGCACGCCGCGCTCGCCCCGGTCGTCGCCGGGCTGCGGGCCCACACGAACTCCCCGATCGCCGTCGGCTTCGGGGTCAGTACGCGCAGCCACGTCGCGGCGGTCGCCGCGAGCGGGGCCGACGCAGCGATCGTCGGTTCCGCGGGCGTGGCGCGCGTGGAGCAGGCCCTCGACGAGGAGGGTTCCGTCACCACGGCACTGCGCGACTTCGTCCGGTCGCTCCAGCCCGGACCGGACGAGACAAGTACGGCCAATACCCCTATCCGAACAAGGAGTTGACCATGATCATCCGTGACCTGGAGACCGTCAAGAGCGTCGACTGGGGCAACGGGCTCAGCCGTCGTTTCCTCACCGAGTCCGACGGCGTCGGCTACTCGATCACCGACACCACGGTGCGAGCCGGCACCAAGTCCCGCCTGGAGTACCGCAACCACCTGGAGTCCTGCTACTGCATCGAGGGCTCCGGCGAGGTGGTCGAGCTCGACGGCACCGTGCACCCCATCACGCCGGGCCGGCTGTACTCCCTCGACCAGCACGACGCGCACTACCTCGTCGCCTCCCCGCACGAGGACCTGAGACTCGTCTGCGTCTTCACCCCGGCGCTCCAGGGCGACGAGGTGCACAGCCTCGACGCGCACACCTCCTCCGCCTACTGATCCGCACGGCACCCGCACCTCTGAAAGGGGTCCCAGTGATCCGCTGGAACACCGACCAGGCCGACCTCCGGGCCGGCCTGGCCCGGTGGGGCGAGGCACTCAGCGCCGACCACATCGCCCAGGACGAACGAGCGGAGTTCTCCTGGGAGAAGTGGAAACTGGTGCGCCGGGCCGGCATCCTCGCCCTGCCCTTCGCCGAGGAGCACGGCGGCCTGGGCCAGTCCCTCCTCACCACCATGTACGTCCTGGAAGGGCTCGGCGAGCACTGCCGTGACGCGGGTCTGAACTTCTGCGTCACCACCACGCTCGCCAGCACGGGCGTCCCCCTCATGCGCTTCGGCACGCCCGCGCAGCAGGCGGAGTACCTTCCCCGGATCAGCTCCGGCGAGGCGATCGGCGCCCACGCGATCACCGAGTCGGAGTCCGGGAGCGACGCGATGGCCATGGCCACGCGCGCGGAACGCGACGGCGACGACTTCGTGCTGAACGGAAGCAAGTGCTTCGTCAGCAACGGCCCCGTCGCCGACGTGTTCGTCGTGTACGCCCGCACCCACCCCGACGGCGGCGCCCTCGGCGTGACCGCGTTCCTCGTGGACCGGAACACCCCGGGCCTGACCGTCGGCAGGCCCGTCAAGAAGATGGGCCTGCGCACCTCCCCGCTCAGCGAGCTGTACTTCGACGACTGCCGCATCCCGCGCGACCGGGTCCTCGGCCGAGTGGGCGGCGGCTTCATCGTCCTCGACTACGTGATGAAGCGGGAGATCCTCCTCTCGTTCATCGTGAACGTGGGGGAGATGCAGCACCGGTTCGACCGCTGCGTCGAGTACGCCCGCACCCGCCGCTCGTTCGGTAAGACGATCGGCTCCTACCAGTCCATCGCCAACAAGATCGTGGACGCCAAGATCGGCCTGGAGTCGGCCAGGAAGTGGCTCTACGACACCGCCGAACGCCTTGAGGAGGGCGAGGACGTCACCGAGGACCTGGCCATCGCCAAGCTGATCACCAGCGAAGCCAACCTCGCCGGCTCGCTCACCGCCGTCCAGGTCTTCGGCGGCCACGGCTACATGAGCGAGTACGGACTGGAGATCGACGTCCGCAACGCCGTGGGCGGCACGATCTACTCGGGCAGCAACGAGATCCAGTACAACCGCATCGCGTCCAAGCTGGGCCTGGGCCGATGACCACCCTGTCCCCACCGCGCACCCTCAAGGTCTGCGGCGCCACCAGCACCCGCGACATCGAGGTGCTGGCCGGCGCCGGCGCCGGACTCGTCGGCCTCTGGCACGGCGTCCCCGGCGGCCCCGCGGACCTGCCCGAGCACGAGGTGGCCGCCCTCGCGGCGGCCGTCCGTGCCACCGCCACCCTGCACCCCGTCCTGGTCACCTTCCTCGGTGACCCGGACGCGGTGGCCGGCGTCCTGCGCCGCACCGGCATCCGCACCGTCCAGCTCCACGCCTACCAGCCGCCCGCCACCGTCCGCGCCCTGCGCACGGCACTGCCCGACGCCGTCATCGTCAAGGTGCTGCACGTCGCGGACGGCACCTGCCCGGAACGCCCCCTGATCGGGGCGTACGAGCGGGCCGGCACCGACCTCTTCCTCATCGACGCCACCACCGCCGACGGCCGCGTCGGCTCCACGGGGCAGCGTCTGGACGAGGAGACCGTCCTCCGCCTGGCCGAACGGTTCACCCTGCCGTTCTGGCTCGCCGGCGGACTCGACCGGACCAACCGGTCCGCGTACGAACGGGTCCTGCGCCACCCCCGGCTGCGCGGCATCGACGTCGACACCGCGGCCCGCGGCGGCGACGGCCGCTTCGGCGCACCCGAGGTGGCCGCACTGGCCCACGCCTGGGACGCCGGGCCGGGCCACCCCACCCCCCGCACTCCTTCCGCCACGGACACCCCGACCACACGGCCTACGGAGCAGCCATGAGCCTTCCCTTCATCGAGTCCCTGCTGTCGGCCCCGCAGCCCCTGGTGATGGAGGTCAAGCGGCGCGACGCGTTCGGCTTCGACCTCATCTCGGGACACACCCCCGCAGAGATCGTCACCGCGTACGAGAAAGCCGGGGCACCCTGCATCTCGGTCGTCACGGGACGCTGGTTCGGCGGCACCCGCGAACTGCTCCGCGATGTCGCCCGGCTGACCGAACTCCCGCTGCTCCAGAAGGACTTCATCACCCGCAAGGACCAGCTGGAGACCGCCCGGGAGCTGGGCGCGTCGGCCGTCCTGCTCACCGCGGGACTGCTCTCCGCCTCCGCGCTGCGCGGGCTCACCATCGCGGCGCTCAGTGCGGGCCTGACCCCGTTCGTCGAGGCCACCACCGAGGCCGAGATCGCGTCCGTGCCGCACGCCGACGAGTGCGTCATCGCCGTCAACAACAAGGACATCAAGACCCGGGAACGCGACCGGGGCGACCTGGACCGCAGCTTCGAGCTGCTGCCCGCCCTGATCGCGAGCGGCACCCCCTGCCCGGTGAGCGCCAGCGCCATCGACAGCCCGCAGACGGCGGCCCGGCTGCTGGACGCCGGCTACAAGGGCCTCCTCGTCGGCACCGCCCTGCTGCGCAGCGGCGACCCCGGCGAGTGGCTGCGTACGCTGGAGAGCAGTCGGCAGACCGTGCGGTCGGCCCTCCATCCGTCGTGAGTGTCCGCACCGCGCGAAGGGGGCTCCGCGGCCACGGAGCCCCCTTCGCGTGTCACGTCCTCAGGACACGACGCGGTTGACCAGCTGGTCGCGCACCCGCGCCGGGATGTCCGGGGCGAACCGGCGCAGATAGTGGTCGATGTGCCGGTCGGCGCCGACCAGGAACGGCAGGTCGAACACCAGCAGCCGGCGCACCGCGAGCAGCGGCACGGGTGAGCGCAGCGGCGCGAAGTCCTCGTTCCACAGCCCCGGTTCGGCGCACAGCGGATGGAACTGGCCGATCATCAGCCCCTGGGCCACGAAGTCGTCCTTCGCGTCCGCCTGCAACAGGTCCAGGTCCGCCGGGTCCGCGTGGTCGAGCTCCGGAAGCACCATCAGTACGGTGAGGAGTTCCCGCTCGTCCTCCGCCAGCTCCGCCGCCAGCCGTTCGTACCAGGTACGCAGCGCCTCCACGGCACCCGGCAGCGCGGCCGGGGTGCTCTGCGCCGGCACGGCGAGCAGGAACCGGCCGGCGCGCAGCGACGGCTGGGTGTACGGGCAGACGGGACCGCTTCGGCCCAGCTCGGGATGGCTCGACACCAGGAAGGTCCGGCTCCACTCCAGCACCTCGCGCAGCGGCCCGAGCTGTCCGGCCGGGACGAGGCCCCGGTCCACCTGACCCGGCGTGTAGATCTGGAGCCGGCTGTCGCCCCTCATCGCGGCTCCCGCCACATCGGCCGGAGGCGTGGCCCGCCGTCCGGCAGCACGATGTCCTCGCCCAGCCGGACGAAGCCCTGGCCGCGCGCCGACGCCTCGCCGCCGGGCGAGCTGGCCTCCGCGTACGCCCCGCAGCCCGCCGCGTCGGCCTCCCGCAGCACCTCGGCGACGAGCGCGCCGAGCAGCCCCCGGCCGCGCGCACCGCCGCGCACCGCGCCGAACGACGCGTAGTAGTGCGGAGCGACCGGGTGCCGGGACGCCTGGAGCTCGGCGATCAGCGCCAGCGAGGCGGCCTCGCGGACACCGAGGACGTCCTCGAAGCGCCCGGCGAACTCCTCGCCCCGCGCCTCCAGCTCGGCCTGGGCGTCCGGCGGCGTCCACAGCAGCACGGCGTCCAGGTCCGGGGTGCAGGTCACCGCGTCGTACGCGAACGACATGTCGAGGAACACCCCGAACAGACCGGGCAGCACCCGCGCCCTGCGTTCCGGGTCCGGGGTGATCCAGCGGGTGAGCGGGTCGTCGTGGAACGCGTCCGCCAGCAGCGCCGCGAGGGCGCCGGCTTCGGCCCGTCGGGCGCGCCGCAGAACCGGCCGGGGTGCGGTCGGCGAGGGCGGCGGGAACGTGGACAGGTGGGTCACGAAGTTCTCCTCCCGTTCGATGAGGGGTGTGCCGGGCGCGGCGGTCGGACGCGCCCGGTCGCCGCCAGCTGCTCCACCCGGGTGTGCAGCTGGTCGAGGTGCAGTTCGGCTTCGGGTTTGATCAGGACGCTGCGCATCACCCGGGCCGTGTCGGCGTCGGCCGCCACGTCGGGCCGGCGCCGGGCGAAGTCCGCCGCGTCGGTCCGCAGCACGCTCAGGAACACGGGGTCCCGCTCCGCGTGCATGCCGTCCGTGAGCAGCCGGCCGGACGCGGCGTCGACGGCGGACAGCGTCAGCGGCCGGGTCGCGGGGAAGTAGCTGACGATGTCCAGCTGCGGTGCCTGGTACGTCTCCAGCTCCTCGGACGCCTCGATGCGCTCCGCCCATCCGACGGCCGCGCGGCGGCTGCCGGCCAGGACCTCGCCGAAGCCGTCCCGGGTCAGCGGCAGCAGTTGCAGCGTCAGCCAGAGCGCGGCGGCCGCCGCCCCGGCCCGCGAGCACTCCAGGCTGATCTCGCCCAGGTGCAGTGCGGCCTCGGTGAAGTAGGTGTACGGCGAGTCGTGCGCCAGGTGGTTGCGGGCGGCGTCGTCGTTGAACAGCACCGCCCCGCACCCGTAGGGCTGGAGGCCGTGCTTGTGCGGGTCCACGACGACCGAGTCGCAGTCCGCGATGGCCCGCCACGGGCGTACGTCGATGCCCTCGGGCCGGTCCGAGCGCCCGAGGAGCGCGTAGAACCCGCCGTAGGCGGCGTCCACATGGACCCGTACGCCGTACCGCCGGGCCAGCGGCACCACCTCGTGCACCGGGTCGACCGCCCCCAGCCCCGTCGTCCCCGTGGTCACCACCACCGTGCCGACCCGGCCGGCCGCGAGCAGCTTCTCCAGGGCGTCCAGATCGATGCGGCCCAGGCCGTCGGCGGGCACCCGGTGGCCCTCGATGCCGAGCACCCCGCACATGCGGGCGTGCGTGTAGTGGCACTCGGCGCTGTACGCGATGCCGCGTCCGGGATGCGTCTGGCGCGCCACGTACAGCGCCTCCAGGTTCGCCATGGTCCCGCTCGTCGTCAGATGGCCCAGGTGCGAACCCCGGAAGCCGAACATGCCGGCGAGCAGGTCCACGCACTCGCGTTCCATCTCGGTGGTGGCCGGGCCGCCCTCGGCGGCGTGGTTGTTCGGGTTGAACAGCATCGCCGTGACGTACCCGACGACCGCCGCCGGATGGGGCGGCTTGACCATCTGCCCCGCGTAGCGCGGATGGAAGAACGGATAGTTGTCGTCCAGCCGCTTGGAGAACGCGGCGAACGCGGATGCGAACTCCTCGTCCCCGACCAGGTGCGAGGGATGCTCCCGGTACGGGCCGAAGCGCTCTCCCCAGTGTTCGGCCACGTCTACGGCACGCGGCAGCCAGTAACGAAGATCCACGCTCGGCCTTTCGGTGGGGGGCAGCGGACGGCTCAGGTATACGGAGCGGAGCGCAAGCCGACCGCAACCGGTTCCCTGGCGGATCTGGCTGCGGCCTGGACCCGTTCTCAAGCGCGAAAACGGGTCATTCGCCATGTATCGGCCTTCCGGGCGCCCGCCCTAGCAGCGTCCGAGATGCGTGCGAGCCGTCCTTGCTTGATTCGGCGCGTCCGCCGAATCCAGCAGCAGGAGTTCCGTGATGGTGACCAGACGCACTCTGATGACCGCCCTGAGCGTCACCGGCGCCGGGCTGTTCACCGGCGCGGCCTTCACCCCGCTGATGACGGCGGGCGCCGCCCCGCGCGAGGACGCCGCCGCGACCGGCGGGGCGGCCGTGCCCGTGGGCCCCGCCGTCCAGCCGTTCCAGGTGCCGCTGCCCCTGCTGCCGGTGCTGACCCCCGGCGCGACGCGCGGCGGCGCCGACGTCTACGACATCACCATGCGCCGGACCGGCGCCGAGATCCTGCCGGGCCTGAGCACCGACGTCCTCACCTACGACGGGCACTTCCCCGGCGGCATCGTCCGGGCCCGCTCCGGGCGCCCCGTGGTGATGCGCCAGCACAACCAGCTGGGCGTGGACACCTCGGTGCACCTCCACGGCGCCTCGGTGCCCGTCACCAGCGACGGCGACCCGATGAACACCTTCGCCTCCGGGACGAGCCGCACCTACACGTACCCGAACCAGCAGCCGCACGCCTCGCTCTGGTACCACGACCACGCCCACCACTCGGAGTCCGAGAACTGCTACCGGGGCCTGTCGGGCAGCTATCTGCTCACCGACGACGTGGAGGAGGCGCTGCCGCTGCCGGCCGGGCGCTACGACGTCACCGTGGCGCTGCGCGACGCCCACTTCGACGACGACGGGCAGCTGCTGTACATCCTGGACGACGCGGCGGGCCGCTCCACGATCCTCGCGAACGGCAAGCCGTACCCGTACCTCCAGGTCGCCGCCCGCAAGTACCGCTTCCGGTTGCTGAACTCCTCCAACCTGCGGTTCTTCGCGCTGCGCCTGGCCGACGGCTCGCCCTTCACCCAGATCGGCTCCGACGGCGGCCTGCTGCCGCGCCCCTTCACCACCGACGCGCTGCTCCTGTCACCGGCCGAGCGCGCGGACGTCGTCATCGACTTCTCCCGCTACCCGGTCGGCACGCGGCTCGTCCTGGAGAACACCCTCGGCCCCGGCGACCCGGACCGGACGGGCAAGGTCATGCGCTTCGACGTGGTGCGCAAGGCGCCCGACCCGAGCCGGGTGCCGTCCGTACTGCGTACACTGCCGCCGCTGCCGCCGGTGACCGGGCGGCGCTCCTTCGACCTGAACGTCGCCGTCGTCGGCGGTGAACCGCAGGGCACCATCAACGGCCGCGTCTACGATCCCGCGCGCATCGACACCGACATCCCGTACGGCGCCAGCGAGGTCTGGACCGTCACCAACACCAACACCGACGTGCCGCACAACTTCCACATGCACCTGGTGCAGTTCCGCGTCCTGGAGCGCAACGGGAAGTCGCCGACCGGCGCCGAGGCGGGCCTCAAGGACACCGTGTGCCTGCTGCCCGGCGAGACCGTCAAACTCCAGGCCACCTTCGACTCGTACCGGGGCACCTACGTCTACCACTGCCACCTGCTCGACCACTCCGCGATGGGCATGATGGCGCGGATGCGCATCCGCTGATCCATCGCACCCGGGCACGCCCGTTCGAGTCTCGCTCGACGTTCGCTGGAGGAACGCTCGTGATCCTGTCCAGGGCGGCCTCCGCGCCCGCGGCGGGAGTAAAAGCACCTCTATCCTCGTCAACAGCGCGCCTCGGCACCCCACTTACGAACCGGACAAGAGCGAGGACGTACCGATGACACCCAACCCGTACCCGCAGCAGCAGGGCCCCGCCGGCGCGCAGGCGCCGTACCAGCAGCCGTGGGGCCGGCCCGCCGCGCCCGTGCCGCCGCGGGAGGACCGCCCGAACAAGGCCGCCGGCTGGCTGCACATGATCTCGGTGATCACGCTCGGGCTCATGGCCGGCCTGTTCTTCGCCTACGACGTCTCGGTGATGCCCGGCCTCGCCAACACCGACGACCGCACCTACGTCACCTCGATGCAGCAGTTCAACGCGGAGATCGACGGCAACGGCCTGTTCGCGCTCATCTTCATGGGGGCCATCGTCGCCGCGGGCCTCGCCGCGTTCCTGGAGTTCCGCCGGGGACGGAAGACGATCGCCCTGTGGGCCGGTCTCGCCGCCGTCCTCTACCTCGTCGTCCTGATGCTCACGATGGGCGTCGAGATCCCGCTCAACAACCAGCTCGCCGACCTCGGCAACCCGGCCAAGATCCACGACTTCTCCCTGGTCGACAAGTTCAAGGGGACCTGGGAGACCGTCAACATCTTCCGTACGCTCCTCAACACGGCGGCCCTGGGCTGCGCGGCGTACGCCGCCAAGCTGCACGGCCGCGCGGAGGCGCTGCTGTCCGTCGGCCGCTGAGCCGACGCCCTCCGGGAGGGCCGGTACGGGCACGAGCCCCGTACCGGCCCTCCCGCGCGTTCAGCTGCCGCCGTTCAGGACGAGGGCCCAGCACAGCAGCCCGGTGGCGGCGATGCACAGCAGCGTCCGCAGCACGTTCCCCCGCGCCCAGGCCCCCTCGAAGGCCGCCCGCACCGCCTCGGGCCGCGCGATCCCGTCCACCGGACCCGCCGCCTCCAGCGCGTTGTTCAGCGGGATGTTGAGGCGGCTGGTGACCCCCATCGACGCGATGTAGCAGACGAGCGCCGCGACGGTCGGCACCACCGCGTCCCGGTCCCCGCCGCCGAACTGGAGCCCGACCGCGAGCCCCGTGAAGACGAGGGCCCCGATGTAGCCGAGCACGAACCACCCGTTGAGGATGGCCACGTTGACCCGCTGCATCACATCGATGAACGTACGGTCCCCCGTACCGCGCAGCGCCGGCATCACGGAGATGGCGAAGCCGTAGAACAGCCCGCTGATCAGCCCCGTCGTCACGGTGGCCGCGATGAGCGCGAGCGTTTGTGCGATCTCCATTGCCTGACCCTTCAGCTTCTGCCGGTGCGGCGGTGCCTGCGCAAGTCAACTCTCCTCTGCGCAAAGGGAATGCAACAGGAAGGTCAAGTGCCGGGGTCCAGCGTACGGGGGTGACCGCGGCGGCGGGGCGTAATCGCGGCAGCCTGCGCGGGTGGCTCAGGCCGTCACGGCCGGAAGCGGGTCTGGCTGAACCCCTCGCCCCGGCCGAACGCGAGGACCTTCGTCGGCCGGACCGCGAACACCGGGACGACCGCGCCCGGCACCCCGGAGGTCTCCGGCGCGGGCCCCTCCGGCCGGTGCCGGAAACCGCCCTCGACCGCGTCGTACGGCCACCCGATCTTCGCCATCCACAGCTCCGCGAGCCGCTCCAGGGTCGGGTGCTCGGCGACCCGTACCGCAGGCCCCTCGACGACGACGTCGAGCCCGTGCCCGTACGCGTTGTTGCCCGTCGTCAGGGCGCAGTTCGGGTTCCGGGTGAGGTTACGGCCCTTCTGCTCCTCCAGCCCCGTCGAGAAGTGCAGCGCCCCGTCGAGCCACACCGCCGGCAGCGGCGTCACATGCGGCCGCCCGTCGGGCCGGACCGTCGAGAGCCAGAACACCTCGGCCCGTTCGAGGACGGCCACCACCTCGGCCCACGGGGTCGCCGTGGCACCGGCACTGCTGTAGTCGGGGTGGAGCTCCGCCACGGGTTCGTTCGTCATGACTCCGCCTTCGTCCCGGTCCTGGAAACCCCCAGTCTGCGCGGCGACCACGGCCCCCGCCCGCACGCGCGGCCGCTCGCGGCCCGTCGCTCCCCGGAACAGTCCAGCATGGCCCCATGGACATGGACATGGACACGGAGAAGAACGATGTTGTCGTCGTGCGCCCGGCCGTCCCGGCGGAGGCCGCCGCGCTGGCGGGGATCGACGCCGGACGGCGTACGAGCATCGAGAAGTGGTGCCGTCAGGGCGTGGCGTACGTGGCACGGGACACGGCGTCCGGGCCGCCGCTCGGGTACTGCGTGCTGGAGTACACGTTCTTCGAGCAGGGCTTCGTCACCCTCCTGATGGTGGCCCCGGAGGCCCGGCGCCGGGGCGTGGGGCACCGGCTGCTGGAAGCCGCGGCGGCCACCTGCACCACCCCGAAGCTGTTCACCTCGACCAACGTCTCCAACCAGCCGATGCAGCGCCTGCTCCAACGCGCCGGCTGGACCCCGGCCGGCCTCCTCCACGGTCTGGACGAGGGCGATCCGGAGCTGTTCTACCTGCGAAAAGGGCGCGGGCTTCGGTGAAGCCTGCGGCTACGCTCCTCCCCATGCCTCATTCCCTTCCACTGACCGCCCCCCTGCTCACCGTCATGGGCGGCATCCCCGCGCAGGCCGAGCCCCTGGACAGCAGCCCCCGGTCGCGGGTGTGGCGGGTGCGGGCGGGGGACGGGCGGCCCGTGATCGTCAAGCAGATCACCGACGACGGGGACACCGGCGCCGACGCGGACGCCCGGTTCGCGCGGGAGGCCGCCGGGCTGCGGCTCGCGGGGCGCGGCTCCGTGGCCCCCGCGCTGCTCGCCACGGACCCGGCCGCGCGGGTCATGCTCCTCGAGTACGTGGACGACCTCGGCCGGACCGACGACTGGATGCCGGGGTACGCCGACGCGCTCGCCCGGCTGCACGCCCTGACCGGGCCCGCCGACGCGGGCGCGCTCCCGGCCTGGTCGGGCCCCACGGCCGCCGACGCGGAGTCCTTCCTCGCCCTCGCCCGGGCGCTCGACGTGCCCGTACCGGCCGCCGTCCCGGACGAACTCGCCGGGCTCCTGGAACGGCTCGACCCCACCGGGCACCACGCGCTGCTCCACGGCGACCCCTGCCCCGGCAACGACCTGCGCACCCCGGACGGCGTCCGCTTCGTGGACTTCGAGCGGGCCGCGCTCGGCAACGGCCTCGTCGAGCTGGCGTACTTCCGCATCGGCTTCCCCACCTGCTGGTGCGCGATGTCGGTCACGGCGGCCCCGCTCGCCGAGGTGGAGGCCGTCTACCGGTCCACCTGGCGCGACCTCACGGGCCGCGACGTGCCCGGCGACCTCGCCGACGCGTGCGCGGGCTGGCTGATCCAGGGCGACGCGCTGGTCGAGCGGGCGCAGCGGGGGACGGCCGACCAACTCGCCCGGGTGGCCGCCGAGGACTTCGAGTGGGGGTACGTCTCCGCCCGCGAACGCCTCGTCCACCGTCTGGGCGTCGTCGCGGACCTGACCCGCGACCACGACCGCCTCCACGCGCTCGGCCGCCTCGCCTCCGCCCTGGCCACCCGCCTGCTGGAACACTGGCCGGCCCTGCGCCCGCTGCCCACGCCGGACGAGCGGCCCTGGTACTGAGCGGGCTGTCACCCGTACGGGCCGATTCCGCTCGCGCGGGGGCCGGGTAAGGAGGGCCCGTCCACCCCCGAGCAGCCTCCCGGAGGCACCCGTGCCCGAAATGAACGATCCCTACCGGCCCGGCACCCCGTGCTGGATCGACCTGATGGTCCCCGACCAGCAGGCGGCCATCGACTTCTACTGCGACCTCTTCGGCTGGCAGGGCGAGGTGGGCCCGCCGGAGCAGGGCGGCTACTCCGTCTGCACGCTCAAGGGCAAGCCCGTCGCCGGGATCATGAAGGCGATGAACCAGGACGGCACGGTGCCGGACCCGATGCCGCCGACGGCGTGGACGACGTATCTGTCGACCGACGCGATCGACGCCACGCTCAGGTCCGTCACCGAGGCCGGCGGCACGGTCGTCGTCCCCCCGATGGACGTCATGGACCTCGGCCGCATGGCCGTGATCGCCGACCCGGCGGGCGCGGTCTTCGGCCTGTGGCAGCCCGGCACCTTCGGCGGCGCGGCCATCGTCAACGAGCACGGGGCGCTGGTCTGGAGCGAGCTGACCACTCCCGACCCGGACGCGGCGTCCGCGTTCTACTCCGCCGCCCTGCCGGTGACGGCGACCCCCTCCGAGATGGAGGGCGCCGACGGCTACGTCGAGTTCCAGGTCGACGGGCGGGCGGTGGGCGGCATGATGGACATGAGCAAGGTGCCGCCGAACGTCACGCCGCACTGGCAGCCGTACTTCGCGGTGGACAGCGTGGACGACATCCAGGCCGCCGCCGTCCGCGCCGGCGCCACGGTCCTGGCCCCCGCCTTCGACATGGTCGCCGGCCGCATGGCGGTCCTGGCCGACCCGCAGGGCGGGGCGTTCTCGGTCATCGCGCCGAAGGCGTCGTAGCGTCCGGCCCGCTGGGGCGCGGGGAGGACGCCAACTCCTCGCGCCCGACGCCGTATGCGTACACGCGTGCGAAGATCGTGGCGTGAAGGACCAGAGCCCGACCGACCTGCGTTTCCGTCCCGCCGGTGACCCCGACCTCGCCTCCCTCGTACGGCTGCGCGACGACGCGGCGCGCTGGATGCTCGCCCGGGGCGTCACCGGCCAGTGGCAGCCCAGCGAACTGGGCGAGGACCACTTCCGCCGGATCATGGCGACGGGTGAGGTGTGGCTCGCCGAGGCCGCCGGACGCGTGGTCGGCGCCTGGGAGCTGTGGTGGGAGGACGAGGACGCCTGGGGCCCGCAGCCCGCGACCGCCGGTTACGTGCACCGGCTGATGGTGGACCGCACCGCCGTCCCGCCCGGCACGGGACGGCGGCTCCTGCGGGCCGCCGAGCACCGCGTGGCCGAGGCGGGCCGGACGCTGGTGCGCCTGGACTGCCTGGCGGGCAACGAGCCCCTGACCGCGTACTACCTCGGCGTCGGCTACCGGGTGGTCGGCCGCAAGGAGGGCAAACCGCAGCCGGGCGGCACGCCGAAGTCGTTCACGCTCCTCGAGAAGGCCCTCGCGGGCTGACCGGCGTCGGGGCCCGTCAGCCCGCCACGACCTGCGTGTTCTGACCGGCGGTCAGCAGCCACCGTCCGTCGTCGCCCCGGCTCATCACGTACAGCGGAGCGCCCTCGCTCTCCTCCTCCGGTGCCGGATAGCGCTGCCGGACCTTGACCGCCGCGACGTCCGGGCGGATGAAGAGGACGTGCGCCACCTCATAGGTGACCTGCCCGGCCCAGTCGGCGGCGGGCAGCACGGTCCGGGTGAACGCGGAGATCGCCTCGATGCCGATGAGGACCTTGCCGTGGGCGGTCGTCCAGACCGCGTCGGGGTGGAAGAGGGTCAGGAACTCGTCGGGGTCCTTGCGCTGCTGGGAGCGCTCGACGGTGGCGACGACCGCGCGGATCGCTTCGAGGTCGGCGGCGTGGGTGCGTGTGTCGGTATCCATGCCGGGAATCCTGCAACCTCAAGTCCGCTTGAGATCAAGCCCGGTTGAGATCACGCTCGGTTGAGGTCGAGGGCCGTCCGGGGTGCCCGCCCCCGCCGGGGGAGCAGGAACGGGGTGCCCAGGATGAGCACCCCCGCCACCGCGAGGGCCGGACGCGGCCCGGTGACGTCCGCGAGCAGCCCGGCGAGCGCGGTGAGCACGGCGATGGACGCCTGCTGCCCGATCGACCACGCGGTGAGCATGCGGGCGACGAGATGCTTGGGCGTGTGCTCCAGCCGGTACGTGGAGAGCACCGGCCCGTACAGGCTCATGTTGACGATGATGGCCAGCTCGACGGCCATCACGGTGACGAGCCCGACGACACCCGGCCGTACGAACACCAGCCCGATCAGCCAGACCGCGCGCAGGGTGCCCACGGTCCGGAAGACCCGGTCGCGGCCGTAGCGGGCGACGACCCGGCGGGCCAGCCGCGAGCCGATGAGCCCGCCGAGACACGGAGCGGCGAAGGCGAGACCGTACTGCCAGGGCGGAAACCCGAGTCGGCGCAGCAGGAGGACCGCCAGCAGCGGTTCGGTGGCCATGATCAGGCCGCCGACGAGCACCTGGTTGAGGTAGAGCGCCCGCAGCACGGGGTGCCCCAGGATGTGCCGCCACCCGGCGAGCAGCGCGCCCGCCCGCAGCGGGCTCTCCTCCTTGGGCCGTGGTGCCTCCTCCCGGCCCCGGATCGCGGTGATGCCGAGCGCGGAGAGCAGATAGCTGAGCGCGTCGGCCACCACGGTGGTGACCGGCCCGAAGACCCCGATCGCCGCGCCGCCGAGGGGCGGGCCGACCGCGATGGAGCTCCAGTTCGTGGACTCGAACCGCGCGTTGGCGACGAGCAGGTCCTCCTGGCGGACGAGCGCCTTCAGATACGCGCCGCTCGCCGCGCCGAACGCGATCTTCGCCGCGGCGACCACGGCCGACACCACCAGCAGCTGGACGAACCCGAGCAGCCCGAAGGCGTACGCGACCGGGATCGACGCCATGGCCGCGAACCGGACCAGGTCCATCCCGATCATGACGGGCCGCTTGCGCCGGAACTCCACCCACGGCGCGAGCGGCACCGCGATCAGCGCCCCCACGGCGGGCCCGACCGCCGACAACGCGGAGACCTGGGCGGGCCCGGCGTCCAGCACGAGCACGGCGAGCAGCGGCAGGGCGCCGAACCCGAGCCCCGACCCGTACGCGCTCACGGCGTAGGCGGCCCACAACCAGCCGAACGGCCGCCCCAACGCTCTTCTGCCCATGCCGCCTCACCCGTACAACCCGAAATAGCCGGGTGAGAGCTAACCGCTCGGCGGAACCGCAGGTCAAACAACCATCGACGGGCCGAAGCACAACCATGGGTTGTTCACTAGGCTGCTCGCCATGGACCTCCAAGCAGTGCGCACGTTCGTCGCCGTCACGGAGGCGGGCGGCTTCCAGAAGGCCGCGGCGGACCTCGCGGTCACCCAGCAGGCCGTCTCCAAGCGCATCGCCGCGCTGGAGGCGGCCCTCGGCGTACGCCTCTTCACCCGCGCCCCGCGCGGCGCCGAGCTGACCATCGACGGCCGGGCGTTCCTGCCCCACGCACACGAACTACTGCGCGCGGCCGAGCGCGCCAGCGCGTCCGTACGCCCCGGGCACCGCCCGCTCCGCGTCGACGTGATCGCGTCCCGCACCGCGCAGTCGGGCCTCATGCGCGCCTTCCACCGGGCCCACCCCGCCATCGCCCTCGACGTGATGATGCTGGTCAGCATGGACACGGCCGTGGCCGCGCTCCGCACCGGCGAACTCGACGCGACCTTTCGCGCGGTGGCCGCCCCCGGCCGCCCCCTCCCCGACGACATCGCGTCGGCCCGCGTCCTGGACGAACCCCTCCAACTCCTCACCGGCCCCGCCCACGCCCTGGCCGACGCCTCCTCGGTGACCCTCACCGACCTGGTGGGCCACCGCATCTGGATGCCGGGCATCGCCCCCGGTACGGAGTGGGGCGCCTACTACGACGACCTGGTGGCGGAGTTCGCCCTCACGATCGAGGCGACGGGCCCGAACTTCGGCTCGGACGTCCTGCTCGACACCATCGCGGACACCCCGTCCCTGGCCACGTTCATGGGCGAACACTCCCGCCTCATCTGGCCCGACACCCACGCCCTCCGCCGCATCCCGATCACCACCCCGACCCCGGTCTACCCCCACTCCCTCCTCTGGCACCGCGACAACCCGCACCCGGACCTGGCCACGCTCCGGTCGTACGCGGGGCGGCGGGGGAGTGGGGGGCGGCGGGGAGCTGGGTGCCGGGGTGGGTGGCGGGGCAGTGAACGAGAGGCGATCCGTCGCACGCGAACGGCATCGGTGCTGACTCGAAGTCAGGCTGAAAACCCGTCGCCTCAGCCGCTGACCTCAGCAGCTGAATCGCCGATCCGGACCCGGGAACGGTGGCCCCTCCGTGCCGGAGAGGGGTCACCGCCGGCAGGCGAGACGCCTCCGCGTCCCCCTCGATCACCCGGCTAAGGTGCCCGGCATGAACGCCATAGCGCTGCGCGGTGCCACGATCCACTACGACGACCTCGGGCCCTCCGCGGGGCTGCCGGTCCTGTTGGTTCACGGGCATCCGTTCAACCGCACTCTGTGGGCGCCCCAGAGCGAGGCGCTGGCCGAGGCGGGGTATCGGGTCGTCACCCCTGATCTGCGGGGTTACGGGCAGAGCGGCGTCACTCGGGGGAAGGTGTTCCTCTCCGACTTCGCCGATGATCTCGCCGCGCTCCTCGACCACCTGGGTATCGAGGGGGCCGTGGTCGGCGGTGTTTCGATGGGCGGTCAGATCGCCATGGAGTTCCAGCGCCTGCACCCGCAGCGGGTGCGCGCCCTGGTCCTGTCCGACACCTCGGCCCCCGCAGAGACCGAGGAGGGCAAGGCGTTCCGCAACCGCTTGGCCGACCGGCTGCTCGCCGAGGGCATGGACGGTTACGCGAACGAGGTGATCGACAAGATGCTCGCCGCGTACAACGTCGCGGCGATGCCGGAGGTCGCCGGGCGCGTCCTGGGCATGATGCGTGCCACGGACCCCCACGGCGCGGCGGCGGCCCTGCGCGGGCGGGCCGAACGGCCCGACTACCGGGACACGTTGGCGGCGGTCCGGAAGCCGGTGCTGGTCGTGGTCGGCGCGGACGACGTCTACACGCCGGTCGCGGACGCCGAGGCGATCCGCGGCCTCGTTCCCCACGCGACCCTGGCCGTCGTCGAGAAGGCCGGCCACTTGCCGGGGGCCGAGCAGCCCGGGCACTTCAACGCCGCTCTGCTGGACTTCCTCGCCACGCGGGTGGCCCCGCGTGACTGAGCCGCATCCGCTCCTGGCCCACTTCACGGCCGCGGCCGACGGCCGATTCCCGCCCTGCGACGGCGGCGTGTCGGTGCTGCCCCCGCTGCCCGGCGGCCTGGAGGCATCCGTCGCCTTCACCGGACACGGGGTGATCGCCACCGCCCTGGACGGCACGGAAGTGCTCGCCCTGGGACCTGACGGTTACGGTGCCTCCCTGGCGCCCGACTTCCTGCGCCACCTCGCGGGCCCGGAGGGGACGATCGGCGTCATCGACGCGACCCTGACCGCCCGTGGCACCGGCGGAACGCCACGACTGGCCGAACTGGGGAACGAGGCACACGACCACCCACGCGTCCTGCACGCCCGCGAACTGAGGACCGACATAAAGGTCTACGGCGACGAGAGGGGGCTGATCACTCTCGCGGACGGCCTTGCCGGACGGCGCGAACTGAGCATCGAACTGCATGCCCCCCAGCACGACAGCCAAGGGCACGGACGCGGCCTCCTCGCGGACGCCCTGACGCTCGTTCCAGAGGGCGAACCCCTCTTCGCCGCAGTCTCCCCGGGCAACGCCCGCTCACTCCGCGCCTTCCTGGCCTGCGGATTCACTCCGATCGGCAGCGAAGTGATCCTCCGGCCCCGGCGATCGGCGGAGCACTGAGGGCGACTTGGCCGGGATTGCCCGCCCCCGCCGCCACCTCCGCCAGCCGCCCCAGCCCCGCCTTGATCCGGTCCGGCGTGACCCCCCGCTCCCGCTGGTGCAGGAACACCTCGGGGGCCAGCGGCGCGAGCAGGCTGTCCGCCAATGCTTCCGGGTCCGGGGTGCCGGCCTGGCGGAGGAGGGTCAGGACGTGGGCGCGCCAGAAGCCGTACGCGCCCACCGTGAGGCGCTTCGCGCCGGACTCCGCGCCCAGGACCAGGTGGCTGTGCCGGTCCAGCAGGTCGACCATGGCCGAGAAGAACGCGGCGAGCCGTTCGTGGGGCGGGGCGCCGGGGCCCAGGGGCGGGGCGCCCCGCAGCAGCTTCTCCTGGAGGAGCCGTTCGTGCTCGTCGAGCAGCGCCGCCGCGATGGACGTCACGTCCGGGTAGCGGCGGTAGAGCGTGCCCCGGCCGACGCCGGCCGTGCGCGCGATGTCCTCCATCGTGACGGTCAGCGGGTCCCCGGTCTCGAACAGCCGGGCCGCCGCCGCGAGCACCTTGGCGCGGTTGCGTGCCGCGTCCGCGCGTTCCCTCGTCTCCACCACGGCCTCAGCCTACGGCAGTCCTCGAAATAAGCGGACACCGTGTCCGCTTCGTTGGTAGGGTCGCGATCGTCGTTGTAAGTGGACACGCTGTCCGGTTAAACCTGCCCCAGAGGGAGAACGCCTCCATGACATCCCCGACCCTCCTCCACCTCGACGCCAGCGCCCGCCGCCGCTCCTTCAGCCGCGAGCTGGGCGACGCCGTCGCCGGTGCCTGGCGTACCGCCCACCCCGGCGCCACGTACCTCCACCGCGACCTCGCACTCACCCCGGTCCCGCAGATAACCGAGGCGTGGACCGAGCTGTGCGACCACATCCTGGAGCACGGGATCACCGACCCCACCCGCTACCGCGAAGCGGTCCGCACCCCCGAACAGGCCGCCGCCTGGGCGGTCGTCGAGCCGCTGCTCGCCGAACTCCTCGCCGCCGACACCGTCCTCATCGCCACGCCCATGTACAACTTCTCGGTCCCCGCCTCGCTCAAGGCGTGGATCGACCAGGTGACCTTCCCCAGGATGTCCCTGGCCGGACGCCGCTTCGTCGTGGCGTACGCACGCGGCGGGGCGTACGGGCCGGGCACGCCGCGCCACCCGTACGACCACCAGGAGCGCTATCTGCGCGACTTCTTCGCCGGGCACTTCGCGATCCCCGACGAGGCGATGGACTTCCTCGGCACCGAGCTGGTGAACGCCCGCGTCGATCCCGCCCTGGCCGCCCGCCGTACCGCCCACGACGCGTCCCGCGAGGCCGCGTTGGCGGCGGCCCGGAAGACCGGCGGAGCGCTGTGAGCTGGCTGCTGCTCCTCGCGGCGGGGCTGGTGGAGGTCGCCTGGTCGCAGAGCATCAAGCCCACGGCCGGCTTCACCCGCCCGCTGCCGACCCTGGTCTGCTTCGTGCTCGCCGCCGGCGCCGTCTATCTGCTGTCCCTGGCGATGCGGAACCTGCCGGTCGGCACGGCGTACGCGGTCTTCACCGGGATCGGCGCGCTCGGGGCGATCACCCTGGGCATCGTCGTCCACAAGGACCCGGTGTCGATGGGCCGTATCGCCGCACTCGCCCTCATCGTCGGGGGCGTGGCCCTGGCCCGGGTGACCTCTCAGGAGGGTGCGTAGGGTCATGCCATGGGCGTCGACCTCACCACACTGATCGCCGACTGGTCCTGGCTGGCCGAGGCCCCGCCCCCACAGCGGCTGGAGCGGCTGCGGAACGCCTGGTACGACGACGAGACCGGGCTGTGGGACTACGACGGGAACGGGACCGACGGCGGGTGGGAGTGGCCGCGCGGGCCGCACAGCGCGCTCTTCGGCGTGTACGAATTCCCGGGCACCCTCGGCTCGTACAAGCCGCACTTCTGGGCGGGCGAGGCGTGGGAGAAGGCCCGCGACCACGTCGACGCGGACGTGCGGGCGGACCTGGACGCGCTGCTCGGCGGGCTGATCTGGAACGGTCCGGACTTCGATGACGAGGAGCCCGGCGAGGGCCACGCCTTCTTCTCCGGGGGCTACGGCCTGCTGGTCGCGCAGTCCCCGGAGGGCGTACGGGAACTGCTCGCGACCTGGGAGCGCGTACGGCCCCGGCTCGAAGAGCTTCGCGCGCCCTACGAGGAGCGCTCCGAAGCGTCCCAGTACAGGGGCTTCGACGCCTTCGTGCGCCTCCTGACCGACTGGGGCGAGGTCCTGGCCGAGGCCGCCCGCCGGGGCTGGGGGATCGCGGGCGTGAGCGAGTGAGCGGTCAGCGCCTGCGCGAGACCCCCAGCTCGATCAGGTAGCGCTTCGTCACCCGGCCCCCGTACCGCCCGTCGATCAACTCGGCGATGGAGTCCAGCAGCCCGTGCCGGGCGGCCTCGGGAAGCGCGCGGTGCCCGGAGTACGTCCGCAGCACGTCCAGGTACTGGGCCGTGGTGTACGTGACGTCGTGCTCGTAACGCCGGAAGACCGACGGGCCGAAGCGGCCGCTGCGCGCCACCTCCTCCGCGTGGTCCGCGTTGCCGACCTCGGCGGCGGTGGGAGGCCGCGTCCCGGGCTTCGTCGCCGGGTCGAAGCGCTCGTAGCAGCGCTGGACCTCCACGAAGAACTCCTCGGTGCCGCCCCGCACATGCTGGGTGCGCACCACGGCGAGCGCGCCGCCCGCCCGCAGCGCGTCGGCCGCCTTGGGGACGCGCACCGCCGGGTCGATCCAGTGGAACGCGGTGACGACGAGCACGGTGTCGTACGGCTCCGCGGGCAGCGGCCAGCTCTCGAACGCGGCCGTCACCACCTCCACGTCCGCCGCCCCGGCCAGATTGCGCCGGGCGACCGCGGCCATGCTCGCCCCCGCCTCGACGGCCGTGATCCGGCACCCCCGCCGGGCCAGCGGGACCGTGGCCTGCCCGGTCCCGCAGCCCACCTCCAGCACCCGGCTGCCGGGCCGCGCCCCGGCGAGTTCCGCGAGGTCGTCGTACAGCTCCGCCGGATACCCGGGCCTGGCCCGGTCGTACAGCTCCGCGTCCTCGTCGAACGTCTGCCGCAGCCGCTCCCGCAGGGAGTCGTCGGGGGTGTCGTCGCGGGGCGCGGGTGCGGTGATTTCGGGCATGCGGGGCAGCGTAGGCGATGCGGGCCTCCGTGGTCCTACTGATGGCCCAGCAGGCCGAAAGGCCGTCAACCGGGCGCCGAACCCGGGCGCTCGGTGCTGGAATGGCTCCATGGCCGACACGCTCCACGACACCGACCTGCTCGTCATCGGCGGCGGCCCCGCCGGCTGTGCCGCCGTCCGGATGGCCGCCGGGGTGGGGCTGCGTACGGTGCTGGTCGAGCCGGAACGGCTGTGCCGGAACCTCTTTCGCATCCCCGCCCTCGACAACGTGCTCGGCGGCCACACCAGCGGCCGCGCCCTCGCCGAAGCCATCACGGCGGAGGTCATGGGCACGGAGCTGTGCCGGCTCGAACTCGGGCGTTACGCAGCCGAGTTGCGCGCCGCCGACGAGCGCGTGACCGTCACACTCGACACCGGAGCCCGCCTCACCGCCCCGTACGCCGTCGTCGCCACCGGCGTGGGGCCGCTCCAGCCACGCGACGTCCCCTGGATCACCGCACCGGACGGACTCACCCTGCCGCCCCTGTGGCAGGCGGAAGCGGAGGAGGGGCGGACCCTCCTCGTGCTCGGCGGTGACCGCCCGATCGGGACCTTCCTGCGCGCCCACCCGGACACCGGCACCCGCCTGATCGTGGCGTACCCGCCGGCGGACGCGTACAAGACGGACGAGATCCGCGACGACCCCCGCGTCACGCTGGTCCCCGTCGACCACCTGACGCTCTCGGGGCGGCGGAGGTGACAGCCCCGGACGACCTCCGGCGGACGCCGGCCGCGGACGCCGTCTTCCTCAGCCTCGGCAGCGCCCCGACCGCCCCGCCCGGCGACCTGGTCCGGGGCGCGGACGGGTACTGCGCGCCCGCCGACCAACACCCCCGTGTCCTCGTCGCGGGCGACCTCCGCTCGGCGCGCTACCAGCGCATCATGACCGCCTTCGGCTCGGGCAGCGAGGCCGCGTTGCATGCGTATTACGCGGCCCGGGTGGGCCCCTAGTACGACACGCGCACCGCGCGTGCGACCTCGGGCCCACCACATCGCGGCCCGTGGGCGGACGTCGGCGCCTCGGCCCCGCACCTAGCGTTCGGGTCATGAGAACCCGTCACCGTGCCCTGGCCGCCTCGCTCCTCGTCCTCGCCCTGGGCGCCACGTCCGTCACCCCGGCCGTCGCCGCCGCCCCGCAGCCCGCCTCCGGCGCGTCCGTGTCCGGCGCTCCCGCCCCGCGGTTGCGGCTCCCCGCGCCGTCCGGGCCGTACGCCGTCGGCGAGAGCACCCTGCACCTCCGGGACGCCGGGCGCGCCGACCCGTACGTGCCGGAGGCGGGGGCGCGCGAGCTGCTGGTGTCCGTGTTCTATCCGGCGCGGGGCGGGAGCGGGGTGCGTGCCCCGTACATGAGCGCGAAGGAGGCGGAACTGCTGCTGGAGTCGCGGGGGTTGGGCGGTGTCGTCGCGCCCGGGGTGGTCGGGGCCACCGAGACGTACGCGCGTACCGGTGCGGCGCCCGCGCCCGGGCGGTTTCCGCTCGTCGTGCTGTCGCCCGGGTTCGGGCAGAGCCGCTTCACGCTCACGGCCCTCGCGACGGACCTGGCGTCCCGGGGGTACGTCGTCGCGGCGGTGGACCACGCCCACGAGTCCGTCGCCACCGTCTTCCCGGGCGGGCGCGTCCTGCCGTGCGCCGCCTGCGAGTACGTGGAGCGGGTCGGTGACGCGGGGCTCGGGGAGGTCGCGCGGGCCGGGCCGAGGACGTCTCGTTCCTGCTGGACCGGCTGACGGCTGATCAGCCGGCCTGGCGATACGCCTCGATGATCGACCGGCGGCGCATCGGCATGGCCGGTCACTCCATCGGTGGCGACTCCGCCGCGTCCACGATGGCCGCCGACCGACGCGTGCGCGCGGGCGTGAACATGGACGGGACCTTCTACGACCCGGTCCCCGCCGCAGGGCTCAGGGGCCGGCCGTTCATGATGCTCGGCACCGAGGTGGACCACGCGTCCGGCGGCACCTTCGACACCACCTGGGACCGCGACTGGGCGCGCCTCGACGGCTGGAAGAGGTGGCTCACGGTGGCCGGGGCCGGCCACTTCACCTTCACCGACCTGCCGCTGCTCGCGGCGCAGTTGGGCATCGCCGACCCCGCGGCGCCGTTGCCCGCCGACCGGTCCGGCGACATCACCCGCGACTACGTCGCCGCCTTCTTCGACCTCCACCTCAAGGGCGTACCCCAGCGTCTGCTCGCCGGTCCGACTCCGAGGAATCCCGAGGTGACGTTCCAGGCGCCCGGGCGGTAGCGCGCAAGTTGCGCGACGCGGGGGCCTCGATTATTACGGCGTAATAATCGAGGCCCCCAGGTGCGAACTCACACGGCGCTCGCCGTCTCCGCAGTCGGCTCGTTCGGAGTGGAAGCCGGCTTGACGTGCTCGTTGACGCGCTTGCCGAGCAGGATGAAGAGCAGGATCAGTCCCACGGTCAGCAGGATGTGGCCGAGTCCGGCCGTCAGCGGCACGGCCTCCGCGATGTGGTCCTCGTCGCGGCCGAGCACCGTCAGGATGCCGTGGACGCCCATCATCGCCGTCGAGATGGCGATGCCGATGTTGTAGAACCAGAAGAACGCGGTGAACAGCTTCGAGCCGGACAGTCCGAAGACCTTGTCCAGCGCGAGGACGATCAGGAAGACGAGCATGCCCAGCGCCAGCAGGTGCGTGTGCATGAGCGCCAGCTGGGTATCGCCGTGGAAGTCCTTGATCTTCGTGAACTCCCGGTAGAAGAGCCCTGAGATCACTCCGACGATCATGTAGACGTGTGCTGCGTGAAATGACTTCCGCATGGCGGAGTTCGCCCCCCTGGGTCGACTACCGTATTGATCGCGGCCATTCAAGCATCCGGTCCCGCGCACGGATGTGTTTCACGCAGCTCGCCGGGGAACTTCGCGAGCGAGCCTCAAGTCGCCTTCAAGCGCTTCTCGTACGCGGTTGGGTTGCCCGTCCTACTCGACTCCAGGATCAGAAGTGCGTGCTGATCCCGAACGTCTCGCGGAGCCGGGCCATGTCGTGCAGATCCCGGTCCCTGGGCTCGTAACCCTGGTGGAAGAAGACCTGCTGCGCGGCGGACAGGCAGGGCACGGTACGGCCCCCGACGCTGCCCGTGACGAAGCAGTCCGCCGGATAGGCGAACGGCTTCCCGGGCTCCAACGACTCCTGGAGGGCGCCCCCGTCCGGGCCGAACACGAGCGGATGCAGGTCGATCTGACGCCCCGCCCCATCCGAGACGACGAACCGCACAGGCCGCCAGTCGAGCGTTTCTGCGAACCCGGCCGCGGCAAGAGCGGCGACGACCGCCGGTTCCTGCTCCAGGCGGTGCATCAGGTCCAGATCCCGGTGCTCCCGCGTCTGCCGCCCCACCAGCGCGTCGATGCCCCAGCCCCCGCCGACCCAGACCTCCGCACCGGCCTCCCGCAGCAGGTCCAGGACCTCCAGCACGTCGTCGCCCGTCACGCGGTCGCGTCCCCTTCCCGAGCGAGGTGCGCGGTCCCGCCCCAGAGCCGCAGGTTCAGGCGGTGGCCGTCGCCCTGCCAGTGGGAGAGCGAGGCGTTGGGCACCGGCGGTACGGCCTCGGGGGTCGCCGCGCCGAGGCCCGCCAGGGCGAAGCGGACGGCGACGACCGCCGCGTCGTGCGCGACGAGCAGGACGCGCCGCCCGGGCGCGGCCCGCTCCAGATCGGCGAGGAACCCGCGCACCCGCAGGGCGACATCGGCGAGCGATTCCCCGCCGGGAGGGCGGTAGAACCACTCGCCCAGGCGGTCCCGGCGCGCGGCCTCCTCCGGGTCCCGCGCCGCCAGGGCGGCCGGCGGGTACAGCTCGAAGACGCCCGTCTCCCGGTCCCGCAGCCGCTCGTCCACCAGAAGCGGAAGCGGAGCGACGCCCTCACCGGCCGCGTACCCGGCCATCGCCTGCCAGGTCTGCCGGGCCCGTACGTACGGCGAGCAGACGACGAGGTCCAGCTCACCGGCGTACTCCACGAGCCACCGCCCGAGCGCCCGCGCCTGTGTCTGACCGAGGGCGGACAGCGGCACGTCGCGGTCGCGGCCCTCCAGGGGCGCCGCGCCCGCCTCGGCGAAGGCGACGTTGGCGGTGCTCTGCCCGTGCCGGACCGCCCACAGTGCGCCGAGGGCGTTCGGCACGGCGAGGGGCGCCCCGCCCGGTTCCCCTTCGGGACGCCAGGGTGCCGCCTCGCCGCTTCCCCGTACCGCGTCTGTCATGCCGTCAGGGTAGGGCCCGCGAGGTCATGCCGTGGTCGACGGCTTTTCGCGGAGGGCGTCGACCACCGCGCGTTCCAGGACCGCCGAGGTGTTCGTGACGGTGCCCTTCGGGCCCATGGAGGTGTCCCGGGTGAGGTAGGTCCGCTCGCCCAGGTACGCCAGGGTCTTCGCGTCGAAGATCCAGGCGGTGCGCCGGCCGGCGCGCTCGTCGTCGCGGGCCACGCCGATGCCGTGCCGGCCGGCGGCGTCCACCGCGTCGCTGTCCACGCTCACGCCGGGAATCCTCGCCGCGGCCTTGTACAGGGCGGCGGCGGTCTGCGGCGGCATCAGGGTCTCCCGCAGCAGCTCGCCGATGGCCTCGAAGGCGTCCTGGTCCGGGTCCCGCTCGTCGGCCGGGGTGTTCCGCGCGTCCTGGTCCGCGGTGATCTCGGCGGCGAGCCGCCGGAGCAGGGCGTCCGGGTCGGTGGGCAGGGAGGCGAGCCAGGTGTACGTCGGCCGGTTGAGGCCCGCCGGGTAGCCGACGGGCTTCTCGCCGTCCGGGACGCCGACCTCGATCGGGTAGTACCTGCCGTCCTGGTGGATCAGCCCCTCGTGGATCACCGGTCCGGACTTCTGCGCCATCCAGACCTCGCGCTCACCGGGCCTGCCCAGCTTCACCGGACCGCCGAACGCGCCCGTGTTCTCGGCCTGCAACGTCCTGACGTACACGTACTGCGCGTCGGTGACCTCGGTCGCGTCGCTCTTCGACGCGACCGTGGCGATCCGGTCCAGCAGCACGGTCGCCCCGCGGGGGGCCGTGGCGGCGGCGGTGGTGCGGGGGGTCTCGCCCTGATCGGTCACGGCGAGCGTGGTGAACAGGACCCCGCCCAGGGCCAGCCCGGCGGCGGGCAGGAGGACGGCGGGGCGCAGGAGGCGGGGCCGGGGGCGGGCGGTGGCGCGGTCGCCGTCCTGGTCGATCAGCTGCATCAGGGTTTCCTTGTGGTGGAGATGGCGCCCCGGGGGCAGATCCCGTTCGGCCGGGGCCGGCAGCAGCCGGGCCAGTTCCTCGCGTTCGGCCCGGGTGGGGCCGGAGGTACGGTCGTTCATCGGGCTTCCTCCTGGATGGGCAGGGCCACGAACGCGGCCCTGCCCTGTACCTCTCCGCGACGGGGGCGGGGTTCCGTGCCGCTGTCGTTCCGTTCCCGGGCCAGCCGGTCGTCCGTGAGCCGCCGCAGCCGTTCGCGGGCGCGGGACAGCCGCGACCGCACCGTGCCCACCGGGACGCCGAGCGCCTCGGCGGCCTCCGCGTAATCGAGGCCGGACCAGACGCAGAGGGCCAGCACCTCGCGGTCCTGGCGGCGCAGCCCGTCCAGCGCCTGCCGTACGGCGGCGAGCCGCCGGGCGTCGTCCACCTGCCCGGCAGCGGCGTCCGCGATGTCCGCGACGGGCTCCGGGGCGGGGCGGCGGGCCAGGAAGGCGAGGCGCCGGCCGGTGCCCCGGTTGGCGTTGCGCGCCTTGTTGGTGGCGATGCCGAGCAGCCACGGCAGCAGCGATTCGCCCTCCGGCTCGACGGATTGCCGAGTGCGCCAGGCGGCGAGGAAGGTCTCGGACATGACCTCCTCGGCCGCCGACCAGTCGCCCGTCAGCCGGTAGGCATGGTTGTAGACCGGCCGCGCGTACTCCTCGTAGAGCGCGGCGAACGCCCGGCGGTCGCCCGCCCTGATGCGCGTGCGCATACGCTCCCGGTCTTCCTGATCATCACATCTCACACCTCTACCTCTCCGCCCGGCGAGGCGGGTTCCCGTGACCCCCGCCACACCGGGCGTGCGTCAGTCGGCGGCCGGCGCGAATTCCGCCGGCAGGCGCGGCGGAGTCCCCCGGGTCCACACGATCCGCAGCGCGGTGGCGGAGACCCGCCAGCCGTCGACCGTCCTGACCAGCTCGGTTTCCGTGTGCCCGGCGGAGACGAAGACGTCGTCCGGGCCGCCCGCGAGGACGTGGGTGCTCAGCTGGGCGCCACGAACCGTGGCCCGGTCGCCGTCGATCTCGATGATGTTGTTCGTACCGAAATGCACGGTCCGGTCGAACAGCGCCATGCCCTGCCGCACGCGGTCCAGCAAGGCATCGCGCCCGTGGACGGTGCCCACGGGCATCTCGGCGGTGACGTCCTCGGTGTGGAACGCGCGAGCCCACTCGTCGTCAAGGACCCCGTGGTCCAGGGAGCGGAGGTAGCGGTCCAGGAGGTCGGTGATCTCGGCACGGTCGGTCAGGTGTCGCAGCTGCCGCTGCGCTTCTTCGGTTTCCATGGCGCCAGCCTCATATCTCAAGCGGACTTGAGGTCAAGGCGCTGTGTTGTCAGAGCCGTCTGGGATGCTCCGGGGATGGAGACGGAGACCGAGACGGCGCCCGAGATGTCCGTGCAGTTGACGATCGACTGTGCCGATCCGCGGCGGATGGTGGCCTTCTGGGGCGAGGCCCTGGGGTACGTCCCCGAGCCGCCGCCGGAGGGGCACGCGAGCTGGCGCGCCTACTGGGAGGACATGGGGGTGCCCGAGGAGGAGTTGCCGCCCGGGCGGGGGACGTGCCGGAGTCGATCATCGATCCCGCCGGGCGCGGGCCGCGGGTGTGGTTCCAGAAGGTTCCGGAGGTGAAGGCGGTCAAGAACCGGTGGCACTTCGACCTCAAGGTCGGCGGGGGGCGTGCCGTTCCGCTGGAGGTCCGCAAGCAGCGGGTCGACGCCACGGTGGCGCGGCTGGTCGGGGCCGGTGCCACGGTGGCGGAAGTCAGGGAGCTGCCGGACATGGACTTCTACGCCACCGCGATGCTGGACCCGGAGGGCAACGAGTTCGACGTGGTGTGACGGCCACGGCCACGGTCACCGCCGCTCGTGCACGGCGGTGACCGTCGGTTCACTTCCGGGCGCTCAGAGGATCTGGATGCTCTTGATCCGGGGCGGGTTGTTCGGGAACGTGATGTCCGTCCAGCGGTTGATCCGGACCGAGTCCCCGTTGACGTCGTAGTAGATGAGGTCGTTGTTGCCGGTGACGATCCGGTCGGCCCACCAGCCGCCGAAGTCGGTCCGGCCCGCGTTGGCGTAGCAGTCGACGCTCTGACGGCCGTCGAGGTGGGAGTAGATCTTCAGGAAGTCCGCGCCGCCGACGCACTCCACATGGTCGATGGCGTAGGCGGACCCGACGGGGACGGCGACGGTCAGCGCGGCCGCGGCGGTGAATGCCATGGCCAGGGAGCCGAGGATCCGCTTGCCCTGTGCGATCACGGGATCTCCTTCGTACGGGTCCGGGCCGGGGCCCGGCCGTGTCGGTGACGGGGCGCCGCGACGAACGGGCGCGCTCCGCCGAGCCGGTGGCGACTCGTTGACGATCTTGTAGCCGTGGCACCGGCAGGCGCGGCAGGCGGAGCGGCGCCGCCCGTTTTCGACCCGATCGGGCGAGGGCGACGGCGACGGCTACCGTGCCCCGATGTCGTACGCGACACCCTCGGAGACCGCCCGCAGCTTGTCCGGGTTGGCCACGTTGTGGATCGTGGTGATGCGGCCCCGCGCGTCGAAGTCGAAGGTCACGGTGGCGATGACGCGGTCCGGGCCGCTGAACACCATGCCCGGGCCGCCGTTGATCTCGACGAGTTCGGCCTTCATGTCGGCGGGCTCGACGCCCTGGTAGGTGACCGTGCCGATCGCCGAGAACCAGCCGGCCACCGTGGCCGCGCCGGTCACCGGGCGCAGTGCCTGGCGGACCTTGCCGCCGCCGTCGGTCCACAAGGTGACGTCGGGGGAGAGGAGTTCGAGCAGCGCGTTGACGTCTCCGCCCGTCGCGGCGGCGTGGAAACGTTCCGCCGCCTCGCGCTGCCGCGCCCGGTCCGCCTCGAAGCGCGGGCGCCGGGCCCGTACGTGCTCGCGGGCGCGGTGCGCGGCCTGCCGTACCGCCGCCTCGGAACGCTCCACCGCCTCGGCGATCTCGGCGTGGCTGAAGGCGAACACCTCCTTCAGCACGAACACCGCGCGCTCCAGCGGACTGAGCGTTTCGAGCACCACCAGCATGGCCATCGACACCGACTCGGCGCCCAGCGCGGCCGATTCGGCGTCCTGGACGGGCTCGGAGGGGGCGCCGCCGGTCAGGATGGGCTCCGGCAGCCACGGCCCGACGTACGTCTCCCGCTTGTACCGGGCGGACCGCAGCCGTTCCAGCGCCAGGTTCGTCACGATCCGGGTCAGGTACGCCTTGGGGTCGGCCACTTGCGAACGGTCCGCGGCGGACCACTTGAACCAGGCGTCCTGGACGCAGTCCTCGGCATCGGCGGCGGTGCCGAGGACGCGGTAGGCCACGGAGAACAGCAACCGCCGGTACTCCAGGAAGACCTGCTGGGCGGGGCGGGCGGAACGGTCGGCGGTGCCGGTCACTTGTCTCCTCGGATGCGGGTGAAGCGCCCTCCGCGCGGCCAGAACGCGCCCGACGCGGGCATCTTCTTCATACGGCCGTACGTCGGCCAGGGCGAGGCTGTCACGGTCTCCTTGTACCGGACGGCCATCGCGCCCACCAGGCAGATTCGGCGCGGGCTGTCGTCGGGCCGGGTGAACTGCACGACCGCGTCGCCCCGGCCCAGGCTCACCGGCGTGTGGTAGTAGCCGAAGCGGAAGGGCTTCGGCTGCTTGCCCCCGAGGACCCGGTCGATCGACAGTGCCGCGTGCACCCCGGTCGGCATGCCGCCCTGGCAGGTGCCGTGCATGACCCCGTAGCCCTGGCGGATCGCGGCCGCGTCGCCGACCGCGTACACCTCGGGGTGCGAAACGGAACGCAGCGCGCGGTCGGTGACGATGCGTCCGCGCTCGTCCACCTCCAGGCCGGCCGCCGCGGCGAGCGGCGCCACCCGGGTGCCGCCCGTCCACAGGACCGCGTCGGCCGCGATGCTCTCGCCGCCCTCCAGCTCCACCGAACCGGCGAGCACCTTCGCCACGCGGACGCCGCCGCGCACGCGCACGCCGAGCCGGTCGAGCGCGGCCCGCACATGGGCCGCAGCCCTGTCGTTCATGGTCGCGCCGGGCTCCTCGCCGCCGAGCAGGACGACGTCGAGGTGGGGGTACCGCTCGGCGATCTCCGCCGCCGACTCGATGCCGGTGAGCCCGGTGCCGACGACGGCCACGGTGCCGTGGCCGCCTTCGCCGAGGGCCTTCAGCCGGTCGGCGAGCAGCTGCGCGTCCTGGGTGCTGCTCAGGGTGTACGCGTAGTCGTCGGCGCCCGGCACCGCCGAGGTGTCGGCGACCCCGCCCAGCGCGTACACCAGCGTGTCGTAGGGGAGGACGCGCTCGTCGTCGATGCGTACGGTCCTGGCCCCGGCGTCCACCGCCGTCACCCAGCCCCGCGTGAACCGCGCGCCCGTGCCCTCCAGCATCTCCGGGATGCTCATCGTGCCGAGGGGGCGGTCGGCGGCGGTCATGTGCAGCCGCATTCGCTCGGTGAACCGTTCCCCCGCGTTCACCACGGTCACCCGCACCGCGTCGCGCCGCTTCCCGGTCCGCGCCGCCAGCTGGACGGCGGCGGCCATGCCCGCGTATCCGGCTCCCAGAACCACGATGTGGTGCGTCTTCCGCTGCGTGCTCATGATCGGTCCTTCCTCCATCGGTCGCTGACAACCAGGGGATGGGGGCGGGGCCCTCGGATGTGACATGGCGCGATTGTGGCGTGCGTCATACGTAACCGGTTATAGTGGTTACATGGATGCTGAGCCCTTGGGGCTGACCCTTCGGTCCACCACAGGCGTCACCTACCGGTTCGACCCGGGCGCCCTGTGCCTGGAGCTGCTGACGACCGGCGGCCCCGGGCCCTACCAGCGGTACGAGGTCCTGCACCAGCCCGCCGACGTGCGCGCCTGGGCTGAGCGCTCCCGGCTGACCCCGACCCCCGAGCCGGCCGTCTCCGCCGTGGAGGTCGCGGCGCTACGGATGCTGCGCGACGCGCTGTTCCGGGTGGTCATCGCCCACACGCGCGGCGAACCGCACCCGCCCGGCGACCTGGCGGTCATCAACGAGGCGGCTGCCCGCCCCGCCCTGGCGCCCGCCATCGCCCCGGACGGCAGCCGCCGGTGGGCCGGCAACCCCAGCGGGACGGCGCTGGTCGCCACCGTCGCGCGCGACGCCGTCGAGCTGCTGACCGGTGCCCACGCGCACCGCATCCGCACCTGCGCCGCCGAGGACTGCCACCTGATCTACGTGGACACCTCGCGCCCCGGCCGCCGCCGCTGGTGCTCGATGGAGCACTGCGGCAACCGTCACAAGGTCAGGGCGCTGCGCGCCCGCCACTCCGAGGAAGGATGACCGATGCCCACCGGACTCACCAGGGACGCGGGCTGGCAGATCGGCGTGTCCCGCACGCTGCACCACCCCCCGTCCGTCGTCTGGGACTTCATCAGCGGCCCCGAAGGGCTCGCCCTCTGGCTCGGCTCGGAAGCGGCGCTGGCCCCGGAGCGCGGCGCGCCGTACCGGACGGCGGCGGGGGTGACCGGTGAGGTGCGCGGCTACCGCCCGATGGACCGCATCCGCGTCACCCACGGCACCACCACCCTTCAGGTGGCCATGACCCCGGCCGCCGACGGCGCCCGCACGATGCTGCGCTTCCACCAGGAGCACCTGGCGAGCGCGGAGGACCGCGAACGCCGGCGGACCCACTGGCAGCACGTCATGGACGAGGTGGAGGCCGCGCTGGACCGGTCGTAGGAGGGCGCCCTCCCCTCAGCAGTGGAGCGCGGCGAAGTCCAGCAGGGGCCGGGCGACCCGGGGCGGGTCCTCCAGGATCGGCGAGTGTCCAAGACCCGGCAGCAGCTCCACCCGGGCGCCCGGGACGGCGTGGTAATCGGCGGCGGACGAGGAGCGCCAGCGGCGGTCGTCCGCACCGAAGAGCACCAGCAGCGGCTTCCCGGCCACCGCCAGGCGCTCCGGCAGCGCCCGCTCCTCCAGATACGCCCGGGTGGCCTGCATGGTGGCCGCGAAGGAGTGCGGCGTCATGGCGCGCACCTCGTCGAGCAGCGCGTCCGGCACCCGGTAGCCGGGGCGGCTGAAGCCCGTGCTCGCGAACTGCCGGATCCGGTCGTCGCTCGGCGGCCACTGCGCGGGGGCGGCGGCGCCGGAGCCGGTGGCGATGAACGCGCCCAGGCTCGGCCCGGTGTTGACGAGCACCAGCGCGGACACCAGCCCGGGGCGCTCCTCGGCGAGGGCCGTCGCGGTCACCCCGCCGCTGGAATGGCCCACCACCACGGCCCGTCCGGCACCGATCCGGTCCAGCACCTCGCCGACCCGCCGCGCCTGGTCCGGGATCGCGTAACGGCCGTCGTCCGGCTTGTCCGACCGGCCGTGCCCGAGCAGATCGACCCGTACGACGCGGTGGGTCCCGGGTGCCGTCAGCAGGGGCACCAGCGCGTCCCAGGAGCGCGCCGAGGACGCCGAACCGTGGATCAGCAGGAGCGCGGGGGCCTCGCGCGGCCCGTCCTGGCAGACGTGGACGGTGTCGCCGTCGGCCATTGTGAGGAGCGACGAATCGGTGGTTCCGGAAGCAGTCATGCCCCCACTGTCGCGACCGGCCCCGCCCGCGTATTGAACGAATGTTCCGGCCGGTCGGCTTCCCCGTCGCGGCGCCCTCGTAGCATGGAGGGGTGCCCACGTTCATGCACGGTACGGCTGTGTGGGACGTCGCCCGTCCGCAGCGGCCGAGCCGGGTGGCCGGAGTCACCATGGCCGGCTTCGGCGTGCACGACCTGGGCGCGTTGCGCATGGTCCCGCACCCGGCGGTCACGCTGCTCCTCGAATTCGGCGCCGGTACGCCCGTACTCGACCGCGCCACCGGTGAGCAGCAGCGCGGTTGCCTCGTCGCCGGACCGGGGCTCGGCTCCGGGGGAGCGGTGCGGGTACGCGGGGAGAACGTGGAGTGCGTGCAGGTGCGGCTGTCCCCGGTGATCGCCCGCGCGGTCCTCGGCGTGGAGCCCTCCGCGCTCGACGGTGCCGTCGTCCCCCTTGAGGCCCTGTGGGGCCGCGAGGCGTTCCGGATCCGCGAACGGCTAGGCGAGGCCCCGTCCTGGCAGGCCCGCTTCGCGCTCGCGGACGCGCTGGTCACCCGCCGGTACGCGGCCGGGGCTCCGGTGGACCCGGAGGTGGCGTGGGCCTGGCGGCGGCTCACCGACGGGCACGGCCGGCCCCGGGTCGAGGAACTCGCCGCCGACGTCGGCTGGAGCCGCAAGCGGCTGTGGTCCCGCTTCCGTTCCCAGCTCGGCCTGCCGCCCAAGCGCGCGGCGACCCTGGTCCGCTTCGACCACGCCGCCCACCGCCTGGTCGCGGGCGAGGTCCCGGCCCGGGTGGCCGCCGATGCGGGGTACGCCGACCAGTCCCACCTGCACCGCGACGTCGTGGCGTTCACCGGGGCCACCCCGGCGGGGCTGGCCGCCGAACCGTTCCTCGCCGTGGACGACCTCGCCTGGCCGGGGCGCTGAGGGCGCGTCGGAACGGCCCGAGTACGCGGTGGGCGGCCGTCAGAGCATGAGGTCCTGGTGGACCTTCGGGCCGGCGGAGGGCCCGGCGGCGTAACCGGCCAGTGGTTCTTCCAGCAGCCCGAACGCGTAGTCGGCGGACGCCGCCAGCTCGTCGCTGATCCGGGCGTTGGTCCAGCCGGCCAGGGTCAGTTCCTGGATGCGGTCGAAGAGCATGCGGTGGACGCTGCCGAGCAGGGCGGCGGCGGTGCGCACGGCGATGTCGTCGGGGGCGGCGCCGGTGGTCTCGGCCAGGACCTTCGCGAGCCGGACCTCGCGCAGGTCGTGCAGATCGCGCAGCCGGGCCGACAGTGTGGGGCTGTCGGCGACCATCCGGGCGAACTCGGGGCCGGAGAAGCCCGCGACCGGGTCGGCAGCCGTGACCGCGTCGGCGAACGCCTGACGCAGGGCCGTCAGCGCGGACTCACCCGGTGCGCGGTCCGCGACCGTGGCGGCCAGCGAGCCGGTGAAGGCGTCCTGGTGGTCGAGGGCCAGATCCTCCTTGTGCGCGAAGTAGTTGGTCACCGTCTTCTTCGCCACGCGGGCGGCGGCGGCGATCTCCGCGATGGTGGTCTGCTCGAACCCTTGGTCGAGAAAGAGCCTGGTGGCGGCGTCGGAGATGAGCTGCCGGGTCTCCTGCTTCTTGCTCTCGCGGAGCCCGACGGGTGCGCCCGTGGTGACGGTGCTCTCAGTAGTCATGGGGGAATCTTACCCTCGTAGCATTTTTATGTTGACACCCCTGAAGTCTCGGGCTAAGTTTACCTCCGTCGTAAAGTTCACCCCGAACGACGAACGAATGGATACCCGTATGCCGAAGGCCCCGACCACTCCGACCGCCGCGATCACGACGACGACCCTCTCCCTGACCGTTGACGACGTCGCCGCGTCCCGGGAGTTCTTCACCAGGCACCTCGGCTACACGGAGCAGGCCGCCGCCGAGGGCTTCGCCTCCCTCGGCCGCCCGGACGCGGCAGCCGACATCGTGCTGCTCGCCCGGGGGACGGAGATCCTGCCGCCCGAGCAGCGCGACCAGCGCGCGGCGGGCCTGATCCTGGCCCTCACCCTCGCCACCGGCATCAAGGAGGAGGAGCGGCGGCTGCGCGAGGAGGGCGTGCGCATCACCATGCCGCTGCGCGAGGAGCCCTGGGGCGAGCGCCTCTTCCAGATCACCGACCCCAACGGCGTGGTCGTCCAGTTCGTGGAGTGGGCCTGAGGCCCCAACGCCCCTGACAGGGAAGGGGCTTAGGGTGTGGACGGCCCGCGGCGCACGGGCCGCCCGGGCCGCGGACGACGCCCCGGGACGCCGGCACCGGGGGGACGGACGAACATGGCGGACGAGACGGAAACACCAGCACCGGCCACGCCCGGGCCGGACGCACGGGACACCGCGAGCCGCCCCCTCCCCCGCCCGACCGCCGCGTCCTCCTCGTCGCCGGCGGCGTCTTCGTCCTCCTCATGGCGCTGTCCACGCGCTACGGCTTCCACATCGACGAGCTGTACTTCCTCGACTGCGCCCGGCACCTCCAGGCGAGTTACGTGGACCAGCCGGTCCTGGCCCCGTTGCTGGCGCGCGTCTCGCTGGAGCTGTTCGGCGTCTCGGAGGCCGGGCTGCGGCTGTGGCCCGCACTCGCCGCCGCCGGCACGGTGGTCGTGGGCGGGCTGACGGCCCGTGAACTCGGCGGCGCCCGGCGGACGCAGCTCCTCGCGGCCGTCGCGACCGCCGCCATGCCCGTGCTCCTGGGCGGCGCGCACCTCGCCAACACCACGGCGTACGAGGTGCTGGCCTGGGCGGCGATCGCGCTCGTGGTCGTACGGATCGGCCGCACCGGTGACACCCGCTGGTGGCTCGCGGCCGGGGCGCTCGTCGGGATCGGGGCCGAGTTCAACCACCTCGCCGGCATCTTCGGGTTCGTCCTGGTGGCCGCCGTCCTGCTCGGCCCGGCCCGGCGCACGGTGGCTGACCGGTGGCTCCTGGCGGGGGCGGCGCTCGCCGTGCTGCTCGTGCTGCCGGACCTGTGGTGGCAGGCGCACCACGACTGGGCCATGTTCGAGATGACCCGGGCGCTCAACGAGAAGAACGGCGGCCCGGGCCACATCCCCACCTGGATCGTCGGCCAGCTCGCGACGGCCGGATTCGCCACGGCGATCCTGTGGTTCGCGGGCCTGCGCTTCCTCTGGCGCTCCGGCCAACCCCTGTGGCAGTGCCTGGTCGCCGCGTACGCCGTGCTGTTCGTGCTGTTCGCGGTGACCACGGGCGCCCAGATCTACTACCTGGGCGGGCTGTACGTGTGCCTGCTGGCGGCCGGTGCCGTCGGGCTCGACGGGTGGCTGCGCGCCCGCCGGGACCGCCTGCGGGACCTCATGATCGCGACGGCGGCCTCGACCGCGGTGCTCGCCGTCATCGTCCTGCCCGTCCTGCCGCCGGGCGCGGTCGCCTGGACCTACGGCGTCAGCACGAACACGGGGGAGACCCTGGGCTGGCCCCAGCTCGTCGGCACCGTGAGCCAGGTGTGGGACGGGCTGCCGCAGGAGCAGCGCGCACACGCGGTGATCTACACGGCCGAGTACGGAGAAGCGGGCGCCATCAACGAACTCGGGCGCGGCACCGGCCTGCCGCACGCCGTGAGCGCCCACAACACCGACTGGTGGTGGGGCCCCGGCGACCCGGCCGCCACCACGGTCCTCGCGGTCGCCCCCGGCCCGGAGCACGCCCCCGGCTACGAGGCCGAGCTGCGCCGGTACTTCCAGCACGTCACCGTGGCCGCCGGCCTCACCAACCCGTACGGCATGCACAACGTGGAGTGGGGCGGCCAGGTCTACGTCTGTACGGGGCCGCGCCGCCCCTGGGCCGAGACGTGGCCGGAGCTTCGCCACTACGGATGAGATGAGGGGGCGCACACCCCTAGCGTGGGGCCCATGCATCCCTTCTCGCGCTCCTGGACGGCACTGCTCGACGCCGTGGCCGCTCTTCCCGACGAGGACTTCGGGAAACCCTCCGGCTGTACGGGGTGGCTCGTCCGGGACCTGGTGTGCCACCTGGTCATCGACGCGCAGGACGTCCTGATCACCCTGGTCACCCCCGCCGACGAGCCCGCCACGACCGACGCGCCCGGCTACTGGACGCTGCTCCCCGAGCCCCCGACGGGTGACGACCCGCTCGACGCGCTGATCCCCGGCTGGCGGCGGCGTACGGCGAACCGCGCTGGCTCAAGCACCACATCGACGACCTCGGCACGGCCGCCGTCCGCGCCGCCGGTCTCGCGGACCCGGCCGCCCGGGTCCGTACGCAGGACATGGTCCTCACGGTCGCCGATTACCTCGCGGCGTACGTACTCGAAGGCACCCTGCACCACCTCGACCTCGTGGCCCGCCTGCCCGCCGCCCCCGAACCGCCCGCCGAGACCCTGGCCGTGGCCCGCCGAGCGCTGGAGGCCGTCGCGGGCGCCGCGTTCCCCCCTTCGCTCACGGACGCCGAAGCACTGCGGATCGGCACGGGGCGCGCCACCCCGACCTCCGCGCAGGCGGCGGACCTGGGCGGCCTGGCGGCCCGGCTCCCGCTCATCCTCGGCTGAAGCGAAGCGTCAGTGACGCCCGGTCAGGTACACCGAGCGCAGCTTGAGCCGTTCCGATGTGGGCCTTCCGTGCGGGCCCAGGGTCCAGGAGTCGCCGGTGCAGTCGGTCCCGGTGAACACCATGGCCCACTCGTCGGTCTCGTTCTGCGGGGCGAAGGCCGGCTCGGAGGCCCGGGTGTCGGCGACCTCGGGGAGCGTGACGCAGCCGGGGCTCGGGGGCTCGTGCAGGGTGACGGTGCGCGGCATGCCGTCGAGCCCGGCGTACGTGTAGGAGAAGTCCCCCTCGGCGGCGCTCGCGGACCCCGACTGCGCGGCGAGGAGAACGAGCGCGCCGAACGCGGCGGCCGCACCCTGACGAAGCCTCATGAAACCCATGGCGATGCACCCGTGCCGATCCGGGGCATGCGCGGCCGCCCCGACGCCGGGCCCCGGCGAGCTGTCGGACCCGCAGGTCCATCCCCCGAGCGGGGCCCCCGGATGCGCGGGGTCACCCGCCCGGAGGCTGGCGTAACGATTCTGCGTACTCCATCCAGAGGCCGCGCGGTGTGCGCCCTTCAGCCGGAGCCGGCACCGGCATCCGCGTGTTGGCGGTCAGAGCGCGCCGTTGTCCGGCAGGGCGAGCCACCACGGATGGGCGCGGGCCCAGGCGATGGTGTCGGCCAGCCCGTCGCGCAGGGACGTCCCGCAGGTCCAGCCGAGCTCGTTCCGGGCCCTGGAGTTGTCCGGGACCCGGCGCAGCAGATCCTCGTACGCCGGTCCGAGCCGGTCCTTCGTGTCCACCTCGATCACGGCACGGTCCGACCCGGCGAGTTCGGCGACCAGGCGCACCGCCTCGCCCACCGTGGTCTCGTCCATGCTGCCGATGTTGAAGACGCCGCCCACCGCCGAAGGCTTCTCCGCCGCCAGGACGGTGCCCTCGACGCAGTCGCTCACATGGGTGAAGCAGCGGGTCTGGAGGCCCTGGTCGTAGACGACCGGGGCGAGGCCGTTGAGGACGCGGTGCACGGTGCGGCTCACGATGTACGCCGGGCGCTGACGGGCCCCGTACACGTTGAAGTAGCGGACGACCGTCGCCTCCAGGCCGTGCTGGCGGGCGAACGCGAACGTCATGTGCTCGGCGAGCGCCTTGCTGGTCGAGTACGTCCAGCGGTCGGCGGTCGTGGGGCCGAGCACCCGGTCCCCGTCCTCGGACCAGGGCACGACCGGATTCTTGCCGTAGACCTCGCTGGTGCTCGCGGCCACCACCTTCGCCCCGGCCCGCGCCGCCGCCTCCAGCACGTTGCGGGTGCCGGTGAAGTTGACGTCGATCACGTCGAGCGGCCGGGCGAGGTACTGGTCCACGCCGACGACGGCGGCCAGGTGGTAGACGGCGTCGGTACCGGGCCGGATCGCCCCCGCGAGCGCGTCGGCGTCGCGGATGTCGCCCCGGACGTGCCGCGCCTGCCCGCGTACGTCGTCGTCCATGTCGGCCGGGTAGGGCGCACCGTCGAAGACGGTCACCTCGTCGCCCCGGGCGACCAGACGCTCCACCAGATGGCTCCCGACGAACCCGCAGCCGCCGGTGACGACCACGCGCCGCGCGCTCATCGGCCGATCCCGAGGTAGCGGTAGCCCAGCCGACGCAGCACGGCGATCTTCTCCTTCGAGTAGTACGCGCGCCCGTCCATGACGACGCACGGGTCGGCGACGGCCAGCGCGCCGAAGTCGATGTCCTCGAACTCCTTGTGCAGGGCCAGCACGGCGATGCAGTCCGCGTCGCGCACCGCCTCGTCCACCGTGGCGCTCGGCCGCACGTCCAGCAGCTCCTCCGCCTGCACGGTGTCCACCAGCGGATCGTGCACGCGTATCCGCACCCCCGCCGCCGCGAGCGCCCGGACCACCGCCCGGGCGGGGCTGCTGCGCAGGTCACTGGTGTTGTTCTTGAAGGCGACACCGAGGACCGCGACCGTCGAAGCGGCCGGGTCCTTGCCGAGCGCGGTCAGCTCGTCGGTGATCAGCCGCGCGGTGTGCTCGGGCATGCCGTCGTTGACCGCGCGGCTCGCCGGAACGGTGAGGAGGTCCACGTCGTGGCCGCGTGCCGCCCGCCACACCATCCACGGGTCCTTGGTGAGGCAGGAGCCGCCGACCCCGGCGCTCGGGCGCAGGATGTTGACGTGGCCGCTGCCCTTGGGGATGGAGTTGGCCGCCTCGATGACGTCCAGGACGTCCACCTCGTACAGGGCGCAGAACTTGGCGAGTTCGTTGGCGAGCGCGATGTTGAGGTCGATCCACCAGTTGTCGGCCAGCTTCACGATCTCGGCCGCTTCGAGGGAGTCCTGCTCGATGACGTCGACGCCCAGGGCCCGCCGCCAGAAGTCCGCCGCCGCCCGGGTGCTCGGCGCGTCCAGCCCGCCGACGACGATGGGGAACGCGCGCAGCTCGGCGAGCGCGGTGGACTCGGCGAGCCGTTCGGGGCTGTAGGCCAGCAGGAAATCGGCGCCCGCGCGCAGACCGCCGCTGCCGAGCGACGAGGCCACCAGGCTCCTGGTGGTGCCGGGCGTGACCGTGCTCTTGACCACGATCAGCTGCCCCTTTCGGAGGTGGCCGCTCAGGGCCAGACACGCGCCGCGCAACTGCCGGTCGTCCAGCGAGCCGTCGTCGTGGGCGGGGGTGCCGACCGCGATGACCACGACGTCGGCGGCGGTGACCGCGGTGAAGTCCGTCGTGACCCGGAGCCGCCCCGCCGAGACGGCGCGGCCCACCATGTCCTTCAGCCCCTGCTCGGCGAAGCGGACGACCCCCGCGCCGAGTTCGTCCACGAGGGCGGTGTCGACGTCCACCCCCACGACGTGCGAGCCCCGGTCGGCCAGCGTCGCGGCCAGGCAGGAGCCCACGTACCCCAGCCCGACCACGGCCACGGTGGGCGCGTCCGGTGATGCGTGGTCCTCGGGCGGTATCCGGTCGTCAGTCATGGAAGTCTCCTGGTCGGGGGGCGGTTCTTCGGAGGGGCCGGTCCTCATGCCGCGATGATTTCGACGCGCGCGTGGTCACCGACCACGAGGCGGTGGGCCGGTTCGTCCGGCTCCGCCGGGCCGACGGTGGCGTACCGGCCGACGAGCGACCCGTACAGGCCGCGCGGGGTGTGGACCTGGGCGCCCTGGAGGACGATCGAGTCGGACAGGTGAGTGGCGCGCACGGTGCAGTCGCGCCCGACGGAGGTCCCCGGGCCGATGAGGCAGTCCTCGATGAGCGTGCCGGCGCCGATGATCGCGGGGCCGTGGACGTGGGAGCGGACCACCCGGGCGCCCGGCTCGACGACCACCGGGCCGCGGATCTCGCTCGCCGCGTCGATGTGCCCGTCGACGGCCGGGACGAGGTCGTCCAGGAGCCGGCGGTTGCACGCCAGCACGTCGTCGGACCGGCCGATGTCCTTCCAGAAGCCGCTGTACCGCCTGGCCTCGACCGTGTGTCCCCGGTCGATCAGCCACTGGATCGCGTCCGTGATCTCCAGCTCGCCCCGGAGGCTCGGCGCGATGGCACCGATCGCCTCGTGGACGGCGGCGGTGAGGTAGTACAGGCCGAGCACGGCGAGGTCGGTACGCGGCTGCGCCGGTTTCTCCACGACCCGCAGCACCGCACCGTCCGCCGCCACCTCCGCGACCCCGTAGGCGCGCGGGTCCGCGACCTGCTGCACCACGAGCCCCGTGGCCGGGCGGGTCCGCCGGTACTCCTCGACGATGGAGGCCGCTCCGTCCGGGAACACGTTGTCCCCGAGGTGCAGCAGGAAGTCGTCGTCGCGCAGGAACGGGCGGGCCGTGCGCACCGCGTGGGCCAGGCCGAGCGGCCGTTCCTGGCGCAGGTAGGTGAGGCGCACCCCGAAGCGGGAGCCGTCGCCCATGGCCTCCGAGATGGTGTCCGCCCAGTCGCCGACGACCAGGCAGATGTCCCGGGCGCCGAGTTCGCGGAGATGGGCGACGACGTATTCCAGAGCCGGTTTGTTCGCGAGGGGAATGAGCGCTTTCGGGGTCGAGTAGGTGAATGGCCGGAGGCGAACTCCGGAACCGCCCGCCAGTACCAGTGCCTTCACGATCCGCTGCCTTCCGTAGTCGCTTCCGGTCCCGGACCGGAATGCGTCCGGATGGGCAGAGGCCGCCCACCGAACGCCTATCCCATCCCACGCGGACGGGCGGGTCATCTCTTGGATTGCCGTGCTCCGGAACGGGGAATCGCCGCTGCGCTACGGGGCGGGAACGGCCGCCGGGTGAAGCGCCTCCTCGATCGCCGCCGCCGCGTCGGCCGCCGTCAGCGAGCCCTCGGACCAGGTCGCGACGGGGAGTTCGACGCCGAACTCCTCGTACACCCAGCCCAGGAACTGGACGACCTTCAAGGAGTCCCCGTCGAGTGCGAAGAAGTCGTCGTGCACCGAGAGCGGCCGGGGCGACAGCAGTTCCTCCCAGCGCCGCAGCACCCGCGTTTCGAGTGGTGTGCGCGGGGGGACCGCGCCGGACCGGGCCACCACCTGCCGGCCGCCGTCCGTCCGCCGGGCCCGCATCGCGGCGACCACCCGGTCCGGAGTCGCCAGCTCCTCGGCGGTGCGGTGGACCAGCTCCGCCGTGTCCCGGCGCGCCGCCCTGCCGCCGGGGCCGGGCGGTCGGGCGCCTCGCGGGCGGGTGCGTCCCGCTGCGGCGCCCCCCGGTCCGGCGCGTGCCGGGCCCCGGCGGCCCGTCCGGCGGAGAGCACACGGACCCGGCGCCCTTCCTCGTACGCCTCCCAGCCGCCACCGGCCTCCTCCAGGAAGTCCGCGGCCGGAACGTTGCGGGCGGTGGGCACGTACGGCAGCCGGATCTCGGCCAGCCCGCGTTCCTCGGCGAGCCGTCCCAGGTGGGCGAGCATCCGGTGCTCGACGCCCCGCCCGGTCGAACGGCAGCTCAGCAGGAACGTGTCCACGCACAGCGCCCCGTCACGGGCGCCGAAGAGCATGAGGCCCACGATGCCGTAGGTGCCGAAGCGGTCCCGGACATCCACCACCAGGCACTCCGTGCCCCGGTCCGCGAGGGCGGCGATCTCCCCGGCGGTGCGCCGGACGCCGCTGAGGTTGAACTGCGTGGTGCGCTGGGTCAGCTGGGCCGCCCGGTCCAGTTCGGGCGCGGCGAGGGGGCGTACGGTCACCACCAGTTCGAGGCGGTCCAGGAAGTCCGCGAGCGTCGCCGACTGCCGGCGTACCTCCTCGCGGCGGTGGTTGTCCCGGTAGCTGGCCGTCCGGCGGGCGTCCTCGGCGGTCACCTGCGGCGCGTCGAGCGGCCAGCAGTGCCCCAGGAACGCGGCGGCCGCTCCGGCGTCGGCGGGCAGGTGCAGCGCGGTGGCCTCGGGGGCCGCGGCGCGCACCTCCGCCACTTGCAGCGGGTCGTCGTCCAGGAACAGGAAGGTGTCGAGGCCCAGGTCCAGTTCGGCGGCCAGCGAGCGCAGGTTCTCCGACTTGGGCCGCCAGTTGGCTCGGACCGCGATGACGTGCTCGGGCCGCAGGACCATGTCGGGGTGGTCCCGGAGCACACCGAGGACGTCCGCCTCGTCGTTGCGGGTGCACAGGCAGACCAGGCGGCCCGCGCGCGTCTGGTCCACCAGCATCCGTTGCAGCTCACGGCGGGCGGGCGGCACGGTGATGCCGCCTTCGGCGATCTCGCCGTCCCAGAGGGTGTTGTCGCAGTCCACCGCGATCACCTTCGGCCGGGGCGCCACCCAGGCGTGGAGGGCCCGCGCGACCGCGGTCCCGAGCGCGGCGAACCCGCTCTCGGTGTACGGGACCGCGCCGAGCCGGTCGGTGTACGGGGCGTGCCAGCCGCTCTCCGGGAAGCCGGACAGGACCTGGGCCGAGGGGACGACCTGGACCCGTGGCACCCCGCGCAGGGCGGTGACGAGCAGCTCCTCGGCGGCCCTGACGGCTTCGGGCGCACCGCCCGGCGGGGACGGGCACAGCAGCACGACGACCGGGTCGCCGCTGTGCGCGGCCGTCGTGCGCACCGCCGCCGCGAGGTCGGTCACCGCGTCGGAGAGCCGGGTGCCCTCGCTCAGCCAGTCGTCGAGGCGCAGGAGGAGCACCCGGGCGGCCGGGCGGGGGCATTCCGGTTCGTCCCGGGTGGCCAGGAGTTCCTGGAACACCTGGCCGTAGGGCGCGAATGCGGGTTCCAGCTCCCATCCCAGTTCGTCGCCCCAGAATTCCAGTACATCGGCGAGCGGGGTGGCGGTGAAAGTGGACGCGAGCCTGATCCGGATCGGCTCGGGGGAGCGATGCGCGGGGTTCACTGAGCCTCCTTTGCCGGCGCCTCGGCGTCGCGAGCGGCGAAGGGCGGGCCAACCGGCGCGATATCTGCGCACCCAGAATTCGCGTCGGCGCGGTGCGTGTCATCTTCCCGGTTGCGCGGCCCTTCCCGGCCCGCCGGCGACGTACACACACGCAGGCGAGCGCAATCGGGAGGATGACATCCGGAAACACCGGCGAGGAGCCTTGGGGGACTTTTCCCGGGGAGACGAGATGACGGCACCCACTCAGCGGCCCACCGCCGACCGGAACGTGATGCTGCCGCTGCGGCGCGGCGGCGGCGACGCCCCGTTGTTCTGCGTCCACCCCGGCAGCGGCTTCGGACTCCCGTACGCCGGCCTGCTGCCGTACGTGGACGCGCGGGTACCGGTCCACGCCCTCCAGGCGCGTGGCCTGGTGACGGCGGCCGGGCTGCCGTCCTCCCTCGACGAGATGGCGGCGGACTACACCGAGCAGATCCGGCGCGTCCGGCCCGAGGGGCCGTACCGGCTGCTCGGCTGGTGCGTGGGCGGCCGGCTGGCCTTCGAGATCGCGTGCCGGCTCCGCGAACAGGGCGAGACCGTCGGCCTCCTGGCGCTCGTCAGCACGTCGCCGCCCGTGGAGGAGCCGCTGCCGGGCCCCGAGGACATCCTGCGGGCCATGCTGCTGCCGCCCGGCGCGGACGAGCTGGACGCCGAACTGGCGCGCCTCTGCCGCCTGCCCCTGGACCACGCGTCCCTCCACGCCCGTCTCGTACGGACCGGGCACCCCATGCGCCGACTGGCGGAACCGGTGCTCGAAGCGGTGTACGAGGTCTACCGGACCAACGAGCACCTGTACCGGACCCCGGTCACCAAGGTCTTCGACGGCGACGCGCTCAGCCTCGAACCCACCGCCCCGGGCGGCCCCGCCCGCCGTTCCTGGCAGCCGTACGTCAGGGGCGGCGTCCTCGCCCGGGGCGTCGACGGCCGGCACACCGAGATGATGGAGCCGGGACCGGCACGGGCGATCGGCGCCGCCGTCAACGAGGCACTGGGGTACTGAGCCGCGTCAGATGCGCCTCGATCGCGTCCGGGTCCAGCCCCGCCACGAACCCACGCGCCGCCCGGCGGGACTCCCGCGCCAGCCGTCCGTAGCCCTCCTCGTCGCCCAGCAGCTCCCGCAGCGCGTCCAGCCACGGCGCCACGTCCTGCGCGGGGATCTCGGCATCCGGCAGGGCCACCGGCCCGGCGCCCGGATAGCGCGTGATGGGCCGCACGGGCAGGAGACGGCCCACCCCGAGCTTCGCCTCACGCAGACCCCCGACATCGGCCGCCAGCACCGGGATGCCCCGCAGCATGGCCTCCACACTGCAATAGCCGAAGGTCTCGTCCCACAACGACGGCATGAGCAGCACCTTGGTGCGCCCGTACACCTGCTCCATGTCGTCGGCGCCCGGGTGCACGACGACGTTCGGCCGGGCGGCGAGCGCCGCACGGTCCCGGTCGGTCATGCCCCAGCTCTCCACGGCGAGGAACGGCACCTGCGGCAGGGCGTCCGCCAGGGCGAGGAAGACGTCGATCCCCTTGTAGCCGCACGGATTGACGAGGGTGACGTACTTCTGCTCGGCGGGCCGGGGATCGCGGACCGGCGCACACGAGTAGATGTCGGGGTAGATCAGCTCGGAGCCGAGACCCGCCCACCGCTCCACGTACTCCTGCGCCGCCCGGCTCACCGACACCAGCCCGGCCGCCCGCCCGATCATCGCCGTCGCCGCCCTGCTGGGCCGGAACGAACGCGGCCCGAACGGCAGCTGCTGAAGCGTGTGTACGAGATAGAGGACGCGCTCCGTGGACCGCAGCGCCGCCGAGAGCATCATCATGCCCGGGTCGTCGGAGGGGACGAGCGTCCAGTCGACGCCGAGGTCCCCCGCCACGTCCATCACCGTGCGCGGCAGGTCCTGGGCGCGCAGGACCCCGTGCACGGTGACGCCCTCGTGCCGGTACCGGAGTATCCGGTCGGTGTGTTCGAGGACTTCGCCGCCGCGTTCGGCGAGGTAGCCGGGCATCCGGTCCGGGCCGATGTGGCTCAGCCGCCCCGTCACCGGAGCGACCACATGGCATGCGTGGCCGCGCCCGGCGAGCCGCTCCATGATGAGCCGGTTCGACTTGTTGGCCCCGCCGTGCGACGGCAGGTAGTACATGTTCTGCGCCAGCAGCACCTTCACCGGACCGCCCACCGTTCCGCGCTCTCCGCCCGCGCCCGGCCGGCGAGCGCCACGACCCGGTCCGCCAGCATGTCCATGGGGTCCGGACCGTTCAACGGGCCCGGGTCGCCCGCCGGGCCCAGCCGGGCGATCTCGCGGCCGACCGTCTCGGCGGACCAGTCACTCGCGTCGAGGCTCCGGGCGAGGCCCAGGCGTTCCAGCCGGGCGCCGTTGTCCGGGCGGTCCGCGCCGTGCGCGAGCAGCAGTTGGGGGGTGCCCGAGGCGAGGGCCCGGGCGAGGGTGCCCATGCCGCCGTGGTGCACGACGCCCGCCACGCGCGGCAGGACCTCCGCGAAGGGCATCGAGGTCCGGTGCACCACACCGGGCGGCAGCACGCGGGGGACCAGGTCCGCGTGCGGGGTGACGACGATGCCACGCCGTCCGGCCGCGGCCAGCCCGGCGACGGCCGACCCGTAGAAACCGGGATGCAGCATCCGGCCCGTGCCGCCGGTGACCACGACGACGTCCTCCCGGCCGGCGTCCGGGACCGGGCCCCGCCGGGTCTCCCCGGCGGCACGGTCCCCGAGCGGGAAGCCGGTCAGCACCAGCGGGCCGGGGGACGCCGGTCCCGCCGCGTCGAACCACCTGGGCCACAGGCCGACGGTCAGGTCCGCCCTCCGGAGCCACCGCGCCCAGCCGGTGACCGGGGGGAGGCCGAGTCCGGCGCGAAGGGCGTTGAGCTGGGTCCCGGCCGACCGGGCCAGGTGCAGTGCGGTCATCGGCGCGGTCATCGACTGGAAGGGGGACAGCGAGATCTGGCAGACCGGGCTGCCCGTCAGCTCGGCCGCCATCAGCCCGGACAGGCACGAGGTCAGCCGGCCGACCACCACGGTGTCGCCGCCCGCGCCGGTCAGCGCCTCCACCTCGCGCCGGATCTGCCCGAAGCCGCCGGCCACGGACACCCGGTCGAGAAAGAGGTCCGCGTCGCCGTAGTAGTCGGCGACGCGGGTGTGGTGCCGGCCGCCCAGCAGGTCCCGGGCGCGCCGCAGATGGCGCGCGTAGCCCGCCGCGTCGTCCACCGCCCGGAAGTCCGCCCCCGTGGCCGCGACGGCCTCCTCGTACGGGGCGTGGGTGAGGACGGTGACGTCCCGGTGCCGGCGGACGAGGACGCGGGCCAGCGCGACGAACGGATCGACGTCGCCGCGCGTGCCGTGGGCGAGGAGCAGGAACCTGGTCACCGAGGCGCGTCCAGGGCCCGGGTGACGGCGGCCACGCTCGCGCCGAACGTGAACTCGTCCGTGAAGAGTTCGTCCATCGACATGTTCACCCCGAGCCGGTCCTCCACCGCCATCAGCAGCATGACCAGCTCCATGGACCCGCCGCCCAGCCCGAAGAAGTCGTCCTTGTCGCGCGGGCGGACGCCCACCGCGTCGAACCAGACGTCGCCGAGCGCGGCACGCACCTCCTCGGCGGACAGCTGCGCCCCGGCGCCCCCGAAGTCGGCGGAGAGCCAGCGCTCCGGGCGTATCCGGATCTGGACGCTGGCGGAGTACACCTCGCGGGCCATGGCGAGGTAGCCCTCCACCTGGTCGGCGGGGAGATAGCGCTTGGCCAGCTCCCGCCGCAGCTCCTCCTCCTTGCCCGGCACCACGTCGACGACGGGCCCCTCCACCGTGACGTAACGGGTCGTCGGCTCGGTGCGCTGCACCATGAGCGAGAACCGTCCGGACGCCTCGATCGCCCGGTGCTTGGGGCAGCCGGTGGCCGTGAGGATCCACAGCTCCCCGCCGGGCTCGTAGGCGTACCAGATCGGGACGGTGAGCGGGGCCCGCCCCGGTTCCAGGGCGGCGACGGACAGGGCGCCGATGTGCGGCTCGGCGAGAAACGCTTCACGCTCGTGCGGGGGCAGTGCCATGGGGCCCTCCTGGGGGTCGCTCGTTGCTCAGTCGGAGTGGACGGGGAGCAGCCCGAGCTCTCCGGCGCGGGCCAGGCTCGGTGCGCTCGCGTCCCGGTCGGAGACGACGGGGGTGATGCCCGCGGGCCACTGGATGCCCAGCTCCGGATCGAGCGGGTCCAGGCCGTGTTCCCGCTTCGGGTCGTACGTGGCGGAGCTGAGGTAGATGACCGTCGCCTCGTCGCTGACGGTCATGAAGCCGAAGCCCAGGCCCTCGGAGACGTACAGCGCGGCGCAGTTGGTGTCGTCCAGTTCCGCCGTACGCCACTGGCCGAAGGTCGGGGAGCCGACCCTGATGTCCACCACCGCGCCGACCACCGAGCCCCGCAGGCAGGTGACGTACTTGGCCTGGCCGGGCGGGCTCTCGGTGAAGTGGATGCCGCGCAGGACGCCCTTCCGCGACACCGCGCAGTTGGCCTGACGGACATCCATCTCCCGGCCGGTCGCGGTGTGCAGGGCGTCGTTCCGGAACCACTCGTGGAAGCTGCCGCGGTCGTCGCGGAACAGCTTCTTCTCCTCGGTCCAGGCACCTTGAATTCCCAGCGGCTTCATCGTCCGACCCTTCTGTTGGTGGCCGTGAGGCCGTGGAGCACCCGTGGATGACGTCCGGCCGCCACCGTGCCCGGCCGCCCCGGCGCGCGCATCTTCCTGGTTGCCCGCCGGGGCGGCCGATGCCGGGGAACGGCCCGCCGGGGCGGCAGCGCAACCGGGGAGATGACATCCGGTGGCGGTGCCGAGGACGTTGGACGACCGACACGGGGCGCGAAGGCCGGAGATTTTCGTGGACATCGACCAGGTTGTTTCGACCGAACTCTTCGTGGGTTCGGAGCGGCATCCGCTACAGGTGCAGCGCGTGACGCTGACCAACCGCGGGGCGGCGTCCGTACGCGAGGGAGAGCCGGTCACCGTCCGGATCGAGGGCGCCGGCGTGACCACGCCCCGGCCGGTCGTCGTGACGCTGCGGCCCGGCGAGGAACGCGTCCTCGACGTGCCGGTCGCCGTCGGCCCCGGCACCGAGGAGGGCACCCGCCTGGCCGTGACGGTCTCCGCCGAGGCGGCGGGCCGGCGCCGGGAGGTGGCCGCCGAACTCGTCGCGGCCGCCCCGGGGTGGACCATGTTCATGGTCCCGCACTTCCACTACGACCCGTTCTGGTGGAACACCCAGGCCGGCTACCTCTCCGAGTGGGACGCCCAGCCGGCCGAGGCGCAGAAGCTCCGCAAGCCCCACCAGGCCGCCGCCTTCGACCTCGTACGGGCCCATCTCGACTTCGCCCGCCGGGACCCGGACTACAAGTTCGTCCTCGCCGAGTTCGACTACCTCAAGCCGTACTGGGACGTCCGTCCGGAGGACCGGGCCGACCTGCGCCGGTTCATCGCCGAGGGGCGGATCGAGCTGGTGGGCGGCATGTACAACGAGCCGAACACCAACCTGACGAGCCTGGAAGCCACCATCCGCAACATCGCCCACGGGGTGCGCTTCCAGCGCGGCCTGATCGGCGGCGAACCGCGTACCGGCTGGATGCTCGACGTGTTCGGGCACGACCCCGCGTTCCCGTCCCTGATGGCCGACGCCGGGCTCACCGAACTGGCCTTCGCACGCGGCCCGTTCCACCAGTGGGGGCCGCAGGTGACCGGCGGCGACGACACCGGGATGCAGTTCGCGAGCGAGATCGAGTGGATCGGGCCGGACGGCACGGGGCTGCCGGCCTGCTACCTCGCCCACCACTACCCCGCCGGGTGGCGGCTCAACGAGGTGGACACCCTCGCCGAGGCGGAGGAGGAGGCGTACCACCAGTTCCGGACCCTGAAGCGGGTGGCGTCCACCCGCAACGTGCTCCTGCCGGTCGGCTACAACCATGTGGCCCCCGGCCGCTGGACGACCGAGATCCACCGCCACTGGAACGAGCGGTACGTGTGGCCCAGGTTCGTCGTCGCGCTGCCCGGCGAGTTCTTCGCCCGGGTACGGGAGGACGCGGACCGGGACCGGATCGCGTTCACCCCGCAGTCCCGCGACATGAACCCGGTCTACCCCGGCAAGGACGTCTCGTACATCGACATCAAGCAGGCCCAGCGGGCCGCCGAGACGGCGGTCCTGGACGCGGAGAAGCTGTCCACGCTGGCCACCGTCCTCGGCGCGCCCTACCCGGAAGGGGCCATCGACACGGCCTGGCGGCAGCTGTTCTTCGGCGCCCACCACGACGGGATCACCGGCGTCACATCGGACCAGGTCTACCTGGACCTGGCGGCCGGCTGGCGGGAGGCGTACGAGCTGGGGGCCGGGGCGCGCGACAAGGCCCTGGACTACCTGGCCGGACGCACCGACACCCGGGGCGCCGGGCGCCCGCTGCTGGTCGTCAACACCCAGTCCTGGGAGCGCACCGACCTCGCCACCGTCACCCTCGACCTCCCCGAGGACGGGCCGGCCGGAGTGCGGGTGCTCGACGGCGAGGGCCGGGAGGTCCCCGCCGTCGCCACGGGCGTCTCCCGGCACCCCGGCGGCGCACTCGCCACGGCCACCCTGTCCTTCGTGGCCGAGGCCGTCCCCGCCACCGGCCACCGGGTGTTCCGCCTCGTGGACGCGGCGGCCCCGGCCGAGGAGGGCTGGCGGCGGACCGAGGGCCACCGCGCGGAGAACGACGCCTTCCTCGTCGAGGCGGACCCGGCGCGCGGCGGTGCGCTCACCCGCGTCCTGGACAAGCGCACCGGCAAGGAGCTGCTGCGGCCCGGCGAGGCGGCCGGGCCGGTCCTGGACGACGAGTACCCCGACCACCCGGCGTTCGGCAAGGGACCGTGGCACATCGTCCCGACCGGCCACCGCCGCACACCGTCCGAGGCCCCGGCCGAGGTGCACGTCGAGACGTCCCCGGCCGGCCTGCGCCTGGTCTCGGCCTGCCGCATCGGGGACCTCCGCATCACCACCGAGGTCACGCTCCTCCACGGGCTGGACCGCCTGGAGTTCCGGACCCGGGTCGACGGCGCGACCGGCCAGGACCGGCTGCTGCGCGTCCGCTTCCCGCTGGACATCGCGGGCGCCCGGCCGGTGTACGAGGTCGGCAACGCCGTCATCGGCCGCACCTTCGGCTCGTCCCGGCTGGACGTCGCCGAGCATCCGTACGCGCTCGACAGCCCCGCGTACAACTGGGCGGGCCTCTCCTCCGCCGCACGGGTCGTGATCGAGAACCACGGCGTCCCCGTCGCCACGCAGGCGATCGGTGTCGCCGAGGTCGTCGCGCACCACGGGCGCGGCGAGGACCGGGACGCTGCGGTGCGCGCCCTGGTCGCCGCCCTCGCCCAGCAGGGCGTCACGGCGACCACCTCGCGTCCGGACGGCTCCCGGTACGGCTCGCTCGACGTCGACTCCAACCTCCCCGACGTCCGTCTGAGCATCGGCGGGCCCGCCGAGAACGCCTTCACGGCCCGGGTCCTCGCGGCGGCCGGTGACTGGTACACCGCCCGGCTCGACGCCCTGCTGAAGGAGCACGGCACGGCCTGCCTCTGGGTGCCCGCGACCCGTTCCCGTACGGAGATGTGGGCGCCCGGCACCGACCTGCGCGGTGCCCGCGACCTGCCCGTCCTCGTCGTCGCCGGACACGACGGCCCGGCCCTCGCGGGCGCCGTCACGGACCTGGCCGCCGGGCTGTCCGGCGCGGAGATCCGGATCGAGCAGCCCGGGGCCCCCGACGCCGTCCCCGCCGACGAGGTGCTGGAGGACCACTCGGCGGCGGTGCTCCACCGGGGCACCCCCGGAGTCGTGGTCGAACCGGACGGGACGCTCTGCCTGTCCCTCCTGCGGGCGTGCAGCGGATGGCCGGCCGGGACCTGGATCGAGCCGCCGCAGCGCACCGCCCCCGACGGATCGAGCTTCGCCCTCCAGCACTGGAGCCACACCTTCGAATACGCCCTCGTCAGCGGCGCCGGGGACTGGCGGGACGCCGGCTTCGTACGGGCCGGCCACGCGTACAACAGCCGCCTCCTGACCCGGCTCACCGACGCCCACGACGGCGAACTGCCCGCCTCCGCGAGCCTGCTCCGGGCCGAACCCGACAACGTGGTGGTCACGGCGCTCAAGCCCCGGCACGGCGAACCGGGCGCCGGCATCACCCTCCGCTGCTACGAGACCCACGGCCGCGCCACCCGGGCCCGCGTCCACTCCTTCGTCCCGCTCCACGACGGAGCCGAGGCCGACCTCCACGAACAGCCGCGCGCACCCCTGGACACCGCCGACGGCACGCTCCGCCTCGCCCTCGGCCCGGCGGCGACCGTCACCGCGACGGCCGTGCCCGACGCCCCGGCCCCGCAGCCGACCGGGCCCGGCACCGGGCCGGAACAGCCGGTGTACGCCCGCTACTGGCTCCACAACAAGGGCGCCGCCCCGCTGGGCCACCAGCCGGCCGCCGTGTACGTGGAGCCCCGGGACGTCGACCTCGCCGGACCGGTCTCCGTGCGGGTGACGGTCTCCGCCGTCGGCAGGGCGTCCGGCACCGTGGAACTGGCCGTCCCGCCGGGCGTCACCGCGAGCGCGCCGGACGACCTGTGCTTCGACCTGGACGACGACCACCGGTGCTTCGACGTGCTGCTGCGCCCCGAGGAGGGCGCGCCCCCGGGCATCCGGCACCTCACGGCCCGGCTGGCCGGCGAGGGCTGCCCGCCGGTCGAGGACGTCGCCACCGTCCGGCTGGGCGCCACCGGTGGGGAGGGGCGGCTGACCGTCGAGACGGTGACCCCGGAGCTGGTGGTCGACGCCGGGGGAGACGGCGAGCTGCGGGTCCGGCTGACCAACCACAGCCTGGACGAGGTGCGCGGCGAGGCCCAGCTCATCACCCCGTACGGCACCTGGGAGTTCGCCGGTCCGTGGACGCGGACGTTCGCCCTCGGCCCCGGCGCCCGGACCGTGCTCGCCTACCCGGTGCGCGTGCCGCACGGCACGGACCCGGCCGCGTCCTGGGCGCTGGTCAAGGTCATGGCGTACGGCGACATCCACTACACCCCGACCGTCCCCCTGACCATCCGCGCACACGAGCCCGCCCGACCGAGCAACCACGAGCCCTTGAGTACAGGAGCATGATGAGCACTTCCGTGAGTCAGAAACCCCCGAGGGAGGAGACCCGGCCGTCCGGAAGGAAGGCGTGGCTCGGTCTCGTCGTACTCCTGCTGCCGATGATGCTGGTGATGCTGGACCTCGGCGTCATCTTCCTGGCGATCCCCTACATGGTCAGCGACCTGTCCCTCAGCAACCTCGAAGCACTGTGGATCATCGACATCTACGGCTTCTTCGTCGTCGGATTCATGGTCACCATCGGACGCCTGGGCGACCGGATCGGCCGCCGGAAGCTCCTGCTGATCGGTGCCGCCGCGTTCACCGTCCTGTCCGTGATCGCGGCCTTCTCGCACAGTCCGGCGCTCCTCATCGTGGTGCGTGCCCTGCTGGGCATCGCCGGGGCGACCATCGGGCCGGCCGTCATGGCCCTGATCAAGGAGATGTTCCCCGACCCCAAGAAGATGGCCACCGCCTTCTCGATGATGGCGACCGCGGCGATGCTGGGCGTGCTGCTCGGCCCCACCGTCGGCGGCTTCCTGCTGGGCGTCTTCTGGTGGGGGTCCACCTTCCTCATCGCCGTACCGGTGATGGTCCTGCTGCTGGTGGTGGGGCCGTTCGTCCTGCCCGAGTCCCGGGACGACTCCGCGCAGCCGCTCGACCTCGTCAGCGTGGGCCTGTCGCTGGCGACGATGCTCCCGGCCATCTGGGGGCTGACCGCGCTGGCCCGCAGCCTGTCCGTGCTGCCGCTGGTGGCCATCGCGGTCGGGCTGGGATTCGGCGTCGCCTTCGCCCGCCGGCAGCGCCGGCTGGCCGACCCGCTGGTCGACATGGGGTTCTTCCGGGTCCGCACGGTCGGCGCGACGCTGCTGGTCTTCCTGCTCGTCGGGATCGTGCAGAGCGGCAACGGCCTGGTCCTCAACCAGCACCTCCAACTGGTGGACGGCTACTCGGCGTTCGAGACGGCCCTGTGGATGACGCTGCCGGTCTCGATGGCGATCCTCGGGGTGCATCTGTCCACGATGCTCGCGAAGCGCTTCCCGCCCGGCGCGGTGCTCACCGGCGGCCTGCTGCTCGCCGCCACCGGTGAGGCCGTGCTGACGCGGATGACCGCGGCGAGCGGGGTGGCCACGCTGATCGGCGGGCTGTGCGTCGTGATGCTGGGGACCAGCCCCGTCGGCGTGCTGAGCGGCCAGCTCGTCATGCAGGCGGTGCCGCAGGAGCGGGCCGGATCGGCCGGTTCGCTCAGCGGGATCAGCGGCGAATTCGGCTCCGCGCTCGGCGTCGCCGTCTTCGGCAGCCTCATGACGGCCTTCTACGCCGGACATGTGGACCTCCCCGGATCCGTCACCGGAAAGACCGCGTCCGCGATCAACGAGACCCTGCCCCACGCGATCGACGCCGCCGGCCGGCTCCCGGCCCGGACGGGCGGTCAGGTCCTGGCGGCCGCGCGGGACACCTTCAACACGGGAGCCACCTCCGTCGCGCTGCTGGCCATGCTGCTCTTCCTCGGGCTCGCGTTCGTCGCCCACAAGACCCTGCGGGGCGTCCGGCCGATCGGCTCCTCGCCCGAACCGTCCGAAGACAACGAGTAAGGAGCCCTCCCATGCGTGTCGCCTTCGCGGTCTGGCCTGCGGCCGCCCACCTCTACCCCTTCGTTCCCCTGGCCTGGGCGCTGCGCGCCGCGGGACACGACGTCGTCGTCGTCTCCCACCCCACGCTCGGACCCACGGTCACGGCGTCCGGCCTCACCTTCAAGGAGATGTGCGGTGCGGACGAGATGCCCGAACCCACCGGACCGACCGGGGCATGGCCACAGGCCCGTAAGGAAGTCACCCGCATCACCGAGGCACTGCACGTCCCGGAGGAGAACGAGATGGAGTGGGGCACCATCTGCCACGGCTTCCTGCCGGCGATGTGGGACTTCACGCCCTTCCAGGGCTCGCCCGACGAACCCCTGCCCGCCATGGACGGAATGGTGAGCTTCTTCCGCAGCTGGCAGCCCGACCTGGTCATCTGGGACCCCTGCATGCCCGGCGCGGCCGTCGCGGCGCGCGCGGTCGGCGCCCGGCACGCCCGGCAGTCCGGGACGGACTACAACGGCTGGTTCCTCGACCTGTACGAGAAGCTGACCGAGGGCCCGGACGCGCCCGACGAGCCCAACCCCATGGTCGAGACGATCCGGGCGATGGCCGAGCGGTACGACGTCCCGATCGACCACGACACCCTCTACGGGCAGTGGACGATCGACGTGGTGCCCAGCGGCATGAACTTCGACGTCGACACCCGGCGGCTCCCGATGCGGTGGATACCGCACACCGCCCAGACGGCCATGCCCGACTGGCTGTACCCCGTGCCGGAACGGCCCCGCGTCGCGCTCTCGCTCGGGCTCTCGGTACGCAAGTACGTACCGGCCACGGACTGGGCGTACGTGCGGACGCTGCTGGACGCGCTGGGCGGTCTGGACATCGAGGTCGTCGCCACGCTGGACGCCAGCCAGCTCGCGGACGTCGGCGAGCTTCCCCCGAACATCCGGGTCGTCGACTACCTGCCGCTCGACAACCTCATGCAGACCTGCCAACTCCTCATCCACCACGGCGGGATCGGCACCATGGCCGCCGCCGGCTGCGTCGGCGTCCCGCAGATCGTCGTGGACTTCCCGGAGAGCGGCGACGAGAAGAAGGAGGACGAGCCGCCGTCCGAGCGGATCGCCTATCCCCGGTACAAGCTCGCGCCGGTGACCGGCGCCTACATCACCGGATTCGGCGCGGGCGAGGTGATGGACCTCGGCAGCCCCTCCGTGGCGGCCGTACGCGAACAGGTCACCCGGCTCCTCACCGACCCGGCGTTCCGAAGCGGCGCCGAACGGCTGCGGATGGACCTGATGGCGTCCCCGAGCCCCAGCGACATCGTGCCGACCCTCGAAAAGCTCGCCCTCGCCCGCTGAGCCCCCAAGCCCGCGCGTCACAGGAGTAGGAGTACGCAGGCATGACCGCAACCAGCACGGCGGACGGGGCGACCCGGCTGCCGCTGTCGTTCAACCAGGAGTTCCTCCGCATGTTCGACTCGGGCGACGAGTCGGGCCCCTTCGGACCCCGGTTCCACATGGTCGGCGTCTGGCGGCTGACCGGTCCGGTCGACCTGGACCACCTGCGCGGGGCCCTGGCCGACGTGGTGGAACGCCACGAACCGCTGCGCAGCCAGATCATCCGCGAGGCGGACGCCGGCCACCAGCGGGTCTTCCCCGCCACCCCGCCCCGCCTCGACGTCCGGGAGTGCCCCGGCGTCCCGGTGGCGGAGCGGGCGCGGCGGGCGCAGGAGCTGCGCCGCGAGATCGAGGCCGGGACGCTCGACATCAACGAGCTGCCCCACCTGCGGGCCGTCCTGCTCCGCTTCGACGCGCGCGACGCGGTCCTGCTGCTCCAGACCCACCACACCGCGACCGACGGCATGTCGATGCGCCTGCTCGCACGGGACCTCGCCGCGTACTACACCGCCCGCAAGGACGGCACCGACGCCGGACTGCCGCCCGTACGGCCGTACCACGAGTTCGTTGCCTGGGAGCGGGAGCAGGCGGCGAGCCCGGCGACGGCCCGATCGCTGGACCACTGGCGGCAGAAGCTGCGCGGCGCCCGGCTCACCGCCCTCAGAACCGACCACCTCAAGTCCGCCGGGCTGCCGTCCGTCACCGCCGCCTACCGCTTCACGGTCGGCGCGGACCTCGTCTCCGGCGCGCTCGCGCTCGCCAAGGACGCCTGCTGCTCACCGTTCATGGTGCTGCTCGCCGCGTACTACCGGCTCGTCCACCGGATCACCGGCGCCACCGACGTCGTCGTCTCGACGCACACCCCGGGGCGCGCCAACGGGAAGTTCAACGACACGGTGGGCTCGTTCTTCAACTTCCTGCCGCTCCGGGTCGACCTGGCCGGGTGCGCGGACGTCGGGGAGCTGCTGCGCCGCACCCGCGCCACCTGCCTGGACGCCTACGCGCACGACATCCCCGCGATCCAGCTCTTCGAGGCGCTGCCCGACCTCATGTCCCTCGCGATGCGGGACGACCACGCGCCGGTCACCTTCCAGGTGTTCCCGCGCGCCCATGCCCTGGAGGAGGACGAGGGCGACCCGGACGCCGGCACCCCGGCGTTCTCCGAGATCCCCTGGCAGCCGCAGTCGGCGCCCGTGGTCTCCGAACTCCCGGACGGCGCCCTGTGGACGCTCAGCTTCGAGCCGTCCGGCGAGGCCATGGGCAACCTGATGTACCGCACCGACCGCTTCGACGAGGCGACGGTGGTGAGGATGGCCGACGACTACCGGGAGGTCCTGCGGGAGCTGCTGGCCGAGGCCGCCGCCCCCGTGGCGCGTGCGGCATGACCGCGACGGGGAGCACGCTCGCGGCGGGGCGGATGGTCCGGATCCCGGGCGGTGAATTCCTCCAGGGCTCGCCGGAGCGGATGCTCGACCTCCTGGACGAGGCGGACCAGCCGTTCCCGCGCCGGTGGTTCGCCGACGAGACCCCGGTCGTCGCGCGGACCGTCGCCCCCTTCCGGATCGACCAGTACCCGGTCACGGTCGGCGAGTTCGGCAGGTTCGTCGCGGACACCGGCTACCGGACCGACGCCGAGGAGCGCGGCTTCAGCCTGGTCTACGGGGCGGGCGGCTGGGTGGAGCAGCCCGGCGCCCGCTGGGACGCGCCCGGCGGCCCCGGCCGCACGGTCAGCGGATACGAGGACCACCCGGTCGTCCATGTCTCGTGGGGCGACGCGAACGCGTACGCCCGGTGGGCCGGCAAGCGACTGCCGACCGAGGCGGAGTGGGAGTTCGCGGCGCGCGGGACCGGGTTCAGGATCTGGCCGTGGGGCGACAGCTGGGACGCGGGGAACGCCAACACCACGGAGTACCACGCGCGTTCGTTCACCTCGTACGCGGCATGGCAGGAGTGGTGGGCCGCGGAGTGCGCCCTGCACGGTGCGCTGCCGCGTACGACGCCGGTGGGCGCCTTCTCGGACCGGGGCGACAGCCCGTTCGGCTGCGCCGACATGGCCGGCAACGTCTACGAGTGGACGTCGACGCTCTCGCACCTCTACGACGACGCGGTGGACTGCGACCCGACCGTGCGCATGGCGCTGGGCCGGTACCGCGTCATTCGCGGCGGCTCCTGGATGAATCTCCGGTACCAGGTGCGCTGCGCCGAAAGAATGCACGGCGATCCCACGGGATGGGCCAGTTTCGCGCACGGATTCCGGTGCGCGAAAGACGATTGACCTAAAGGAGGATTCCATGGTGAAGGTCGTTCTTCCGTCGGTGTGGGCCGCCGACGGCCAGACGGAGTTCGAGGTACCCGCCGGTCTGCTGCACGAGGTGATCAAGCGATTCGTCGCCGACCACCCGTCCTATGCCCGCCGGCTGCTCGGCACCGATCACGAACCGGCCGGCTACATCAATATGTGCGTGGGCGACGCGCTCATTCCCCGTAAATCCCGGGCCACCACCGTGGTGCCCGAGGGAAGCACCGTCGTCCTGATCCCTCCGATGGCCGGCGGCTGAACCGCAAAACAACGCAGCGCACATTGGAAGATGCCGTCCGGACAACCGAGGACGACCATTCGAGCATCGCGGTGACACCTATGAATTGAGGAGGCGCTGGTGGTGACCAGCCTCGTCGGAGATCGCGTGGTCGTCCTGGGCGGGAGTATGGCGGGAATGCTCGCCGCCCGGGTGCTCGCGGAATTCTTCACAGACGTGACGATCGTGGAACGCGACGAACTCCCGAACACCGTGGAGTACCGTCGCGGCGTTCCGCACGCCCGCCACGCCCACGGCCTGGTGGCCAGGGGCCAGCAGATCCTGGAAGCGCACTTCCCCGGCCTCACGGCCGAGCTGACGGCCGCCGGCATCACCTCGGGCGACTTCAACGGCGACAACCGCTGGTGCTTCAACGGCCGCCGGATGCGCCCGGGTCACTCGGGGCTGCTCTGCGTCCCGGCCACCAGACCGGTGCTCGAATACCATGTGCGCGAGCGGGTCCGGAAGATCCACAACATCACCTTCCTGGACGGCCACGACATCACCGGCCTGGAGACCACCCCCGACCGCACCCGCGTCACCGGCGCCCGCGTCCAGCCCCGGACCGGAGGGGGCGCCGAGCGGACGCTCCACGCCGACCTGGTCATCGACACCACCGGGCGCGGATCGCGCACCCCGGCCTGGCTGCGCGAGCTGGGGTACGCCGCGCCCCGCGAGGAGCACGTCAAGGTCGACCTGGCCTACACCACGCGCCACTACCAGCTGGCCGAGGACCCGCTGGGCACCGACCTGGCGATCATCCCCGCGCCCACCCCGGCGTACCCGCGCGGCGCGTTCTTCTACCGGCTGCCCGGCGACGAGAACCGCTTCGAACTCTCCCTCACGGGAATGCTCGGGGACCATCCGCCGGCCGACCCGGAGGGCTTCCTCGCCTTCGCGAAATCCCTTCCGGTCCCGGAGATCTACGAGGCCATTCGTACGGCCGAGCCCCTGGACGATCCGGTGACCTTCCGTTTCCCGGCCAGTGTGCGCCGCCATTACGAAGGACTCGCCGCATTCCCCGACCGGCTGCTCGTCATGGGCGACGCCTTCTGCAGTTTCAACCCGATCTACGCGCAGGGCATGACCGTGTCCGCCCTGGAATCGCTGACCCTGCTCCGGCATCTGCGCACGGGTGTCCTGCCGCAGCCGCTCTCCTTCTTCCACGACATCTCCGCGGACGTCGACGCGCCCTGGGACCTGTCGGCCGGTGCCGATCTCGGATTCCCCGGCGTCGAGGGAAAGCGCACGGTGAAGACCCGTCTGGTGAACGCCTATGTGGCGCGGCTCCAGAAAGCGGCCGTGCACGACGCGGAAATCTCCAACGCCTTCATCCGGGCGGCGGGCCTCATCGATCCGCCGCAGGCGCTCATGCGTCCCCGCATTCTTCTCCGGGTACTCAGGCACTCCCTGAGACCGGCCTCGTGATCTCGGCCCCGGCCGATGAAAGGTGAAACAACCATGCGCCCGTTCCGCATAGACATCCCCCAGGCCGCCCTGGACGACCTGGACCGCCGGATCGCCGACGCACGGTGGCCGGCCGAACTGCCCGGCGTGCGGTGGGACCGCGGCGTCCCCCTGGAATACCTGAAGGACCTGGCGGACCACTGGCGCACCAAGTTCGACTGGCGCGCCGTCGAGGACCGGCTGAACCAGGTCCCCCAGTACGTCACCGAGATCGACGGCGTCGACGTGCACTTCCTCCACGTTCGCTCGCCCGAGCCGACGGCGACGCCGCTGATCCTCACCCACGGCTGGCCCGGTTCGGTCACCGAGTTCCTGGACGTCATCGGGCCGCTGACCGACCCGGCCGCCCACGGCGGGGACCCGGGCGACGCCTTCCACGTGGTCATCCCGTCCCTGCCCGGATACGGATTCTCCGGCGCGCCCGCCGAAGCCGGCTGGGGGGTGAAGCGGGTCGCGCGGGCGTGGGCGGAACTCATGGCGTCCCTGGGCTACGACCGGTACATCGCCCAGGGCGGGGACTGGGGCTCCTCCATCTCCCTGCACCTCGGCCTCGCCGACCCGGAGCACGTCGCCGGGGTGCACGTGAACATGCTGGTGACCATCCCGCCGGAGGACCCCGCCGCGATGGCCGCCCTGGACGCGACGGACGCGGCACGGCTCGCGCACGCGGCCGCCTTCGAGGAGGACGGCACGGGATGGCGGAAGATCCAGTCCACCCGCCCGCAGACCCTCGCGTACGCGCTCACCGACTCACCGGTCGGCCAGCTGGCCTGGATCGCGGAGAAGTACAAGGAGTGGACGTCCTCGAAGGACGCCCCCGAGGAGGCGGTGGAGCGCGACCAGCTGCTGGCCGTGGCCTCGGTGTACTGGCTCACCGCGTCCGCCGGGACCAGCGCCCAGCTGTACTACGAGTCGAACCGCACCGTCGAGGACTTCCTGGAGACCTGGGCCGGTCCGTGGCCGCTCACCATGCCGGTCGGCGTGACGTACTTCGCGGGGGACATCGTCCGGCCGGTCCGTGCCTTCGCCGAGCGCATCCTGCCGACCCTCGCGCACTGGACGGAGCACGACCGCGGCGGCCACTTCGCCGCCCTGGAACAGCCCGGACCGTTCGTGGACGACGTACGGGAGTTCGCCCGGAAGCTGCGCTGACCCGGGGTCGGGCACCCCGCGAAAAAACTTCTCGACTTTTTTCCCGGGGGATGTCGAGAACGGCTCGCCCGCTCCGACCAAGGGGTGAGAGAGCGCACCGGCGCACCACTACGACACAAGGAGTTCCCATGCCGAAGTTCATGCTGATGGTCAACCACGACGGCGGAGTCTTCGAGCAGCCCATGGACGAGTGGGACCCCAGCGACATCGCCGCCCACTTCCAGTACTACGAGGTCCTGACCAAGGAGCTGACCGAGAGTGGCGAGATGATCCAGTTCACCGCGCTCGCCGACCCCCAGCTCACCAAGATCGTGCGGGCGGACGGGGTGGCGGCACCGAAGGTGGCCGACAGCCCCGACCCCGAGTCCAAGGCGCACCTGGCCGGCTTCAACATCTTCGACGTCGCCTCCGAGGCCCGCGCCCTGGAGATCGCCGCCCGCATCTCCGCCGTCCCGGGCCCCGGCGGCGTCCCGACCCAGCAGCCGGTCGAGGTGCGCCGGGTGATGAACGACTAGGGCGTCTCCGCCGAGCACGACGGGCACAGCTGATCGGCCGAGCGCGGGCCCTTGACCGGGGTCCGGCAGTCCGGCCGCCGGCACTCCCACATCGGGCCCGGCCGCGTCGTCGCGGCCGGGCGCTCCGGCGAGGTCTCCACGGGGCGGGCCGAGGGGCGGGAGCGGCGGGCGGAGCGTTCGGCGCAGCGCGGGCAGACCCCGCCCGTGTCGATGTCGACCCCGTCCTCGCAGCGCGGCGCCCCGCAGTCCCCGTCACCGACGAGGCGGACCGCGATGCCCACGGGCCGCTCCACCCGGCCGTGCGCGGCGTCGTCGCAGAAGCCCCAGGTGTACCAGCGGCGGCCCACCCGCTCGGCGACCTGCTCGGCGGTCCGCCACTCCAGCGCGGCGAGGACCGCGTCGCGCAGCACCTTCGGGCGGTAGCCGGGCAGCCCCCTCCGAAGCTCCGGCGGGAAGGCCGCCTCCACCGTGCGCACCGCGCGGCTCTGCTCCGCGCTCATCCGGAAGGACCGCTCGGCGGTGAGGGCCGCGCGCGGTTCTCCGGCTCTACTACGGTGAGTTGGCCTACGGCCGTCACCGGCGCTGCGCGCCGCAGGCGCATCCCGGTCTCGTTGACGTTGGTCTGCTTCACCTTCGTCTTCTTCCACCCCTTCCGGAGGGGGTACCGAACCCCTTCGCGCAGGGGGCCGTACCCCCTCGGAGAGGGGTACGCCTCCGAGCGCGGAAGTCTGCGCCGACGGCTCCGTACCCCCTCCCAGGGGGTACGGAAATCCTCGATGGCCGGGGCGCGGAACGCGGTCAGCGGCGGAGGCCGTTCCTTGTCCCGGCGGGCCCGCGTGCGCTCGGCGGCGACCCGGGCGCAGTGCTCCTTGAGCCCCTTGCGGACGGCCTCCAGCCAGAGGTCGAACTCCGACTCGCGGCGCCGCCGCTGCTCGTCCGTCTCGGACCTGGGCCCCCGGTTGAGGGCGTACCACTCGCCCATCGAGCGGGGGCCCGCGTATCCGGCGGACGGGGTCTGGTGGATGACGTAACGGTGCCGGCGCTTGAGGCCCGTCTCCACCCTCTTCACGGTCACCGCCTCGATGACCTCCAGTTCGAGGAGGTAACGGGCGACGTGCTCGGGCTTCTTGAGGTGCAGGAGCCGGGCCAGGGTCGCCAGCCCCGGCCACACCTCGGCGTCGTTGCGCTTCACGTTCAGGTGCGACGACAGCGCCCACCACAGGGCGCGCGCCTCCGACGAGGCCCCGGAGAGGAGCACCCAGTCCCCGAGCATGGTGAAGGGTGCACGGCGTCCCAGTTCGAGCTCGAAGGCGACGTCCAGCTCGGCCGGGTCGGAAAGGCTCACCGGGCCGCCTCGAACGGGCTGCCGTGCACATGCATCAGGTCTCCCGGGGTCCGTCCTGGCCGCCGGCGGACCGGCGGCCAGTGGCGGGGGGTGCGTCGTACGGGGTGGATCAGGCCGTGCCGGCGATCGCCCCGGACCGGAGACCGGGTGCGGGGAGCGGGGGGACCGTGTCGGCCTCGACGGTCGCCTCGAAGGCGCACGCTCCGTTCTGGAGGCCGCTGACCCGGAGGGTGCGGCGCGTCCCGGCCGCCCCGGGCGCGGCCGGGACGGCGGTGATCGTGCAGGGGCTGTCGAACTCGACGTAGCGGTGGAAGGCCATGTCCATCGATATTGGCATGCTCATGTCAGGCTGATCGCCGAGTGCGAGTACCGCCTGCTGCACCGCCTCGAAGAGGACCATGCCGGGCGCGTGGTCGACCGGGTGGTCGAAGAGGACGGGGTGGGTGGGGTCCAGCAGGAGCTGCCACTCCACGGCGCCGGCCGGGCCGCCGGCCGCCGGTCTGGCCGGCTCGGCGAGGACGACGTCGGCGGCGAAGCGGCGGTCCACGGTGTGGGGCGCCAGGGGCCTGCGCCGCCCGGCGGCGACCGGCTCCGGCGCGACACCGCCCCGGCCGGCCCGGACCTTCCGGTAGACGGCGGGGGAGCTGCATCCGATACGGGTGCTCGCCACGGCCAGGAGGGCGTCGCCGCGGCTGATCTCGAACCGCATCGCGAGGGCCGAGGGCAGTCCGCGGACGCGTCTGATCTCGTGACACCACACCCGCAGGTCGATCTCCGCCGGGGTGCCGGTGACCCGCATGGCCTCGGGGTCGGCCGTGTACCGGAAGTCCTTCCAGCTGAGCTGGTAGCCGAAGGGGACCTCGTACGCCGCGTGCATCAGCAGCGGGAACGTCTGGCGGATCGTCTCGCACAGCAGCATCGGGTCGTACACCGCCTGGCTGACGGAGTAGAAGCTGTGGCTGCGGGGCCACTGCGCGGTGAGGGAGAAGGCGTCCGGCCCGGTGCGCTGCCACCCGGTCAGGAAGACCTCGGCGAGAGCCGCTCGATGCACATACTCTTTGGCCACAGTGGTGGTCAGGCCATGCCGGGCGGTCGTGTCCACGGGCTCAGTCAACATGTGACTCCTAGCGGGGTGGGCTGGATGCAACCTTCTAGGGATGTGGAGCAGGCTGATAAAATAACGGTTGCTCGGTATTTTTCCAAGAGGGGCGCAAGTGGTGGCGACAAGGGATCCGAAGCAGGAACGAGCGATCAGGACAAGGGACTTGATCGTTCGTGCGGCAGCCGAGGTGTTCGAGGAGAGCGGTTACCACGCCGCGAGCGTCGCCAAGATCAGCGCCAAGGCCGGCGTGACCCAGGGCGCGCTCTACTTCCACTTCAAGACGAAGCAGGCCATCGCGCAGGAAGTCATGCACGCCCAGAGCTCCTTCGTGCAGATACCCGACGAGGGCAGGGGCCTGCAACGGCTCCTGGACGTCAACTTCTACCTGGCCAGGGAGCTTCAGCGGAACGTGCTCTTCCGTGCGGGCGTCCGGCTCGCGGTCGAACAGGGCGAGATCGGCATCCAGGACGCCAGCGCCTACCAGGGCTGGGCCGACCAGTTCCACGAGATCCTCGTCGAGGCGCGCGAGGAGGGCGAACTGCTCGCCGACGTGGACGAGCGCGAGTTCGCCCAGGTCCTGGTGGGCGCGTACAGCGGCACCCAGCTCTACTCGAAGGTCGCCACCGGGTCCGTCGACCTCATTGAGCGCATCGCCTCGCTCTGGCGGTACCTCCTCCCCGGGATCGCCACCGCCGAGGCCCTGGCCCGGCTCAGCGTGCGGCCGAACTGGGCGGAGCCGCGGGGGTGAGCCCGGTACGGGTCGTGCTCACCGGCGCCACCGGATTCATCGGCGGCGCGGTCCTGCGCGAACTCGCCCGGCACCGCGCCGCGACCGGCGCCGTGCTCCGCGCGGTCGGGCGCGGCCCGCGTCCGGACGGCCCGGCCGCCGCGGCCGACGAGTGGGTGTCCGCCGAACTCACCGAACCGGACTCGCTGCGGGGCGCCTGCGAGGGCGCCGACGTGCTCCTGCACCTGGCCTCCGCGCTGGGCCCGGACGCGGCCCGTTGCGAGGCGGTCAACGCCGGCGGGACGGCGGCCGTCATGGCCGAGGCCGTCCGGGCCGGGCTCGGGCGCATCGTGCACCTGTCGACCGCCGCGGTCTACGGCCGGGGGCCGCACCGGGGCATCGGCGTGGACGAGATCGTCCCCGCGCCGGTCTCCGCCGCCAGCCGCAGCCGGCTGCTCGCCGAGCGCCCCGCACGCGAGGCCGGCGCGTGCGTGCTCCGGCCCGGCCTCGTCCTCGGGCGCGGGGACCGCTGGGTCGTCCCGGCCCTGGCGGAGCTCGTACGCAGGGTGCCGGAGCGGTGGGACGGCGGGCGGGGGCTGCTGTCCGCGGTGGCCGTGGACGACCTCGCCCGGCTGATCGCCGCACTCGCCCTGGCGCCCGGGTCCGGGCCGGCCGCCGGGGGCGTCCACCACGCCTCCCACCCGCGGCCCGTGCGCAACGGGGAGCTGATGGACACCCTCGCGGCGCACGCCGTACTGCCGGCCCAGCGCGGCGAACTCGACTGGCCCGGCTGCCTGGAGCGGCTGCGCGCGGCCCCGGGGCCCGTCAGCGAGCGACAGTTCGAGCTGCTGGCCCGCGATCACTGGTACCGGAGCGAGGAGATCTGGGACGTGGCGCACTGCGATCCCGGGCCGGGACCGCTGGCGGCCGTCGCGGACGCGGCGGACTGGTACCGGGAGCGGCTCGCCTGATCCGGCCTCGGGCCGGGCTGTATCCGTCCCCGGGCCCGGCGTGTTCCGTTCCCGGGTCGGCCAGGCCTCAGGCCGGCACCGCTGCCTCGGGTTCGGCGGTGATGCCTCCCAGTGCCACCTGCCAGGCCCCCCGCAGCCTCGTCAGCGCGTCCTGGCGCTGCGTGTCCGGGCCCAGCGCCGTTCCGTGCAGCAGCAGCCTGATCAGTTCGGTGACGTCGTCGGGCCGCGCCGCCGCACGTACCTGGCCCTGCTTGCAGGCGTCGTCCACGAGAGTCGTCACCAGGGGCAGCCAGATCCGGGACCAGGGGGCGGTCGACCGCTCCCTGGACAGCCGGACCGCGCACCGCACGAGGGGGTCCTCCTCCAGGAGCCGGGCCAGTTCCAGGAGCAGGTCGGCCAGCCGGGTGAGCGGCGGCGTCGTCTGTGCCGCGAAGACGCGCACCGTCGAGCGCGTCACCTCCGCGCCCTCCTCCTCGACGGCGTCGGCCAGATCGTCCTTGCTGGCGAAGTGGTAGGTCAGCGCCCCCATCGTCATGCCCGACTTCTCGACCACCTGCGCCAGGGACGTGCCGTGGAAACCGTCCCCGCTGAACGCCGAAGCCGCCGCCTCCACGAGGAGGGCTCGTGTGCGCAGGGCCTTGACCCGCTTAGCCATAGTCACTCCGGATCTGTCCTGCCGTATCCAATACGCGGTCACCATCACGGGGCAACCGAGCGTTAACAAGGGGGAGTTGGCAAAGTGCGGCAGTTCGGGCGCTGTGTCACACCGGACCCGGTTCCGATGTGGCGAAGTGGAACCGAGGCCGTACGGGCGGGAGGAAAAAAAGAGGACGTCCGCTATTCTTTTGCGAGTCCAGTCACCCTGCCGACAGGGAGTCGCACTGTGCTCACGTCCCTCCCGCCGCGCCCCGGACCGGTCTCGGCCTTCGACTTCACCGAAGTGGTCTTCGGCCACCTCCCCCGGGTGGACCAGCGCAGATGGGCCCACGCCTACCTCGACGCCCTCCTGGCCACGCCCGGCAAGAAGTCGGTCCGCCGACTGGCCGAGTCGCTGGCCGGATCGGCGTCCACCGCGCAGTCGCTGCACCAGTTCGTCAACGCCAGCCCCTGGCCCTGGGAACCGGCGTACGGGGAGCTGATGCGGTGGGCGGAGGAGCACACGGTGCCGCGCGCCTGGACCATCGACGTCGCCGTGGTCCGCAAGCGCGGCGAACACTCGTGCGGGGTGCACCGCCGCTTCGTGCCCAGCACCGGACGGTCCGTCAACTGCCAGGTCGGCATCGGCGCTTTCCTGGTCACCGACGACGACGCGCTGCCGGTCGGCTGGCGGCTGCTGCTGCCCCGCATCTGGACCGAGGACCCGGCGCGCCGCAGCCGCACCCGCATCCCCCACGACGTCGACGCGCGCGGCCTGGAGATGTGCGCCCTCGAACTCGTCCGGGCCATGGGGGAGCGGTCCCGGCTCGGCGAGGTGCCGTTCGTCGCCGACCTCAGCAGCCACTGCCCCGGTACGTCGCTGATCCGCGGACTGAGCAGGAACCACCGGGACTTCCTCGTCGGCGTGCCGGCCCGCTTCCCGGTCGTCCCCGACCGCCACCTGCGCGCGCGGCCCTGCGACAGCGCCGCGCCCCTCGCGACCCCGGCCGCCGACCTCTTCGAGGCCGCGCGCGACCAGCACCTGGTGGGCTCGCACACGATCCGCGACAGCGGCGGCCGGCCGCTCACCTTCCGTACCGCGCTCGTCCGGCTCCCGGGCCCCGCCGCGGACCCGGCGGCCGCCCGCACGTACCGGCTCATCGCGGGCCCCGCGCGCGGGACCGGCCCGCAGCCCCTGTGGCTGACCAACATGGTCAGCCGGCGGCTGGACGACGTACTGCGGCTCACCCGGCTGCGGACCCGCTCCACACAGACGCTGGACCGGCTGGAGCAGGACTACGGGATGGCCGACTTCGAGGGCCGCTCGTATCCGGGCTGGCACCACCACATGGCGCTGATGTCCGCCGCCTACATGCACGCCCGGCTGGGCGCCGACGCCCCGGCGCTGGTGCGGGCCTCGTAGGGGGAGTCCAGGGCGAGCAGCGCGCCGAGCAGCGCCGGCCAGTCGCCCGGGACCTTGGGGCGGACGGCGCCCTCGCCCATGTGGTGCAGCCCCACCAGCGCCGAGACGACGAGCCCCGCCACGGCCGCGCTGCGGGTACCGGCCGGGACCGCGCCCTGCCGCTCCGCGTCCCGCAGGACGTCCTCCACGGCCGCCGACCAGGCGGCGAACGGATCGTCCACCGACGCGTCGACGAGTCCGCGTTCGGCCAGCAGCCGGAAGCTCCCGCGCACCTCCGGGTCGTCCGCCAGCAGCCGTGCGACCTCCTGGGCGAGTGCGGTCAGCAGGCCGGCGGCCTGGGGGAAGCGCGGGCGCAGCCGGCCGATCAGCCGCGGTACCAGGTCCGCCTGCCGTGCGATGACGGCCTTCGCGAGGTCGGTCTTCGACGCGAAGTGGAAGTAGACGGCGCCCTTGCTCAGTCGCCGGCGCGCCGCGACGTCCTCCAGTCGTGTGCCCAGATACCCCTTTTCTCCGAATACCTCGGCGGCTCCGCTCAAAATGGCTTCCCGGGTCCGGACGGATCGCTCGTGCACACTTCACCACCTTGGTGTTTTCAAGAGACTCACTCGGTCCCTACGGTGGATGGATGTTGAAGAACACCTATGAAGGACAGGACTGCAACGTCGCCCGCTCGCTGGAAGTCATAGGCGAACGGTGGACTCTCCTCATCGCTCGTTCGGCGTTCCTCGGTATCAAACGGTTCGACGGATTCCTGAGCAACCTCGGAATTGCTCGGAACGTGCTGGCCAACCGCCTGGGGAGGCTTGTCGAGCACGGTCTGATGGAAAAGGTTCTCTATCAGGAGAAGCCCGTCAGATACGAATACGTGCTCACCCCGAAGGGCCGCGACCTCGCCAAGCCCGTCATCGCGCTGATGCAGTGGGGGGACCGCAACCTCCACCTCGCCGGCGGCCCCCCGCGTACCGCCGAACACCTCGGCTGCGACGGATCGGTGCACGCGCAGCTGCGGTGCACGGACTGCGACCGCGAGGTGCACACGGACGAAGTGGCGGTCCGCCGGACCCGCTGAGCCGCCTACATTCCGGCTGCCCGGTCAACAGCGCACAGCGGAAGATGCCCGCCCCTCGCGCCCCGCCCACCATGAAGCCTCCACCGCCTCCCGTGGCGGTCCGAAGGAGGCTGATCGTGACGGCTGTGGGAGCACTGCGCCGGATTCTCATGGCGCCGTCCCTGGACGAAGTGACCTTCGCCCGACGAGGTTTTCCCGTCGAGGAGACGGCGCAGACACGCGCCCTCGAGACCATTCCGCAGGCGGTCGTCTGCGGGTTCGAGTGGGCCATCGAGGCCGGCGACCCGAAGGAGACCGAGCGCCATCTCGCCCTGGTCGACCCGGAGCTCCAGGGCTTCGCCTACGAGGGCGCGACCATGGCCTGCGTCGTGCGCGACGCCATGGGCCCCGGGAAGGGCCACCGGACCCTCGACCTGCTGCGCGGCCCCGGCGCCCCGCACATCTTCCTGAACTACATCGGCATCGGGTTCGCCATGGCCCGGCTGCCGCGGCCGCTGTGGAAGAAGGTCCTCCCCGACCTCTCGGACAGCGCCGAAGGACCCCCGCTCTACCCGCAGATGAGCTGGCTGGCCGTGGACGGATACGGCTTCGACAAGGCGTACTTCGACACCGCCCGGCACATCGACGCGCAGCACACCCCCGCCGCCTACCCCTGGCAGGGCGACGCCGGCTACTTCCCGCGCGCCGTGGACCAGGGCATCGGCCGGGCGCTGTGGTTCATCCACGGCGCGCACACCGAGCACGTCGACGCGGCCGTCCGCCGCTTCGCCTCCGCCCGCCACGCCGACCTGTGGAGCGGGGTCGGACTCGCGGCCACCTTCGCCGGCTCCTCCCACGCCGAGGACCTGGCCGCCCTGCGCCGGCTGGCCGGGGAGTACGCGCCGCAGGTGGCGCAGGGCTCGGTCTTCGCCGGCAAGGCCCGGCACCACTCCGGCGTCGTCCCCGAGCACACCCGTATCGCCGTACGCGAACTCGCGGGCCTGTCCGTCGAGGACGCGGCCGCACTCGCCGACGACTGCGCGGTGGAATCCGGCGACGGCACGCTGCCCGCCTATGAGCTGTGGCGGGAATCGGTACGCGGAAAACTTCCCGTGAACACCGGCTGAGCATTCCCGGAGTGGACACGGATCGGCTGCGGAAGGCACTTTTTCCGGAAAGCCGAAGACATCGGATGCGATCGCGGAAATGACGACGAGGGACGGTCTTCACTGTGTCAAAAATTCTTCGCGCGGCGAGGCGCAGGATTCTCACGCCGAATGTGTCGGCGACCAGAATGGACGTTCGCGGATTCAACGTGAAGGATGCGGCGTCGAAGAACCAGCTGGAAACGATCGGTAAAACGTTCCTCGACGGATACGCGTACGTGGTCGAGGCGCGGTCGTCCGCCGAAGCGGAGGAACGCCTCGAAACCATCGACGAGCAGTACCGCGGATTCGCGTACGAGGGCGCCGGCATGGGCGCCGTCATGCTCGACTCGCTCGCCGGCAGCACCAAGCGGCTCGACGGCCTCCTGGCCGGGCAGGGGCAGCACCACATCTACATGGTGTACGTCGGCATCGGCTGGGCGATGGCCCGGCTCCCGCGCTTCCTGTGGCCCGACGTGACCCGCACCGACCCGCTGCTGCGCTGGCTGATCCTGGACGGCTACGGCTTCCACCAGGCGTACTTCCGCACCGACGCCTATGTGCGCGACCCGGCCCGCGTCCACCCCTTCACCTGGGCGGGCGGCCCCGCGGACTACAGCCTGCGGGCGATCGACCAGGGCATCGGACGCGCCCTCTGGTTCGTCGGCGGCACCGACCCCGACGTCGTCACCGGGCTCATCCGCTCCTACGCCGAACACCGGCACGCGGACATGTACGCCGGCGCCGGCCTCGCCGCCACCTACGCGGGCAGCGTCGGCGAGGACGAACTCCGGCGCTTCGCCGAGCAGTCCGGCCCGCACCTCCCCCAGCTCGCCCAGGGCGCCGCCTTCGCCGCCGAGGCCCGGGAGAAGGCCGGTCTGACCATCGGCCACACCCACCTCGCCGCGCGCGTGCTCTGCGGCCGGACCCCCGCGGAGGCGGCCCGGATCTGCACCGACCTCATGCCCGGCGAGGACGCCCGCGCCACCACCGGACCGTCCGGCGAACCCGCGTACGAGACCTGGCGGCAGCAGATCGCCGGCCGGCTCACCGCCCTTCCCCTCACGCAGAAAGATGCCCTCTCATGACCCACCCACGGATCTGGTTGCGGAAGCAGGCGCCCGGTGTTGTCGCCCTCGCCCTGATGGTGGGCACCTTCTACGCGGTGCGCCTGCCCGTCTCCAGCGCGGCCGACAAGAGTGCCATGGCCTCGCACTTCACCTTCAAGGCCGAGTCCATCGCGATGCCCGCCGGCTACAAGCAGCAGACCATCCGCAAGGTCAACAAGGCGTACGAGCACATCGACGCCTGGATCTCCTCCGTCGGCGCCGGCATCGCCATGAACGACATCGACGGCGACTCGCTGCCCAACGACCTGTGCGTCACCGACCCGCGCATCGACCAGGTCGTCGTGACACCGGCCCCCTCCCCGAACCGCACCAGCCCCGCCTACGAGCCGTTCGTGCTGGACCCGGCCCCGCTGCCGACCAGCAAGACCATGGCCCCGATGGGCTGCACCCCCGGCGACTTCAACGAGGACGGCGTCACCGACCTCCTGGTCACCTACTGGGGCCGTACGCCGGTGATCTTCCAGGGCAAGCGGGGCGCCGGCCAGGACCTCACGAAGATGAGCCCCGACGGCTTCACCCCCGTCGAACTCGTCCCGGGCGCCGGCGGCACGACGTACAACGGCCCGCTGTGGAACTCCAACACCGCCGCCTTCGCGGACTTCGACGGTGACGGCCACAACGACATCCTCATCGGGAACTACTTCCCCGACAGCCCCGTCCTCGACCCGTCCAAGGACGGCGGGGTCACCATGAACGACTCCCTGTCGCACGCCCAGAACGGCGGCGGCTCCCACATCTTCCGCTGGACCGAGAACGGCTACAGCGAGGTCAAGGGGGCCATCCCCTCCGGCATCAGCCACGGCTGGACCCTGGCCGCCTCCGCCAACGACCTCGACGGCGACCAGCTCCCCGAGCTGTACCTCGGCCACGACTTCGGCACCTCCGCCCTGCTCTACAACGTCTCCCGCCCCGGAAAGATCCGGTTCGCCGAGGTGAAGTCCGCGTACAGCTCGACCATCCCGAAGTCCAAGCAGATGGGCCGCAGCTCCTTCAAGGGCATGGGCATCGACTTCGGCGACCTCGACAACGACGGCCTGTACGACGCGTTCGTCTCGAACATCACCACGTCGTTCGGCATCCAGGAGTCGAACTTCGCCTTCCTCGACTCCGCCCGCGACCAGAAGGACGTACGCGCCAAGCTGCGCGACGGCGTCGCCCCCTTCACCGACCACAGCGCCCCGCTCAACCTGGCGTGGTCCGGCTGGGGCTGGGACGTGAAGACCGGCGACTTCGACAACAACGGCGACCTGGAGATCGCGCAGGCCACCGGCTTCGTCAAGGGCAAGACCAACCGCTGGCCGCAGCTCCAGGAGCTCGCCACCGCCAACGACGCCCTGGTGCGCCACCCGATGTGGTGGCCCAACCTGCGCGAGGGCGACGACCTGGCCGGCGACCAGGCGCTGCACCTGTTCTCCAAGAGCCCGGACGGCTCCTACGCCAACCTGGCCCCCGCGCTCGGCCTCGCCGTGCCGGTGCCCACCCGGGGCGTCGCCACCGGTGACGTCGACGGGGACGGCCGGCTCGACATGGCCGTCGCCCGCCAGTGGGGCGAACCCGTCTTCTACAGCAACACCAGCAAGAACCCGGGCGACTACCTCGGGCTCAAGCTGGTCGACGCCAACGGCTCGCCCGTCGTCGGCGCCCAGGCCACGGTCACCCGCTCCGACGGCAGCGTGCGCGTCGGCCGCGTCGACGGCGGCGGCGGGCACTCCGGGCGCCGCAGCAGCGACATCCACATCGGACTGGGCGACCAGCCGGACGGACCGCTCCGGGTCAACCTCGTCTGGCGCGACCGCTCCGGCCAGGTACACCACCAGGACCTTCAGCTGAACCCCGGCTGGCACTGCCTCCAGCTCGGCGTCACGGCCAAGGAGAAGTGACCATGACCGACCAGCAGACCCCCACCCCGATCAACACGCAGAACGCCCCCCGGCACGACGCCAAGGTCATCAAGGCGCTGACCAGGTTCGCCATCTCCATCTCGGTGCTCAACATCCTCGGCTACACCGTCCTCGGCTTCGAACAGGCGTGGACCTGGCCGCTGGTCGCCCTGGCGACGGCATACCTCCTGGAGATCGCCCTGGAGGCCGTCAGCGCCCGGGTCGAGGGCCGCAGGGCCCGCTTCCTCGGCGGCGGCCCGCGCGGACTGATGCAGTTCCTGCTCCCCTCGCACATCACCGGCCTGGCCGTGAACATGCTGACCTACGTCAACGACCGGATCTGGGTCATGGTCTTCGGCGTGATCGTCGCGGTCGGCACCAAATGGGTGCTGCGCGCCCCGCTGCGCGGCCGGATGCGCCACTTCATGAACCCGTCGAACTTCGGCATCGCGGTCATCCTGATGCTGTTCCCGTGGGCCAGCATCGCCCCGCCGTACCACTTCACCGAGTACCTCTACGGGCCCGCCGACTGGGTCCTGCCCGGCATCATCATCGTGCTCGGCACCATGCTCAACGCCAAGCTCACGAACCGCATGCCGCTGATCGCCGCCTGGGTCGGCGGGTTCGCCCTCCAGGCCATCGTGCGCGGCCTGATCTTCGGGACCTCCATCCCGGCGGCCCTGGGCATGATGACCGGCACCGCCTTCGTCCTCTTCACCAACTACATGATCACCGACCCGGGCACCTCGCCGTCCAAGCGGCCCGCCCAGATCGCCTTCGGCGGCGGAGTGGCCGCGATGTACGGCCTCCTGACGGCCCTGCACATCGCCTACGGCATCTTCTTCGCCACCGCGCTCGTCTGCCTGATCCGCGGCGGCTACCTGTGGTGGATCCACTACACCGCCGACCGGAACACCGCCGCGCAGCCGCAGGGCGTGTCCCCCGTCGTTCCGCTCCGCCCCGCGGCCGTCGCCCCCCTCGACGGCACCTCGCCCGGCGAACAGAAGGAGTCGGTGCCCGCATGAGCAGGATCGCCATCGTCGGCATGGCGTGCCGGTACCCCGACGCCGCCTCCCCCGCGAACTGTGGGACAACGCCGTCGCCGGCCGCCGCGCCTTCCGCAGGCTCCCGGACGAGCGCATGCGTCTGGAGGACTACTACGACCCCGACCCCGCGGCCCCCGACCGCTTCTACTCCCGTACGGCGGCGCTCCTGGAGAACTACGAGTTCGACCGCGTCGCCCACCGGACCGCCGGCAGCACCTACCGGTCCACCGACCTCACCCACTGGCTGGCCCTGGACACCGCGGGCCGCGCCCTCGCCGACGCCGGCTTCCCCGACGCGGCCGGGCTGCCCCGCGAGACCACGGGCGTCGTCATCGGCAACACCCTCACCGGCGAGTTCTCCCGCGCCAACGTGATGCGGCTGCGCTGGCCCTACGTACGACGGGTGCTGACCGGGGCGCTCAAGGACCTCGGCTGGGAGGACGAACGGATCGCCGAGTTCGCCGCCGGGATGGAGGAGGACTACAAGCGGCCGTTCCCGCCCACCGACGAGGACACCCTCGCCGGCGGCCTCGCCAACACCATCGCCGGGCGCATCTGCAACTACTTCGACCTCAACGGCGGCGGATACACCGTCGACGGCGCCTGCTCCTCCTCCCTGCTGGCCGTCACGACCGCCAGTGCCTCCCTGCTCAGCGGCGTCACGGACATCGCCGTCGCCGGCGGCGTCGACCTGTCCATCGACCCCTTCGAGGTCATCGGCTTCGCCAAGACGGGCGCCCTCGCACGCGGCGAGATGCGCCTCTACGACCAGGGCTCCAACGGCTTCTGGCCCGGCGAGGGCTGCGGCATGGTCGTCCTCATGCGGGAGGAGGACGCGCTCGCCGGCGGCCACCGCATCTACGCCACCATCGCCGGCTGGGGCATCTCCTCCGACGGCCAGGGCGGCATCACCCGCCCGGAGGTCAGCGGCTACCAGCTCGCCCTGCGGCGCGCGTACGAACAGGCCGGCTTCGGCATCGAGACCGTGCCGCTCTTCGAGGGCCACGGCACCGGCACCGAGGTCGGCGACGCCACCGAACTCACCTCGCTCGGCGAATTCCGGGCCCGGGCCGGCGCCGAGCCCGGCTCCGCGGTCATCACCTCGATCAAGGGCATGATCGGCCACACCAAGGCCGCGGCCGGCGTCGCCGGCCTGATCAAGGCGGCGCTCGCCCTCGACGCGCGCATGCTGCCGCCCACCATCGGCTGCACCGACCCGCACGACCTGCTCACCGCCGACGACGCCAACCTCCGGGCGCTGCGCGTCGCGGAACCCTGGCCCGAGGACGCCCCGCTGCGCGCCGGCGTCACCGCGATGGGCTTCGGCGGCATCAACACCCACATCGCCCTCGACAGGCCCGAGCCGCAGCAGCGCAAGCCGCTGGCCCGCCGCTCCCTCGACCTCGCCGGCTCGCTCCAGGACGCCGAGGTCCTGCTCTTCGACGCGGACTCGCCCGGCGAACTGCGCGAACGCCTCACCCGGGCCGCCGACGAGACGATCCGGCTCTCCTACGGCCAGATCACCGACCTCGCCGCCCTCCTCCAGCGCGAGCTGCGCGACCTGCCCTGGCGGGCCGCCGCCGTCGTCACCTCACCCGAGGACGCCGAACGGCAGCTGCGCCGCCTGATCACCGCCGTGGACCAGCGCGACGGACGCGAGACGGCCTTCGCGGCGGACGGGAACACCTTCCTGGGCCACGCGGCCGACGAGCCCCGCATCGGCTTCCTCTTCCCCGGCCAGGGATCGGGCACCAGCACCACCGGCGGCGCCCTGGCCCGCCGCTTCCCGGAGGCCGCCGAGGCGTACGCCACCGCCGCCCTGCCCACCACGGGCGACATGACGGCCACCGAGACGGCCCAGCCGCGCATCGCCACCGGCTCGCTGGCCGGGCTGAAGGTCCTGGACTCCCTCGGCATCGAGGCCGGACTCGCGGTCGGCCACAGCCTCGGCGAACTCTCCGCCCTGCACTGGGCGGGCTCCCTGACCGACGCCCAGCTCCTGGAGACGGCCCGGGTACGCGGCCGGGCCATGGCCGACCACAGCGCCTCGGGCACCATGGCCTCCCTGGCCGCCGGACCCGAGACCGCCGAACGCCTGGCCCAGGGCCTCCCCGTCGTCGTCTCCGGCTACAACGGCCCGGCCCAGACCGTCGTCGCGGGACCGGTCGACGCCATCGAGGCGCTGGCCGCCCGCGCCGCCGAGGAGAGCGTCCCCTGCACCCGGCTGCCGGTCTCGCACGCCTTCCACTCGCCCCTCGTCGCCCCCGCCGCCGAGTCCTTCGGCAGCTGGCTGGACGGCCGGGCGCACCCGGCCCCCGGACGCCGGGTGATCTCCACGGTCACCGGCGACGAACTCACCCCGGACACCTCCGTCCCGGACCTGCTCCGCCGTCAGATCACCGCCCCCGTCCGGTTCTCCCAGGCCGTGGCCCGGGCGGCCGGGGACGTCGACCTGTTCGTCGAGGTCGGCCCGGGCCGGGTGCTCTCCGGACTGGCCGGCAACGCCACGGGCATCCCCGCCGTCGCCCTGAACACCGACGACGAGTCCGTCCGCTCGCTGCTGCGCGTCGTGGCTGCCGCCTGGGTCAGCGGGGCGCCCGTCGCCCACGAGCGCCTGTTCCGGCACCGGCTCACCCGGCCGCTGGAGATCGGCGCCACCCGGACGTTCCTGTCCAGCCCCTGCGAGCAGGCCCCCCTCCTGGACCTGCCCGCCGTCGCCCCGGCCGCCGCCCCGGCGGACACCGGCGCGGCGGGCGAGGGCGGCGGCGCGGACGCCGGCCGGTCCGTCCTGGAGGTGCTCACCGCCCTGGTGGCCGAGCGCGCCGAACTCCCGGTCGAGCTCGTCGGCCCCGAGACCAGCCTCCTGGACGACCTGCACCTCAGCTCCATCACGGTGGGCCAGATCGTCAACCAGGCGGCCACCCAACTGGGCCTCGCCGCCGCCCGGATGCCGACCAACTTCGCGACCGCCTCCGTACGGCTCCTCGCCGAGGCGCTGGAGGAGCTGGCCGCCACGGCCGACGCGCCGGACGCGGCGGGCCCGGTCGTCACCGGTGCCGCGCCCTGGGCCCGCGCCTTCTCCGTGGCCCCGAGGAACTGCCGCTGCCCGCCGCCCCGCGCGCCGGGGAGGGCACCAGCACCTGGCAGCTGTTCGCCGACGCCGGGGACACCGGGGCCGAGGAGATCCGCACCGCGCTCCAGGCGTCCCCGTACGGTCCCGGCATCCTCATACGGCTCCCCGGGCAGTGCTCCGAGGAGGCCCTTCAGCACGCGCTCGACGGGGCGAAGACGGCCCTCGCCGTCGCCTCCCAGGACGCCGAACTGCGCTGCGTCCTCGTCCAGTCGGGGCGCGGCGCCGCCGGCCTCGTCAAGACGCTCGCCCAGGAGGAGCCCCGGCTCCGCGTCACCATCGTGCACACCCCGCCCGGCGAGCACCTGGTCGAACGGGTCCTCGCGGAGGTCGCCGCCACCCGGGGCGCCGTCCGGTTCTCCGAGGCCCACTACGGCGAGGACGGCGTGCGCCGGGTGCCGACGCTGCGGGCCCTGCCCATCCGCGCCGAGCACAACGACCCGCCGATCGGCGCCTCCGACGTCCTCCTGGTCACCGGCGGCGGCAAGGGCATCTCCGCCGAGTGCGCCCTCGCCATCGCCCGCGAGACCGGGGCGGCCCTGGCCGTCATGGGACGGTCCGACGCGGAGGCGGACGCCGAACTCGGCGCGAACCTCGCCCGGATGGCGGACGGCGGCGTGGCCGTGCACTACGCGCGTGCGGACGTCACCGACCCCGCCCAGGTCCGGGCGGCCCTCGCGGAGCTGACCGGGCGGCTCGGCCCCGTCACCGGTCTGCTGCACGGTGCCGGGCGCAACGAACCCGCCCCGCTGACCACGCTGCGGCGCGACGACCTCCGGCGCACCTTCGCGCCCAAGGTCGACGGCCTCCGGCACGTCCTGGACGCGGTCGGCGCGGAGAACCTCAAGCTCCTCGTCACCTTCGGCAGCATCATCGGCCGGGCCGGCCTGCGGGGCGAGGCGCACTACGCCACCGCCAACGAGTGGCTGGCCGACCTCACCGAGAGCGTCGCCCGGGACCACCCGGGGCTGCGGGCCCGGTGCGTGGAGTGGTCCGTCTGGTCCGGCGTCGGCATGGGCGAGAAGCTCTCCGTCGTGGAGACGCTGTCCCGCGAGGGCATCGCCCCCGTCTCGCCCGAGCAGGGCGTGGAGATCCTGCTGCGCCTCATCACCGACCCGGACGCGCCCGTCGTCTCCGTCGTCAGCGGCCGTACCGAGGGCATCTCCACGGTCCGCCGCCACCAGCCGCCGCTGCCGCTGCTGCGGTTCACCGCCACCCCGCTCATCCGCTACCACGGCGTCGAACTGGTCACCGAGGCGGAACTCAACGTCGGCTCCGACCCCTATCTCGCCGACCACCACCTCGACGGCAACCTGCTGATGCCCGCCGTCATGGGCATGGAGGCCATGACCCAGGTCGCCTTCGCGGCCACCGGCCGGACCGGCACACCCGTCCTGGAGGACGTGCGGTTCAGCCGGCCGATCGTCGTCCCGCCGGACGGCTCCGCGCACATCCGGATCGCCGCCACCGTCACCGGACCCGACACCGTCGACGTCGCCGTCTTCACCAAGGAGACCGGTTACGCCGCCGAGCACTTCCGGGCCCGCGTGGTCCACACGACGACACCCCCGGCGGAAGGACGGCCCGACGTCAGCACCGCGCCGCTCGGCCCGGTGCCGCTGGACCCCGACGCCGACCTGTACGGGAGCGTGCTCTTCCAGGGCACCCGCTTCCAGCGGCTGCGCCGCTACCACCGCGCCGCCGCCCGGGACGTCGACGCCGACCTCACCCTGGCGGGCACCGGCGGCTGGTTCGCCGGCTACCTCCCCGCGACCCTGCTGCTCGCCGACCCCGGCATGCGCGACGCGCTCATGCACGGCAACCAGGTCTGCGTCCCGGACGCCACCCTGCTGCCATCCGGCATCGAGCGCCTGACACCGCTCACCGCCGCACAGCTCCCCGGCGACCTGGACGAGCTGCGCTACTGCGCCACCGAACGGTCCCGGGACGGTGACACGTACATATACGACATCGCCGTACGCACCCCGGACGGCACCGTGGTCGAGCGGTGGGACGGGCTCACCCTGCACGCCGTACGCAAGAACGACGGCGCCGGGCCCTGGCCGCCGGCGCTCCTCGGCTCCTACCTGGAGCGTTCGCTGGAGGACGTCCTCGGCGCGAGCATCGCGGTCGTGGTCGAACCCGACCCGGACGACGAGGGCGACGCCCCCGGGCCCGGAGCCGTGGCGACCAGGACCAAGAAGGTGACCAGGAGCCGCCGGGCCGCGACCCTGACCGCCGTGCAGCGCGCGCTGGGCGCACCCGCCGAGCTGCGCTACCGGCCCGACGGGAAGCCCGAACTCGCCGGCGGGCGGCACGTCTCCGCCGCGCACGGCATGAACCTCACCCTGGCGACCGTGTCCGACACCGCCGTCGCGTGCGACGTCGAGCCGGTCTGCGTACGCACGGAGAAGGACTGGGCCGGCCTCCTGGGCGACCACGCCCCACTGGCCGAACTGGTGGCGCGGACGACGGGCGAGGCCCCGGACACCGCGGCCACCCGGGTGTGGAGCGCGGTGGAGTGCCTGAAGAAGGCCGGCCACCTCACCACCACGTCCCTGACGCTGCTCCCGCGGACCAAAGCCAACTGGGTGCTCTTCAAGAGCGGTGACCTGGAGATCGCCACCTTCGTCACCGCGCTCCGCACCTCGCTGGAACCCGCCGTCTTCGCCGTCCTGGCGGAGCCCGGAAAGGGGGACGAGGGCCATGAGTGACACGTACGAGTACCGGTTCACGGCCACCGGGACGGAGGCCGAGGCCGACGGCTCCTACCTCGGCTGCCTCCTGCGCCAGGAGCAGTGCCGCGAACTGGCCCTGGAACGGACGGCGGCCCCCGCCGCACCCCTGGGCACCCGGGAGATGGACTGCGAGGCCCTGACCGAGACCGAGCCCGGTGACGCCGTGCTCGTCCGGGTCCGGGTCACCGGGACCGCGCCCGGAGAGCTGGAGCTGACCTACCACCAGTACAAGCAGGGGGCGCACGGCGAGGAGGTCCTGGTCGCCCGCGGCCGGGAACGCGTCGCCGGGATCAGCCCGTCCATCCTCTCGACACCGGCTGGGAGTTCCGCATGAGCCTGGTAACCACCCGCACCGCGGAGGACGTCGACCTCACCGACACCCGCCAGCTGCGCGGCGCCTTCGGAGCCTTCGCCACCGGGGTGTCCGTCGTCACCGTCGGCGGCAGCAGCTGGCGGGGCATGACCGCCAACTCGTTCACCGCCCTCTCCCTCGACCCCCCGCTCGTCCTGGTCTGCGTCGGCAAGGAGGCCGTCATGCACGGCAGCCTCACCGGCGCGGAGGACTTCTCGGTCTCCGTACTGGCGGCCGGGCAGGAGGACGTCGCCCGGCACTTCGCGGACCCCACCCGGCCCTCGGGGCTCAGCCAGTTCGCGACGGTCGGGTGGGAGCCGGGCCGGGCCACCGGCGCCCCGCTGATCGCCGGGGCCGACGCGCACTTCGAGTGCGTGCGCCAGGAGGTCTACGACGGCGGCGACCACACCATCTTCATCGGCCGGGTCGTCGCCGCGCGCAAGCGGGCCCCGGCCGCCGACACCCTGGTCTTCCGGGGCGGGCGCTTCCGGGGCCTGGCCGAAGAACGCGAGGCGGCATGACCGCCCGGCCGGCCGAACCCCCGGTCTCCGCCCTCCCGGGACTGCTGCGCAAACTGGCCACGGACCGCCTCGGCCTGATGCGGGACGCGGCGGCCCTGGGCGACGCGGTCCGCGTCGCCATCGGCCCGAAGAAGCTCTACATCTTCAACCATCCCGACTACGCCAAACACGTCCTGGCCGACAACAGCGACAACTACCACAAGGGCATCGGCCTGGTGCAGGCCCGCCGCGCCCTCGGCGACGGCCTGCTGACCAGCGAGGGCCCGGTCTGGCGCAAGCAACGCCGGACCGTCCAGCCCGCGTTCAAGCCGGCCCGGATCGCCCAGCAGGCCGAGACCGTGGCGGAGGAGGCGGAGAAGTTCGTCGCGCTCCTCGCCCAGCACGAGGGCGCGGCCCCCGTGAACATCATGCACATGGTCACCCAGCTGACCCTGGGCGTCCTCGGCCGCACCCTCCTGGACACCGGTCTCGACGGCTACGGCGAGGTGGCCCACGCCTTCGAGGCGGTGCAGGACCAGGCCATGTTCGACATGGTGACGATGGACAAGGTGCCCGCGTGGCTGCCGCTGCCCCGGCAGCGCCGGTTCCGCACCGCCCGCCGCGAGCTGCACCGGATCGCCGACGCCCTGATCGCCGACCGGCGCGGCCGGATGACCGGGGGAGCGGCGCCCGACGACGCGCTGGCCAGGATGATCCTGGCGGCGGCCGAGTCCGAGAGCGTCGACGGCGCCCCGGAGCAGCTGCGCGACGAGCTGGTGACCCTGCTGCTCGCCGGGCACGAGACGACCGCCAGCACGCTGGGGTGGACCTTCCACCTGCTCGACCGGCACCCCGAGGTCCGGGAGAAGGTCCGCCAGGAGGCCCGGGAGATCCTGGGGGACCGCGCCCCGGTCCTGGACGACCTGCACCGGCTGTCCTACACCACCATGGTCATCCAGGAGGTCATGCGCCTCTACCCGCCGGTCTGGGTGCTGCCCCGCATCGCCCAGCAGGCGGACAACGTCGGCGGATACGAGGTGTCGGCCGGGGCGGACGTCCTGATCAGCCCGTACATCCTGCACCGGCACCCCGGGCTGTGGACGGACCCCGAGCGGTTCGACCCGGAGCGGTTCGACCCCCAGCGGGTCGCCCACCGTCCGCGCTACGCGTACATCCCGTTCGGGGCCGGGCCCCGGTACTGCGTGGGCAGCAACCTCGGGATGATGGAGGCGGTGTTCGTCACGGCCCTGGTCACCCGGGACCTGACCCTCGACTCCGTGCCTGGGCACAGGGCGCTTCCGGAGGCGATGCTCTCGCTGCGCATGGCGGACGGGCTGCCGATGACGGTCGGCCGGAACCGCTGACGCCGTTGACCGCGGCGCACGAAGGGGCCGGCGGTGCGAATCCCCCTCGCACCGCCGGCCCCTTCGCGCGCCCCTTGCCCCCGGGGCTTCTCAGGCGGCGGCCGGGGCGTGGAGGTCCCGGCCCGACAGGGCGACGAGGATGGGCGGGTCCAGCGGATCGGCCGGGCGCAGCACGATGTCGGCGGGCAGCACGGCGACCCCGGGCTGCACGGTGACCGGCCCGTACCGGCCGACGCTGAGGGTGTCCGGCGCGTACCCGCCCCGGCCGGCCGGGAGCGGGGTGCCGTACGGGACGGAGTAGGCCAGGACGTGCCAGGTGCCGGGCGGCACGTCGTGCAGCTGGAAGGGGCCGGGGCCGTCCATGACGGTGTGCCGGACGGGCCGGCCCTGAAGGATCGCGCTGGGGAACAGCCCGATGAAGACCTGGCCCAGGGGCCGGTCGCCGGGCAGCACCACCCGTCCCCGGATGGCGAGCGGCGCGGGGCCGTCGTCACCGGTGCGGACCGGGACCGGGCCGAGCGCCGACACATCGCCGCCGCTCTCCCGGTACATGCTCGGCGACACCCCCACACACGTCTTGAAGCGCGTGCTGAACGTCCCGACGCTGCTGTAGCCGACCCGGCTGCTCACATCCGCGACGCTCATGTCCGTGGAGACGAGAAGGCGCTTCGCCTCCTGAATCCGGAGCGCGGAGAGGAACCGCCGCGGTGACGTTCCCGTGGTGTGCCGGAAGATCCGGGTGAAATGGAACTTGCTGAACATGGCGACGCGCGCCATGTCGTCGATCGTGAGTTCCTGATCGAGATGTTCGTGCATTTCCTCGACCACGCGAAGAATCGCCTGGTTGACCGATGGGGAAGTCACAAGAGATCCCTTCTGCCTAACGTCGATCGGGTCGCGATCCGCATGTTCAGCGGCCGGTATTCATTTCATTCGCGAATCGTCGCCATGAATCCGAGCACTTCATCGCCACATCGGCGATCGCCTGCCGGCTGTGCGCCGGGATGGCCGGAGTCTGGCGCCGCCATGCCTCGTCGGTGAGGAAATGGGCGTGCAGCCACCGGACGAAGTCGCGCCCGGAATCCGTCTGCCGCAGCGCCGGGTCACCGGCCAGGCTCCGCAGGATGTCCAGAGCGTCCCGGGTCGTCACGGTGCGGCCCCCGCCGGACGGGGCGCGGCGGACGGGCGCCGCACGCCGCGGGCCCTCCGGCTCGCGGGCCGCCGGGCGCGTCGCGGAGCGGGGACCCGGCTGGGGCGCCGGGTCCTCACCGCGCAGCAGCCGCTGCCGTACGTCGTGGGCGGTGCCCAGGGAGAGTCCGGTGCGCTGGGCCACCATGCGCAGGGTCAGGCCCGGCCGCAGCGCGATGAGTTCGGCGGCCTGCCGGCGCTCGGTGGTGCGGTCCAGCGGATGGGCCTTTCCGTCGCGCCCGACACGCATGTTCAGCTGCGGAGAATCCGCGGTTGAACGGTGCCGGACCCCGGCCACCGTCTTCGCGTCGAGCCCGGTGTAGATGCCGATGCTCCGGTCCGACATGGCCGGGAACGAGCGCAGGATCCGTTCCGCCGCGGCCTTCCGGTCGGCGGTCGAGAGCGGCAGTCCGTGCGCGATGTTCCGGGCGACGGACTGGATGAACGCCTCCTCGTCGGCGCCGTCGAAGAACTGCGCCCGCAGCACCTCGTGCCCGAGGATTTCGGCGGCCCGCAGCCGGTGCATCCCGTCGATGACCCGCATCGTCGGACGCTGCACCAGGACCGGCGGCAGCGAGTCGTACACCTCGGCGAGCCGCCGGGCGTGCGCCTCGTCGATCCCGTCCAGACGCGGTGAGCGGCCCGGAGTCAGATCGCAGATGCGCACCGGCTGCGTGAAATGGGCGGGTAGCTCCGTCTGTTCCTCGGCAGAACCGCTCATGGGTGCTCCTGGAAGTGGGGGTGAACTGTTCCCGACGTAGAGAGGTGGAACGATTTCCAACGCGCGCACGATCCGGTTCCGCTGTTCGAAGAGCGATTCGAACTCTACCGGCTGGCTGGTTTTATTGGGTGGCTCGGAGCGGCCCCGCGGAGACTTCGGTTAGTTGCTTCGTGGAACTCGGTCGTTTCTTGAACAGACTCACCCGTTGCTTGAACTCGCGCCCCTCGCATAGCTTCCTCGGCATGCCGCACGACATTCCGATTGTCCGAAGAGGGAGAGTTGATGACCGACGGGACGGGCCGGCAGGCGGCCGACAGCGCGCAACTGACCCTGGAAGCATTCGCGGACACCATAATCCCCGGTGAAAAGCGCGGTCCGGAGGACCGTGCCGTCGCCGGAGCGGCCACCGGCGGCGGAGCCGTCGCGGCCGGCGCGCTGGACCTCCTGCGCTGGGACGCCACCGGAATGTCGGAGGGCGTGGACGGCCTCGCGGAACTCCTGGACGAGCACGCCCGTGGCTACGCCGGGCAGCACGGCCTGGAGCTCGACGCGACGGTCCCGCCCTTCGTGGCCCTCGACTTCGAGCACCGCACCGAACTGGTCAAGCGGCTGACGGCCACCGGCCACCCGGAGCGCGAGTTCTGGATCCTGCTGGCCCTCTTCTCCAACATGTCCTTCGACTCGGCCGCCCACCTGCACACGGCGGAGGCCCTGGCCGCCGACCACCCCGGTCTGGCCGCCCTCGGCATCACCCCGCCCGGCGCGGACGGCTTCTGGCGCTTCACGAAGCCCGGTTACGGACGCCCGCTGGCCCGCCTGCACCCCGACACCACACCCTCCGGGAGCCCGGCATGACGAACCCCGCGGAAAGCACCGACGTCCTGGTGATCGGCAGCGGCTTCGGAGGCGCCATCACCGCCTACCACCTTGCGGCCGGCGGGGCCTCCGTCACCGTACTGGAACGCGGACCCTGGCTGACCAGCGAGGACTTCGAGCACGACTACAAGCTCGGCTCCTCGTACACCCGGGCCTTCGACTTCGTCGTCGGCGACGGCATGAGCGTCCTCGGCGGCAACTGCGTCGGCGGCGGCAGCGTCGTCTACTTCGCCGCGATGCCCCGCGCCCCCCGCTTCGTCTTCGAGCGCAAGGGCAGCATCGGCCGCCGCATGTGGCCGAAGGCCATCGACCGCGACACCCTCGACCCCTGGTACGACCGCGTCGCCCAGGCGCTGTCCGTCACCCGGCAGGACTGGGACGACGTCAGCTACGCCGGCGGACTGTGGGCGGCCGCGTGCGACCACTCCGGCCGCACCGCCAACCCGCTGCCGACCGCCGTGGACAGCTCCCGGTGCACCAACTGCAACTGGATGATGGCCGGCTGCCGCTACGAGGCGAAGCAGTCCCTCCTCCTCAACTACCTGCCCGCCGCCGTCTCCCACGGCGCCGTGATCCGGCCACTCCACGAGGTCCAGCGCATCACCCGGACCCCCGAGGGCGACTACCGGGTCCACTACGACGTCATCGACGCCGAGGACTACCGGGTCCGCACCGGAAGCGGCGTCATCGAGGCGAAGATCGTCATCCTGGCCGCCGGCGCGGGAGCCACGCCCGTCATCCTCCAGCGCAGCGAGGGCGACCTCGGCACCATGCCGCACGCGGTGGGGCGCTACTTCTCCGGCAACGGGGAACGCCTCAACACGGCGATCATCGACGAGGAGAAGGCCGCCGAGCTGCTGAAGCTCGACCGGGGCGACGGCACCGCGTACGCCGTCAACCAGATCGGCAAGGGCCCCACCGTCGCCAACTGGGACCGGCTCGACGGATCGCTCCCCGAGTTCTCCCGCTACTCGCTGGAACAGCTCTACTTCCCGCCCGGCCTCGGCACGATCCTCGCCCAGGTGCCGGGAGAGGCCGCCCCCTCCTGGTTCGGAAAGGCCAAGAAGGAGATCCTCAAGCGCTGGCAGTCCTGGCTGACCATCTTCACCATGATCGAGGACAACAACGAAGGCGTCTTCGGTCCGCCGCCCGCCACCGGGAACGCCCACCGCATCTCCCAGCAGATGCTGGGCCGCGGCAACCTCCGTTACGCCCCCACCACCAGCACCGTCGAGGCGTGGGCGAAGTCGGACGCCGAGGTCAAGGAGATCCTTGAGAAGGACGGCCTGTCCCAGGTCATGCCCTGGACCAACGACCTGGTCGGCGCCTATACGGTGCACCCCCTGGCCTCCTGCCGGATGGGGGACGACCCGCACACCTCCGCGCTCGACGACCGCAACGAACTCCGCGGCCACCCCGGCATCTTCGTCACCGACGGCTCGGCCGTCCCCGGCGCGCTGACGGTGAACCCCGCCATGACCATCGCGGCCATCGCCGAACGAGCGGTCCCGGGCATCGTGCGCGCCGCCCAGGACAAGGGCGTCCGCGTCACCTACCGGGGCACGCTCCCCGCCGCCGTCCGCGACAGCCGGTCCAGGACCCTGACCGTCATCCCGTCGCCGTCCGTACCCGCGCCCGTCGCCGGATAGCCGCGCACCCCCGCCCGGGCCAGGGGCCCGGGCGGCCACTCATCGCCAGCAGGTTGCTTCACGAAACCGGCCCCACCGCACCGAACGCCACGCACGAGCAGGAAGAGGGAAGACCATGAGCGCCTACTTCGAGTACCAGCACACCGTCGGCTTCGAGGAGACCAACCTGGTCGGCAACGTGTACTACGTGAACTACCTGCGCTGGCAGGGACGGTGCCGTGAGATGTTCCTGAAGCAGGAGGCGCCGGCCGTCCTGGCCGAGGTCCAGGACGACCTGAAGCTCTTCACCCTCAAGGTCGACTGCGAGTTCTTCGCGGAGATCACCGCCTTCGACGAGCTGTCCATCCGGATGCGCCTGGCGGAACTCGGGCAGACCCAGCTGGAGTTCACCTTCGACTACGTGCGGCTCGCCGAGGACGGCGGCGAGACCCTGGTGGCCCGCGGCCGCCAGCGGATCGCCTGCATGCGCGGCCCCAACACCGCGACCGTCCCCTCGCTCGTCCCGGACTCCCTGGTCCAGGCCCTCGCGCCGTACGCCGGCGCCGCGCTGGCCGCCTGACGCCCCGCCCCCGTACGGCCCACGCACGCCCAGTGGGTTGCTTCACGCAACCCCACCGAGTTGCTTCACACAACCCATCACACAACCCACCCCAGGAGACACCCCATGGCCACGCTGCAGGACACCCTCAAGGACCTCTCGATCGACGCCGAGGAGACCATCCGCCTCGTGGAGCACCTGGACGACGCCGCCTGGCGGACGCCCACCCCCGCCACCGGCTGGACGATCGCCGACCAGATCGCCCACCTGACCTTCATCTTCCAGCTGGCCAGGACCGCCGCCGCCGACCCGAAGACCTTCGAGAAGATCGCCGCCGGCGCGGCCGGTGACTTCAACGGCGCGGTCAACGCGGCGCTCCGCGGCTTCGACCACCTCACCCCGGCCCAACTGCTCGCCGCCTTCACCGCCGAGAGCGAGGCGTGCGTGCGGGCCCTGGCCGCCGTGCCGGAGGACTCCATCGTCCCCTGGCTCGTCAATCCGCTGCCCCCGAGGATCCTCACCTGCGCCGGGATCATGGAGGTCTTCGGGCACGGCCAGGACATCGCCGACGCCCTCGGCGTGCGCCGCGAGCCCAGCGACCGGCTCCGCCACCTGGCCGAATTCGCCTGGCTGACCCGTGACTTCGGCTACCTCTCGCGCGGCCTGACGCCGCCCGCCGAGCCGTTCCGGTTCGAGCTGACCGCCCCCTCCGGGGAGCACTGGAGCATCGGCCCGGCCGACGCCGAGGAGACCATCACCGGCCCCGCCCACGACTTCTGCCTGCTGGTCACCCGCCGCCGCCACCCCGACGACCTCGCGCTGACCGCGAGCGGCGACCGCGCGACCGAGTGGCTGGGCCTGGCCCAGGCGTACCGGGGCCCGGCCGGTGAGGGCCGCCGGCCGGGGCAGTTCGCGGCCCACAGCCACTGACCCGGCACCGCGACGGATCCCCCGGCGACCGCCATGACCTCACCGGCCCCGCACGACGTCACCGTGATCGGCTGCGGGACGCTCGGCACCTCCCTCGCCCTGGCGCTGACCCGGGCCGGCCGCAGCGTCGCACTCGCCGACCGGGACCCGCACGCCCTCGCCCGGGCCGTGTTCCGGGGCGCGGGCACCGAGCTGGCGCCCGACAGCCCCCCGGCCGGCCTGGTCGTCGTCGCCACCCCGACCGCCGCCGTGATCGACACCCTGTACGAGGCGCAGACCACCGGTCTCGGCCGCGCCTACACCGACCTCACCGCCGGGAACCACGGCATCTGGGACGAAGCCCGTCTGCGCGGCTGCGACCTGCGGGGTTACGTCCCCGGCCGCCCCCGGCTCGCCGCCCGGCCGGCCGGACCGTCCGCCGGCCTCTTCGCGGGCCGCCCGTGGACGGTGTGCCCCTACCCTCTGGTCGAACCGGACGCCCTGGACGCCGTCGACCTCCTCGTCCGCACCTGCGGCGCCCACCGCGACGACGTGCCCCGGGCACCCGGCCCTCGACTCCGATCCCCGAAAGAGGAAGACGATGACCACGCTCACCCAGCAGGCGTCCGACCAGCAGCCCGAAGCCCTCTCCGCGCCCCAGGTGCTGTGGAACTCGGGGGACGAGGGCGACGAGGCCGGATTCTTCAGCCACCGGTTCACCATGGCGGGCAGCTGGCGGATCACCGGTCCGCTGGACACCGCCGGTCTCCAGTGGGCCCTGGACCGGCTCGTGGTCCGGCACACCATCCTGCGTACCGTCGTCAAACGCGACAAGGACAGCCCGACCCAGGAGGTCGTGCCCGCCCGGCCCGTCCCCCTCCTGGTCGACCACCTCGCCGTGGCGGCGGGACCGGACCGGGACGCCGCCGCCGAACGGCTCCGCAACGAGGCCGAGACCGGCAGCCTCGACCCCCGCACCGTGCCGCTGCTCCGCGCCCGCCTGGTCCGCTTCGACGCCGAGGACGCCGTCCTGAGCCTCGTCACGCACCACACCGCCGGCGACGAGTGGTCGATGCAGGTGCTCCTGCGGGACCTGGCCGAGCTGATCCACGCCCACGCCGAGGACCGGCCCGCCGCCCTGCCCGAGGCCGTCCAGTACACCGATTTCACCCACGACGAGCACGCCCGCGAGAACGCGCCGCGCACCGAGGAGGACCGCGCCTACTGGCGTACGCGACTGGCCGGCGCCCGCGTCTTCGCGGTCCCCACCGACCGCGAGGTCCCGCACGTCCACTCCGCGCCCTACTCCGCGCACAACTTCCTGCTCGACGCCGCCACCGTGACGGCCGCCCGGGAGCTGGCCGCACAGGCGGACACCCCCGTCTCCACCGTGTACCTGGCGGCGTTCAACCTGCTGGCCCACCGGATCGACGGCACGACCGACCCGGTCATCGACACGCTCACCACCGTGCGCCCCGACCCGCGCCACCAGGGCATCGTCGGCCCGCTGATGGACTTCCTCGCCCTGCGCACCGGCCTGGCCGGCTGCGACACCTTCCGCGACGTCCTGGCGGCCACCGCCCGGACCTGCCGCGAGGGCCATGCGAACGCGGTCCCCATCCAGCACGTCGAGGACATGCTGCCCGAGCTGATGTCGCCCAACGACGAGCCCAGGAAGACCAACCTCATCTTCGGCGCCTTCGCTCCGCCCTTCGAGCCGGACGCCACCCGGATCGCCGACGGCACGGAAGAGGTGCCCAAGCCGGCCGGACTGACCCCGGAGGGCGCCTGGATTCCGCACGGCGTCGCGTGGACCGTGCACGCCCTGGCCACCGGGGAGCTGGGCGGGCACATCCAGTTCAACACCGAGGAGCTGGACCCGGAGACCGTCGCCGGCTGGGCCCGTACCTACGCCGCCCTGCTCGAAGCGGCCGTACGGGAGCCCGACCGGGCCTGGAACAGCATCGGGTGACCGGGAACGGCGGAGGCGGGTGGGGTACGGGAAGCCTCCCGTACCCCACCCGCCTCCGCGGTCCTCCTTCAGCCGCCGCTCACACCGGTCAGGCCGGGACGCTCACGGCGCGGCCGTAGCCCACGGTCGTGATCCGGTGGGCGGACTCCAGGTAGTAGTCGTCCGACACCGGCAGCGCGGTGTCCAGGCAGCTGACGTACCGGTTGAACATGCAGAAGGACGCCGCGATCAGCACGGTGTCGTGCAGGTCCGCGTCGCTCGCGCCCGCCCGCCGGGCCTCGGCCACCGCCTCGGCGGAGACCGCCCGGGCCGCCGCCTGCACCTCGGCCGCCACGGCGAGCAGCGCCCGCAGCTTGTCGCCGATGGGCGCGGTCGCCGGGTCGGCGAGGACCGCGTCGACCAGCGCCTGGCCCTCCACCAGCTGCGCGGCGGCGAAGGCGGCGTGCGAACCGGCGCAGAACGGGGTCCGGTTGAGGTGGGAGACGTACGCGGCGATCAGCTCCCGCTCGCCCTGGGGGAGCGAGGCGGGCGCCCGCAACAGGGTCTCGGCGAGATGGTTCAGCGGGGCCGCGGTGTCCGGCCGGTTGGCCATCAGGCCGGTGATGCCGGGGAGGTCGTTGTCGAGCGCGATGTGCGTCATGTGGTGCCCTTTCGCGGAGGAGTGTCACGTCACAGAGGGGTCAGCGGGGAGGCGGCCAGTTCCGCGTCGACCAGCGCGAGGGGCGGGTCGTCCGCGAGGTAGAAGTGGCCGCCGGAGAAGGTGAGTTGGCGGAACCCGCCGGTGGTGCGGTGCGACCAGCCGGCCGCCTGTCCGGGGCCGGTCACCGGGTCGGCGTCACCCAGGACCCCGGTGACGGGACAGCCGACGCGGTCCGCCGGGTCTGCCGCGTACCGGCTCGCCATGAGCAGGTCCGCCCGGATGTACGGGAAGTACCGGTCGAGGAGCCCCGGGTCCTCCAGCAGCGCGGGGTCGGTGCCCCCGAGCCGGACCAGGGTCGCCGCCAGCTCGTCCGGGGACGCCGTCTCCAGCCCGGCGGGGGCCGGCCGCGCCGGCGGGGCCGAGGCGCCCGAGACGAAGAGGTGGCTGAGCGAAACACCGTCCCGCTCCAGCAGCAGCGCCGTCTCGAACGCGGCCCAGGCGCCCATGGAGTGCCCGAACAGCGCCACCGGCCGGTCGGCCAGGGCCGCGACGGCCGGCGCGACGCCCGCCGCGAGGCCCCGGACCTCCGTGGCGCACGGCTCGGCCGCCCGCTCCGCGCGGCCCGGGTAGCGCACCGCGTACACCTCGAACCGTCCGCCGGGGGAGGCCCAGTGCCGGAAGAACGCGGCCGTGCCCCCGGCATGCGGGAAGCAGACCACGCGAAACGCGGCGCCGGGGACGGCCCGTACGCACTCCATCCACGCCATGACCGCGCTCCTCTCCGGGGCCGACGGCGGAACCCGGAGAGGCAGCCTCCACCGCGCGCGGCGGGCCCGACGCGCTTGAACGGGTGTTCAGGCACAGCGGAAGAGCGACCGCAGCACGCGGGAAGACGCGCCCGGCACCGCCCGGGCCCGTTGCGCACGACGGAAGATGCGCCGCCCACCGCACGGGCAGCAGCCTTGATCCACGCCCGGGCAGGCGCCGGAGACGCGCGGGCCGCGACGTCCCGCAGCGCCCGGTCCCTCCGCGAAGACCGAGACGAGAGGCACCACACATGACTGCGACAGCGCCGGTGGCCCACCCCCTCCAGGAGAACGTCAGCAAGGTCCTGCCGACGCTGCGCGAGCACGCGCGGTGGACCGACGACAACCGCAGGATCCACGAGGCCACGCTCGACGCGCTCGTCGGGACCGGGGCGCTGCGGATGCGCGTCCCGGCGCGCTACTCCGGCGAGGAGACGGACTTCGCGACCCTCCAGAGCGTCATCGGCGAGATCGCGCGCGGCGACGGCGCGGCCGCCTGGAACACCGCCGTCTGGTCCATGTGCGCCTGGCTCGCCGGGCTCTTCCCCGACCAGGTCCAGGACGAGGTCTTCGCCGACCCGGACGTCCGCGTCTGCGGGGTGCTCAGCCCCTCCGCCCAGGCCCGCCCGGACGGCTCCGACATGATCATCGACGGCCGCTGGGCCTTCGTCAGCGGCGCCCTGCACAGCCAGTGGCAGGTCGTCCTCGCCATGGCCCCGGCCCCGGGCGGCGACGGCGTCTGGCCCGTCATGGCCCTCGTACCGACGGCCGAACTCCAGCTGGAGGACGACTGGTTCACCTCCGGCCTGCGCGGCACCGGGTCCATCACCACCATCGCCGACAACGTCCGGGTGCCGATGGAGCGCGTCCTGCCCCTCCCCCTGGTCCTCCAGGGCCAGTACGCCACCGAGCTGAACCAGGCGTCCCCGGTCTGGAACGCGCCGATGATGGCGACCGGCTCCGCCTGCTTCGCCGGTGCCGCGGTCGGCCTGGCCCGCGCCGCCGTCGAGACCTTCCACGACCGGCTCCCCGGCCGGAAGATCACGTACACCGCCTACGAGAGCCGGCGCGAGGCCCCGGTGACCCACCTCCACGTCGCCGAGGCCGCCTACCTGGCCGACGAGGCCGAGTTCCACGCCCGCCGCATCGCCGGCGACCTGGACCGCAAGGGCCTGGCCCGCGAGCCGTGGACGCTGCCGGAGCGGATCGCCGCCCGCGCCGCGCTCGGCCGGACGTTCCGTCAGGCGGCCGGCGCCGTCGAGGCCCTGGCCACGGCGAGCGGCGGCAGCGGCCTCTACAGCACGGACCCCATCCAGCGCATCCGCCGCGACGTCCAGGCGCTCAACCTGCACGCGCTGATGCACCCCGACACCAACGCCGAACTGTACGGACGCGCGCTCTGCGGCCTCGACCCCAACACCTCGTACCTCTAGGCCCTGCCTGGGCCCTGCCCGGGGCAGCGCCCCCGCTCCACGCGACGGAACCCACCACAGCCCCAGGAACCGGGAAGACCACATGCATCCGTACCGCACCGAGTTCCCCCCGTCCGCACTGGACGACCTGCGCAGGCGTCTGGCGGAGACCCGCTGGCCCGCCGAGATCCCCGGAGCCGGCTGGAGCCGCGGCGTCCCCGTCGGCTATCTGCGCGAGCTCACCCAGTACTGGCTGGACACGTTCGACTGGCGCGCCGTCGAGGAACGGCTCAACGCCCACCCGCAGCTGCGCACCGAGGTCGACGGCACCCCCGTCCACCTCCTGCACGTCCGCTCGCCCGAGCCGGACGCCACCCCGCTGCTCATCACCCACGGCTGGCCCGGTTCCGTCCTGGAATACCTGGACGTGATCGGCCCCCTCACCGACCCCCGGGCGCACGGCGGCGACCCGTCCCGCGCCTTCCACCTCGTCCTGCCCACCCTCCCCGGACACGGCCTGTCCGGCCCGGCCGCCGAGCCCGGCTGGGGCGTGCCCCGGATCGCGCGGGCGTGGGCGGAGATCATGCGGAGGCTGGGCTACGACCGCTATCTCGTCCAGGGCGGCGACCTGGGCTCCTGGGTGAGCCTCGCCCTCGGCTCCCTCGACGCCGAGCACGTCGCCGGGGTGCATGTGAACTTCCTGGTGACCCCGCCCCCGGGCCCCGAGGCCGTCGCCGGGCTCGACCAGCGGGACCTGGGCCGCCTCGCCCGGCTCGGGGACTTCTTCGAATACGGCTCCGGCTACATGAAGATCCAGGGGACCCGGCCGCAGACCCTGGCGTACTCCCTGGACGACTCCGCGGCCGGCCAGCTCGCCTGGATCGCCGAGAAGTACAAGGAGTGGTCCGGCTGCGCCGAGCGGCCCGAAGAGGTCATCGACCGGGACGACCTGCTCGCCAACTTCACCCTGACCTGGCTCACCGCCACGGGCGGCTCGTCCGCCCAGACCTATTACGAGCTGGCCGACCAGCTGCCCGGCTCGCCCACCGCGACCGCCCCGCCGCCCATGACCGCGCCCCTCGGCGTCTCCGTCTACCCGGACGACCCGGCGCCCCCGGTCCGGGCGTTCGCCGAGCAGCAGTACCCGCACATCGTCCAGTGGCGCGAGCACCCCGGCGGCGGCCACTTCGCCCCGCTGGAGCAGCCCGCGCACTTCGTCGCCGACCTCCGCGACTTCGCCGCGGCCGTCGACGCCCGGCAGCCGGTCACCGCCTCGACGGGGGGCCGCGCATGACGGCCGGAGCCACCGCCCCCGGCCGGCGCGCCGTCGTCCTCGGCGGCGGCATCGCCGGCCTGCTGGCCGCCCGGGTCCTCGCCGACTCCTACGACGACGTCCTGGTCGTGGACCGGGACGAGCTGGCCGACACGGCGGCGCCCCGGCGGGCCGCACCCCAGGGCCACCACGTCCACGGTCTCCTCGCCAGCGGCCACGAGGTCATCGAGGGCCTGTTCCCCGGGCTGACCGAGGAACTGCGCGCCGACGGCGTCCCCGTCGGCGACTTCGGCACCAGTCTCGGCTGGCACTTCGACGGCCGCATGATGCGGCGCACCACCACCGGACTCACCTGCATCTCGCCCTCGCGGCCCATGCTGGAACAGCGGCTGCGCCGCCGGGTCCGCGCCCTGGACGCCGTCCGGTTCGCCGAGGCCACCGACATCACCGGGCTCGCCGGCACGACGGGGCACGGCCGGGTCACCGGGGTGCGCCTGCACGCCCGGAACGGCACCGAGGGCGCGTACGAGGTCCCCGCCGACCTCGTAGTCGACGCCACCGGACGCGGCTCCCGCACCCCCGGCTGGCTGGCCGCGCTCGGCCTGCCCCCGGTGCGCGAGGACAAGGTCAAGATCGACCTCACCTACACCACCTGCGACTTCCGGGGCCCCCTGGACCCCGACCCGGTCGGCGACGGGGTCGCCGAGGTCTGCGTCGCCACGCCCGGCTCCCCCCGGGGCGCGACGCTGGCCCGGCTGGCGGACCGCTACTCGCTTTCGCTGTACGGGATCCACGGCGACCGCCCGCCCGCCGACCTGCCCGGCTTCCTCGCCTTCGCCGCGTCCCTCCCGGTGCCGGCGATCCACGAGGCGGTGCGCGACGCCACCCCGCTGGGCGACCCGGTCTCCTTCCACTACCCGGCCAGCGTGCGCCGCCGCTACGAATCCCTCGGCGCGTTCCCCCGGGGGCTGCTCGTCCTCGGCGACGCGGTCTGCTCCTTCAACCCCATCTACGCCCAGGGGATGACGGTCGCCGCCCTCGGTGCGCGGGTGCTCGCCCGGCACACCGGCCGCGACCGGGACCCGGACCCGCGCGCCTACTTCCGCGACCTGGCACGCGTCAACGACGCCCCCTGGGCACTGGCGGCCGGCGGCGACCTCGCCTTCCCCGGCACGCGGGGCAGGCGGAGCCTGCCCGTACGGCTGGTGAACGCCTACATGCCCAGGCTGCGCGCGGCGGCGGTCCACGACGAGGCCGTCACCGAGGCGTTCCTGCGCGTGGCCGGGCTGGTCGACCCGCCGCCGGCCGTGATGCGCCCCTCGGTGCTGCGCCGGGTGCTCCTCCCGCGCGGCAGGCGTGGGAGCGCGGACACGGCGGCGGACCGCGAGCGGGCCCTGTCATGAGGACCGGCCGGCTCGTCCGCCTCGTCTCCCGCCCGGCCCAGCGCGTCCCGGACCCCGGGGACGTCGAACTGGTCGAGGTGGACGTCCGGGACCCCGCCCACGGCGAGGTCCTGGTGCGCAACCTCTACATGTCCATCGACCCCGGCGCGCTGCTGCGGATGAGCGACCTGTCCGCCCTGGACATCCCCCACTTCGAGACCGGCGAGCCCCTGTGGAGCGACGCGGTCGGCGAGGTCGTGGAGTCGCGGTACGAGGGCCTGGCGGCCGGCGACCTCGTATGGCACCGGTACGGGTGGCGGGACTACGCGGTCGGCGACGGCCGGCAGTTCCGCCGCCTGGACCCGCACGCCTACCCGTCGCTCTCCCACCACCTCAGCTTCGGGGTCGTCGCCTACATCGGCGTCGAGCTCGCCCGCATCAGACCCGGCGACACCGTGCTGGTGTCCAGCGCCGCCGGCGGGGTGGGCTCCATCGCCGGGCAGATCGCCCGGCTGCGCGGCGCGGGCAGGGTGATCGGCTCGGTCGGCTCGCCCGAGAAGGTGCGCTTCGCGGTCGAGACCCTCGGCTACGACGCCGCGTTCGACTACCACGACGGGATCGCCCCGCAGATCGGGGGCGAACTCGACGTCTACTTCGACAGCGTGGGCGGAGAGCACCTGGAAGCGGCCATCGACGCCCTGCGGCCACGCGGCCGCATCGTGATGTGCGGGCAGACCGAACAGGTCAGGTCCGGCGTGCCGACCGGCCCGCGCAACATGCTCACCGTGGTCGGCAAACGCCTCAGCATCCAGGGCTTCTACACCTTCGACCACCCCGAGCTGATGCCCAAGTTCGAGGAGGAGTTCACCCACTGGGTGCGCACCGGCCGGATCGTGGTGCCGGAGACCGTGGTCGACGGCCTGGAGAACGGCGTCGACGCGGCGGTCGGCCAGCTGACCGGCCGCTTCACCGGCAAGGTCGTCCTCAGATTCTGAACACCGCCGCCTCCGGCTCCTCGTCCGGCTCCTCCGCGACAGCGTGGTCGCGGCCGAGGAGCGATACGGCGAGCAGCCGGTGGCACAACTCGTTGGACGGGCCCATCAGCGCCACCCCGCGCGCGTCCGCGAGCAGGCCCGCCATCGCGCTCTCCGACGAGTAACCGGCCGAGCCCATGAGCCGGCCGGCCTCCAGACAGATGTCCTCCGCCGCCGTCGAGGCGAACAGCTTGCTGTGCAGCGTCGCCAGGTCCGGGCGGGGAGCGGTCCCCGCACCCGCCCGCTCCACCATGGCCCGGGACGCCTCCAGACGGGTCGTCAGCTCGGCGAGCCGGTAGCGGAACGACTGCCGCCCCATCAGCCCGTGCCGATGGGCGTACCCGGTCACCTCGTCCAGCGCCGCCTGCGCGATGCCCACCGCCACCGCGCCCAGGCTGGCGCCCGACCGGTGCGCGCCGGCCACGATCTCCTGCCCGGCGCCCACCGCGCCCAGCCGGTTCGCGTCCCGCACCCGGCAGTCCGTCAGGGACACCGTCCCCGTCGCGGACCCGCGCATCCCGGCAAGGTCCAGGCCCAGATCCGCGGCCAGGCCCTCGGCCGCCGCCGGGACGACGAAGAACGTCGGCCGCGGGGACCCGCCCGGCACCGGCTCCACGGCCGGGCGCGCGTCGCGCACCTGCACCAGATACAGATCGGCCAGGCACGCACCCGTGGTGAACGCCTTCGCCCCGTGCAGCACCCAGCCGCCCGTCTCCTCGCGCACCGCCGTACTGCGCGGTCCGCCCGCCCCGCCCCGGCCGCCGCCCTCGCTCCACGCGGACGCGGCCAGCCAGGTGCCGTTCGCCAGCCGGGGCAGCAGCTGCGCCTTCTGCGCGGCCGACCCCCACTCACCGATCCGCGCCGCGACCGAGCAGTGCTGGAACGCGATGATGGCCAGCGACGGATTGACCACCGCCACCTCCTCCACCATCCGGTTCACCTCGGCCGCCCCGCCCCCGCGCCGCCGTACGCCTCGGACACCGCCAGGGCCAGCAGCCCCGAAGCCCGCAGCTCGGCCACCGCCGCCCGGTCCGGCTCACCGCTGCGCGCCGACAGGGCCGCCGAGGTTCGGAGCCGGGCCCGCAGCACCGGCGTAAGGGACGGTCGCCGCCGCTCGACGACAGGCACAGGGGACATGGCGCCTCCTCGTTCTCCGCCTCGCCCGGCCGGGGCGAGGACACCCCCTCAGCGTTCAACCCCGCGCCCCGGCAGGCATCTTCGGGGTTGCCGGTCCACCGGGCCCCGGGCGAACCGGCAACCGCGGAGGTGCCCGCCCCGCCCGCCGGCTGACAACCTGCGCCGAAAACCGCCGGGACCAACGGACCGCCGGGCCACGAGGCCGCCGGGCGGCGACGGGCACGGCACGGTTCGCGGGAGGCGCGGAGAAGATGAGACAGATCGTGGGAGCGATGCTCCGGCACGCGTGCACACAGATCCGGTACGTCACGGCCGTACGGCAGTCCGAGGCGCGCGGCGACGTCGCCGCCGTCTACGCCCAGGCCGTGGAGGACTTCGGGGTGCTGGCACCCCCGCTCGCCCTGCACTCGCCGTCCCCGACCGCGCTGGCGGCGGCCTGGACGATGCTCCGGGAGGGCCTGCTCGTGGACGGCGCGACCGACCGGGCGGCGCGGGAACGGGTCGCCGCGGCGGTGTCCCGGGCCAACGCCTGCCCGTACTGCGTGGACGTCCACCGGGCCACGTACGAGACCCTGGACGGCGCCGCCGACGAGGACCCCGAGCTGACCGCCTGGGCCCGCGCCGCCGCCGACCCGGGCGCCGGGACCCCGCCCTGGCCAGCCTCCTGGCCGCCGGACCGGCGCGCCGAATTCCTCGCGGTGGCCGTCGTCTTCCACTACCTCAACCGCATGGTGACCCTCTTCCTCGCGGAGTCGCCCATGCCCGCCGCCGTCCCGGGGCCGGTGCGCGGCCCGATGATGCGGACGGTCGCCCGGGCCATGCGCCCCGCCGGTGCCGCGAGCCCGGCGCCCGGCCGGTCGCTCCCCCTGCTGCCCGCCGCCCCGGCCCCGGAGGGCTTCTCCTGGGCGGAGGACGCGCCGGCGGCCGCCGACGCGTTCGGCAGGGCCGCCGCCGCGACGGACGCCGCCGTGCACTGGCTCCCCGAGCCGGTCCGCGCCCTGGTGAACGGGCGCCTGGACACGGGGGACCACCCGCGGGGGCCGAGCCGTGCCTGGTTCTCCGACGCGGTGGCGGGCCTGCCGGCCGCCGACCGGCCCGCCACCGCCCTCGCGCTGCTGGTGGCGTACGCCCCGTACCAGGTGACCGACCAGGACGTCGCCGCGTTCCGCGCCCGCCACCCCGGGGACCGGGCGCTCGTCGAACTCACCTCCTGGGCGGCGCTGCGCTCCGCGCTGAGCACCGGCCGCCGCCTCGGCCGCAACCAGGAGGCGCGTACCGCTCCCCGCGCGGACGGGGGCCGCCGCACATGAGCAACCACGGAGATGCCCCCCTGGGGTCCCACTGCGCAGAATCGGTGCCCGGAGCTCGCCGCTGCCCGCAAGACCCGTACCGTACCGGGAGGTTCAGCACCCATGCCTGATGTAGCTCGCACCCTGACGGCCGGCCCACTGGGGACCGAACTGCTGGACCGGTACCGGCGCGACGGGTACCTGATGCTGCCCCCGGGCTATCTGAACACCGATGTGCCGGGGGTGGTCGACACGCTGCTGCCCCGGCTCCACGCCGACGACGGCCCGCGCCGCGTCATGGAGCGGGACAACACCACCGTCCGCTCCGTCTACGGACTGCACCAGACCTACCCGGAGATCGCCGAGGTCACCCGGGCGCCCGAGCTGCTGGGCGCGGTCGAGCAGATCGTGGGCCACTCCGCCTACGTCCACCAGTCGAAGATCAACTTCAAGGCGCCGTTCTCCGGGGACCAGTGGGAATGGCACCAGGACTACATCTACTGGCTGCAGAACGACGGCATCCAGCGGCCCGACCTGGTCAACGTGGCGATCTTCCTGGACGAGGTCACCGAGTTCAACGGACCCCTCACCTTCGTCCCCGGCTCGCACCGCCGGGGCGTGCTCGCCGGCACCGAGTCCTCGGGCATGCCGGCCGGCTACGAGGACGCCCCGTCCTGGGTGGCCACGCTCACCGCCGAGGAGAAGTTCCAGGTCGGCCACGACACCGTCGGGGCCCTGGTGCGCGAGCGCGGCATGGTCAGCCCCAAGGGCCCGGCCGGCTCCGTGCTCTTCTTCAGCCCGAACATCCTCCACACCTCCGCGCCGAACAGCTCACCGTTCCGCCGGGCGATGGTGATCTTCGTCTACAACAGCAGCGACAACGGACCGCAGGACGTCTCGAAGCCCCGCCCGCCGTTCCTCAGCGAGCCCACGGTGCGGGCCCTCACACCCATGCCCTACGCGACAGGGGAGACCCCGCAGTGACCAAGACCGTAGAACTCATCATCCCGAACGCCGCCGAGTACTTCCTGCGCGACCCGGACCTCAACCTCACCGGCGACGAACGCGCCCGCGTGGTGCGGTTCAGCGGTACGTACGAGTGCGAGCACTCCGTGTTCTGGACCTCCGCCCCGCGCGTCCTCCTGCTCCCCGCCGGAGTGGACGAGCAGTGGTTCGCGGACGTGCACAACGCGCTGGGCGTCGAGGCACCCCCGTACATCTCCCCGGCCGTGACCACGGGCCTGCTGGTCGAGGACCTGCTCGCCGACGGCGCCGCGCAGCGCGCCCTGCGCGCCCGTCTGGAGGGCAACGACCTGGTCAAGATGCAGATGGTCGGCCCGACCCCGGAGACGTACCAGCTGGCCGCCATCATCCGCGGCTGGGGTCTCGACGTCGAGCTCGACTCCGTCGACACCTCCGACTACTGGGCGAGTCTCTACCTCGACTCGAAGGTCAGTGTTCTCGATCTGGCCCGCGAACTGCCCGACATCCACGTCGCCCCCGGCGTCGTCGTCAGCAACTGGGTCGAGCTGCGCGGCGCCCTCACCCGGCTGCTCACCCGGTACGACCGGGTCATCGCCCGTACCGCGTACGGCGTCGCGGGCGACGGCTCCGGCGTCGTCTCGGCCGGGACCGTCGAGAGCTTCCTCGACAACGCCGCGCGGGACTCCTTCTTCGCCTTCCCCATCCTGGTGCAGCAGTTCGTGGAGCACGCCCCCGGCGTCGGCTGCCCGGCCGTCGACATCCTGGTCGGCGAGGACGGCGTCGAGGACGTCGTCCTGTGCGCCCTCACCGTCGAGAACGGCTACCAGTTCCGCAGCGTGGACGTCGGCGACGGCGCGCTCCCGCAGAACTGGGGCGCCGAGGTCACCAAGGTCGCGCACGGCGTGGGCTCCGCCGCCCACGCGCTCGGCTACCGGGGCTGGATGTGCGCCGACTGCGTCGCCGGCGCGGACGGCACCCTGTACGTGACGGAGATCAACGCCCGCCGCAGCGGCTCCCTGCACGCCGGCGGCCTGCTCCGGCTCTGGAACGCCGAGCGCGACCTCACCCTCTCCGCCCACTTCATGATGACCGTGCCGCCCGGGCTCAGCTACCAGGAGCACATCCGCCCCGTCTTCCAGCGCCTCTGGGACCAGGGCGTCCGCGCCTACCCGACCAGCGTGCGCGGCATCCACTGGGACGAGCCGATGATCGCGGTCATCGCCGCCGCGCCCACCGCCGACGAGGCCCAGGCCATCGTCGCCGGCATCGCCGAGGAGATCGCCGCGACGGCCGCCACCCCGGCCGTCTCCGCCGCCGAGGCGGCGGGCTGCCCGATGGCGGCGGCCTGAGCGACCAACGGCCCGCCGCCCCTCTCGGCGGCGGGCCCGCCCCCCACCCGGAACAACTCGCACAGGCCGTCACGGCCAGGAGGTAAGCAGTGGCTGGAGCACTCCCGGGCAGCGTTCTGGAACGCCCCCGTCCCCACGGCAGCGCGATCTCCGCTGCCTTCCCGCAGGACGCGTCCGCGCCGGACCTGGCCGCACGCCTCCAACTGATGACCCGTCTGCACCGCCACTACGCGGCCTACCTGGGCGGCCCCGAGACCTTCGAGCAGATCCCCCGGCTCAACGCCTCGCAGCAGATCGGCCGCATCGAGAGCGAGTGGCTGCGCTGGGAGGACGAGCAGGTCGACACCGCCCGGCTGCCCCGGTCCGCCGACGAGTTCCGCGACTGGTTCGAGGCGGTCAGCGCCGCCCATGTGCAGCCCGACTTCTGCCGGTACATCGAGAACGAGGCCACGCTCGACGAGGTGGCGCTCTTCTTCCTCGCCGAGGAGCTGGTCGACAGCCGCTTCGACGACCTGGTCGCCCTGGTCCAGCTCGGCTCCGCCGGCGCCAGCAAGCTGGTCATGGCCGAGAACTACTGGGACGAGATGGGCGAGGGCGCGCTCGAACGGATGCACACCGTGCTCTTCGAGCACTCCGCCGTCTACATGCGCGACCGCCTGGCCGAGCGCGACATCGACACCTCCGAGATCAACGGCACGGAGGTCTTCGAGAACGCCTGCCTCACCCTCATGTACGCGCTCCACCGCGGCCTGGTCCCGCGCGCCCTGGGCGCCCTCGGCCTGATGGAGCACAGCGCGCCGCCGCGCTTCCAGGCGATGGTCGACGCCTGCACCCGCCTCGGTGTGCCCGCCGACGTCATCACGTACCAGAGCATCCACGTCCACGTCGACGAGGGCCACGGCGCCGACTGGCTGGACCACGTCCTGCTGCCGCTCGTCCACTCCTCGCCCGCCGCGCTCCGCGAGGTGTGCATGGGCGTGCTCACCCGGGAGCGCGTCGCGAACGCCTACTACCGGCGCATCTGGCAGCAGATGAAGGACCTGCGCCGCTGACCTGCCGACCCCGACCGCAGGGAGCGGCCCCATGAAGCCCGACGCCTTCTACCACGAGCACAGCCGAGGACTTCAGCACCGGTTCGGCACGACCGGCCTGGCCGGCCACCTCGCCGAGAAGTACGTCCTCGACCGCCTGGAGCCCGAGCACCAGGAGTGGATCGCCGCCGCCGACGAGGTGTTCGTGGCGACCGTCGGCCCCGACGGGCGGCCGGACTGCTCGTACAAGGGCGGACTGCCCGGCTTCGTCCGGGTGCTCGACGCGCGCACGCTGGAACTCCCCAGCTACGACGGGAACGGCATGTACCGCACGCTCGGCAACGCCGTGGCCGCCGCGCACGTCGCCCTGCTCTTCCTGCCCGCCGACGTCCCCGGGAAGCTCCGCGTCGGCGGGCGGGCCCGGCTGCTCACCGACCCGGAGGCGGTCGCCGCGCACGAGGGGGCGGAGGCCGTCCTGCGGATCACGGTGGACCAGGTCTTCGAGAACTGCCCGCGATATCTGCACGACCGGGCCACGGGCGCCCACTCGGCGCACTGCCCCCGCCCCGGCCACCTGCCGCCCGAACCGGAGTGGAAGAAGAAACCGGAGTACGAGGGGCTGCTGCCGCTGCGCGGCCCCGGCCACCCCGGCTGAAGCGTGGAACACCGACCGAGAGGAACCACCGTGGGGCACCCCGTCCGGACCAGGATCATCGATCTCTCCCACACCATCGAGCACGGCATGGACACCTACCCGGGCCTTCCCGGGCCGGAGTTGAGCGACCACCTCTCCCGCGAGGAGTCGCGCGGCAGGTACCCGGCCGGCACCGAGTTCCACATCGGTTCCATCACCATGGTCGCCAACACCGGGACCTACCTGGACACCCCCTTCCACCGCTACCCGGACGGCCCCGACCTGTCCGCGCTCGACCTGTCCCGGCTGGCGGACGTGGAGGGCGTCGTCATCGACGCCACGGGCATCGACGGCCGGTCCGTCGGCCCCGAGCTCTTCGACGGCGTCGAGGTCACCGGCCGCGCGGTCCTGATCCGCACCGGCTGGGACCGCCACTGGCGCACCCCCCGGTACGCGGACGCCGGACACCCCTTCCTCAGCGCGAGCGCGGTGGAACGGCTCGTCGCGCTGAAGCCGGCCGCGGTGGGCATCGACTCGGTGAACATCGACGACATGGCGGACATGACGCGCCCCGCCCACACCGGACTCCTCGCGGCGGGGGTCTGCGTCATCGAGCACCTGCGCGGCCTGGAGCTGCTGCCCGAGGACGGATTCCGCTTCCACGCGGTGCCGGCGCCCGTCGCGGGCCTCGGCAGCTTCCCCGTACGGGCGTACGCCGTCGTGAGCTGAGGCGCGCGGGACCACCCACACCACCCACCACAGTGAGGAGCCGCCATGCTCACCACCACCGCAGCGCCCTACCGGCTCGAACGGGCCGGCCAGACCTTCGCCGCCACGGTCCACGGACTCGACCTGAGCGAACCGCTGACCGAGGAGACCGTCGGCGCGCTGACCCGCGATCTCGCCGAGCACCGGGTGCTGGTGATCCCCGGTCAGCGGCTCAGCCACGAACAGCACGTCCGGGTCAGCCGCAGGTTCGGGCCGCTGGACGTCTACCCCGTCTCGAAGTACGTGGTCCCCGACCACCCCGAAGTGCTGACCATCAGCAACATCTTCAAGGACGGGCAGCCGATCGGCCTGTACGACGGCGACGAGCAGATCGAGTGGCACACCGACTACAGCTGGAAGGCGCGCACCAGCAGGGCGTCGCTGCTGTACTCCGTCGTCGCGTCGGAGACCGGCGGCGACACGCTGTTCGCCGACTCCACCGCCGCGTACGACGAACTCCCGGAGGCCGTCAAGCAGCGGATCGCCGGGCTCCAGGGCGTGCACTCGATGCACCACCTGGTGGAGACCGAGCGGCTGACCAACCCGCACAAGGCGCCGCTCACCGCCGAGGAACGCGAGCGGATGCCCGACATGGCGCACCCCCTCGTCCGGGAGCACCCCGCGACCGGCCGCCGGTCGCTGCTCCTCGGCAGCATGATCATCAGCGGGATCGTCGGCCTCGGCCGGGCCGAGAGCGACGCGCTGCTGCGCGAGCTGCACGACCACGCGACGGCCGACCGCTATGTGTACCGCCACCAGTGGCGCGAGGGCGACGTGGTGATGTGGGACAACGAGGCCACCATGCACACCCGTACGCCCTGCGACCGCCTCGTCAGCCCGCGCCTGCTGTACCGCACCACCGTGCTGTGGGACTGACCGGACACGACGCGCCGGACACGACGGAGCGGGGCGCGGCCACCCGGTGGCCGCGCCCCGCTCGTGTGCCGTTCCGGTTACGCGTCCGGCAGGACCTGGGCGATCTCCCAGACGTTGCCGGACGGGTCGGCGAAGGCGGCGGTACGGCGCCCCCAGGGGCGGTCGATCGGACCGTTGAGCAGGGTCACCCCGTGCTCCACGAGTTCCGCGCACACCGCCTCGGCGTCCTCGACCTCGATGGTGAGCAGCAGCCGCGCGCCCGCCTCGGGGGCGGCGACCGGGCGCGGCTCGACCAGCGTCGGGGCGTTGCCGGTCACCAGCAGGTTGATCATCGTGTTGTTGAGCTTGACCACCGCGGAGTCCTCATTCTCGAAGACCACTTCGAGGCCGAAGACGTCCGTGTAGAACCGCTTCGCCTCGACGACGTCCTCGACGAAGAGGGTGATGACCTCAAGCCGGTCGAGTCCCTTGATCATTTCTTACTCCGTATTCCGTGCGGCACCATCCGGGTCCGCCGACCGTAGCGTCCGGCGGACATCCGGCAGGAGGGGCACATTCCAAAGTCGCGCGGGCCCGGCGAAACCGGTGGAATGTGCCGCTCCGCCCGTCACCGGTAGCTCGCCGCCTGGAGGCCGAAGAGTTCGGCGTAGAGCCCGCCGCCCGCCATCAGCTCCTGATGGCTGCCGGACTCCGCGATGTGCCCGTCCCGTACGACGAGGATGAGGTCGGCCATGCGCGCGGTGGAGAACCGGTGCGAGACCAGGACCGTGATCGCGCCGGCCGCCTCGCGCACCTGCCGGGCCTGCTCCGAGAACCGCTCGAAGAGCTGGTGCTCGGTCTCCGCGTCGAGCGCGGACGACGGCTCGTCCAGGACCAGCAGGACCGGGGCCCGCCGCATCATGGCCCGGCCGAGCGCCAGCTTCTGCCACTGCCCGCCCGAGAGTTCGGCGCCCTCCGTCCAGCTCTTGCCCAGCTGGCTGTCCAGCCCCTCCGGCAGCCGCTCGACCACGTCACCGGCGTGCGCCGACTCCAGGGCGTCGAGCACCGCGCGGTCGTCGTCCACCCGGGGCAGGTCGCCCAGCCCGACGGTGGTCCCGGCCCGGAACTCGTACCGTACGAAGTCCTGGAGGCCGACGGAGATACGGGCCCGCCACTCCTCGGCCGACAGCCGGCGCAGGTCGACGCCGTCCACCAGGACCCGGCCGCTCGTCGGGCGGTACAGCCCGCACAACAGCTTGACCAGCGTGGACTTCCCGGCCCCGTTCTCGCCGACCACGGCGACCGTGGTGCCGGCCGGGATGCGCACCCGCAGGTCCGTGAGCACCGGCGCCTCCGCACCCGGGTAGCCGAAGCCGACCCCGTCCAGCTCGATGCCCTCGCGCATCCGGTCCGCGGGGCTGAGGCCGCCCTCGTCGGCGGGGCCGTCCGGCTCCGCCACCATGGTGCGCACCGCCGCCACCCTGCGCAGGGTGCTGCCCATCCGCTGAAGGGTGCCCGTCAGATTGACCGCCTCCGTGACCTGCTGGTTCACCTGGACGGCCAGCGCGATGACGACGGTGACCTCCCCGATGCCGTGCCGGCCGGACACCGCGTCCCGCAGCACGAGCAGCACGGTGCCCACGTAGGCCAGGGCGAAGACGACCTGGCCGCCGGCCCGCAGCGCGGCGGCCCCGGCCTGCCCGCGCCACAGGACCCGGTCCGCGTCCGCGCGCAGCCCGGCGTGCCGGCGCCGCATCTCCTGGCGCAGCCGGAAGACGCGCAGCTCCCCGGCGTGCCGGGCGGAGGTGGAGAGCCGGAAGAGGTTGAGGGCCAGCCGGGTCGGTTCGGCGGCGGCCGTCCGGGAGCCGTCGAGTCGGCGTTCGGCGGCCCGCCCGGCCAGCAGCGGGGGAGCGGCGGCGAGCGGCAGCAGGAGCAGCACCGGGTGGAGCCGGGCCAGCAGGACCGCGGTGAGGACCATGGCCAGGGCCAGGCCGACGCTGCTGAACAGCGCGGACAGGGCATTGCTGAACTGCCGCACCTCGCGGTCCAGCACGGACAGCTCGTCGGCGAACTCGGCCCGGTCGTGGTGCTCGATCCCCTCGGAGCCGTTGGACAGCTCCGCCAGTTGCTGGACCATGTCCAGCTCGGCCAGCTCCGACAGCTCGAAGTAGGCGATGTGCGCGAAGTGCGCCCCGGTGAGGGTGAGCGCGGCGAGCACCGCGGTCGCCACGCCGTGCAGGGCGGCCGCCGTGCCCCGGCCCGCGACCACCGCGTCGGTCATGAGCCCCAGGAACACCGCGAGCAGCGGGGCCGAGACCGCGCCCGCCACCATCAGGGCGAGGGCGAGGAGCGTCTTGCGGGGGTGGATGCGCCACGCCATGCGGAACAGGCCCCACGAGCCGTCGAGGGTTTCCTTCATGACAGCACCTCCGCCGGCACGCCGTGGCCGGCTCCGTCGTCGTCATCGGTGAAGCGGTCGGCCTGGAGCCGGAACAACTCCGCGTACCGGCCGTCCCGTTCGAGCAGCTGCTCATGGCTGCCCCGCTCGATGACCCGGCCGCCGTCGAGCACGACGATGACGTCCGCGCGCCGCACGGTGGAGAAGCGGTGCGAGATCAGCATCGTGGTGGCGCCCCGGGTGAGCGAGGTGAACTCCTCGAAGAACCCGGCCTCCGCGCGGACGTCGAGGCTGGCCGTCGGCTCGTCCATGACCAGCACGGACGAGCCGTGTTCCAGGGCGAACAGGGCCCGCGCCAGGGCGAGCCGCTGCCACTGGCCGCCCGACAGCTCCGCCCCGCCCTCCAGATGGCGGGCCAGCGGCGTCGCCGTGCCCCGGGGGAGCGCGTCGAGGGCGCCGGTGAGGCCCACGGCCTCGATCGCCCGGCGGACGCCCTCGGTGTCGTCGGCGCGGTGGACGGCGCCGAAGGCCACGTTGTCGGCGGCCGAGACCTCGTACCGGGCGAAGTCCTGGAAGATCACCGCGGTCTTGGCGCGCCATGCCTCCAGCGGGTAGGAGGCGATGTCCACCCCGTCGAGGCGGATGACGCCGGCGCTGGGTTCGTAGAGCCGGGTGAGCAGCTTGACCAGGGTCGTCTTGCCGGCGCCGTTCAGCCCGACCAGGGCCGTGCAGCTGCCGACGGGGATCTCCAGGTCCAGGTCCTCGAAGACCGCGCGGTCCTCGCCGGGGTAGCGGAAGGTGACGTGGTCGAAGTGGATGACCCCGGCCGGCTCCGGCACCTCGTCACCGCGCATCTCCCCGGCGGCGTCCGCGGGGGTGGCGTCCAGATGGTCGGTGAACCGGCGCACCGCCTCGTACGCGTGCATGCCGATGGCGGTCTGCAGATCGCTCTCCGGGTAGAACTCGGCGAGCCGCAGCGCTCCCAGGGCGGCCTGGAGGACCATCGCGAACACGGTCAGGGTCTGCCCCGCGTTCCCGTCGGCCGCGCCGGTGCCGATGGCCGCGAGGGCGGCGCCGCTCACCAGCACCATCCACAGCGTGTACCAGAGGAACGGCCCCAGGTAGATCGCCCGGCGGATCTTCCACAACGGCTCCAGCCAGGCGGTGTACGAGGAGTGCAGCCGGTCCTGGAGCCACCGCATGAGACCGAAGACGCGGATCTCCTTCGCCGCCTCGGCCGAGGTGGCGAGGTTGCGCAGATAGTCGTTCCCCATCTCCTGCGAGCCCAGGTCGAACCGGGCCCCGGCGTACTTCCGGAGCCCGCCGACGTGGCCGTGCCGGAAGAGCAGCACGGCGGTCAGCAGCCCGGCGGCCGCGAGCCAGGAGAAGGCGAAGCCGACGACCGCGACATACCCGAGGAGCTGGATCTGCCGTGCGCCCAGCGCGAGCAGCCCGGCCCCGGCCTGGCCCGGGCTCTGCACCCCGGACTCCAGCTCACGGGCGGCGGCGCGCAGGTCCTCGACAACCCGGGCGTCCTCCAGCGCGGCGATCCCGGGCTGCGACATCGCCGCGTCCATCAGCTCGTCCAGCACCCGGCCGTCGATGCGGCGGGCCACCGACTCGCCGAGCGCCTGCTGCGCGGGCGCGAGGATCTGCTGCCCCACGAATGAGGCGGCGGCCAGCACGAAGGCCCGGATCAGCGCGTCGAAGGCGGGGGAGCCGGTCCCGCCCTCCACCGCCGCCGGGACCCGGCCGAGCACCAGGGCGCCGGCCACCACGAACAGCACCGGCAGGAGGCCGAGGAGGACGTTGACCACCGCGCTCGCGGCGACCAGGGCCGCCCCGGCCCGGGGCAGCAGGCGGGCGATGTCCCGGCGGGCTGCGAGCAGCCGGGCCACACCGTCCGGCAGGAGCCACTTCATCCGGCGACCCCGTGCTGTGCGAGGTGGTCCGCGCAGGCCGGCAGCTTGCGCTCGACGATGACGTCGTTGAAGTCGAACGGTGTCACCGTACGCAGCTCGGTCAGCAGCCCGGTGATGGGCGTGCCGTACTTCCGCGCCATGTACTGGTAGTTGGGCGCGGCCGCGTCCTCGTTCTCCTCGAAGTCCTTGTAGTGCGGCAGGTGGATGGCCGAGGCGTCCCGGCACAGCTCGAACCGCACACCGTCCCGGTGCAGCCGGTAGCCCAGGTCGAGGTCCTCGCCGCCCCAGGACCGGAAGTTCTCGTCGAAGCCGCCCGCCGCCCGGATCGCCGCGGTCGGGGCCGAGACGTGGCCGGTCCAGAAGACCACCCACGGGGCGGGCAGGCCGTTGAAGTCGTCGGTGTACTTCTCGTAGAAGTACTCCCGGATGTCGAACCGGGTGCCGCTCCCCGCGAAGGCGGCCATGGTGGCGTCCGGGTCGTCCGTGTCGATCTCCCGCTCCAGCGCCTCGGCGTCCGCGTTGTCGACGGTGAAGCCGTAGAGGTAGCCGACGAGCGCGACCGGACCGGGCGCCTTCCGGTGGGCCGTCAGATGGGCGGCCAACGCCCCGCTGTGCAGCACCACACCCGAGTCGATCATGACGGTGACGTCGGCGCGGGCCGCCGCGATGCCGACATTGCGGGCCCTGGCCACCTGCCAGCCGTCGTCCGGCTGGAAGAAGTACCGCACGTCCAGCCGGTCCGCGTAACCGCCGACCAGCTCCTCCGTGCCGTCACTGGAACCGTCGTCCACGACCAGGACCTCGAACCGCTCGCGCGGCAGGGTCTGCCGGACCAGTGAGTCCAGGGTGTGCGCCAGGTGCGCCTTCCGGTTGTACGTGGGAATGACGACGCTGCACTGCAACTGCTCGCTCATGACGCCTCCGCCAGGGTGGGAACCTCGGACTGCCGTGCGATGTCGCGGGCCCGTGCCGCCTCGATGAACGAGCGCACGTCCGCCACGAAGAGCTCGGGGACCTCCATCGCGGGAAAGTGCCCGCCCCGGTCGAACTCGCTCCACTGCACGATCTCCGGGAAGCGGGGCGCCGCCAGACTGCGTACGGGCAGCGCGCTGTCGTACGGATGCACGGTCACCGCCAGCGGTACGGGGAGCGGCGGCGGCACCTCCTGCGGCTTGGACGAGCCGGGCAGCTGGTCGGCCATCTCGTAATACAGCTGGGCCGACGAGCCGCCGGTGGCCGTGAACCAGTAGAGGGAGACATTGGTCAGGAGCCGGTCCCGGTCGACCGAGCCGCCCGGCACCGAGGAGTCCGTCCACTCGTGGAACTTCTCCGCCACCCAGGCCAGCTGTCCGGCCGGCGAATCGGTGAGCCCGTACCCCAGCGTCTGCGGCCGGGTGCTCTGGATGCGCATGTAGCCGCTGCCCTGCTCCATCGCCCCGAGCGCCGCGACCCGCTCCCGGTCCGAGGCGTTCAGGGCCTCGATCTCGCCGGGTTCGCCGGACGGCGGCGTCAGCAGGAAGTTGACGTGCGCCCCGATCACCCGCTCCGGGTGCGTCCCGGCCAGCGTCAGCGAGATCCACACCCCCAGGTCGGTGCCGTGCAGCGCGTACCGCTCGTACCCCAGCCGCTCCATCAGGGTGGCCCAGGCACCGGCGATCCGCCCCACGGTCCAGCCGGCCTCCGGCGCCGGACCCGAGAACCCGAAGCCGGGCGGGGTCGGGATCACCAGGTGGAACGCCTGCCCGGGGTCCCCGCCGTGCGCGCGGGGATCGCTCAGCGGCCCGATCACGTCCAGGAACTCGGCGATCGACCCCGGCCAGCCGTGCGTCATGAGCAGCGGTGTCGCGTCCGGCTCGGGCGAGCGCACATGGATGAAGTGCACCCGCGCACCGTCGATCTCGTCCACGAACTGGGGGAACGCGTTGATCCGCGCCTCGGCGGCCCGCCAGTCGAAGCCGTCCCGCCAGTAGTCGGCGAGCGCGCGCACCTGCCCGACCGGCAGCCCCGCGAGTGCCCCGTACCGGGCAGCTCACTGGGCCATCTCGTACGGGAGAGGCGGTCGTGGAGATCGTCCAGCGCCTCCTGGGGAATCGCGACACGGAAGGGGCGCATCCCTGAACTCCTTTGCAGAACCGGGCATTTTGGGTTCACCGGTGGGTCAAATGAAAGCCAGAGTAGGGAAGTTGCGCACGCTACGGCAGCGAACAGCCGGAAGAGAGCAATCCGGAAGTGGTCGCCCGACCGCCCGACCACCGCCGCCGTCCCGGTCCGCACGAGTGCGCACGCTGGAAGTGGTGCCGCTCGCCGCCCGCTCGTTAGCGTCTGCGCACCGGCGAGAGCCGTCAGGAATCCGGCGCGGAACCAGCATCCGCCGCGCTTCCGGCCTGCCGCCGCCAACGCTTCGCATGTGACGGAACAAGGAGTGGTCTGCGTGGAACCGGAGTCGATCGTTCTCGACCCGACAGGTCGGGACGTGCACGCGGAAGGCGCGCGCCTGCGCCGGAGCGGCCCCATCGCCCAGGTCGAGCTGCCCGGCGGGGTACGCGCCTGGTCGGTCGTCGGTCACGACGCGCTGAAGGAGGTGCTGAACGACGAGCGGTTCGCCAAGGACGCCCACAAGCACTGGCCCGCCTTCATCAACGGCGAGATCGGCGAGGACTTCCCGCTGATCGGCTGGGTGATGATGGACAACATGACGACGGCGGACGGCGCCGACCACGCCCGGCTCCGCCAGCTCACCGCCAAGGCGTTCACGCTGCGCCGCTCCGAGGAGATGCGGCCCCGCGTCGAGCGGATCACCGCCGAACTCCTGGACGACCTGGCTACGAGCGGCCCCGACGAGGTCGTGGACCTCAAGGACCGCTTCGCCTACCCGCTGCCGACCCGGGTGATCTGCGAACTCTTCGGCGTCCCGGAGGACCGCCGCCGGGACGTCATGCGCGGCGGCGAGGTCAACACCGAGACCACGATCTCCCACGAGGAGGCCGTCGCCAACGTCGAGCAGTGGCACCAGGCCATGTACGACCTGGTCGCGTTCAAGCGCCGCGAGCCCGACGACGACCTGCTGAGCAAGCTCATCGAGGCCCAGCAGGAGGACGGCTCCCGGCTCAACGACTCGGAGCTGGCCGGCACCCTGCACCTCATGCTCGGCGCCGGCTCGGAGACCACCACCAACCTGATCAGCAAGGCCGTGGTCGCCCTGCTCACCCACCCCGACCAGCTCGCACTCGTCCTCGCCGGCGAGGTGCCGTGGGCGGAGGTCATCGAGGAGACCCTGCGCGTGGAGTCCCCGATCGCCCAGCTCCCGTTCCGGTTCGCCACCGAGGACATCGACATAGCGGGCGTCACCATTCCCAAGGGCGACCCCGTCCTGACCGGCTTCGCCGCCTCCGGCCGGGACGCCACCCGGCACGGGGACGACGCCGACCGCTTCGACATCACCCGCGCCGACAAGCGCCACCTCTCCTTCGGCTACGGCGTCCACCACTGCCTGGGCGCCCCGCTGGCCCGGATCGAGGCCCTCGTCGCCCTGCCGGCCCTCTTCGAACGCTTCCCCGACCTCTCCCTCGCCGTCCCCGCCGACCAGGTCAGGCCCGCCGGCACCTTCCTCCTCAACGGCGTCGACACCCTCCCGGTCCACCTCAAGCGCCAGTAGGCGTACCCCTCCGAGCCGTGGCCGCCGACGTCCCCCCGCGACGACGGCCACCGGAAGGCGGGCCGGCACCCCCGTACCGGCCCGCCTTCGCACTGCCGTCCACGTCAGGAAGGACATCCGCCGGTGCGCATGGGCGAGCTGTGCCGCAGGTCCGGAGTGCCCGTGGCGACGATCAAGTTCTACATCCGCCAGGGCCTGCTGCCCGCGGGCCGGCTCACCAGCCCCACCCGGGCCAGTTACGACAGCACCCACGAGCACCGGCTGCGCCTGGTCCGGGCCCTGCTCGACGTCGGCAGGCTGTCCCTGGCGGCCATCGGGGACGTGCTACGCGCCGTGGACGACCCGGACCGCTCGCCGGCCGACGTGCTCCGCACCGCCACGGACCGCCTGACCCCGCCCCGGGAGGCCGCACCCGGCCCGGAGCTGGACGAGGCCCGCGCCGAGGTGGCCCGGCTGCTGCGCCGCCTGGGCTGGCGGGCGGAGCCGGACGGACCGGCGGGCGAGGCACTGGCCGGTGTGCTCGTCGCCCTGCGCGCCGCGGGCCACGGAGACCTCGCCGTACTCCTGGACGACTACGCGGCGGCCGCCGAGCAGGTCGCCCGCGCCGAACTCGGCCACCTCGGACGGCCGGCCGGACGCGCGGAACCGGCGGAGCGGGCGGCCGTGGGCGCGGTGATGGGCGAGGCGATGTTCAGCACCCTGCGCGCACTCGCCCACGCCGACGCCTCGGCGCGTACGTACCCGATCCGATCCGGTCCGCAGCCCTTCGCGGCAGGCTCCCGCGGAGACCCGTTCACCCGCACAAGTACGGCTTAACCACCCACCGCTACCTTGCCCTCCGCGCACTCGACGAGTACCGGGCAACGAGCAGGGAGCAGGAACGGGAATGACCACCACCGACACCGACACGGAGCTGTGGGTCCGCCGCTTCAACCCGGCCCCGAGCAGCCGTACCGCCTCGTCTGCCTCCCGCACGCGGGGGCACGGCCTCCGCCTTCTTCTCCTTCTCCCAGGCCCTGGCCGCCCATGCCGACGTCCTGGCCATCCAGTACCCGGGCCGCCAGGACCGCCGCCACGAGCCCCCGATCACCGTCACCGAGGACCTTGTCGCCGCCATCCACCAGGCGCTGCGGCCCTGGGCCGACCGCCCGCTGGTCCTCTTCGGACACAGCATGGGCGCCGTCCTGGGCTTCGAACTCGCCCGCCGCATGGAGGCGGAGAACCGACCGCCGCTCGGCCTGATCGTCTCCGGCCGCCGCGCCCCCCACCTGCCGCGCCCCGACAGCGTGCACACCAAGGGCGACGACGCCCTCATCGCGGAGATCCAGCAACTGGCCGGTACCGACCCGGGAGTGCTCGCCGACGAGGAGATCGTCCGCATGGTGCTGCCCGCCATCCGCGCCGACTTCAAGGCCATCGAGACGTACCGCTACCGCCCCGACCCCGGCCGGGACACGGCACTGAGCTGCCCGCTCAGCGTGCTCACGGGGGAGTCCGACCCCCGGGTGAGCCTGCACGAGGCGATGGAGTGGCGGGAGCACACCTCCGGAGACTTCACCTTCCGCAGCTTCCCCGGCGGCCACTTCTACCTCACTCCCCAGCAGGACGCGGTGACCCGCGCCATCGCCGACGACCTGGCGGCCCTGGGCCAGAAGCGGCTCGGCACCGCCGTCGGCTGACCGGCGCGCGCGGAGTTGTGGCCAGGCAATAACTGGCCACTGCGGAGCACGGGTCAGCCCCTCGGCCGGTCCCTACGCTGGGCGGACAAGTGACGCCGCGCAACGGGGGAAATGGCTGATGACGCTCTTGTCCCGGGACACCGAACTCGCCCGGCTGAACACCGCCCTCGCCGCGGCGGAGGCCGGTGCCACCGCCATCGTGCTCATCGAAGGAGCCGCCGGCTGCGGGAAGTCCGAAACGCTCAGGACCGTCGCCGACACCGCCCGCGAACGCGGCGCGACCGTCCTGTGGGCCGCCGCCACCCCCGAAGGGCCCGCCACCGGCCACCGCGCGCTGGACGAGTGGGCCGAGGCACTGCCCACTCCCGTGGCCGACTCCGCCCCCTTCACGGCCACCGCCTTCACCGCGGCCGTCCGAGGGCTGGACGGCCCCGCACCGCTCGTCATCTGCCTCGACGACCTTCAGTACGCCGACACGGCCTCCCTCGCCTGCCTGACCGGGGCGACCCGGGCCCCGCGCGGCACCGGCCTGCTCCTCGTGCTCACCGGCCCGCTCGGCGGCCCGGGCGCGGACGCCCGCGACGCCGTCACCGAACTGCTGCGCCACCCGGGCTTCGACCGCATCCGGCTCGGCCGGCTCGACCGCGCCGCCACCGCCGCCCTCCTGCGCGACCGCCTCCGGGGCGCCGCGCGCGGCGAAACGGCCGACCGCCTGTACGCGCGCACCGGAGGCAATCCGCTGCTGCTCAAGGCCCTGCTGTCCGAGTACGACACCGCCCGCCCCGAACCGGCGGGGCCGTTCGCCGACGCGGTGCGGGCCTGCCTCCAGCGCTGCGGGCGCCCCGCCCGCGACCTCGCCCGCGCCCTGGCCGTCCTCGGGACCCACGCCACCCTCCAGCGCGCCGCCGCCATCGCCGGGGCAGCGCCCGCGGACGCCGCCCGGGCCCTCGCCGCGCTGGAGGAGACCGGACTCACCGACGGGCCCGAACTGCGCCATCCCGACATCGCCGCCGCCGCACTGGACACCCTCGGAGCGGCCGAGCGCACCCGCCTGTACGGCCGTACCGCCGAGGTCCTGTACGCCGACCGGGCCGAAGCCGAGACCGTCGCCTCGTACCTGCGCGTCCACGGCAGCGCTCCCGGCGACTGGGCCGTGCGTACGCTCTGCGAGGCCGGACAGCAGGCCCTTGCCGCCGACGAGGCCGAACGCGCCGCCGCCTGCCTGCAACTCGCCCACGCCGGCACCGACGACGAACCGACCCGGTGGCGGATCGGCCTCCAGCTCGCCGCTCTCACCTGGCGCCTCACCCCCGCCGCCGCCGAACAGCACCTCGACGCTCCGCTCGCCGCACTGCGTGCCGGACGCCCCGGCGCCCCCACGGGCTCGCTGGCCCGGCTGCTCGTCTCCCAGGGGCGGGCGGCGGAGGCGGCGGAGGTACTGCGGCTCGCGCCCTCCGGCGCCGGCGCCCTGCGCGACCTCTTCGCGGTCCCACCCGCCTCCGAGAGCGACGAAACCCTCCTCTGCGCCGCGCTCTGGACCCACCCCGGCGACCCCCGGGGAGCGTCCACCGCCGAACGGCTGCTCGAAGGAACCCCGCTGGCCCACGACACCTTCGAACCGCTGGTCCAGGCCGTACGGATCCTGCTGCACACCGGCCACCCGCGCCGGGCCGCCGCCCGGTGCGGGGAACTGCACGCCGACGCCGAGCACCGCCGGGCCCGCGGCTGGCAGGCCATGTTCGCCTCGCTGCGCGGCGAGGCACTCGTCCACCTCGGTGACCTCGCCGGTGCCGAGCGCGCGGCGAGCGCTGCCGTGGCGGCGGTCGCGGGACGCGGCGGAACGTTCATGTACCGCCCCGTCGCGGTCCTCGTCACCGCGCTCACCGCCATGGGCCGCTACGACGACGCCGCCCGGCACCTTCCGCTGCCCCTGCCCGACCAGCTTCCCGACCAACTGCCCGGCACCGTGCACGCCCTGCCGTACCTGCGGGCACGGGGCAGGTACTACCTGGCCACGCACCGCGCCCAGGCCGCCCTGAGCGAATTCCTCGACGTGGGCCGCCTGGCCGAACGCTGGGGCCTGGACCACTGCGGCGGTCTGCCCTGGCGCATCGACGCGGCGGACGCCCTGCTGCGGCTGCGCCGCCCCGGCGAGGCACGCGTGCTGACCACGGCGCAGCTCGCCGTACCGGGGATCGGCCCGCGAACCCGCGGCATGGCGCTGCGCCTGCACGCCGCGACCGAGGAGACCCACGGCCGGCCCGCCCTCCTCACCCGGGCCATCGCCGACCTGCGCGGCTGCGGCGACCGCCTGGAACTCGCCAAGGCCGTGGCCGACTTCGGCCGCAGCCTCCAGACCCTGGGCGAGGGGCCGCGCGCGGGCTCCGTCATCAGGCGTGCCTGGAGACTGGCCGACGAGTGCGACGCGACACCGCTCTGCGAGGAGATCCTGCCGGACCGGCCGCGCGGAGACGCCGGCGCCGAGGTGCGACGCTGCGCCCCGACGGCCGCCGATCCCGACATCGACCTCCTCAGCCAGTCCGAACGGCGCGTCGCCGCTCTGGCTTCCGCCGGGTACACGAACCGGGAGATAGGGGCCAAGCTGTTCGTCACGACGAGCACGGTCGAGCAGCACCTCACGCGGATCTACCGCAAGCTCAACATTTCCCGTCGGCAGGACCTGCCGATCGACTTGCAGCTCGACATTCTCGAGCACGTCGGAGTCCAGTGAGCACGCAAGACGGGCTTTAGCCGGCGTTGTGACGATCGGCTTGGACCCCTGCGGTGCGACCTGGTGACGAAGTGGAGACAGGCATCATGAATCCGGACTTTGGCATGCCGAAAAACGGCCCTGTCGGCCCTATCGCTGTTGTCGGTATGTCGTGCCGTTTTCCGGGTGCCGAGGGCGGTCCTGGGGAGTTCTGGGAGGGGCTGGTCCGGGGTTTTGATGCGGTGGGCGAGGTGCCTTCGGACCGTTGGGACGGGGAGGGTTTTTATGATCCCGATCCGTCGGTGGTGGGGAAGTCGGTGGCTCGGCGTGCGGGGTTTTTGAGTCGGGTTGATGGTTTTGACGCGCGGTTTTTTGGTATTTCGCCGCGTGAGGCTGTGGCGATGGATCCGCAGCAGCGGTTGGTGTTGGAGTTGGCGTGGGAGGCGTTCGAGGACGCCGGTGTGGTGGCGGGTTCGGTGCGGGGGTCTGCCGCGGGTGTGTTCGTGGGGGCGATGGCGGACGATTATGCGGTTTTGGCGCGGCGGGGTGGTGTGGAGGGGATTGGTGCTTTCACGTCGACGGGTCTTGCGCGGAGTGTGATCGCGAATCGGGTGTCGTTTCTGTTGGGTTTGACGGGTCCGTCGTTGGTGGTGGATTCGGGTCAGTCGTCGGCGTTGGTGGCGGTTCATCAGGCGTGTGAGGCGTTGCGTCGTGGTGAGGTGTCGTTGGCGTTGGCGGGTGGGGTGAATTTGATGCTGGCGCCGGAGTCTTCGGTGGCGGTGTCGAAGTTCGGTGGGTTGTCGCCGGATGGGCGTGCGTTTGTTTTCGATGGTCGGGCGAATGGTTATGTGCGGGGTGAGGGTGGGGGTCTTGTTGTTCTGAAGCGGCTGGAGGATGCGGTCGCTGATGGTGATGATGTGGTGTGTGTGATCGCGGGGGGTGCGGTCAACAATGATGGTGGCGGTGATGGTCTGACGGCTCCGCGTGTGGAGGGTCAGGCCGGGGTGCTGCGGCTGGCGTGTGAGCGGGCGGGGGTGGCGCCCGGCGAGGTCGGTTACGTGGAATTGCACGGGACCGGAACGGCGCTGGGCGATCCGGTCGAGGCCGCGGCTCTAGGCATGGTGCTGGGGAATGCGCCGGGGCGGGTCGAGCCGTTGGTGGTGGGCTCCGCAAAGACGAACGTCGGGCATTTGGAGGGCGCGGCGGGCATTGTCGGTCTGATCAAGGCCGCGTTGTCGGTGCGGTATGGGGTGGTGCCGGCGAGTCTGAACTTCGAGTCCGCGAATCCCGCGATTGATCTGGACGGGCTGAATCTGCGGGTGCAGACGGAGGCGGGCGTCTGGGAGGGGTCTCGTGTTGCGGGTGTGTCGTCGTTCGGGATGGGTGGGACGAACTGCCACCTGATTCTGCGGCCGGCACCCGAGCGGGCTCCTGTGGTGCAGGGTGTGGAGCCGGGGCTGGTTCCGTGGTTGGTGTCGGGGCGGAGCGCGGAGGCGTTGCGCGCGCAGGCGGGGAAGCTTGCCGAGTTCGTACGTACTTCTGACGCGTCTTTGCTGGACGTGGGTTATTCGCTGGTCTCCTCGCGCACGGTTTTTGAACACCGTGCGGTGGTGGTGGGCGCGGACCGCGAAGAGCTAATCGCTGGCCTGGAGAAGGTTCGTACTGCGGGCGCCGTAGGCGCTGCGGGGACGGCATTCTTGTTCACCGGGCAGGGGTGCCAGCGGGCGGGGATGGGCCGGGAACTCTATGAGGCATTCCCCGTCTTCGCCCAAGCCTTCGATGAGGCGTGCGCGCACCTGGACGGACACCTGGGCCGGTCGCTGAAGGATGTGGTGTTCGGGGGTGATCCGGTGCTGGATCAGACCCGGTTCACGCAAGCCGCGCTGTTCGCGCTGGAATCCGCCCTGTTCACGCTGGTGTCGTCGTTCGGGGTGCGTCCCGATGCGCTGATCGGTCACTCGATCGGTGAGGTGACCGCCGCATGGGCGGCGGGGGTGTTCTCGCTGGAGGACGCGTGCGCTCTGGTCGCGGTACGAGGCAGGCTGATGCAGGCCGCCCGTGCGGGTGGGGCGATGCTCGCGATCGCCGCCCCGGAAGCCGATGTTCTGCCCGAGCTGGTTGAGGGTGTGTCCCTCGCGGCGGTGAACGGTCCCGCAGCCGTGGTCGTCTCCGGTGACGCGGACGCGGTCGGGATGCTTGAGGACCTGTTCCGTGGGCGTGGCGTCAAGGTCAAGCGGCTCACGGTCTCGCACGCGTTCCACTCCGCGCACATGGACACCGCCCTGACGGAGTTCGAGCAGGAGATCAGCTCCCTCACGTTCAACGAGCCCCGGATCACGGTCATATCGAACGTGACCGGTCAGGTCGCGGACGAGCTGACCAACCCCGCGTACTGGGCCCGCCAGATCCGCGCGGCGGTCCGCTTCCACGACGGCATCCGCACCCTGGACGCCCAGGGCATCACCACCTACCTCGAACTCGGCCCCGACCCCGTCCTGACGTCCCTGGTCCAAAGCACCCTGGACACCCCCACCGCCGCATCCACACTCAACGCCCGCAGCGAAGAGCCCCGCGCCCTGCTGCGGGCCCTGGCAGCCGCCTACTCCAGCGGGACCGACGTCGACTGGGCCGCTTTCCTTCCCGGTGTGAACCGGGTCAAGCTCCCCACCTACGCCTTCCAGCGCAAGCGCTACTGGATCGACGTCCCCGATGCCCCTGCCGGCCCCGTCGCCGTGGCCGCGCAGGAACCGGAACCGGAGCAGGAGCCGGAAGGCGTACTGGGGGAGTGGGCGAGCCGGGTGCGCAAGCTCACCGGCAAGCAGGGGGATCTCCTGCGCCAGAAGCTGATCGCGGGTCTGATCTGCCGCCACACCGCCGAGATCCTCGAATACGACAGCGCCGATGCGATCGACTCCGAGCTGCCCTTCAAGGACCTGGGCTACAACTCACTCACCTCCGTCGAGCTGCGCAGCCGCCTGGCCGCCGACCTCGGTATCGCTCTGCCGTCCTCGCTCGTCTACGACTACCCGACCCCCGCCGTTCTCGCCCGCCACATCGTGCGCGACCTGGTGGGCGCGCCCGACCCCGACGCCGTGGACGCGGTCCTTGCCGGAGTCGAGGACGTGTCCGATGAGCCGCTGGCGATTGTGGGTATGGCGTGCCGGTATCCGGGTGGGGTGGTCTCGCCGGAGGGGCTGTGGAGCCTGGTCGCCGAGGGCGGGGATGCCATTGGTGGTTGGCCGGAGGATCGTGGCTGGGATGCCGAGGGTCTGTACGACGCCGAGCGGGGTGTGCCGGGGAAGTCGTATGCGCGGTACGGCGGCTTCTTGCAGGGGGCGGACGGGTTCGACGCGGAGTTCTTCGGGATCTCACCGCGTGAGGCGTTGGCGATGGATCCGCAGCAGCGTTTGCTGTTGGAGACGTCGTGGGAGGCGCTGGAGCGGTCGGGGATTGTTCCGCAGTCGCTCAAGGGCAGCCGGACGGGTGTCTTTGTCGGTGCGATGACGGGGGAGTACGGTCCGCGTCTGGCGGAGCCGATGCCGGGGACGGAGGGGTATCTCCTCACCGGTAACACGGCGAGTGTCGCTTCGGGCCGTATCTCCTACACCCTGGGCCTGGAAGGCCCGGCGCTGACCGTGGACACGGCCTGTTCCTCCTCCCTGGTGGCCCTTCATCTGGCGGCGCAGGCGCTCCAACGGGGCGAGTGCTCGCTCGCCCTGGCCGGTGGTGCGACGGTGATGTCGTCGCCGGGGATGTTCGTGGAGTTCTCGCGGCAGCAGGGTTTGTCGCAGGACGGCCGGTGCAAGGCGTTCTCGGCGAGTGCGGACGGGACGGCGTGGGGCGAGGGCGCGGGCATCCTGCTGCTGGAGCGGCTGTCCGATGCCCAGGCCAACGGTCACCCGGTCCTTGCGGTGATCCGGGGTTCGGCGGTCAACCAGGACGGCGCGAGCAACGGGCTCAGCGCGCCGAATGGCCCCTCGCAGCAGCGGGTGATCCGCCAGGCGCTGGCCAACGCCGGGCTGGCGGGTACGGATGTCGATGTGGTGGAGGCGCACGGTACGGGGACCAAGCTCGGTGACCCCATCGAGGCGCAGGCCCTGCTCGCGACGTACGGGCAGGAGCGCACCCCCGAACACCCCCTGTGGCTGGGCTCGTTGAAGTCCAACATTGGGCACACCATGGCCGCCGCAGGCGTGGGTGGTGTGATCAAGATGGTCATGGCGATGCGTGAGGGGGTTCTTCCCCGGACGTTGAATGTCACTGATCCGACGTCCCATGTGGACTGGTCCCAGGGTGCGGTGGAGCTGCTGACCGAGCAGCGGCCGTGGCCTGAGCTGGATCGTCCGCGCCGTGCGGCCGTGTCGTCGTTCGGTATCTCGGGCACGAACGCGCACATGATCCTGGAGCAGGCCCCGGAGGCGTCGCTTCCGGAGGTCTCCGCCGGTGGTGTGGTGCCGTGGATGGTGTCCGGTCGGACTGAGGAGGCCGTGCGTGATCAGGTGGCCCGGCTGACGGAGTTCGTGGAGAGTGCCTCCGCGCTCGCGCCGAGTGCCGTTGCGACCGCTCTGGCCGCGCACCGCACGGTGTTCGGGCAGCGCAGGGTCGTGGTCGGCAGCACCCGTCAGGAACTGCTGGACGCCCTGCGCGCGGACGCCGGTGCATCGGGGGAGGCGGTCACGGGCGGTAAGACCGTGTTCGTGTTCCCGGGCCAGGGCTCGCAGTGGATCGGTATGGCGGCGGGCCTGTTCGAGGCGTCGCCGGCGTTCCGGGCCCGCCTGGAGGACTGCGCGCGTGCCCTGTCCGCCTACACGGACTGGGATCTGCTGCCGGTGCTGCTCCAGGGCGATCCGGAGGGCCTGCTGGAGCGGGTGGACGTGATCCAGCCCGCGTTGTGGGCGGTCATGGTCTCCCTCGCCGAAGCATGGCGTTCCTACGGGGTCGTCCCGGACGCGGTGGTCGGCCATTCGCAGGGCGAGATCGCGGCGGCCGTGGTGTCGGGTGCGCTGTCCTTGGAGGACGGCGCTCTCGTGGTGGCGTTGCGGAGCCGGGCCATCATCGCTCTGGCCGGTCGGGGCGGGATGCTCTCGGTTGCGCTGCCCGCCGATGCGGTCCGCCCGTATCTGACGCGGTGGGCGGACGATCTGGGTGTGGCGACGGTCAACGGCCCGTCGTCCACGGTCGTGTCGGGCACGGACAGCGCTCTGGACGAGCTGGTCGCGGTGCTCGACGCGGACGGGGTGCGTTCGCGTCGTATCGCGGTGGACTACGCCTCGCACTCCCCGCATGTGGAGTCGATCCGGGACGAGCTGGCGCGGCTTCTGGCACCGGTCACGCCGCGCCAGCCCGAGATTCCCTTCTACTCGACCGTCACGAACGAGGTGGTCGAGGACGCGATCCTGGACGCGGGGTACTGGTACCAAAACCTGCGTCAGACGGTCGAGTTCGAGAAGACGACCAGGGCCCTGCTCGCGGACGGTTTCACCACGTTCATCGAGTCGAGTGCCCACCCGGTCCTGACGATCGGCCTCCAGGAGACCTTCGAGGCCGCCGATGCGACCACGGCGCTCGCGGTGCCGTCACTCCGCCGGGACGAAGGCGGCCTGGAACGGTTCCTGCTGTCCGTCGGTCAGGCATGGACCCACGGCGTCCCCGTCGACTGGACGACGGCCCTCCCCGAGCCCCAGCGCCCCTTGACCTGCCCACGTACCCCTTCCAGCGCACCCGCTACTGGCTCGAATCCGCCCCCGCCACCGGCGACGTCACGATGGCCGGCCTCACCTCTGCCGAGCACCCCCTCCTCGGAGCGGTGACCGAGGTCGCCGGCAGCGGGTCCGCGGTGCTGTCCGGGCGGCTCTCGCTGAAGTCGCACCCGTGGCTCGCCGACCACGCCGTCTCCGGCACGGTCCTGCTGCCCGGCACCGCCTTTGTCGAGCTTGCCCTCCGCGCCGGGTACGAGACCGGCTACGAAGTCCTCGAAGAGCTGACCCTCCAAGCTCCGCTGCTGCTCGGCGCCACCGGGGCCGTCCGCCTCCAGGTCGTTGTCGACGCCGAGGAGGGCGGCCGCCGTGCCGTCACCGTGTACTCCCGCCCCGAGAGCGCGGAGGAGAGCGGGGACGACGGGACGGAGTGGACCCGGCACGCCACCGGCGAGCTGGGCCACGGCGGCGTCCCCGGCGCACCGGCCGATGGGGTGTGGCCCCCGGCCGGGGCGGTCCGGGTCGACACGAGCGCGCTGTACGAGGAGCTGGCGGCAGCCGGTTACGAGTACGGGCCCGCGTTCCAGGGCGTCCAGGCCGCATGGCGCAATGGCGACGAGGTCTTCGCCGAGGTCGCGCTCGCCGAGGACCAGCACAGCGACGCCGGTACCTTCGGCATCCACCCCGCCCTCCTCGACGCCACCCTCCACACCGCACTCCTCACCCCCGGCACCGCACTGCCCGCCCCCCGCCTCCCGTTCGCCTGGTCGGGCATCCACCTCCACGCCACCGGCGCCACCACCGTCCGCGTCCACATCACCCCCGCCCACACCGACAGCATCACCCTCCACATCACCGACACCACCGGACAACCCGTCGCCACCCTCACCTCCCTCGCACTCCGAGAGGTGCCGGCGGGCGGACTGGCGCCCGCAGCCGCTGCCCGTGCCGTCCCCTACGTCGTGGAGTGGGCCGAGGCAGTGCTCCCCGACGCGGACGCCTCCGAGGCGACGACTGTGCTCGGCGGTTCCCCCACAGCCCGCGCACTCGCCGAGGCACTGGGTGCCGGGCTCCACGAGGACGCCGCCGCCCTGCTGGAAGCCGTACAGCAGGGGACGGCCGCACCGGAGTCCGCAGTGCTCCTCGTCCCCGGGGCTTCCGCCGAGGACGGGCCCTCGCTGCCCGAGCGGGTCCGGGCCGAGGTCGGCCGGGCTCTGGAGGCGGTCCAGAAGTGGCTGGCCGACGAAGGACTCGCCGGCACCCGGCTGGTCGTCGCCACCCGCGGCGCGCTGGCCGCGCAGGAGGGCGAGGACGTGCGGGACCTCGCGGGCGCTGCCGTGTGGGGTCTGCTGCGCACCGCGCAGGCGGAGGAGCCGGGCCGCTTCGCCCTCCTCGATCTGGACCCGAGCGGCAACGACGACCCGGACGCCCTGGTCCGCGCCCTGTCGGGCGCGCCCTCCGAGCCCCAGCTCGCGGTGCGTGGCCGGGCCGTCCACGCGCCCCGGCTGGTCCGCGCCACCGACAGCCCGGCCGCGCTTCCCGCCCTCGATCCGGCCGGGACCGTACTCGTCACCGGGGCCTCCGGGACGCTCGGCGGGCTCTTCGCCCGGCACCTGGTCACCGCCTACGGGGTACGGCACCTGCTGCTGGCCAGCCGCCGGGGCGCCGACGCGCCCGGTGCGGCCGAACTGGACGCGCAGCTGCGGGAGATGGGCGCCGAGGCCACCTTCGCGTCCTGCGACGTCGGCGACCGGGACGCGCTCGCGGCCCTCCTGGCCACCGTCCCGACCGACCACCCCCTCACCGCCGTCATCCACACCGCGGGCGCCCTGGACGACGGCACGGTCACCGCCCTCACCCCCGAGCGCGTCGACACCGTCCTGCGCCCCAAGGCCGACGCCGCCTGGCACCTGCACGAACTCACCCGCGACACCGGCCTCGCCGCCTTCGTCCTCTTCTCCTCCGTCACCGCCACCCTCGGCAATCCGGGCCAGGGCAACTACACCGCCGCCAACGGCCTGCTCGACGGCCTCGCCGCCCACCGCCACGCGCTGGGGCTGCCGGCCACCTCCCTGGCCTGGGGCCTGTGGGGTCAGGCATCCGGACTGACCGGTCACCTCAGCGACACCGACCTGTCCCGGATGACCCGAGGGGGCATCGCCGCGCTCGACACCGGGGAAGGGCTCGCGCTGTTCGACGCCTCGCTGGCGACCGGGCGTTCCGCGACCGTTCCGGCCCGCCTCGACCTGGGCGCGCTGCGCGGCGAGGCGGCGGCGGGCCGGCTCCCGGCGCTGCTCCGTTCGCTGGTCCGGGTCCCCGCCCGGCGGACGGCCGCCGCAGCGGGCAGCGCACAGCCCGGCGCCTGGGCCGAGCGGATCGCCGCACTGCCCGAGGACGGGCGGGCCGAGGCGGTCGCCTCGGTCGTACGAGCCAGTGTGGCGACGGTCCTGGGGCACGGTTCGCCGGACTCGGTGAACGAGCAGCGGCCGTTCAAGGACTTCGGCTTCGACTCGCTCGCCTCCGTGGAGCTGCGCAACCGGCTCGCGGCCGCGACCGGCCTGACCCTGCCGGCGACCCTCGTCTTCGACTACCCGACGCCGCGCGCGGTCACCGGCTACCTGCTGGAGCGGGTCCTCGGCGCGAGCACCCCGGCCGCCGAACCGCTGCGGGACACGGGCACCGCCGGGGAGGACGAGCCGATCGCCGTGGTCGCGATGAGCTGCCGCTACCCGGGCGGGGTCACCTCGCCGGAGGACTTGTGGCGCCTGGTCGAGCAGGGGACCGACGCGGTCGGCTCCTTCCCCGCGTCCCGGGGCTGGGACGAGGAGAAGCTGTACGACCCGGACCCGGACGCGGTCGGCCGTACGTACTCCACGCAGGGCGGATTCCTGCACGGAGCCGAGGACTTCGACGCCGAGTTCTTCGGCATCAGCCCGCGTGAGGCCCTGGCCACCGACCCGCAGCAGCGGCTGCTGCTGGAGACCGCGTGGGAGGCCTTCGAGCGGGCCGGGATCGACCCGGCCACCGTGCGCGGCAGCCGTACCGGTGTCTTCGCCGGCGTCATGTACAACGACTACGCCTCGCGGCTCAAGCCCGCGCCCACGGGGTACGAGGGCTACCTCGGCAACGGCAGCATGGGCAGTGTTGCCTCCGGCCGCATCGCGTACACCTTCGGGTTCGAAGGCCCCGCGATCACCGTGGACACGGCCTGCTCCTCCTCGCTGGTGGCCCTGCACCTGGCCGCCGGGGCGCTGCGCTCGGGCGAGTGCACGATGGCGCTGGCCGGCGGTGTGACGCTCATGGCGACGCCCACCACCTATCTGGAGTTCAGCCGTCAGCGGGCCCTGTCGCCCGACGGCCGCTGCAAGGCATTCGCCGCCCAGTCCAATGGGACCGGCTGGGCCGAGGGCGTCGGCCTGGTGCTCCTGGAGAAGCTGTCCGACGCACAGGCCAACGGCCACCAGGTGCTCGCCGTGATCCGCGGCAGCGCCGTCAACCAGGACGGTGCGAGCAACGGCCTGACGGCCCCCAGCGGCCCCGCCCAGCAGCGGGTGATCCGCCAGGCGCTCGCGGACGCCGGGCTGAGCGGCGCCGAGGTGGACGCCGTGGAGGCGCACGGCACCGGCACCACGCTGGGCGATCCGATCGAGGCGCAGGCGCTGCTGGCCACCTACGGCGAGGAGCACAGCCCCGAACTCCCGCTGTGGCTGGGCTCGCTCAAGTCCAACATCGGGCACGCACAGGCCGCGTCCGGCGTCGCCGGAGTCATCAAGATGATCATGGCGCTGCGCAACAGGGTCCTGCCCCGGACCCTGCACGTCGATGCTCCGACCCCCCATGTGGACTGGTCCTCCGGGACGGTGGAACTGCTCACCGAGCAGCGGCCGTGGCCCGAGCTGGACCGCCCGCGCCGCGCGGCCGTCTCCTCCTTCGGCATCTCCGGCACCAACGCGCACCTGATCCTGGAGCAGGCGCCGCAGGACTCCCGGCCCGAGGGCGCGGCGGAGGCCGGGGCGCCGGCCGGGCCCGTTCCCGTGCCGTGGGTGCTGTCCGCCCGTACCGAGGAGGCGTTGCGGGACCAGGCGTCCCGTCTGCGCGACCAGGTGGCCGCCGAAGAACCGGCGGTGGCGGACGTGGCCCTCGCGCTCGCCACCACACGCGCCCGCTTCGAGCACCGCGCGGTGGTCGCCGGCACGGACCGGGCAGAGCTGATGGAGGCGCTGGCCGCACTCGCCGCGGGCACCGGCACGCCCGCCGTCGTCCGGGGGACGGCAGTCGGCATACCGAAGACCGCCGTGATGTTCACCGGCCAGGGCAGCCAGCGGCCCGGCATGGGACGCGATCTGTACGAGACCTTCCCGGTCTTCGCCGCCGCCTTCGACGCGGTCTGCGCCCACCTCGACCCCGAGCTGGGACGCCCGCTCAAGGAGATCGTCTTCTCGGTCCCGGACAGCCCCGAAGCCGACCTGCTGGACCAGACCGTGCACACCCAGGCCGCGCTGTTCGCCCTGGAGACCTCGCTGTTCAGGCTCGCCGAGCACGCGGGCCTCGCCCCGGCGCTCCTCATCGGCCACTCCGTGGGCGAGATCAGCGCCGCGCACGCCGCGGGAGTGCTGAGCCTCGCCGACGCCTGTACCCTGGTGGCCGCCCGTGGCCGGCTCATGCAGGCGGCCCCGGCCGGGGGCGCGATGATCGCGATCCGGGCCGCGGAGGCCGACGTACTGCCCCACCTGGAGCGGCACGCGGGCCGCCTCAGCCTCGCGGCCGTGAACGGGCCGGACTCGGTGGTGGTCTCCGGCGACCCGGACGCGGCCGACGAGGTCGCCGAGGACTTCCGCGCGCAGGGGATCAAGACCCGTCGGCTGACCGTCTCGCACGCCTTCCACTCGCCCCACATGGACGGCGTCCTCGCCGAGTTCGAGGAGGTCACCCGCACCCTGGACCTGCGGGAACCGGCCATCCCCGTCGTCTCCAACATCACCGGCCGGATCGCCGGACCCGGCGAGCTGACCGACCCCGGCTACTGGGCCCGGCACATCCGGGCCGCCGTCCGCTTCCACGACGGCGTACGCACCCTGCACGAGCAGGGCGTCACCAGCTACCTGGAACTCGGTCCCGACCCGGTGCTGACGGCCATGGTGCGCGGCGCCGTGGAAGGCGCCGACGCGGTGTCCACCCTGCGCGCCGGGCACCCGGAAGGGCGGTCCCTCCTCACGGCACTGGGCACGGTCCATACCCGGGGCGCCGCCGTGGACTGGCCGTCGCTGCTGCCGGCCGCGCGCACGGTGGAACTGCCGACGTACGCCTTCCAGCGCACCCGCTACTGGCTGGAGGCCCCGGCCGTCGCCCAGGACGCGGCCGCGGCGGGCCAGGAGGGCGCCGGCCATCCGCTGCTGAGCGCGGTCGTCGCCCTCGCCGGCGGCCAAGGGGCGGTGCTGACCGGCCGCATCGCCTCGGCCGGGCTCCCGTGGCTCGGCGATCACGTCGTCGCGGGCTCGGTCCTGCTGCCGGGTGCCGCCTTCGCGGACCTCGCGGTGTACGCCGGGGACCAGGTCGGCTGCGACACCGTCGAGGAACTGAACCTGGAGGCGCCGCTGGTGCTCCCGGAGCACGCCGCGCCGCGCCTGCAGATCCAGGTCACCGACACCGGCGACGGCAGCGGGCGGCACACCTTCACCGTCCACTCCGGCGGCGACGGCGGCGACGGCGACTGGACCCGGCACGCCACCGGCACCCTGGCACCGTCCGCGCCCACCGCCCCGCCCGCCGCGCCCTGGGCCGAGGCATGGCCCCCGGCCGGCGCCGAGCCGGTGGACGTGGACGCGCACGCCGACCGGCTCGTGGCCGCCGGGCTCGGCTACGGCCCCGCCTTCCAGGGACTGGTCGCGGCCTGGCGGGACGGCGACGTCCGCTACCTGGACGTACGGCTGCCCGAGGAAGCGGGCGCCGCCGAAGGGGACTTCGGCCTGCACCCCGCCCTGCTCGACTCGGCCCTGCGCACCCTCGCGCTGGGCGGCCACGGCCGGAGCGACGACGGGGAGGGCGAAGAGACCGACCGGATCCACGTCCCCTTCCTGTGGAGCGGGCTCCGCCTGCACGCCACCGGGGCGGGCACCCTCCGCGTCCGCGTCGCCCCCACGGGCGCCGAGGGCACGTACCGACTGGACCTCGCCGACCCGCAGGGGCGGACGGTCGCCACGGTCGACGCCCTCGCCGTACGCCCGCTCCCCGAAGGCGCCCTCGCCACCGCCGCCCGGAGCGGCCAGGGCACGGACGGCGGACTCCTGCGCCCCGACTGGATTCCCCTGCCGCTGGCGCAGAACGGCCCGGCAGGACCGGCGGACTGGGCCCTGCTCGGCCCGGTGCCCGAGGCGGCCGTCGTACCGCCGGAGACCACGCGGTACAGCGGGCTCGTCGCGCTCACCGAGGCCGTCCGGTCGGGGGCATCTGCGCCGCGCTTCGTCGTCACCGACGCCGTCGCACAGGCCGTGGTCCCGCCCGAGTTGCCGGCCGCCGCGAACACGACCCCGCCCGAGCGGCTCCGCGAAGCCATCGGCGGACTGCTGGGGCTCCTCCAGAGCTGGCCGGCCGAGGACGCGCTCGCCGACAGCACCCTCGTCCTGCTCACCCGGGGCGGCGCGCCCGTCGGCGCCGACGTCCCCGACCCCGTGGCCGCCGCCGTGCTGGGCCTGCTGCGCTCCGCCCAGGCGGAACACCCCGGACGCCTCGTCGTCCTGGACCTGGACGGGGATGCGGCCTCCGCGGCCGCCGTCCCCGCCGCGGCGCTCCTCGCCGTGGAGCACGGCGAGCCACAGCTCGCGGTGCGCGCGGGGGCCGTCCACGCTCCCCGCCTCGTGCCGGCCCGGCCCGACGACCCGGCCCCGGCCCCGGCGTTCCGGGAGGGCGGAACCGTCCTGCTCACCGGCGCCGGCGGGTTCCTGGGCGGGCTGGTCGCCCGGCACCTGGTGACCACGTACGGCGTACGGCACCTGCTGCTCGCGAGCCGCCGGGGTGCCGACGCACCTGGCGCGGCGGAACTGGGCGCGCAGCTGCGGGACCTGGGCGCCGAGGCCGTCTTCGCCGCCTGCGACGTCGCCGACCGCGACGCGCTCTCCGGCCTTCTGGCGCGGGTGGCAGAGGACCATCCGCTGACCTCGGTCGTGCACACCGCCGGTGTACTGGACGACGGGGTGCTGACCGGGCTCACCGCCGAGCGGTTCGACACCGTGCTGCGGCCCAAGGCCGACGCCGTGTGGAACCTGCACGAGCTGACCCGGGGGACCGCCCTCGACTCCTTCGTCGTGTTCTCCTCGGTCGCCGCGCTGCTCGGCACCGCGGGGCAGGCCAACTACGCCGCCGCCAACGCCTTCCTGGACGCCTTCGCCCATCAGCGCCGCGCGGCCGGACTGCCCGCGCTGTCCCTCGCCTGGGGGCTGTGGGGCGGCGACGGCGCCGGCATGGCCGAAGAACTCGGCGCCGCCGACCGCGCCCGGCTGGCCCGTACCGGCCTCGCCCCGATGTCCGCCGAACAGGGCCTGGCCCTGCTGGACGCGGCCCTGGCCGCCCGCTCGCAGCCGGCCCTCGCCCCGGTCCTGCTCGACTCCGCCGCCCTGCGGACCCGGGCCGGGGCGGGCACCCTTCCCGCGCCGCTGCGCGGCCTCGTCCGCACCCCGGCCCGGCGCAGCGCCGCGGCGGCCGCCACCGGCCCGGGCGGAGCGGCGACCTCGCTCGCGGACCGGCTCGCCGCACTCGGTGCCGAAGAGCGTGCCGACGTCGTCCTGGCCCTGGTGCGGGGCGAGATCGCCGGGGTGCTCGGCCACGCGGACGACCGGCAGGTCGATCCCGTACGCAGCCTCCAGGAACTCGGCTTCGACTCGCTCACCTCGGTCGAACTGCGCGACCGCCTCACCACGGCCACCGGGCTGCGCCTGTCGGCCACGCTCGTATTCGACCACCCGACGGCCCAGGCGCTCACCGCCGAACTGCTGGGCCGGCTCATACCGGAGGACTCTGCGGTCGGCGGGCTGTCCCGGGAGCTGGACCGGCTGGAGGCGGCCCTCGAAGCGGCCGAGGCCGGCACCGACGACCACGAACGCGCCGGCGGCCGGCTGCGCGAACTGCTGCGCAGGTGGCAGGCGGCCGCCGACGGCGCCGCCGAGCCGTCCGACGAGGGGCTGGCGGACATCTCCGACGCCGAACTGTTTTCCGCACTCGACGAGGAACTCAGTCAGTGAGACGTGGGCCCGGCTCCAACGGGCCCTGGTAAGTGGGGCATTGACATTTTCGGGTCACTGTCCCAGATTTTAGAGGCGAGCCACTTCGGTGGAGGACGAGGAGCATCCGTGAGTAAGTTGCGCGGGAACCCGTGGGCGGTCTTGATGACGCTCGGTCTCGGGTTCTTCATGACACTGCTGGACCTGACGATCGTGAACATCGCGATCCCCGACATGATGGAGAGACTCGGTTCCTCCCTTGACGAGGCCCTGTGGGTGGTCAGTGCCTATGCGCTCGTCCTCGCTGTCACCCTGATCACCTTCGGCCGCCTCGGTGACCTCCGCGGCCCCCGTACCCTGTTCGCCTCGGGCGTCGTGCTGTTCACCCTGGCCAGCGTCGCCTGCGGTCTCGCCGTCGACCCCGGCATGCTCATCGCCACCCGTGCGGTGCAGGGCCTGGGCGCGGCCATGATGGTGCCTCAGACCATGGTGATGATCATCGCGGTGTTCCCGGCGGACCGGCGCGGTGCGGCCATGGGCGTCTGGGGTTCCATCGCCGGCGTCGCCACCATCTCCGGGCCGACGCTCGGCGGGCTGATCGTCAGCACCGTCGGCTGGCGCTGGATCTTCTTCATCAACGTGCCCGTCGGCATCGCCGTGCTCGTGCTGACCTTCCTGCTCGTGCCCGACATCCGCCCGGCCCGCAGCCACAAGTTCGACATCGTGGGCGTTCTCATCGCCACCGTCGCGCTGTTCTGCCTGAGCTTCGGTCTTCAGGAGGGCGAACGCTACGACTGGAACGCGGGCATCGTGGCCCTGATCGTCGGCGGAGTGGCCCTGCTCGGCGTGTTCGTGCTCTACCAGCGCCGCAAGCAGGACGACGAGCCGCTCGTACCGTTCGCGCTCTTCAAGGACCGGAACTTCACCGTGATGACCGTGATCGTCGCGCTCATCTCGATGGCCCTGCTCGGTCTGGTGCTGCCGGTGAACATCTACCTTCAGTCCGTGCTCGGCATGTCCGCCGTGCAGGCAGGTCTGACCCTCGCCCCCTCGCCGCTGCTGTCGATGATGACCGCCCCGTTCGCGGGCCGCATGTCCGACAAGATCGGCGGCAAGAACGTGCTGCTGTTCGGCCTCGTCGTCTACGGCACCGGCATCTCGCTGGTCCTCGCCGTCGCCGCGGTGGACAGCCACTGGTACACCTTCACGCTGCCGATGGCCGTGGTGGGCCTGGGCACCGGCTGCCTGCTCGCGCCGATGGCCACCGAGGCCATGCGCAACGTACCGCCGCGCCTGGCGGGCGCCGCCTCCGGCGTCAACAACACCATCCGTCAGATCGGCTCGGTCCTCGGCGCTTCCGTCGTCGGCGCCGTCCTGCAGAGCCGGCTCGCCACCACCCTCCACGAGGAGGCCGCCACCCGCTCCTCCGGGCTGCCCGCCCAGAGCCGCGAAGGCTTCGTCGACGCCTTCTCCTCCGGCGCGAGCCCCGACGCCGGCACGATCAAGGAACTCGCCCAGGGCCTGCCGACGGCCGCCGCCCGGCAACTCGCCGCCGCGGCCGAGGCCGTCTACGACCACGGGTTCGTCACCACCATGCACAGCACGCTGATCCTGCCGCTCGGCGCCATCGTCGGCTCCGTGCTGCTCTGCCTGGCGGCCAAGAACCACCGCTCGGCCCAGAAGGCCGCCGCGGCCGAGCCGGTGACTCCGCCGCAGCCCGAGCCCTCCCGCTGATCCGCCGCTTCCGGCGGATCCCCCGACATCCGGCCCCCGCGTCATCCCCCGCCGCGGGGCCGGATCATGTCCTGGCACAGGACGCCGGGACACGAAGAGGCGGCGCGCCCCCACGGGACGCGCCGCCTCTTCGCGTGTGCGGACTACCAGGTGACCGGCAGCGAGGCCAGACCACCCGTCAGGGTGTCGTCACGGAACTGCAGCTCCGCCGGGTCCACCGCCAGCCGCAGGTCCGGGAACCGGACGAACAGCGTGGAGAACAGCGCCTGGAGCTCCAGCCGGGCCAGACCCGAACCGAGGCAGAAGCGCGGACCGTGACCGAAGGCCAGGTGCTGCGTGCTGTCCCGGGTGATGTCGAAGACGTTCGGGTCGGAGAAGATGTCCGGGTCGCGGTTGGTGGCCGTGAACGCCAGCATCACCAGGTCGCCCTTGGGAATGGTGGTACCGGCGATCTCGATGTCGTCGTGCGTGTAGCGGGGCAGCACGTCCTGCGTGGACGGCGCCGCCATCCGCAGGATCTCCTCGACCGCGCCCTGCACGAGGCCCTTCGGGTCCGCCTGGAGCTTCTTGCGCTCCTCGGGGTGGGTGAGCAGCAGCAGCGTCCCGAGGTCCAGCCGGGTCACCGTGGTCTCGTGCCCGGCGAACAGCAGACCGGCGGCCATCCGCGCGATCTCGTCGTCCGCCAGGCCCTCCTTCTCCTGTACGGCGACGAGGTCCGAGAACACGTCCTCGCCCGGGGTCCTGCGCTTCACCTCGATGAGGCTGCGCATGTAGCCGTGCAGCTCGCCCCAGGACGCCTTGGCCTTCTCCACGTCCGTCAGGCTGGTGGCACCCGCCGACATCCGGCGGAACTCCTCCCGGTCCTCGCCGGGCACGCCCAGCAGCTGGCAGATGACCAGCACGGGCAGCGGGAAGGACAGCGCCTCGTGGAAGTCCCCGGGGTTCGGGCCCTTCTCCAGGTTGTCCAGCAGCTGGTCGATGAGCTGCTGGACGCCGCCCTGGAGCTTCTGCACCCGGCGCGCCGAGAAGGCCGGGGCCAGCAGCCGGCGCAGCTTCGTACGGGTGGGCACCTCGTCCTCGGGCTTGCCCAGCGGGCCGGTCAGCACGGCGGCGTTGGCCACCCGGGAGGCCGTCTCCGGCGCGTGGTGGGAGCGGCCCAGCCGGGAGTCGTTGAGGAGCTGCTTGACCTCGCCGTAACGGGTGACGAGCCAGGCCTCGTCGCCGGCCGAGGTGGTCACGCGGACCACCGGCGACTCGGTGCGCAGCGAGCGGAACTTCGGCGCGATGCCGTTGACATCGTCGGGATCACGGTCGAAGGGAAGACGCGGCAGGTCCTGGATCTGGGTCACGATCGTGCTCCTCGGTGGTGTGGCGATACGCCCGTCGTCGCCGAAGGCTAGGAGGAGCTTCTAAAGCAGCCTTAAACCGCCGGGTGGCCGCCTCAGCGCGATGCCTGCTCCACCGCGGGAGCCAACAGGTCCAGGGTCCGGGCGAAGAGGTCGTCCAGATCCGGCTCCCCGTCCTGGTCCACCCAGAAGCGCAGGGTCTCGGCCACCGCGCCCCCGATCGCCGCCGCCAGCACCCGCGTCCGGTACCCCTCCGGCGCGTCGGGGTCCGTCCCGTCCCGGGCCGCCAGCAACCGGGCCAGCTCCCGCAGCCCCTCCTGGGTGCGCTGGGCGTTGAGGGCCCGCAGCTCCGGCACCCGGTTGATCATGCGCAACCGGGTCAGCAGCTCCGCACGGCCCTCGTCGAAGGCCCCGCTCTCGCGAACACCGGCCAGCATGACCCGCAGCCCGGCCAGCAGGGAACCGCCCTCGGGCAGACCGCCGTCCGCGAAGTGGAGCGGGTGCGCGTCGGGGGACGCCGCCGCCTCCGGCCCGCGGTCGTAGACCCCGGACAGGATCACGTCCTCCTTGGAGGAGTAGTAGCGGTAGAAGGTCGTCGTGGACACCTCCGCCGCGGCGGCGATCTCCTCGACCGTCGTCGCCCGGTATCCGCGTTCCTCGAACAGGCGCAGCGTCTCCCGCTGGATCGCCTGTCTGACCTTGAGTTTCTTCATCTCCCGCAGCCCCACGCCCACATCATGCTGCAAGCGCCACGAAAGAGCCGCACAAGGGCCGCCTGGGAAGGTGCCCCGTACCCTCCGAGGCTCTTCTGAAAGCGGGCGCACAGGATGAAAGTGGACAACGTGTACCTGGCCGGGATCGGCAGCTGGATACCTGACCGGGTCAGCGTCGACGAGGCCATCGAAAAGGGCTGGTACGACGAGACCCTGCGGGCGTCCAGCGGCATGATCTCGGTCGCGGTCGCCGGGGACGTGCCCGCCCCCGACATGGCGATCGCCGCGGCCGAGGAGGCCCTCAAACGCTCCGGGCACGAGCCGGAGGAGATCGCGGCGCTCATCCACACGCCCGTCTTCCACCAGGGCCCCGACATCTGGTCGGCCCCCCACTACATCCTGCACCGCACGGTGGACCGGCCCGTGCCCGCCCTGGAACTCCGCCAGGGCTGCCTCGGCATGATCACCTCGCTGCGGTTCGCCGCCACCATGCTGACCGCCGACCCGGCCGCCGGCGCCGTCCTGATCACCGCCGGCGACAACTTCTCCACCCCGGGCCTGGACCGCTGGCGGGTCAGCTCGAACTACGTACTCGGCGACGCGGGCTCCGCCGCCGTGCTCTCCCGGCGAGAGGGCTTCGCCAAGCTGCTGTCCGTCACCTCGATCTCCATTCCGGAGGCCGAGGTCCTGCACCGCGGCGGCGACCCGCTCTTCCCGCCGAGCATCACCCTGGGCCGCCCCCTCGACCTGGAGGCCCGCACCGACCACATCCGCGCCCAGTGGATGCAGGGCGTGGCCCCGCCCGTCTTCCACCTCGGTGACATCGTCGTCGAAGCCGTCACGGCCGCCCTCGAGGACGCCGGCCGCACCCTCGACGACATCACGCGCGTCGCGCACAGCGCCGTCGCCTTCGACCAGATCCGGAACGGCTTCCTCGAACCGCTCGGCATCGAGGAGTCGCGCGGGACCTGGGAGTTCAACCGCCGCGTCGGCCACTCCGGCGGCACCGACCAGATCGTCGGCCTCGAACACCTCCTCGCCTCCGGCGAACTGCGCCCCGGCGACCACGTCCTGCTGCTCGCGGCCGCCGTCGGCATGGAAGTGGGCTGCGCCGTTCTGGAGATCGTCGACATCCCGTAGTCCCGGACAGGACCAGAGAAGAAAGGGGCCCACCATGAGCCAGACCACCACCGCACCCACCGCCGACGAGATCCGCGAGGCCGTCGCCGAACTCGTCGGCTTCCACGCCCGGGACATCGCGGACGACGCCAACCTCATCGCCCTCGGCCTCAAATCGCTGCACATCATGCAGCTCATCAACGTCTGGCGGCGCGCCGGCCTGACCGTCTCCTTCAAGGAACTCGCGGGCGAGCCCACCGTGGCCGCCTGGGCACGCACATTCTCCTGACGCGACGGGTGCACGGTGAAGGGCCGGGGCAGACCGCCTCGGCCCTTCACCATGCACGTCTCCCGGAGGGGGAAACCGCCCCTCAGGCCCCCGGCGTCCCGAACCACTGCTCCAGCACCGGCCGCAGGGTGGCATCGCCCGGCTCACCGGCCCACGCCACATGCCCGTCCGGCCGTACGAGCACAGCGGACGCTCCGATCTCCGCCACCGGCTCGGCCGCCACCAGGTCGACGCGGTCCGCCCACGCCGCCACCGGGTTCGCCGCGCTCCCGGAGCCCGTCAGGTCCAGGAACACGCCCCGCCCGGCATGCAGCGCCGACGCCACACTGCCGGCGCCGGCCGCCGTCACGAGCGGTACGTGCGGCAGCCGGCGCCCCACGGGGGCGGCCGCGCCCTCCGGGGCATAGCTGACGTCCAGGCCCGTGGACAGCTCCAGCAGGTAGCGGTTCGCGTCCGGGAACTTCAGCAGCTCCGCCATCAGCGCCCGCACCGGCGCCACCTTCTCCACCGGGTGGATCAGGGCCAGCTGGGTGTCGGTCGCGGCAGCCGCGCGCAGGCCCTGCGGGCGCCGCTCCGCCGTGTAGGTGTCGAGCAGGTTGGGCGGGGCCCAGCCGAGCAGGTCCGCCGCCAGCTTCCAGCCCAGGTTGACCGCGTCCTGGAGCACCAGGTTCATGCGCAGCCCGGCCAGCGGGTAGAACGTGTGCGCCGCGTCGCCCACGAGGAAGACCCTCTCGGCCTGGTACGTCTCGGCGACGCGCGACGGGCCGCCGTAGCGGCGGATCCAGCGCACCGGAACATCCGGGAACGGCGTGTCGTTGAGCCGCTCGATGGCCCGGCGCAGCTCGCCCGCCGTCGGCTCCACCGACGCACCCGGCAGGTCCTTGTCGAACTCCGCGGTGATCACCCGGGTGACCCCCGGCTCCACGGGCACCGACGAGTACAGCCCGCCCACCGGGCAGAACCGGGCGCCCCGGTGGATCTCCGGCAGGTCCTGGATGTCGATCTCCACGTCCGCGACCAGACCGCAACTGGCCGGACCCGTACCGTGGAAGGCGATCCCGGCCAGTTCGCGGACCACGCTGTTCTCGCCGTCGGCGCCCACCAGGTAGCTGCCCCGCAGCTCGTACGTCCCGCCGTCGGCGCGGACCGTGACGCCGACCCCGAACTCGTCCTGGGTACAGCCCGCCAGCTCGTGCCCGTAGCGGACCTCGGCGCCACGCTTGAGCGCGTGCCGCTCCAACTCCTTCTCCAGGTACTCCTGAGCGAGCAGCAGGGCCGGCTGGTGGCGCCCTTCGAGCGGGGTCATGTCGAGCCACAGCAGGGAGAAATGGGTCCCCTGGACCGGAGTGGTGTGCTCCTGCAGACCCTCCAACAGCCCCCGCTGGTCCAGCAGTTCCACGACGGTGGTGTTGACGGCCTGGCCCACGGACCGGCCGCTGCGGGACGGCAGCCGCTCCAGCACGATGCTGTCGATGCCCCACAGTCCGAGCTCGTGGGCGAGCATCAGCCCTGCGGGCCCGCCACCCGCGATGATAACGGGATCGGACATATCCTGTTCCTCCGGTTTCTGGTGTGGTACGTGGTGCCTGGCGCGCGGCCCCGGGCCCGTCACGGGTCCGGGGCCGTGCGGCCTCAGGCGATGCCGAGCTCGTTGTCGATGAGGTCGAAGATCTCGTCGTCCGTCGCCACGGAGATCCGCTCGGCGGACCCCTCGTCCTCGCTCGCGGGTCCCGTCCCGCCGTGCTCCTCCAGCCGCAGCAGGAAGTCCTGCAGCCGGGCCGTCAGCCGGGCCACGGCCGCCGGAGACGGCTCGGTCGAACCCAACGCGCCCTGCACCAGGTCGAGTTCGCCGACAATGCCGGCGAAGACATCCCGCTCCGGGGGAGCGAGCAGTTCGTCCAGGTGCGCGGTCAGCGCGCCGGGGGTGGGGTGGTCGAAGATCAGGGTCGGGGTGAGGCGTTGGCCGGTGGCGGCGCCGAGCCGGTTGCGCAGCTCGACGGCGGACAGCGAGTCGAAGCCGAGCGACTGGAACAGCCGGTCCGCTCCCACACTGTCTGCCGAGGAGTGACCGAGCACGGCCGCGACATGCTCACCGACCAGCTCCGCCAGCCGCTTGCGCCGCTCCTGGGCCGACAGGGGAGCGAGCCTCTCGGCCAGCGGGACCTCACCCGCACCCCCGCCCGCCGAACGCCCGGCGGCACGCGCCACCGGACGCGGGCGCGCCTGTCGCACCAGGGCGCTGAACAGCGGATCCAGCAGGCCCGCCCGCGCCCGCTCGGCGAGCGTCGCCGGATCGAGCCCCATCGCTACGGACACGGGCTGGCGCAGCCCCAGCGCCGCGTCGAAGCGGGCCAGGCCGTCGGCGGAGGACAGCGCGGTCACACCGGTACGGGCCAGCCGGGCCAGCGCCGTCTCGTCCAGCTGCCCCGTCATCGTGCTCGCCTGGTCCCAGAGTCCCCAGGCGAGGGAGGTGGCGGGGAGTCCTTGGGTGTGGCGGTGGGCGGCGAGGGCGTCGAGGAAGGTGTTGGCGGCGGCGTAGTTGGCTTGTCCGGCGTTGCCGAGGATGCCGGCGGCGGAGGAGTAGAGGACGAAGGCGGCGAGGTCGGTGTCGCGGGTGAGTTGGTGCAGGTGCCAGGCGGTGTCGGCCTTGGGGCGCAGGACGGTGTCGAGGCGTTCGGGGGTGAGGGTGTCGATGGTGCCGTCGTCGAGGACGCCCGCGGTGTGGATGACGGCGGTGAGGGGGTGGTCGGTGGGGATGGTGTTGAGGAGTGCTGCGAGGGCGTGGCGGTCGGCGGTGTCGCAGGCGGTGAGGGTGACGGTTGCGCCGAGGGCTTCGAGTTCCGCGCGCAGGGTGTCGGCCCCGGGGGCGTCGGGGCCGCGTCGGCTGGTGAGGAGGAGGTGGCGGATGTCGTGGTGGGTGACGAGGTGGTGGGCGAGGAGGGTGCCCAGGGTGCCGGTGGCCCCGGTGATCAGGACCGTTCCCGCCGGATCCAGCTCACGCGGCAGCGTCAGCAGCGTCTTGCCCACATGCTGCGCCTGGCTGAGGTGGCGCAGAGCGGCCGGTGCGTGGCTCACGTCCCACGCGGTCAGCGGCGGCGGGCTCAGCACCCCGGCCTCGAACAGCTCCACCAGGACCCTCAGCATCTCCTTGGTCCGCTCCGGGCCCGCGTCCATGAGGTCGAAGGCCCGGTAGACGACACCCGGGTGCGCGGCGGCCACCTCCTCGGCATCCCGGATGTCCGTCTTGCCGATTTCCAGGAAGCGGCCGCCGTGGGGTTGGAGGCGCAGGGTGGCGTCGACGAACTCCTTGGCGAGGGAGTCGAGTACGACGTCGAAGCCGTGTCCTTCGGTGGCGGTGGTGAACTGCTGCTCGAAGTCGAGGGTGCGGGAGTTGGCCAGGTGGGTGTCGTCGAAGCCGAGCGCGCGCAGGGTGTCCCACTTGCCGGGGCTGGCCGTGCCGAACACCTCGGCGCCCAGGTGCCGGGCGATCTGGGTGGCGGCCATCCCGACCCCGCCCGCCGCCGAATGGATCAGCAGCCGCTCACCCGCCCGCAGCCCCGCCAGATCCGTCAGACCGTAATACGCCGTCAGGTACACGACCGGGATGACGGACGCCTGGCCGAAGGAGAGCCCTCGCGGGATCCGGGCGGTCAGCCGGTGGTCGGTGACCCCGACCGGCCCCAGCCCGCCCGAGGGGAACATGCCGAACACCCGGTCACCGACGGAGAGCCCGGTCACCTCGGAGCCGGTCTCCAGGACGACACCCGCGCCCTCGCCGCCGATCATGGCGTCGTCGCCCGGGTACATGCCGAGGCCGATCATCACGTCACGGAAGTTGAGACCACCCGCGCGCATCGCCACCCGGATCTCGTGGGCGGCGAGCGGACGCTCCCCCTCGGGGTGCGGTACGAGCGCCACATTGCCGAGCGTGCCCTTGCTGGTGACATCGACGCGCCAGGAGTCCACGCCGACGGGCGGGGTCAGCACCCCTGCGGCGTCCGCCGGCCGCACCAGCCGGGGTACGTGGGCGCTCCCGTCCCGGACCGCGGCCTCGGGCAGCTCCTCCCTCAGCACCTGTAGCACCGCGTCCGCCGCCGCCGAGGCGACGTCCGGCATGGCGTCCAGGTCCAGGAGCGCGAAGCGCTCCGGGTTCTCCGTCCTCGCCGAACGCACCAGACCCCAGACCGGAGCCGCCGCGAGGTCCCGGATCTCCGGTCCCGGCCGAGTGGCGACGGCGCTACGCGTCACGACGACCAGCCGGGACCGCGCGAACCGTTCGTCGGCCAGCCACTCCTGCACCAGGCCGGTGGCCCCGTACAGCACGGCCCGGGTCGCCGTCAGGACGTCGGTGGTGTCCGCGCCTTCCCCGGCCACGCTCACCAGGACCAGGCCGGGTGCCTCGGCGCCCGCGTCCACGGTGGCGCCCAGCGCCGCCAGATCCTCGTAGCGGGTGCAGCCCCCGAGCACGGGGGCCAGCCCCAGCGGGTCGGCCGTCCCGAGCAGGGCCACCGACTCCGGCGCCGGCACGTCCTCGGCCGGGGGCAGCGGAGACCAGTCGAGCAGATGGACACCCGATTCGTCCGTGGCGCCGGCCGCCGCGCCGAGCTGCTGTCGGCTGACGGGCCGGGTGGTGAGCCCGCCGATTCGGGCGACCGGGCCGCCGCTGCCGTCGAACAGGGTCAGTTGGACGGTGTCGGGGGTGGTGGGGGTGAGGTGGACGTGGAGGGTGGTGGGGTGGGTGGCGTGGAGGGTGATGTTGTTCCAGGCGAAGGGGATGCGCTGGGTGGTGTTGTCGGTGTTGGTGGTGTTGAGGATGAGGGGGTGGAGGGCGGCGTCGAGGAGGGCGGGGTGGAGGGTGTGGTCGGTGGGTTGGGTGGGGGTGGGGAGGTGGATTTCGGCGTAGAGGTCGGTGCCGTGGTGCCAGAGGTGGGTGAGTCCTTGGAAGGCGGGTCCGTAGGTGTAGCCCTGAGTGGCGAGGTGGTCGTAGATGTCGGTGAGGTCGTGGGGGGTGGCGCCGGTGGGGGGCCAGGTGGTGGGTGCGGGGGGTGCGGGTTGGGTGTCGGGAGTGAGGGTGCCTGAGGCGTGGGGGGTCCAGGTGTCGGTGGTGTCGGTGCGGGAGTGGATGGTCAGGGCGCGTCGGCCGGTGGGGTCGGGGGTTCGACGGTGACCTGGATGCGGGTGGGGGTGTGGGGGGTGAGGGTGAGGGGTGCGGCCAGGACCAGGTCTTCGATGGTTTCGAGGCCGGTGAGCTGGGCGGCGTGGAGGGCGAGGTCGACGAACGCGGTGCCGGGCAGGAGGGTGGTGCCGGCGATGGTGTGGTCGGTGAGCCAGGGCAGCCGCTGCTCGCTCAGGAGTCCGGTCAGGACGAGGTGTCCGGTCTCGGCGATCTCGACAGCGGCGCCGAGCAGGGGGTGCCCGCCGGAGTCGAGTCCGGCCGCGGCGACATCGGTCTGGTCGACCGGGTGGAGCCAGAACTCCTCGTGCTGGAAGGCGTAGGTCGGCAGATCCACGCGGTTCCCGCCGGGCAGGAGAGCGGTCCAGTCGATGTCCGTGCCGCTGGTGTAGGCGGTGGCCAGGGCTTGGAGCAGGGCGCGGGGCTCTTCGCTGCGGGCGTTGAGTGTGGATGCGGCGGTGGGGGTGTCCAGGGTGCTTTGGACCAGGGACGTCAGGACGGGGTCGGGGCCGAGTTCGAGGTAGGTGGTGATGCCCTGGGCGTCCAGGGTGCGGATGCCGTCGTGGAAGCGGACCGCCGCACGAATCTGGCGGGCCCAGTACGCGGGGCTGGTCAGCTCGTCCGCGACCTGGCCGGTGACGTTCGATATGACGGTGATCTGCGGCTCGTTGAAGGTCAGGGAGCCGATCTCCTGCTCGAACTCCGTCAGGGCGGTGTCCATGTGCGCGGAGTGGAACGCGTGCGAGACCGTGAGCCGCTTGACCTTGACCCCACGGCCACGGAACAGCTCCTCCAGGACGCTGACCGCGTCCGCGTCACCGGAGACGACGACCGCTGCCGGGCCGTTCACCGCCGCGAGCGAAACGCCCTCGACCAGTTCCGGGACCACCTCCGTCTCCGGGGCGGCGATCGCGAGCATCGCTCCGCCCGCACGGGCGGTCTGCATCAGCCTGCCTCGTACCGCGACCAAAGCGCACGCGTCCTCCATCGAGAACACCCCTGCTGCCCATGCGGCGGTCACCTCACCGATCGAGTGACCGATCAGCGCATCAGGACGCACCCCGAACGACGAGACCAGCGTGAACAACGCGGACTCCAGCGCGAACAGCGCGGCTTGGGTGAACCGGGTCTGATCCAGCACCGGATCACCCCCGAACACCACATCCTTCAGCGACCGGCCCAGATGTCCATCCAGGTATGAGCACGCCTCGTCGAACGCCTCCGCGAACACCGGGAACGCCTCGTACAGCTCGCGGCCCATCCCCGCCCGCTGGCACCCCTGCCCCGTGAACAAGAACGCCGTCCGCGCAGCCCCCGCCACCGGCCGGCCGCCACTCACCGCCTTCAGGCCCGCCACCAGCTCCGTACGGTCCGCACCGATCACCACCGCACGGTGCTCGAACACGGTTCGCGCCGACGCCAGCGAGTAGCCGACATCCAGCAGCGAACCGCCCTCAAAGGCAGCCAAGTTCGCCGCCTGCGCACGCAGCGCCTCCGCACTCCGCGCCGAGACCACCCACGGCACCAGTCCCGGTCCCGCTTCCTGTACGGCAGGTTCCTGCTCGGGGGCCTGTTCCAGGATGACGTGGGAGTTCGTCCCGGAGATCCCGAACGAGGACACCGCCGCACGGCGGGGCCGCTCGACCTCGGGCCAGGGACGCTGTTCGGTCAGCAACTCGACCGCGCCCGCGGACCAGTCGACATGGGAACTCGGCTCGTCCACATGCAGGGTCCGGGGCAGGATCCCGTGCTGCATGGCCATGACCATCTTGATGACCGCCGCGACACCCGCCGCGGCCTGCGTGTGACCGATGTTCGACTTCAGCGAGCCCAGCCACAACGGCCGCTCCGCCGAGTGCTCCTGCCCGTACGTCGCGATCAGGGCCTGCGCCTCGATCGGGTCACCCAGCCTCGTCCCCGTGCCATGCGCCTCGACCACATCCACGTCCGCGGCCGACACCCGGGCGTTCGCCAGCGCCTGCCGGATCACCCGCTGCTGCGAAGGACCATTCGGCGCCGTCAGACCATTGCTCGCACCGTCCTGATTGACCGCCGAACCCCTGATCACCGCCAGCACCGGATGACCGTTGCGCCGCGCGTCCGACAGACGCTCCAGCACCAGCCACCCCACACCCTCGGCCCAGCCCGTTCCGTCGGCGGAGTCGGAGAATGCCTTGCAGCGGCCGTCCGGGGAGAGCCCCCGCTGACGGCTGAACTCGACGAACGTGGTGGGGGTCGCCATGATGGCCACCCCTCCCGCGAGCGCGAGTGAGCACTCGTCCTTGCGCAGCGCCTGCCCGGCCTGGTGCAGGGCGACGAGGGACGAGGAGCAGGCGGTGTCCACGGAGACGGCCGGGCCTTCGAGGCCGAAGGTGTACGCGATCCGTCCCGAGGCGATGCTGCCCAGGCTGCCGTTGACCAGGTAGCCCTCGAAGTTCTCGGGCGCGGGCCGCAGCCGGGAGGCGTAGTCGTTGTACATGACGCCGGCGAAGACTCCGGTGTTGCTGCCCTTCAACGCCTCGGGCACGATCCCGGCCCGCTCGAACGCCTCCCACGCCGTCTCCAGCAACAAACACTGCTGCGGATCCATCGCCAACGCCTCACGCGGCGAGATACCGAAGAACTCCGCGTCAAAACCCGAAGCCTCGTACAGGAACCCACCCCGCCGCGTCATCGACTTACCCGCCACGGCCGGATCCGGATCGAACAGACCCTCCACATCCCAGCCACGGTCCGACGGGAACTCACCGACCGCGTCCCCACCCCGCTCCACCAGATCCCACAAGCCCTCCGGAGACGTCACACCCCCGGGGAACCGGCACGCCATACCCACGATCGCCAACGGCTCATTCGCCCGCTCCTCCACATCGGAGAGCTCCCGCCGGGCCTGTCGCAGATCGGCGGTGGCCCGCTTGAGGTATTCGCGGAACTTGTCTTCGTTGTCAGCCACTGGAGAAAGACCCTTTTCTGGGGAGCGGGCAAGCGGGCAAGCGGGCAAGCGAACGGGCCGTCAGGCCGGGATTTCCTCGACTTCGATGGCGAGCGACGGGCAGCGCCGCGCCGCGTCCTTCACCTCGGCGTGCAGCGACGGCTCGGGGTCCTTGTCGAGCAGGAAGACGACGCCGTCCTCCTCACGCTGGTCGAACACGTCCGGCGCGGTCAGCGCGCAGATACCGGAGGAGCAGCACTCCTCTTCCTTGATGGTGATCAGCAGTCGTGCCTGGCTCACCAGGTCACCTCCAGTCGGTGGATTCCGAATACGGTCGCGTCCTTGAACGGAAGGTCTTCCGGGGGACCGACCAGGCGCAGTCCGGGGATGCGCCGGAAAAGGGTGTCGTAGACGATCTCGAGCTCGGCCCGGGCCAGGTTCTGGCCGAGGCAGGCGTGCACGCCGAAGCCGAACGCGACGTGGCCGGACGTCTGGCGCCCCAGGTCGAGAGTGGCCGCGTCGGGGAAGACCCGCTCGTCGTGATTGGCGGCGGCAGCCGACGCGATGAAGCCCTCGCCGGCGCGTACGACGACGTCACCGACCTCGATGTCCTCCAGGGCCACGCGGGCGGTCGGGTAGTCCACGATGCTGAACCAGCGCAGCAGTTCCTCGACCGCGCCCGGGGTCGTGGACGGGTCGGCGGTGAGCGTGGCGAGCTTCTCCGGCTCCCGCAACAGGGCCGCCACCCCGAGCGAGATCATGTTCGCCGTCGTCTCGTGACCGGCCAGGAGCAGGAGCATCGCGAAGCCGGTGAGCAACTCGTGGTCGTAGATGCCCGCTTCCCGGTACTTCACGGCGAGGCGGCTGAGCAGCGCGTCATCGGGCGCGTCGTCCTTGCTGGACACCAGGTCGCCGAGGAACGCGCGCAGAGCGCCGAAGGCGGCCCCGCGTTCCTCGGGCGTACTGGACCGCTCCAGCAGCACCTCGGTGTACTTCTGGAACGTGCCGCGGGTCTCGTACGGAACCCCGAGCAGCTCGCAGATGACGAGTGAGGGGACCGGCAGCGAGAGTTCCTGGACCAGATCCACCGGCCCGCCACCCGCGCCGGCCTCCAGAACGCGGTCCACGCATTCATCCACGATTTCCTGAATACGTGGACGCAGGCGGCGGACGCGATTGAGCGTGAATTCACTGGTGACCATGCGCCGGTGCAGCGAGTGATCCGGGGAGTCCATCGACAGCAGAAATCCCTTCTGCGCGAAAGCCCCCACATTGGCGACGGTCGCGGGAAAGGCGGGATGGGCTCTGCTGGCCGAGGTGGCCGGATGGCTGAGAAGAGTGCGTACGTGCTCGTGGCGGGTGGCCAGCCAGGCCGACTTTCCGTTCTGGAGCACCACCTGGGACATGGGCCCTTCGGCGCGCAGCGGCGCGTACTCGGCGGGCGGACTGAACGGGCAGGTCCGGGCAAAGGGAAAGGGCGGTATGTCGGAGCTATCGGAATCGGACATGGTGGTGACCTCTCGAGACAGAGCGCTTCGCGCCGCAAGGTATGCGCAGGGGCTTAATTGCTGCTAAACGCGGCAGCGCTTTAGGTCTGATTAAGGCCAAGGCAAGCAACGCGGAGGAGGGTGGCGAGCCGAACGGGTGGCCCGGTAGCCCAAGGGGATGGCTCTGCATGCCGAATGAAGACAAGCTTCGCGACTACCTCAAGCGTGTGACGGCTGATCTTCAGCAGACACGCCGCCGCCTCTCCGATGTGGAGGAGCGGGCGAATGAGCCGTTGGCGATCGTGGGTATGGCGTGCCGGTTCCCCGGGGGTGTGACGTCTCCGGAGGGCTTGTGGGATCTGGTCGAGCGGGGTGGGGACGCGGTCGGTGAGTTCCCGTCGGACCGTGGCTGGGATGTGGAGGGTCTGTTCGATCCGGATCCGGCCGTGGCGGGTAAGTCGATGACGCGTCGGGGCGGGTTCCTGTACGAGGCTTCGGGTTTTGACGCGGAGTTCTTCGGTATCTCGCCGCGTGAGGCGTTGGCGATGGATCCGCAGCAGCGTTTGTTGCTGGAGACGGCGTGGGAGGCGTTCGAGCGGGCCGGGATCGTGCCCGAGGCGTTGAAGGGCAGCAACACCGGAGTCTTCGCCGGCGCCATCCCGCAGGACTACGCGCCCGAGGTCGACAGGGTCCCCGCCGATGTCGAGGGCTACGTCGGCTCCGGCGTCCTCACCAGTGTCGCCTCCGGCAGGATCGCGTACACCTTCGGTCTCGAAGGCCCGGCCGTCTCCGTGGACACCGCCTGCTCCGCCTCCCTGGTGGCCCTGCACCTGGCGGCTGAGTCCCTGCGGCGCGGCGAGAGCTCACTGGCCCTGGCCGGCGGCGTCACCGTGATGTCCACGCCGCGCATCTTCGTGGAGTTCAGCCGTCAGCGAGGGCTCTCCCCGGACGGCCGCTGCAAGGCATTCGCGGACGACACGGATGGCACCGGGTTCTCCGAGGGTGTGGGGTGGCTGGTGCTGGAGCGTCTGTCGGACGCGCGGCGCAACGGTCATCCGGTGCTCGCGGTGATCAGGGGTTCGGCGGTCAATCAGGACGGTGCGAGCAATGGTCTGACGGCGCCGAATGGTCCTTCGCAGCAGCGGGTGATCCGGCAGGCGTTGGCGAATGCTCGGGTGTCGGCCGCGGATGTGGATGTGGTCGAGGCGCATGGTACGGGGACGAGGCTGGGTGACCCGATCGAGGCGCAGGCGCTGATCGCGACGTATGGGCAGGAGCACTCGGCGGAGCGGCCGTTGTGGCTGGGTTCGTTGAAGTCGAACATCGGTCACACGCAGGCCGCGGCGGGTGTCGCGGCGGTCATCAAGATGGTCATGGCCATGCGGCACGGGATCCTGCCCCGGACCCTGCATGTGGAGGAGCCGAGTTCCCATGTCGACTGGTCCGCGGGCGCGGTCGAGCTGCTGACCGAACAGCGTCCCTGGCCCGAGGTCGATCGGCCGCGCCGTGCGGCGGTGTCGTCGTTCGGGATCTCCGGGACGAACTCCCACGTCATCCTGGAACAGGCCCCGAGCAGGAACCTGCCGTACAGGAAGCGGGACCGGGACTGGTGCCGTGGGTGGTGTCCGGGCGGAGTGCGGAGGCGCTGCGTGCGCAGGCGGGCAAGCTCGCCGAGTTCGTACGTATTTCTGACGCGTCGCTGCTCGATGTCGGGTACTCGCTGGCGTCCGCCCGCACTGCTTTCGAGCACCGCGCGGTGGTGGTGGGCGCGGCCCGGGACGAGCTGGTCGCCGCACTGGAAAACGTTCGCGTTACGGGCCCTGCCGGGCCGGCGCGGACGGCGTTCTTGTTCACGGGGCAGGGGTGCCAGCAGGCGGGGATGGGGCGGGAGCTGTATGAGGCGTTCCCGGTGTTCGCGGAAGCGTTCGATGAGGCGTGCTCATACCTGGATGGACATCTGGGCCGGTCGCTGAAGGATGTGGTGTTCGGGGGTGATCCGGTGCTGGATCAGACCCGGTTCACCCAAGCCGCGCTGTTCGCGCTGGAGTCCGCCCTGTTCAGGCTGGTGTCGTCGTTCGGGGTGCGTCCTGATGCGCTGATCGGTCACTCGATCGGTGAGGTGAGCGCCGCGTATGCGGCGGGGGTGTTCTCGCTGGAGGACGCGTGTGCGCTGGTCGCGGTACGAGGCAGGCTGATGCAGGCCGCCCGTGCGGGCGGAGCGATGCTCGCGATCGCCGCCCCGGAAGCCGATGTTCTGCCCGAACTGGTTGAGGGCGTGTCCCTCGCGGCGGTGAACGGTCCCGCAGCGGTCGTGGTGTCCGGTGACGCGGACGCGGTTGAGGTGCTGGAGGAGCTGTTCCGTGGCCGTGGGGTCAAGGTCAAGCGGCTCACGGTCTCGCACGCCTTCCACTCCGCGCACATGGACACCGCCCTGGCCGAGTTCGAGGAGACGATCCGCTCACTCACGTTCAACGAACCCCGGATCACGGTCATATCGAACGTGACCGGCCAGGTCGCGGACGAGCTGACCAGCCCCGCGTACTGGGCCCGCCAGATCCGTGCGGCGGTCCGCTTCGCTGATGGCATCCGCACCCTGGACACCCAGGGCATCACCACCTACCTCGAACTCGGCCCCGACCCGGTCCTGACATCCCTCGTCCAAAGCACCCTCGACACCCCGACCGCCGCTGCCTCCGTACTCAACGCCCGCAGCGAAGAGCCCCGCGCCCTGCTCCAAGCCCTGGCCACCGCCTACACCAGCGGCACGGACATCGACTGGACCGCTCTCCTGCCCGGCGGGACCCGCGTGGATCTGCCGACCTACGCCTTCCAGCACGAGGAGTTCTGGCTCCACCCGGTCGACCAGACCGATGTCGCCGCGGCCGGACTCGACACCGGCGGGCACCCCCTGCTCGGCGCCGCCGTCGAGATCGCCGAGACCGGACACCTCGTCCTGACCGGACTCCTGAGCGACCAGCGACTGCCCTGGCTCACCGACCACACCATCGCCGGCACCACCCTCCTGCCCGGCACCGCGTTCGTCGACCTCGCCCTCCACGCCGCCCAACTCACCGGCCTGACCACCATCGAAGACCTGGTCCTCGCCGCCCCCCTCACCCTCACCCCCACACCCCCACCCGCCTCCAGGTCACCGTCGAACCCCCCGACCCCACCGGCCGACGCGCCCTGACCATCCACTCCCGCACCGACACCACCGACACCTGGACCCCCCACGCCTCAGGCACCCTCACCCCCGACACCCAACCCGCACCCCCCGCACCCCCACCTGGCCCCCACCGGCGCCACCCCCCACGACCTCACCGACATCTACGACCACCTCGCCACCCAGGGCTACACCTACGGACCCGCCTTCCAAGGACTCACCCACCTCTGGCACCACGGCACCGACCTCTACGCCGAAATCCACCTCCCCACCCCCACCCAACCCACCGACCACACCCTCCACCCCGCCCTCCTCGACGCCGCCCTCCACCCCCTCATCCTCAACACCACCAACACCGACAACACCACCCAACGCATCCCCTTCGCCTGGAACAACATCACCCTCCACGCCACCCACCCCACCACCCTCCACGTCCACCTCACCCCCACCACCCCCGACACCGTCCGGATCAGCGCGACCGACGAGACCGGGCAGCCGGTGGCGACCATCGGTGAGTTGGTGCTCCGGCCGATCGGCACCGAGCCGCAGGCCGCCGACGAGGGAATCCTGCTGGGCGTCGACTGGACCCCGGTACGGGCTGACGAGTCCGGGACCCCGGACGCCCCGGTCGCGGCCGTGATCGGCGCGCCCGGGCCGGAGCTGGCCGCCGGACTCGGCGGGGAAACCGTGCGCCACCCGGACCTGACGGCCCTGTTCGCCGCCGAGGGCCCGGTGCCGCAGACGGTGTTCCTGCCGGTCCCGGCCGGTCAGGAGACCCGTGGCGCTCTCGCGTACGTCCTGGAGGCCGCGCAGCAGTGGCTGGCCGAGGGCCGGTCCGCGGATTCGCGGCTCGTCGTCGTCACGACCGGCGCCGTCGCCACTCACCGCGGCGACCTGCTGGACGATCTGGCCGGCGCCGCCGTATGGGGATTCGTGCGTGCCACGCAGACGGAGAACCCGGACGCGTTCGTCCTGCTGGACCTCGCTCCGGACGATCCGGCCGACGCCGCCGCACTGGCCGTCGCCGTGTCCGCCACCGACGAGGAAGCCCAACTCGCCCTCCGCCAGGGCACGGTGTACGTCAACCGACTCGCCCGGGGGACCGCTGCCGACGGCGTACTGGCCCCGCCCGACGGCACCGGTGCATGGCGCCTGGGCAGCACCGGCAAGGGCACCCTGGAGAACATCGCCCTGGTCCCGTCACCGGACGCCACCGGACCGCTCGCCGCAGGCCAGGTCCGGGTCGCCGTACGGGCCGTGGGCGCCAACTTCCGCGATGTCCTCATCGCCCTCGGCAGCTACCCCGGTGAGGCGCCGATGGGCAGCGAGGGCGCGGGCGTCGTCCTGGAGACCGGTCCCGGGGTCACCTCCCTCGCCGTGGGCGACCGGGTGATGGGCCTGTTCTCCGACGGCGCCGGGCCCGTCGCCGTCACCGACCACCGCACGCTCGGCCACGTACCGACCGGCTGGACGTTCACCGAGGCGGCGGCTACCCCGATCGTCTTCCTGACGGCGTATTACGGGCTGACGGATCTGGCGGGGCTGCGGGCGGGTGAGCGGCTGCTCATTCATTCGGCGGCGGGCGGGGTCGGGATGGCCGCCACCCAGATCGCCCGGCACCTGGGCGCCGAGGTGTTCGGCACGGCCAGCCCCGGCAAGTGGGACACCCTGCGCGCGCTCGGCTTCGACGACACCCACCTGGCCAACTCCCGCACCCTCGACTTCGAGCAGCAGTTCACCACCGCCACCGAAGGACACGGCTTCGACGTCGTACTCGACTCCCTCGCCAAGGAGTTCGTCGACGCCACCCTGCGCCTCCAACCCCACGGCGGCCGCTTCCTGGAGATGGGCAAGGCCGACGTCCGCGACCCGGAGCGGGTGGCCCAGGAGCACCCGGGCATCGCCTACCGGGCCTTCGACCTCATGGAAGCCGGCCCGGAGCGGATCCAGGAGATGCTGGGCGAGCTGAGGAACCTGTTCGAGGCGGGCGCCCTGCACCCGCTGCCGGTCCGGTCGTGGGACGTCCGGTACGCGCGTGACGCCTTCCGCTTCCTGGGCCAGGCCCGGCACATCGGCAAGGTCGCCCTCTCGCTGCCGCGTGAGCTGGATCCGGCGGGGACGGTCCTGATCACCGGGGCCACCGGCACCCTGGGCACCCTCCTCGCCCACCACCTCGTCACCCACCACGACATCCGCCACCTCCTCCTCACCAGCCGACGCGGCCCCCAAGCCCCCGGCGCCGACACCCTGCGCGCCGAACTCGAAGCCCTCGGCGCAACCGTCACCCTCACCGCCTGCGACACCGCCGACCGCCACGCCCTCGCAGCACTCCTCAACACCATCCCCACCGACCACCCCCTCACCGCCGTCATCCACACCGCGGGCGTCCTCGACGACGGCACCATCGACACCCTCACCCCCGAACGCCTCGACACCGTCCTGCGCCCCAAGGCCGACACCGCCTGGCACCTGCACCAACTCACCCGGGACACCGACCTCGCCGCCTTCGTCCTCTACTCCTCCGCCGCCGGCATCCTCGGCAACGCCGGACAAGCCAACTACGCCGCCGCCAACACCTTCCTCGACGCCCTCGCCGCCCACCGCCACACCCAAGGACTCCCCGCCACCTCCCTCGCCTGGGGACTCTGGGACCAGGCAGGCGGCATGGGCGGCACCCTCGCCCGGGCCGACCTGGACCGGCTCGCCGACACCGGCACCGCCGCCATCACCGCCGAGCAGGGCCTGGCCGCCTTCGACGCCGCGCTCGGCCACCACCGGCCCGCGCTCCTCGCCGTACCGATGAACACCACCGCCCTCCGGGCCCGCGCCAAGAGCGGCTCACTCGCTCCGCTCCTGCGCGGCCTGGTCCGTACACCGGTACGCCGAGCCGCTGCCGCCCGGGCCGGGGCGACCGGTGCCACCTCGCTCGCCCAGCGCCTCGCCACACTGCCGGCCCCGAGCAGGACCGGCTGCTGCTGGACCTGGTCCGGGAGGAGGTGGCCGCCGTGCTCGGCCGGTCCGACGCCGCCGTGCTGGACCCGAGCAGGACCTTCACCACGCTCGGCTTCGACTCGCTGTCCGCCGTCGAGCTGCGCAACCGGCTCGGCGCCGCCACCGGCCAACGCCTCACCCCGACCCTGATCTTCGACCACCCCACCCCCGGCGCGCTCGCCGCCCACCTGCGCGACACGCTGCTCGGCACGCAGGCCCCCGCCCCGGCCCCCGCCACCACGGCCCCAGCGGGTGCCGGTGGAGACGACGCCATCGCCATCGTCTCCATGGGCTGCCGCTTCCCCGGCGGGATCACCACACCGGAAGACCTCTGGCAGCTCGTGAAGGGCGGCGTGGACACCGTCGGCGGCTTCCCGGAGAACCGCGGCTGGGACCTCGACGGCCTCTACGACCCCGACCCGGAAGCCACCGGCACCTCGTACACCCGGCAGGGCGCCTTCCTGCGCGACGCCGACACCTTCGACGCCGACTTCTTCGGCATCAACCCGCGCGAGGCGCTGGCCATGGACCCGCAGCAGCGCCTGCTCCTTGAGACGGCCTGGGAGACGCTCGAACGCGCCGGGATCGACCCGGACCGGCTGCGCGGCAGCGACACCGGAGTCTTCGCGGGCGTCATCACGGGTGACTACGTGACCCGGCTGGACCGGCTCCCCGAGGGCCTGGAGGGGTACGTCTCCACCGGCACCACCACCAGCGTCGCCTCCGGCCGGGTCTCCTACACCCTCGGCCTGGAGGGTCCGGCGCTGACCGTGGACACGGCCTGCTCCTCCTCCCTGGTCGCCCTTCACCTGGCGGCGCAGGCGCTGCGCAGGGGCGAGTGCTCGCTCGCCCTGGCGGGGGGTGCGACGGTGATGGCGGGACCCATCAACTTCGTGGAGTTCTCGCGGCAACGTGCCCTGTCGCCCGACGGCCGCTGCAAGGCGTTCTCCTCCACGGCCGACGGCACCGGATGGGGCGAGGGCGTGGGCCTGGTCCTGCTGGAGCGGCTATCCGACGCACAGGCCAACGGACATCAGGTGCTGGCCGTGCTCCGGGGCTCGGCGACGAACCAGGACGGCGCCAGCAACGGCCTGACCGCTCCCAGCGGCCCCTCGCAGCAGCGGGTGATCCGGCAGGCCCTCGCTGACGCGGGCCTGACCGGCGCCGACGTCGACGTCGTGGACGCGCACGGTACGGGCACCAAGCTCGGCGACCCCATCGAGGCGCAGGCCCTGATCGCCACCTACGGGCAGGAGCGGGACCCCGAACAGCCCCTGTGGCTGGGCTCGTTGAAGTCCAACATCGGGCACACCCTGGCCGCTGCCGGTGTCGCCGGCGTCATCAAGATGGTGCAGGCCATGCGGCACGGGGTGCTGCCCCGCACGCTGCATGTGGACGAACCGACCCCGCACGTCGACTGGGAGGTCGGCGCGGTCGCGCTGCTGACCCGGGAACAGCCGTGGCCCGAGCTGGACCGCCCGCGCCGCGCGGCCGTCTCGTCCTTCGGCTTCAGCGGTACGAACGCCCACGTAATCCTGGAACAGGCTCCCGAGGCTCCGGCGGCGGACGAGCCCGCCGCGCCCGTGGCCGAGGGGGTCGCGCCGTGGGTGATCGCGGCGAAGAGCCCGGCCGCTCTGCGAGAGCAGGCCGCGCGGCTCGCGGCGTTCGCAGACAGCCACCCCGAGGCGGCGGCGTCCGAGGTGGGTGCCGCACTGGTGGCCACGCGTACGCCCTTCGCGCACCGGGCGGTCGCCGTCGGCACGGACCGCGAGGAACTGCTCCGATCGGTACGCGGACTGGCCGCAGGCGACCAGTCCGCCGGAGCCGTGACCGGTGAGGTCGCGGGGGGCAAGACCGTGTTCGTGTTCCCCGGTCAGGGCTCGCAGTGGGTGGGTATGGCGGCGGGTCTGTTCGAGGCGTCGCCGGTGTTCCGGGCGCGGCTTGAGGAGTGCGCGCGTGCCCTGTCGGTTCATACGGACTGGGAGCTGCTGCCGGTACTGCTGGAGGGTGATGCGGAGGGTCTGCTGGAGCGGGTGGACGTGATCCAGCCCGCGTTGTGGGCGGTCATGGTCTCCCTCGCCGAAGCATGGCGTTCCTACGGAGTCGTCCCGGACGCGGTCGTGGGGCACTCGCAGGGCGAGATCGCGGCGGCCGTGGTGTCGGGTGCGCTGTCCTTGGAGGACGGCGCTCTCGTGGTGGCGTTGCGGAGCCGGGCGATCAAGGCCCTGGCGGGCCGGGGCGGGATGCTCTCGGTCGCGCTGCCCGCCGACGCGGTCCGCTCGTACCTGATGCGGTGGCCGGAGGACCTGGGTGTGGCCACGGTCAACGGCCCGTCCTCCACGGTCGTTTCAGGCACGGACAGCGCCCTGGACGAGCTGGTCACGGTGCTTCGCGCGGAGGGTGTCCGCTCGCGTCGTATCGCGGTGGACTACGCCTCCCACTCCCCGCATGTGGAGTCCATCCAGGCCGAGCTGGCCGGGCTTCTGGCGCCGGTCGCTCCTCGGGTGCCGGAGATCCCGTTCTACTCCACCGTCACGAACGAGGTGGTCGACAGCGCGATCCTGGACGCGGAGTACTGGTACCAAAACCTGCGTCGGACGGTCGAGTTCGAGAAGACGACCCGGGCCCTGCTCGCTGACGGTTTCACCACGTTCATCGAATCGAGCGCCCACCCGGTCCTGACGATCGGCCTCCAGGAGACCTTCGAGGCCGCCGGTTCGGTCGCGGCGCTCGCGGTGCCCTCATTGCGCCGTGACGAAGGCGGCCTGGAACGGCTCCTGCTGTCCCTCGGCCAGGCATGGGCCCACGGCGTCCCCGTCGACTGGTCCACAGCCCTCCCCGAGCTTCAGCACCCGCTCGACCTCCCCACGTACCCCTTCCAGCGCGCCCGCTACTGGCTGGAGTCCACGCCCGCCGACGGCGACGTGTCCACCGCCGGTCTCGCCGCCACCACGCACCCCCTTCTCGGGGCGGCCGTGGCCGTGGCCGGGTCGGAGACGGTGCTGTTCACCGGTCGGCTGTCCCTGGCCACCCATCCGTGGCTCGCCGACCACACGGTCGCCGGCACGGTCCTGCTGCCCGGCGCGGCCTTTGCCGACCTCGCCCTGTTCGCCGCCGCCCAGCTCGATGCGGGCGTCGTCAACGACCTGGTGCTGCACGCCCCGCTCGCCCTCCCGGTGACCGGAGCCGTGCAGATCCAGCTCACCGTCCACGGCCCGGACTCCTCCGGCCGCCGCGAACTCTCCGTCCACGCCCGCCCCGAGACCTCCTCCGACGCCGATGCCGCCGAGTGGACCCTGCACGCCCAGGGCCTCCTCGTCGCCGAGGCGCCCGCCCACCCGGCAACCGCGGGCTCCGACTGGCCCCCGGCCGGTGCCACCCCGGTGGACCTCGCCGACGCCTACGGGCGGCTCGCCGACCAGGGATACGAGTACGGTCCCGCCTTCCAGGGCCTGACCGCTCTGTGGCAGAGCGCTGGAACGCTGTACGCCGAGGTCGAACTCGCCCCCGGCACCGCCACCGCCGGACACGCCCTGCACCCGGCGCTCCTCGACTCGGCCCTGCACCCGCTGGTCGTGACCGCCCTGGCCGAAGCCGGCGACGACGGCCTGCGGCTGCGCGTCCCGTACTCCTGGACCGGGCTGACGGCCCCCGCCACCGCGCCGTCGGCGCTGCGGGTGACCCTCGACCCGACCGGGGACGACACCATCCGGCTGCGCTTCACCGACACCTCGGGCGCTCCTCTCGGCGGAGTCGACACGCTCACCGTGCGGGCCACCGACCGGGCCGCCCTCGCCGCGCTGCGCACCGACCGGCTGCCGCTGCACCACGTCCGCTGGGAGCCCGTCGAGCTGCCCGTCGCCGAGAGCGCCCCCGACCGGGCCGTGTGGCTCGGCGCCGACCCGGCGGGGCTCCGCGGCCCGCTCGGCATCGCCCAGGGACCGTACGACGACATACGGGTCCTCGCGGCGGCCGTCGCCGGAGGCGGCACCGCGCCGCAGTACATCCTGACCGCCCCGCCCGCCGACGCGGATCCGGGCACGGCCGTGCACCGGCTGCTGGAACTCGTGCAGTACTGGCTCGCCGAGGACGGCCTGGGCGGGAGCACGCTCGTCCTCCTCAGCCGGGGCGCCACTGACGGAACGGACCCGGTGGCGGCGGCCATGTGGGGGCTGCTCAGGGTCGTCGGCTCCGAGAACCCGGGCCGCGTCGTCCTGATCGACACGGGCACCGGCACCGAAACGGCCGCCGACACCGCACGCGGCACGCTGTCCGCGCTGGCCGCGGGGGAGCCCGAACTGCTCCTGAGCGGCGGTGCTGCCGCCCGCCCGCGGCTCGCCCCGGCCCGGCCGGACCAGGCCGCCGCAGCCATCCGGTTCACCCCGGAGGGCACGGTCCTGGTCACCGGCGGCACCGGTGCGCTCGGCGCGCTCTTCGCCCGCCACCTGGTCACCGCGTACGGGGCCCGCCACCTGCTCCTGACCAGCCGCCGGGGTGCCGACGCCCCCGGGGCCGACACCCTACGCGCCGAACTCGAAGCCCTCGGCGCGACCGTCACCCTGGCCGCCTGCGACACCGCCGACCGCGACGCCCTCGCCGCCCTCCTGGCCACCGTCCCGACCGACCACCCGCTCACCGCGGTGGTCCACAGCGCGGGCGTCCTCGACGACGGCATCGTGCAGGGGTTGACCCGTGAACGCTTCGCGGCGGTGTGGCGGCCCAAGGCCGACGCCGCGCGCCACCTGCACGAGCTGACCGCCGGCCTGGAACTGGACGCCTTCGTCCTCTTCTCCTCGCTCGCCGGCCAGGCGGGCAACGCCGGTCAGGCCAACTACGCGGCCGCCAACGCCTACCTCGACGCCCTCGCCGAACAGCGCCGCACCCAGGGGCTGCCCGCGGTCTCCCTGGTGTGGGGCCTGTGGGGCGAGACCTCGGGCGAAGGCACCGGGCTGGCCACCCGCCTCGACGCGGCGGGCCTGGCCCGGGCCGGACGCGGCGGCCTGCTGCCGCTGTCCGCCGCCGAAGGGCTCGGACTGTTCGACGCGGCGCTCGCCGACCCGGCCCCGGTCCCGGTCGTGGCCCGCTTCGACGCGGCGGCACTGCGCGCCCAGGCCGAGGCGGACACCCTGCCGGACCGGCTGCGCGGCCTGGTCCGTACGCCCGTCCGCCGCGCCGCCGGTGCGCAGACCCCGTCCGACACCGGGCTCACCGACCGGCTGACCGGCCTGGGCCGCCCCGCACAGGAGGAAATCGTCCGGGAGCTGGTCCGTACGACCATCGCGGTCGTACTCGGCCACGCCGACACGGCCCGGATCGAGGACGACCTGTCCTTCAAGTCCCTCGGCTTCGACTCACTGACCGCCGTCGAACTGCGCAACCGGCTCGGCGCGGCCACCGGCCTCGCCCTGCCCTCCACCCTCGTCTTCGACCACCCGAACCCCCGCGAACTCACCGAGTACATCCACAAGCTGGCCGAACCCGCCGTCGACAGGCAGCCCGTACTCGCCGACCTCGACCGGCTCGAAGCCTCACTCGTGGGCCTGGCCGCCGATGCCGGTGGCGACGAGCTGCGCCGCACCGTCGCGGCCCGGATGGAAGAGCTGCTGGCCGGGTGGGCGGCGGCGGACGGCGCGGCGGCCCGGGACGGCGCCGCCGACATCGAGTCCGCCTCCGCGACCGAGCTGCTCGACCTGATCGACCAGGAGTTCGGCGGGAGCTTCTAGCCCCCGAGCCCCGTGTCCGGCCGCAGCACCCGAACCGACCGACCCTTCACCACAGAACGGAACCGGAACCCCATGACCAGCCTCAGCACCTGGAAAGAGCTCATCGCCGGCGACACCGACGAGGTCGTCCTCGCCGTCGACTTCGACGCGACCGGCCGTGGCGAGGCCCGTTTCAGCGACTTCGTCCCGCTCCTCGGAACCGGCTTCACCGTCTGGGAGACCCTTCCCGCGGCCGTGGCCTCCCGCCCCGACCTGCCCGCCGACGCGTACGTCAAGCAGTGGGTCGACGAGGTCCGCACCAGCGGCAAGCGGGTCAAGGCCGTCCTGGCGTTCTGCGCGGGCAGCGTCTACGCGGCCGCCATCGCCGAGGAGGTCGAGAAGTGGCAGGGCTCCTTCCCGCAGACGATCCTCTTCGACCCGGAGCGGGCCGCGGCCGCCAGCATGTACTGGCAGTTCCACAAGGCCGTCGGCCAGATGGAACCCGCCGTCGGTGCCGCCGAGGTCGGCCGCGTCCAGGACTCCGCACAGCGCGCCCAGGAGACCTGTGTGAGCCTCGGCGACCTCGCCCGCCGGCTCCTCCTGCTCTACCACGCCCTCGCCCAGACGGCCTGCGACAAGCTCGGCCTGGACGACCGGCGCCGCGCGGAGATGACGGAGACCGCGGGCGCGTTCCTCACCTACCTCTCGACCGCCGAGCAGATCGAACCGGCGGCCGCCTGGCTGCGCTCCACGGCCATCACCTCCGCGACCGCGACCAGCGGACTCAACGGGTTCCGCATGCTCAACCCGGACCACAAGGCCGCCCTCGTCGCGGACGAGCTCCGCTTCGACACCCCCATGTGGAACTGCTCAGCAGCCCCGTGGTTGCCCAGGCCGTCACCGAGCTCCTGCTCGCTTCCTGACCCCGCGCGCACGGCCGGCCGTACTCCCTCTCCCAGGTCACAGACAGGAATCCGGAATGCTCACCTCAGCCCAGACCCCGGGGAACGGCCCGGCCCACGCCGTACTCACGGCGGCCAGCCGCAAGGAGCAGGCGCTGTGGCTGCTCGAAAAGCTCGTCCCCTCCGGCGCCGTCAACAACCTCTCGGTCGTCTTCACCACCGAGGAACCGCTCGGGGAGTGGGAGCTGCAGCAGACCCTGGACGCCCTGGTACGGAGGCACCCGGCGCTGCGCACGGTCTTCCACGGCACGGACGGCGGACTCGTCAAGCAGACCGTCCCGGCCGACCGGTTCGCCGCCACCGTCAGCACCATGACGGTCGCGGCCGGCGGCACCGACGCGGCGGTGGCCGCGCTCGTCGCCCGCCCCTTCACGTTCGACGGGCAGCCGCTGCTGCGCGCCGGGCACCTCCAGGGCCCGGAGGGGGACGTCTTCTGCCTGGTCGTCCACCACATCGTCTTCGACACCGTCTCCGCCGCGATCCTGCTCGACGAGTTCACCCGCGTCTACGAGGCCGTCGCCGCCGGTCTCGACGTGCCCGAGGACCTCGCCGCCCCCCAGCCGGCCCTCGCCACCGCCGCCCCCACCGACGAGAGCCTCGCCTACTGGCGCGAGCACCTGAAGGACTTCGACCCCTCGGCCCTCGGGCTGGACTGCGGCACCGAGGACCGGCCCGACCCCACGCTGACCGGCGACTCCGTCCTGCACACCCTGTCCGCCGAGGCCCACGAAGCCGTCCGCCGCCTCCAGCGAGAGGTACGGGCCCCCGAAGCCGTCGTCCTCCTCGCCGCCTACTACCTGCTGCTCGCACGGCACGGCGCCGGCCCCGACCTCGTGGTCGGCTCGCCCGCCAACGTCCGCCCCGCCCACGCCGCCGGAACGGTCGGCTACCACGTCAACACCCTCCCCCTGCGCGCCCGGGTCGACATGGGCGCCGGCTTCCGGGCCCTCGCCGCCGAGTCCCGGGAAGCCTTCTTCGGCGCCATCACCCACGCCGACGTGCCGGTGGACGTCCTGCTCCCGGAGATCGAGCACACCGGCGCGACCTGGCGCAACACCGTCTTCCGGCACCTGTTCAACTACGTGCCCAACGCCGGGCAGACCAGCTTCGACATCGACGGCGTCCCCGCCCGGCGGCTGCTCGTCGAGAACGGCTACAGCAAGTTCGACCTGGAGTTCTTCTTCCTCGCCTCGCCCGAGGAGATCCGCATCCGCGGCGTCTTCTACACCGAGGTCCTCTCCCGCGACGACACCGAGTTCCTGCTGGAGCGTTACGACGCCCTGCTCGTCGCCCTGGGACAGGACCCCGACCGCCCCCTCGGCGAACTGCCCCTGCACGGGCCCCGGGACCGGGCCGTCATCGACGCCGCCAACGCCACCGGCACCGAGGTCACCCCCGCCACCCTGCTGGAGGCCGTCGCCGCCACGGTCGCCGCCAGCCCCGGCGCCGTCGCAGTCGAGGACGGCGAACACACCACGACCTACCAGCAGCTGTGGGACACCGCGCTCGCCGACCGGGACCTGCTGCGCGCCGCCGGAGCCCGCCCCGGCGACATCGTCGCGCTCGCCGCCCGGCGCGGCCCGCGACTCGCCGCCGCCGTCCTCGGAGCCTGGCTGGCGGGCACCGCCTACCTCGCCCTCGACCCCGACCACCCGGCCCAGCGCACCGCCTACCTGCTGGAGGACTCCGGCGCCGCCGTGGTCCTCGCCGCGCCCGGCATCGACGTGGCCGCCGGGCCCGCCGTCAGCGTGCGCCCCATGGCGGCCGTGGCCCCCGTCACGCCCCCGCAGGGCGCGGACCGGACCGCCGAAGAGCTGGTGGACCTCCCCGGCCCCGATGCCACCGCCTTCCTCATCTACACCTCGGGCTCCACCGGCAAGCCCAAGGGCACCGTCATCACCCACCGGGGCGCCGCCAACGTCATCCACCACTTCCGCCACGAACTCGGCGCCGGTGCCGCCGACGTGACGCTGTGGCTGACCACCTTCACGTTCGACATCTCCGCCCTGGAACTCTTCCTCCCCCTCGTCACCGGCGGCCGGATCGCCGTCGCCCCCGAAGCGGCCCGCAGCGACGGCCAAGCCCTCCTCGAGGTCCTCGAACGCCACGACGTCGGCATCATCCAGGCCACCCCCACCACCTGGCGGCTCATCGCGGACCAGGCGGGCCACCGGCTGGCCGGGCGGCGCGGCGTCACCGGCGGCGAACCCATGCCGCCCGCGCTCGCCCGCCGTATCACCGCCGCCGGCTGCACCCTGCGCAACGCCTACGCCCCCTCCGAGACCACCATCTACTCCACCTGCGGCACCGTCCCCGACGGCGCCACCGCCATCGACATCGGCCGCCCCATGAACAACACCCGGGCCTTCATCACCGACCCGGACGGGCGCGAACTGCCCGTCGGCGTCCGCGGCGAACTGTGCATCGCCGGCACCGGGGTCGCCCTCGGCTACCACGGCCGCCCCGACCTCACCGCCGAACGCTTCGCCACCCACCCCGAACACGGCCGCTACTACCGCACCGGCGACCTCGCCTGCTGGCTCCCCGACGGGCGCCTCGCCCTGCACGGCCGGGCCGACCGCCAGGTCAAGCTGCGCGGCAACCGCATCGAACTCGGCGAGGTGGAAGCCGTACTCCTGGAACACCCGCAGGTGCGCGGAGCGGCCGTCGTCGTCGACGAGGACGCCCCCGGCGGGCCGCTGCTCGTCGCCTTCGTGGAGCCCGCCCAGGACACCGGCCCGGCGGCCCTCGCCGACCTGCTGTGGGAACACGCCCGGGCCGGCCTGCCCGGCGCCGCCGTCCCCAGGAATTCCTGGCCGTCGACACATTCCCGACCACCGTCAGCCAGAAGACCGACTACCTGGCCCTCAAGAGCCTCGCCGGCCGGCTCCGCAGCCAACGAGGCGCGGACACCGGCGGCACCACCCACCAGGGCGACGAGCTCACCGTCGCGCTCATCGCCCTCTGGCAGCAGCTCCTGGAACGCACGGACGTCGACGCCGACGCCAACTTCTTCGCGCACGGCGGCCACTCGCTGCTCGGCGCCCAGCTCGTCCAACGGGTCGAGGACGCCACCGGAACGACCCTCGCCATGGCCGACCTGTACGCCGACCCGACACCCGCCCGGCTCGCGGCCCGCATCCGCAAGACGAACAACCAGTGACGCACCACCCACCAGGGAAGGGGGAGACATGACGACCGCGACCGGCGAAGACGCCAGGCTGCTCGACTACCTCAAGCGGATGACGATCGATCTGCGCGAGGCCCGGCAGCACATCAGGGACCTGGAGGACCGGCATCACGAGCCGATCGCCGTCGTCGGCATGGCCTGCGCCTACCCGGGAGGCGTCGCCGGGCCCGACGACCTGTGGGAGCTGGTCGCCTCCGGCACCGACGCCGTCGGAGACTTCCCGGCCGACCGGGGCTGGGACCTCGACGCCCTCTACGACCCCGACCCCGAGGCCCCCGGCACCTGCTACACGCGCCACGGCGGCTTCCTCCCCGAAGCCGCCTCCTTCGACGCCGGGCTCTTCGGGATCACCCCCAAGGAAGCCCTCACCATCGACCCCCAGCAGCGACTGCTGCTCGAACACGCCTGGGCGGCCGTCGAACAGGCCGGCATCGACCCCCGGACCCTGCGCGGCAGCCGCACCGGAGTCTTCGTCGGCGTCATGTACAACGACTACGGCGCACGGCTGAACCCCGCCCCGAGGGCTTCGAGGGCTACATCGGCAGCGGCAGCGCCGCCAGCGTCGCCTCCGGCCGCATCTCGTACACCCTCGGCCTGCACGGTCCCGCCCTCACCGTGGACACCGCCTGCTCCTCCTCCCTGGTCTCCCTGCACCTCGCCGTCCAGTCGCTGCGCCGCGGCGAATGCGCCTCCGCCCTCGCGGGCGGCGTCACGGTCATGGCCACCCCGACCGTCTTCACCGAGTTCGCCCGCCAGCGCGGGCTGAGCACGGACGGCCGCTGCCGGTCCTTCTCCGCCGAGGCCGACGGCACCGGCTGGGCCGAGGGCGTCGGCGTCCTCTACCTCGAACGCCTCTCCGACGCCCGGAAGGCCGGGCACCCCGTCCTCGCCGTCATCCGGGGCAGCGCCGTCAACCAGGACGGCGCCAGCAACGGCCTGACCGCCCCCAACGGCCCCGCCCAGGAGCGGGTCATCCAGGAGGCCCTGGCCGACGCCCGGCTCACCCCCGGCGAGGTCGACGCCGTCGAGGCCCACGGCACCGCCACCACCCTCGGCGACCCCGTCGAGGGCCAGGCCATCCAGGCCGCCTACGGCCCCGGACGCGAGCCGGGCCGCCCGCTGCGCCTGGGCTCCCTCAAGTCCAACATCGGGCACAGCCAGGCCGCCGCGGGCGTCGGCGGCGTCATCAAGACCGTCATGGCCCTGCGCAACCAGCTCCTGCCGCGCACGCTGCACGCCGAGAACCCCACCCCCACATCGACTGGAGCTCCGGCAGCGTCGCCCTGCTCCAGGAACCCGTCGCCTGGCCGCGCGACCCGGCACGTCCGCGCCGCGCCGGAGTCTCCTCCTTCGGCATCAGCGGCACCAACGCCCATGTGATCGTGGAGGAGGCCCCGCAGGAGGACGAACGCCCCGCCGCACGCGACACCGCCGTCGCCTGGCCGCTCGCCGCCCGGACCCCCAAGGCCCTGCGCGACCAGGCCGCCCGCCTCGCCGCGCACCTGCACCGCACCCCCACCGCCCCCGTCGACGTCGCCCACACCCTGGCCACCGGCCGCACCCCCTTCGCCCACCGGGCCGTCCTCGTCGGCAGCGAGCCCGCCCAGCTGATCCAGGGCCTGGAGAAGCTCGCCCGCGGCACCGGTGCCGCCGGCCTCACCAAGGGCGCCCCCGACCCGGCCGCCAAGGCGCCGCTGGCCGTGGTGTTCTCCGGGCAGGGCTCCCAGCGGCCCGGGATGGGCAGCGAGCTGTACGCCCGCTTCCCCGCGTTCGCCCAGGCCTTCGACAAGGTCTGCGCGGAGCTCGACCGCCACCTCGACATCCCGCTGCGTACGGTGCTCCTCGGCGACGACCCGGCGGTCGACGGCGAACTCGTCCACCAGACCGCGTACACCCAGGCGGGCATCTTCGCCGTCGAGGTGGCCCTGTACCGCCTCCTCGAACACTTCGGCGTCACCCCGGACTTCGTCTCCGGCCACTCCGTCGGCGAACTCGCGGCCGCCCATGTCGCCGGTGTCTGGTCGCTGTCCGACGCGGCGGCCCTCGTCGCCGCCCGCGGCCGCCTCATGCAGGCCCAGCCCGGGGGCGGCGCCATGCTGGCCGTCGAGGCGACCGCCGCCGAAGCGGAACCGCTCCTCGCGGGCCGGGAGCACGAGGTCTCCCTCGCCGCCGAGAACGGCCCCTCCTCCGTCGTGCTCTCCGGTGATCCGGAAGCCGTACGGGAGATCGGCGCCGCCTTCACCGCGCAGGGCCGCCGCACCAAGCTGCTCAAGGTCAGCCACGCCTTCCACTCCCCGCACATGGAGGGGATGCTCGCCGAATTCGAGACCGTGGCCCAGCAGCTCATCTACCAGCGGCCGACCATTCCGGTCGTCTCCAACCTCACCGGGGACGTCGCCGGGGACGAACTCCTCACCCCCGGCTACTGGGCCGACCACGTCCGCCGCCCCGTCCGCTTCGCCTCCGGCATCCGCCGACAGGCCGAACTGGGCGTCGCCACCTTCCTGGAGGCCGGCCCGGACAGCGTCCTGACCTCGATGATCACCGAGATCCTCGCGGACACCCCCGACAGCGCCCGCGCCGGTGTCATCGCCCTGGCCCGCCGCGACCAGGACGAACCCCTCGCCTTCCTGGCCGCCCTGGCCCGCCTGCACGTCGGCGGCCGTTCCGTGCACTGGCCGGCCGCGACGGCCGGCTCCGCCCCCGTACGGTCGCCCTTCCCCCGTACGCCTTCCAGCACCGCCGGTACTGGCTCGACGAGGTCGCGCCCCGGGTCACCGCCGGTCCCGGGCGCTCCGGCACCGACACCGCCGTACGGGTGCTTGCGGACGAGGCCCCCGAGGACAGCGCACCGTCCACCGCGGCCCGCCTGGCGGCGGCTCCGGCGGCGGACCGCCCCGCGCTCATCCTGGCCGCCGTTCTGGAGGTCGCGGCCGAGGTGATGGGCCTCGACTCGCCGTCCGAGGTGAACGTCGAAACCCCGCTGCTGGAACTCGGCTTCACCTCCCTGATGGCGGTCGACCTGCGGAACAAGGTCATGGAGTCGACCGGTGTCGACCTGCCCGCCACGGTCGTCTACGACCACCCCACTTTCGAAGCGCTGGCGAGCTATGTGGACTCGCTCATGAACACGGATCGAGGCTGAACCAGATGAACGAGTCCATGGCCATTGCCGTTGTCGGAATGTCGTGCCGTTTCCCGGGTGCCGAGGGTGGGCCGGGGGAGTTTTGGGAAGGGCTGGTCGGTGGGCTCGATGCGGTGGGCGAGGTCCCTTCGGACCGTTGGGACGGGGAGGGTTTTTATGATCCCGATCCGTCGGTGGTGGGGAAGTCGGTGGCTCGGCGTGCGGGGTTTTTGAGTCGGGTTGATGGTTTTGACGCGCGGTTTTTTGGTATTTCGCCGCGTGAGGCTGTGGCGATGGATCCGCAGCAGCGGTTGGTGTTGGAGTTGGCGTGGGAGGCGTTCGAGGACGCCGGTGTGGTGGCGGGTTCGGTGCGGGGGTCTGCCGCGGGTGTGTTCGTGGGGGCGATGGCGGACGATTACGCGGTTTTGGCGCGGCGGGGTGGTGTGGAGGGGATTGGTGCTTTCACGTCGACGGGTCTTGCGCGGAGTGTGATCGCGAATCGGGTGTCGTTTCTGTTGGGTTTGACGGGTCCGTCGTTGGTGGTGGATTCGGGTCAGTCGTCGGCGTTGGTGGCGGTTCATCAGGCGTGTGAGGCGTTGCGTCGTGGTGAGGTGTCGTTGGCGTTGGCGGGTGGGGTGAATTTGATGCTGGCGCCGGAGTCTTCGGTGGCGGTGTCGAAGTTCGGTGGGTTGTCGCCGGATGGGCGTGCGTTTGTTTTCGATGGTCGGGCGAATGGTTATGTGCGGGGTGAGGGTGGGGGTCTTGTTGTTCTGAAGCGGCTGGAGGATGCGGTCGCTGATGGTGATGATGTGGTGTGTGTGATCGCGGGGGGTGCGGTCAACAATGATGGGGGTGGGGATGGTCTGACGGCTCCGCGTGTGGAGGGTCAGGCCGGGGTGTTGCGGCTGGCGTGTGAGCGGGCGGGGGTGGCGCCGGGCGAGGTCGGTTACGTGGAGTTGCACGGGACCGGGACGGCGTTGGGTGATCCGGTCGAGGCGGCGGCTTTGGGGATGGTGCTGGGGAATGCGCCGGGGCGTTCCGGGCCGTTGGTGGTGGGGTCGGCGAAGACGAACGTCGGGCATTTGGAGGGCGCGGCGGGGATTGTCGGTCTGATCAAGGCCGCGTTGTCGGTGCGGTATGGGGTGGTGCCGGCGAGTCTGAACTTCGAGTCCGCGAATCCCGCGATTGATTTGGACGGGCTGAATCTGCGGGTGCAGACGGAGGCGGGCGTCTGGGAGGGGGCCTCTCGTGTTGCGGGTGTGTCGTCGTTCGGGATGGGTGGGACGAACTGCCACCTGATTCTGCGGCCGGCACCCGAGCGGGCTCCTGTGGCGCAGGGTGTGGAGCCGGGGCTGGTTCCGTGGGTGGTGTCGGGGCGGAGTGCGGAGGCGCTGCGCGCGCAGGCGGACAAGCTTGCCGAGTTCGTACGCGATTCTGAGTCGTCGCTGCTCGATGTCGGGTATGCGCTGGTCTCCTCGCGCACGGTCTTCGAACACCGCGCGGTGGTGGTGGGCGCGGACCGCGAAGAGCTAATCGCTGGCTTGGAGAAGGTTCGTACTGCGGGCGCGGCAGGCGCTGCGGGCACGGCATTCCTGTTCACCGGGCAGGGGTGCCAGCGGGCGGGGATGGGGCGTGAGTTGTATGAGGCGTTCCCGGTGTTCGCCCAAGCGTTCGATGAGGCGTGCTCGTACCTGGACCGATATCTCGGCCGGTCGCTGAAGGACGTGGTGTTCGAGGGCGATCCGGTACTGGATCAGACCCGGTTCACCCAAGCCGCGCTGTTCGCGCTGGAATCCTCCCTGTTCACGCTGGTTTCGTCGTTCGGCGTGCGCCCCGATGCGCTGATCGGTCACTCGATCGGTGAGGTGAGCGCCGCGTACGCGGCGGGGGTGTTCTCGCTGGAGGACGCGTGTGCGCTGGTCGCGGTACGGGGCCGGCTGATGCAGGCCGCCCGTGCGGGCGGGGCGATGCTCGCGATCGCCGCCCCGGAAGCCGATGTTCTGCCCGAACTGGTTGAGGGCGTTTCGCTGGCTGCGGTGAACGGCCCGGCAGCGGTTGTCGTGTCCGGTGACGCGGACGCGGTCGGGGGCCTGGAGGAGCTGTTCCGTGGCCGTGGGGTCAAGGTCAAGCGCCTCACGGTCTCGCACGCGTTCCACTCCGCGCACATGGACACGGCCCTGGCGGAGTTCGAGGAGACGATCGGCTCCCTCACGTTCAACGAACCCCGGATCACGGTCATATCGAACGTGACCGGCCAGGTCGCGGACGAGCTGACCAGCCCCGCGTACTGGGCGCGCCAGATTCGTGCGGCGGTCCGCTTCCACGACGGCATCCGCACCCTGGACGCCCAGGGCATCACCACGTATCTCGAACTCGGGCCGGACCCGGTCCTGACGTCCCTCGTTCAGAACACCCTCGACACTCCCACCGCCGCCTCCGCACTCAAGAGCGAGCGTGACGAGGCCAGAACACTGCTCCGGGCCCTGGCAGCCGCCTACTCCAGCGGGACCGACGTCGACTGGGGCGTTCTCCTGCCGGGTGGGAACCGGGTCAAGCTCCCCACCTACGCCTTCCAGCGCAAGCGCTACTGGATCGACGTCCCCGACGCCCCCCAGGCGTCCTCCGCCTCCGCCTCCGCCCCGCAGCAGGAGGCCGACGAGGCCGAGGCGGACGGGACGACCTGGGCCGGCAGGCTGCGCGGGCTGAACGAGAAGCAGCGGGAGTCGCTGATCGCCGACCTCATCTGCCGCCACACCGCAGATGTGCTGGAGTACGACGCGACCGACGTGCTCGACCCTGCCCTGCCCTTCAAGGAACTGGGCCACAACTCCCTGTCGTCCGTCGAGCTGCGCAGCCGCCTGGCCGCCGATCTCGGCATCGCTCTGCCGTCCTCGCTCGTCTACGACTACCCGACCCCCGCCGTTCTCGCCCGCCACATCGTGACGGCGCTGCTCGGCGCCACCGATGCGCTCGACCTCCCCGACGCCGCTTCCGTCTCCGGCTCCGACGAGCCGTTGGCGATTGTGGGTATGGCGTGCCGGTATCCGGGTGGGGTGGTGTCGCCGGAGGGGTTGTGGGGGCTGGTCGCTGAAGGCCGGGATGCGATCGGGGACTGGCCGGAGGATCGTGGCTGGGATGCCGAGGGTCTGTACGACGCCGAGCGTGGAGTGTCGGGGAAGTCGTACCTGCGTTATGGCGGCTTCTTGCAGGGGCGGACGGGTTCGACGCGGAGTTCTTCGGGATTTCGCCGCGTGAGGCGTTGGCGATGGATCCGCAGCAGCGTTTGCTGTTGGAGACGTCGTGGGAGGCGCTGGAGCGGTCGGGGATTGTTCCGCAGTCGCTCAAGGGCAGCCGAACGGGTGTCTTTGTCGGTGCGATGACGGGGGAGTACGGTCCGCGTCTGGCGGAGCCGGTGCCGGGGACGGAGGGGTACCTCCTTACCGGTAATACGGCGAGTGTCGCTTCGGGCCGTATCTCCTACACCCTGGGCCTGGAAGGCCCGGCGCTGACCGTGGACACGGCCTGTTCCTCCTCCCTGGTGGCCCTTCATCTGGCGGCGCAGGCGCTCCAACGGGGTGAGTGCTCGCTTGCCCTGGCGGGTGGTGCGACGGTGATGTCGTCGCCGGGGATGTTCGTGGAGTTCTCGCGGCAGCAGGGTTTGTCGCAGGACGGCCGGTGCAAGGCGTTCTCCGCGAGTGCGGACGGGACGGCGTGGGGCGAGGGCGCGGGCATCCTGCTGCTGGAGCGGCTGTCCGATGCCCAGGCCAACGGTCACCCGGTCCTTGCGGTGATCAGGGGTTCGGCGGTCAATCAGGACGGTGCGAGCAACGGGCTCAGCGCGCCGAATGGCCCCTCGCAGCAGCGGGTGATCCGCCAGGCGCTGGCCAATGCCGGGCTGAGCGGTACGGACGTCGATGCGGTGGAGGCGCACGGTACGGGGACCAAGCTCGGTGACCCGATCGAGGCGCAGGCCCTGCTCGCGACGTACGGGCAGGAGCACGCCCCCGAACAGCCGCTGTGGCTGGGCTCGTTCAAGTCGAATGTCGGGCACACCATGGCCGCTGCCGGTGTCGGTGGTGTGATCAAGATGGTCATGGCGATGCGCGAGGGAATCCTCCCGCAGACCCTGCACGTAACCGACCCCACGTCGCACGTCGACTGGTCCCAGGGTGCGGTGGAGCTGCTGACCGAGCAGCGGCCGTGGCCCGAGGTGGACCGCCCGCGTCGTGCGGCTGTGTCGTCGTTCGGGATCTCGGGCACGAACGCGCACATGATCCTGGAGCAGGCTCCGGAGGCGTTGCTGCCGGAGGTTTCTGCGGGTGGTGTGGTGCCGTGGATGGTGTCCGGTCGGACTGAGGAGGCCCTGCGTGATCAGGTGGCCCGGCTGACGGAGTTCGTGGAGGGTGCCCCCGCGCTCGCGCCGAGTGCCGTCGCGACCGCTCTGGCCGCGCACCGCACGGTGTTCGGGCAGCGCAGGGTTGTGGTCGGCAGTAGCCGTCAGGAACTGCTTGACGCCCTGCGCGCGGATGCCGGTGCATCGGGCGAGGCGATCACGGGTCGCACGGTGTTTGTGTTCCCGGGTCAGGGCTCGCAGTGGGTGGGTATGGCGGCGGGTCTGTTCGAGGCGTCGCCGGCGTTCCGGGCTCGCCTGGAGGACTGTGCGCGTGCTCTGTCGGTTCATACGGACTGGGATCTGCTGCCGGTGCTGCTCCAGGGTGATCCGGAGGGTCTGCTGGAGCGGGTGGACGTGATCCAGCCCGCGTTGTGGGCGGTCATGGTCTCCCTCGCCGAAGCATGGCGCTCCTACGGGGTCGTCCCGGACGCGGTCGTGGGGCACTCGCAGGGCGAGATCGCGGCGGCTGTCGTGTCGGGTGCGCTGTCCTTGGAGGACGGCGCCCTGGTGGTGGCGTTGCGGAGCCGGGCCATCATCGCCCTGGCGGGCCGGGGCGGCATGCTGTCCGTCGCGCTGCCCGCCGACGCGGTCCGCTCGTACCTGACGCGGTGGCCGGACGACCTGAGTGTGGCCACGGTCAACGGCCCCTCATCCACCGTGGTCTCTGGTACGGACAGCGCCCTGGACGAACTCGTCGCGGTGCTCGACAAGGACGGGGTGCGTTCGCGGCGTATCGCGGTGGACTACGCCTCGCACTCTCCTCATGTGGAGTCCATCCAAGAGGAGCTGGCCGAGCTTCTGGCGCCGATTGCTCCCCGGGTACCGGAGATTCCGTTCTACTCGACCGTCACGAACGAGGTGGTCGAGGACGCGATCCTGGACGCGGAGTACTGGTACCAAAACCTGCGCCAGACGGTCGAGTTCGAGAAGACGACCCGGGCCCTGCTCGCGGACGGCTTCACCACGTTCATCGAATCGAGCGCTCACCCGGTCCTGACGATCGGCCTCCAGGAGACCTTCGAGGCCGCCGACGCGACCACGGCGCTCGCGGTGCCGTCACTCCGCCGGGACGAAGGCGGCCTGCAACGGTTCCTGCTGTCCGTCGGTCAGGCATGGACCCACGGCGTCCCCGTCGACTGGTCCACAGCCCTCCCCGAGCCCCAGCACCCGCTCGACCTCCCCACCTACCCCTTCCAGCGCACCCGCTACTGGCTCGACCCCGTCAAGACGACCGGCGACGTGTCCACGGCCGGGCTCACCACCGCCGCGCACCCGCTCCTGGGTGCCGTCGTCGACCTGGCCGGCTCCGACGGCACCGTCCTCACCGGGCGGCTCTCGCTGAAGTCGCACCCGTGGCTCGCCGACCACGCCGTCTCCGGCACGGTCCTGCTGCCCGGCACCGCCTTTGTCGACCTCGCGCTGCACGCGGCCGACGAGACCGGCTGCGACACCGTCGAAGAACTCACCCTGCAAGCCCCCCTCGTCCTCGCCGGTTCCACCGCCGTCCTCCTGCGCGTCGAGGTCGGTGAGCCCGACGAGCACGGCCGCCGCAGCATCGGCATCCACTCCCGCCCCGACACCGAGGGCACCCTCTGGACCCGCCATGCCACCGGCGAGCTGGGCCACGGCGGCGTCCCCGGCGCACCGGCCGATGGAGTGTGGCCCCCGGCCGGGGCGGTCCGGGTGGACACGAGCGCGCTGTACGAGGAGCTGGCGGCAGCCGGTTACGAGTACGGGCCCGCGTTCCAGGGCGTCCAGGCCGCATGGCGCAATGGCGACGAGGTCTTCGCCGAGGTCGCGCTCGCCGAGGACCAGCACAGCGACGCCGGTACCTTCGGCATCCACCCCGCCCTCCTCGACGCCACCCTCCACACCGCACTCCTCACCCCCGGCACCGAACTGCCCGCCCCCGTCTCCCGTTCGCCTGGTCCGGTATCCACCTCCACGCCACCGGCGCCACCACCGTCCGCGTCCACATCACCCCCGCCCACACCGACAGCATCACCCTCCACATCACCGACACCACCGGACAACCCGTCGCCACCATCACCTCCCTCGCACTCCGAGAGGTGGCCCCTGCCCAGCTGGGGCAGGGTCCCGGTGGCGCCGACGACGCGCTGTTCCACCTGGACTGGACCCCGGCGCATGCCGCCCAGGACGCCGACGCGCGGCCGTTCGCCGTCGTCGGGGCCGGGCCCGCTTCCGTACGGGCCACCCGGCACGCGGACCTCACCGCTCTCCGCGACGCGTGGACGGACGGGGACTCCACCGACGCCCTGCTGTTCCTGACCCCGGGCGAGACGGACGACCGGTGCACGCCGGACGCCGCCCGGGCCGCCGTCCACCAGGTGCTCACCGCCGTACAGCAGTGGCTCGCCGAGGACCGGTTCGCCGACGCCCGCCTGGTCGTCGTGACGCGCGGGGCCGTCGCGACGGACTCCGCGACCGCGCCCGAGGCACCGGCGTACGCACCCGTCTGGGGTCTGCTGCGCACCGCCCAGACGGAGAACCCCGGGCGCTTCGTCCTCGTGGACATGGACGAGGACCCGGCGTCCGCCACGGCCCTGACGGCCGCACTCGGCGGCGGCGAGCCGCAGTTCGCCCTGCGCGCGGGCAAGGTGCTCGTCCCGCGCCTCGCCCGTGCGGCGGGGCGCGCCGACATCCTGCTCCCGCCGGCCGGGGACGAGCCCTGGCACCTGGACGTCACCGCCCGCGGCACCCTGGAGGCCCTCACCCTGGTGACCGGCGCCGAGGCGGCCGCCCCGCTCGGGCCGCTGGAGGTGCGGGTCGCGGTCCGGGCCGCCGGGCTCAACTTCCGTGACGTGCTGATCGCGCTCGGCGTCTATCCGGGCGAGGCGTCCATGGGCACCGAGGGCGCCGGTGTGATCACCGAGACCGGCGCGGACGTCACCGGTCTCGCCGTCGGCGACCGGGTCACCGGCATGCTGCCCGGCTCCTTCGGACCCGTATCGGTCGTGGATCACCGGCTCGTCGTACGTATCCCCGACCAGTGGTCGTACGAGGACGCGGCCGCCATGCCCATCGTCTTCGGCACCGCCTACCACAGCCTGGTCGAACTCGCCGGGCTGCGGTCCGGCGAGACCCTTCTCGTACACGCCGCCGCCGGCGGAGTCGGCATGGCGGCCGTGCAGCTCGCCCGCCACCTGGGCGCCGAGGTCTACGGCACCGCCGGACCCACCAAGTGGGACGCGCTGCGGGCCTCCGGCCTGGACGACGCCCACATCGCCTCCTCGCGCACCCTCGATTTCGAGGACCGGTTCCGGGAGGCGACGGACGGCCGCGGCATGGACGTCGTACTCGACTGCCTGGCGCGGGAGTTCGTGGACGCCTCGCTACGGCTGCTGCCGCGCGGCGGGCGCTTCGTGGAGATGGGCAAGACCGACATCCGCGACGCGGACGAGGTCGCCGCCGCCCATCCCGGGGTGGCCTACCAGGCGTTCGACCTGATCGAGGTCGCGCACCGGGACCCCGAGAGGTTCCGGCACATGCTGACCGAGATCGTCGCCCTCTTCGAGTCGGGCGCACTGCACCACTCGCCGGTCCGGGCCTGGGACATCCGCCGGGCCCCGGAGGCCTTCCGGTTCCTGAGCCAGGCGCAGAACGTCGGCAAGATCGTGCTGACCGTGCCGCCCGCACTCGACCCCGAGGGAACGGTCCTGGTCACCGGCGGCACCGGTGCCCTCGGCGCGCTCTTCGCCCGCCACCTGGTCACCGCGTACGGGGCCCGCCACCTCCTCCTGACCAGCCGCCGGGGCGCGGACGCCCCCGGGGCCGACACGCTGCGGGCCGAACTGGAAGCCCTCGGCGCGACCGTCACCCTGGCCGCCTGCGACACCGCCGACCGCGACGCCCTCGCCGCCCTCCTGGCCACCGTCCCGACCGACCACCCCCTCACCGCGGTCATTCACACCGCGGGCGTCCTCGACGACGGCACGGTCACGGCGCTCACCCCCGAGCGCATCGACACCGTCCTGCGGCCCAAGGCCGACGCCGCCTGGCACCTGCACGAACTCACCCGCGACACCGACCTCGCCGCCTTCGTCCTCTTCTCCTCCGTGATGGGGGCCATCGGAGGCGCAGGCCAGGCCAACTACGCGTCCGCCAACACCTATCTCGACGCCCTCGCCGCGCACCGCCGGGCCGCCGGCCTCCCCGCCACCTCGCTGGCCTGGGGCTTCTGGGACCAGCGCAGCGAACTCACCGGTGACCTGGACGAGGCCGACCTGGCCCGCATGACGCGGGCCGGTCTGGTGCCGCTCGGCTCGGCCGAGGGGCTGGCCCTCTTCGACCGGGCGCTCGCCGACCCCGGCGCCGCCCTGGTCCCGGCCCGTCTCGACCTCGCCCGGCTGCGCACCCAGGCCGACCGCGGCTCGCTGGCGCCCGTGCTCTCCGGGCTCGTCCGCGCTCGTACGGCGCGCCGGGCCGCCGCGTCGGCCGCCGCCGGGGCTGCCGGTGACCGCTTCGCCGGACTCACCGGCAGCGACCTGGACCGGGCCCTGCTGGACCTCGTACGGACCAACGCGGCGACCGTGCTGGGGCACTCCTCCCCGGCGTCGATCCGCCCCGACAGCAAGTTCAAGACGCTCGGCTTCGACTCCCTCTCCTCCGTCGAACTGCGCAACCGGCTCGGTGAGGCGACCAAGCTGCGCCTGTCCGCCACCGCCGTCTTCGACCATCCGACCCCGGACGCGATGGTCGCCCACCTGCGCGGCCTGCTCGGCGTCGAGGACACGACCGCGGCCCCGGCGGCCGTACGCCAGGGCCCGCCGACCGACGGCGCCGGGACCGCCGACGACCCCATAGCCATCATCGGCCTCGGCTGCCGGCTGCCCGGCGGGGTGTCCTCGCCCGAGGAACTGTGGGAACTGCTCGCCGCGGGCGCCGGCACCGCCGCCGACCTGCCCGACGACCGCGGCTGGGACCTGGAGGCCCTGTACGACGCCGACCCCGACCGCTCCCGCAAGAGCTATGTCCGCAAGGGCTCCTTCCTCTATGAGGCGGCCGAGTTCGACGCCGACTTCTTCGGGATCTCGCCGCGTGAGGCGCTTGCCATGGACCCGCAGCAGCGCCTGCTGCTGGAGACCGCCTGGGAGGCGTTCGAACGCGCGGGCATCCCGCCGGAGTCGGTCCAGGGCAGCCAGGCCGGGGTGTTCGTCGGCGCACTCTTCCAGGAGTACGGCTCCCTCATGCACGAGGCCACGGAAGGAGTCGACGGCCTGCTGCTCACCGGCAAGACCACCAGTGTCATATCCGGCCGCCTCGCCTACTTCCTCGGCCTCGAAGGCCCCGCGATCACCGTGGACACGGCCTGCTCCTCCTCGCTGGTCGCCCTGCACCAGGCCGCGCAGTCCCTGCGCGGCGGAGAGTGCTCGCTCGCCGTCGCGGGCGGCGTCTCGGTGATGGCCACGCCCGGCATGTTCACCGAGTTCAGCCGCCAGCGCGGCCTGGCCACCGACGGCCGCATCAAGGCGTTCGCGGACGCGGCCGACGGGACGGCGTGGGGCGAGGGCGCGGGCGTCCTGCTGCTGGAGCGGCTGTCCGATGCCCAGGCCAACGGCCACCCGGTGCTCGCCCTGATCAAGGGTTCGGCGGTCAACCAGGACGGTGCGAGCAACGGGCTCAGCGCACCCAACGGCCCCTCCCAGCAGCGCGTGATCCGCCAGGCGCTGGCCAATGCGGGCCTGACGGGTACGGACGTCGACGTCGTGGACGCGCACGGTACGGGGACCAAGCTCGGCGACCCGATCGAGGCGCAGGCGCTGCTCGCGACGTACGGGCAGGAGCACTCGGCCGACCAGCCGCTGTGGCTCGGCTCGCTGAAGTCCAACATCGGCCACACCATGGCCGCCTCCGGCGCCGCCGGCGTCATCAAGATGGTGCTGGCCCTGCGGGAGGGAATCCTTCCGCAGACCCTGGGGGTGGACGCGCCGACGTCGCACGTGGACTGGTCCCAGGGATCGGTGGAGCTGCTGACCGAGCAGCGGCCGTGGCCCGAGGTGGACCGCCCGCGCCGCGCGGCCGTGTCGTCGTTCGGTATCTCGGGCACGAACGCGCACATGATCCTGGAGCAGGCCCGGAGCTGGAGTCCCGGGTCGAGACGGAGGCGCCGGCGGATGTGCCGTGGGTGGTCTCCGCGAAGAGCCCGGCGGCTCTGCGCGAGCAGGCCGTGCGGCTCGCGGGCTTCGTCGAGCGCAATCCGCAGGAGCCGGTCGGGGCGGTGGCTGCCGCCCTGGTCGACTCGCGTGAGCGTTTCGACTACCGGGCCGTGGTGCTCGGCCGTGGGCGCGAAGAGCTTCTTGCGGGTCTCGGCGCACTGGCCGGGAGCGATGCGGCCGGCTCGGTGGTGACGGGTGAGGCGGTCACGGGCCGCACGGTGTTCGTCTTCCCGGGTCAGGGTTCGCAGTGGATCGGGATGGCGGCGGGCCTGTTCGAGGCGTCGCCGGCGTTCCGGGCTCGCCTGGAGGACTGCGCGCGTGCCCTGTCCGTGCACACGGACTGGGATCTGCTGCCGGTACTGCTGGAAGGCGATCCGGAGGGCCTGCTGGAGCGGGTGGACGTGATCCAGCCCGCGTTGTGGGCGGTGATGGTCTCCCTCGCCGAAGTATGGCGTTCTTACGGGGTGGTCCCGGACGCGGTGGTGGGGCACTCGCAGGGTGAGATCGCGGCGGCTGTCGTGTCGGGTGCGCTGTCCTTGGAGGACGGCGCGCTGGTGGTGGCGTTGCGGAGCCGGGCGATCAAGGCCCTGGCCGGCCGGGGCGGGATGCTCTCGGTCGCGCTGCCCGCCGACGCGGTGCGCCCGTATCTGACGCGATGGGCGGACGACCTGGGTGTGGCCACGGTCAACGGCCCGTCGTCCACGGTGGTCTCGGGCACGGACAGCGCCCTGGACGAGCTGGTCGCGGTGCTCGACGTGGACGGGGTGCGTTCGCGTCGTATCGCGGTGGACTACGCCTCGCACTCCCCGCATGTGGAGTCCATCCAGGCCGAGCTGGCGCAGCTGTTGGCGCCGGTTGCTCCCCGGATACCGGAGATCCCGTTCTACTCCACCGTCACGAACGAAGTGATCGACAGCGCGGCACTGGATGCGGAGTACTGGTACCGGAACCTGCGTCAGACGGTCGAGTTCGAGAAGACGACGTGGAAGTTGCTCGCTGACGGTTTCACCACGTTCATCGAGTCGAGCGCTCACCCGGTCCTGACGATCGGCCTCCAGGAGACCTTCGAGGCCGCCGGCGCGGTCGCCGCGCTCGCGGTGCCGTCGCTCCGCCGGGACGAGGGCGGCCTGGAACGGTTCCTGCTCTCCCTCGGCCAGGCATGGGCCCACGGCGTCCCCGTCGACTGGACCCCGCAGCTTCCCGAGGTCACCCACCCGGTCGACCTGCCCACCTACCCCTTCCAGCGTCAGCACTACTGGCTCTCCGCCTCCCGCGCCGCCGCCCCCACCGTCTCCGACCTGGGCCCCGGTGCGGTCCCGCACCCGCTCCTCGGCGCGGCGGTCGAGCTGCCGGGCTCCGGATCACTGCTCTACACGGGGCGCCTCTCCCTCACCGCCCAGCCCTGGCTCGGCGACGCGGAGACCCTGCCCGGTGCCACGTTCCTGGAGCTGGCCCTGCGGGCCGGCGAGGAGGCGGGCACCGGCCGGGTGGACGAACTCACGCTCCACGAACCCCTCGTCGTACCCCGCAGGGGCGGCGTGCAGCTGCGGGTCGAGGTCGGAGAGCCGGAGGACGACGGGCTGCGCAGGCTGTCCGTGCACTCCCGCCGCGAGGGCAGGGCTCCCGGCACCGCCTGGACCCGGCACGCCACGGCCGTCCTGGCCGCCGAAGAGCCCGCCCCGGGCTGGGACCTGGAGGTCTGGCCGCCGCTCGACGCCGAACCGCTCGACGCGGGTCCGCTGCCCGGCATACGGGCGGCCTGGCGGCGGGACGGAGAGCTGTACGCCGAGATCGTCTCCGGCGAGGGGCACGACCCGGCGGGGTACGCCCTGCATCCCGCCCTGCTGGAGGCGGCGCTCGGCTCCGCCGTCCTGACCGGTCTCCCGGCCGGGGCCACCCCGGTGCGGTGGCGCGACGTCACGCTGCACGCCGTCGGCGCCACCACCCTGCGCGTGCGCGTCAGGCCCACCGCCGACGAACCCCTCGGCGTCGCCGTCGAGATCGCGGACGGCAGCGGGGCGCCCGTCGCCACCGTCGGCGCGCTGCTGCTGGAGACCGGGGCCGACGACGGGACCAGGGCCGACGACCGGATCCGGCAGGCGGCATTCGCCCAGCGCGGCGGCCAGTACACCGTCGAATGGACCGACGAGAAGCCCGCCCCGGTGGCCGAAGCGGCCCCGCACAGCTGGGCGGTGGTCGGCGAGGACGTCTTCCGGGCCCGCTCCGGGCTCATGGCCGCGGGCACCTATGCCGAGGCCCACCCCGGCCTGGACGCCCTGGCGGCCCGGATCGAGGCGGAGGGCGCACCCGCGCCCGACGTCGTCCTGGTGTCCGTGGCGGCCACCGCCGACGGAGACATCGCCACATCCGTACGACGGGGCGTGGAAGAGGCGGCACAGCGCGTCCGCACCTGGCTCGCGGACACCCGGTTCGCCGGCTCCCGGCTGGTGTTCCTCACCAAGGACGCCACCGCGGCCTCGGCACCGCAGGGCGGCGACCCCGCCGCCGCGGCGGTATGGGGCCTGATCCGCGCCGCCCAGGAGACGGACCCGGACCGCTTCGTCCTGGCCGACACCGACGGGAGCAAGGCGTCGTGGCGCTCCCTGGTCAAGGCCATCGCCGCGGGCCACGACCAGCTGGCCCTGCGCCGCAGCACCCTCAAGGTGCCCCGGCTCGCCCCGGCGGTCGCCGGCACCTGGCCCGCGTACGACCCCGAGGGCACGGTCCTCGTCGTCGGCCGGCAGGCCGAGCCGTACGCCCGCCGGCTGGCGGAACGGCACGGAGTGCGGAACCTGCTGCTGGTCGGCGCGCGGGACACGGCGGACTTCGAAGCCGGGCTCACCGCCGCCGGCGCCCGGGTGACCGTGGCCCCGGCCGACCCGACGGCCCTGGCGGACGCCCTCGCCGCAGTTCCCCCGGCCCACCCGGTCATCGCCGTCGTCCACGCCGTGGACCCGAACACGGACGCATCGGCGGAGGCGGCCCACGCGGCCCGTACCGCCCAGGCACTGCGCGGGGCGGCCGGGCCCGACGCCGCCTACGTCATGCTCTCCGAGGAGGAAGGGGCCACCGGAGCCTTCCTGGAAGCCTGGGCGCGGGTGCTGCGCAGCGGCGGGACCACGGCCGTGGCCCTGTCCGGGCGCCCCGGGACGGCCGGACCCGTCGACGGGGAGCTGCTGGAGGCCGCGACGGCGGTCAACGCGGCCGGAGTCGTCGTGGCCGAGCCGGACTTCGAGGCACTGGCCGCCCTCGCCGCGGCCGACCGGCTGCCCGCCCTGTGGCGCGGCCTGGTCCGCGGACCGGCCCGACGCACCGTCAAGGAGGGCCCCGCCGGGGCCGGCGGCTTCAAGCAGCGGCTGCTCGCCCTCGACGCCGCCGGATGCGACGCCCTGCTCCTGGACCTCGTACGGGAACACGCGGCGAACGTGCTCGGCCACGGATCGGGCGACGCCATCGACGCCGACCGCAAGTTCCGGGACATGGGCTTCGACTCGCTCTCGGCACTCGCCCTGCGCAACGCCCTCAACGACGTCACCGCGCTGCGCATGCCGCCCGGTGTCGTCTTCGACCAGCCCACCTCGGCTGAGCTGGCCCAGCACATCAAGCAGCAGATCTTCGGCCGATAGACAGCCGAGTCACCAAGGAGACATGGCGTGAGAGTGGAAGGCGTGTACATCAGCTCGGTCGGGGTGTTCCTGCCCCGCCGGACGAGTGCCGAGGACGCGGTCGCGGACGGCCTCTACGACGAGGAGGTGTACAAGGCGAGCGGTCTGACCGGCACCCATGTGTCGGACGGGATACCGGCGCTCGACATGGCGGTCACCGCCGCCCGGCAGGCACTGGAACGGTCCGGCCTGGACGCCGAGGACGTCGAGTCGCATATACACAGCGGCGTCTACTACCAGGGGCCCGACGGGTCCTATCCGCCCGCGTACGTCCTGCGCGAACTCGGGGTCGGGCAGGTGCCGTCGCTGCACATCCGGCAGGGCTGCAACGGCATGCTCGCCGCGCTGGAGGTCGCGGTCGGGCAGATGACCGGCGCCGCCGAGGTGGAGACGGCGCTGCTGACCACCGCGCAGAACTTCGCCACCCCGCTGATCGACCGCTGGCGCGGCTTCGGCGACTCCTACATCCTCGCCGACGGGGCAGCCGCTGCCGTGCTCAGCAGCGAGGACGGCTTCGCCGAGGTGCGCTCGGTCAACTCCGGGACGCTGCCCGAACTAGAGGCGTGGCACCGCGGCGACGAGTCGCTGCTGCCGCCGCAGGACGGGGCGGGCGAACGGCTGGCCGTGGCCGAGCGGGCCGCCCTGTTCAACGAGCGGGAGATGTCGCTCGCGGAGACCGTCGAACGGATCGGCGCGTTCGACCTCGACATCGTGCACCGCTCGCTGGTCGACGCCGGGCTGAACGCCTCCGACATCGCCCGCGTCATCCCCATCAACCAGGACGGGCGCATGATCGAGTTCTCGGTCATGGCCCCCTCGGCCTCCCGATGTCCCGCTCCAGCTGGGACTTCGGCCGCTCCGTCGGCCACGTCGGCGCCGCCGACCTGGTCATCTCCCTCGACCACCTGGTGCGCACCGGCGAGCTCGCACCCGGTGACCACGTCCTGCTGCTCTCCCAGGGACCCGGCTGGATCAGCTCCGCCGGGGTCGTAACGATCAAGGAAGTTCCCGCATGGTGACCACGACCGCCCATGTGTCCGTACCGGGCACCGAGCTGTACTACGAGAAGACCGGGACCGGCCCGCTGCTGTTCCTGATGGACGGCGGCGGTGGCGACGCGCGCCGCACCGCGGCCCTCGTCGAGCGGCTCTCCGACCGCTGCACGGTCATCACCTACGACCGGCGCGGCATGTCCCGCTCCGCCGTGGGCGACCCCGCCCCCGAACTGGGCCCGCAGGTGCACACCGAGGACCTGGCGCTGCTGATGGAAGCACTCGCGGACGGGCCCTCGCTGCTGTTCGGCCACAGCGTCGGCGGAGTCATCGGTCTGCACCTGACCGCGCGCCGGCCCGACCTGGTGTCGGTGTACGCGGCGCACGAGCCGTCCGAACTGGCCCTGCTCACGGGCGCCGACCGGGAGGCGGCCGCCGGCCTGATCGCCGCCGCCGAGAGCGACTACCGCACCTCCGGCTGGGGCCCCGCACTGGCCCACATGGCCCGGTTCAACGACATCGACGTGACCGCCCAGGACGCCGAACCCGACGTCGTACCGGCGCCCATGACCCCCGAACAGCTCGCCAACATCGAGTTCTTCCTCGCCCACGAGATCGGCTCCTACCGCCACCACCTGATGTCCGAAGCCGACCTCGACGCCCTCAAGTCCGGACCGACCCGCATCGTCCCCCTGGCCGGCCGCCCCTCCGACCGCAGCTGGTCCTACCGCTGCGCCCGGAATCTGGCGGACCGCCTGGGCACCCCGCTGGAATCCGTCCCCGGCGGCCACAACGGCCTCAAGACCCACCCCACGGCCTTCGCGGTCCGCCTCCACGAGGTCCTGACCGCGTCCTGACTCCCGCCGGAAAGCGACTGCCGCTCGTGGTCACCGTCGAGGTGACCGCGAGCGGCAGTCGTCGTGGGGGCGGCAGCGCTACAGCTCGTGACCGAGTTCGGCGGCGAGCCGCTGCACCAGATCATGGGCCGCGTCGGGGATGACCGTCCCGGGTGGGAAGACCGCGGTGGCGCCCATGCCGAGGAGCGTGGGGATGTCGGCGGGCGGAATGACGCCACCGACGACCACCATCATGTCCTCGCGGCCCTCGGCCGCGAGCGCCTCCCGCAACGCGGGGACGAGGGTGAGGTGGCCGGCGGCCAGGGACGAGACGCCCACGATGTGGACGTCCGCCTCGACCGCCTGCCGGGCGACCTCGCCCGGGGTCTGGAAGAGCGGGCCGACGTCCACGTCGAAGCCCAGGTCGGCGAAGGCGGTCGCGATCACCTTCTGGCCCCGGTCGTGACCGTCCTGGCCCATCTTGGCGACCAGGACGCGGGGACGGCGCCCCTCGGCCTCCTCGAACCGGCCGACGAGGGCGCGGGTGCGCTCGACGCGAGGAGATCCGCCTGCCTCGTGGCGGTACACGCCGGAGATCGTACGGATCTGGCCCGCGTGCCGGCCGTACACCTTCTCCAGGGCATCGGAGATCTCCCCGACGGTGGCCTTGGCGCGGGCGGCGTCCACGGCCAGGGCGAGGAGGTTGCCGTCGCCCCGGTCGGCGGCGGCGGTCAGCGCGTGCAGGGTCGCCCGGCATGCCTGTTCGTCGCGTTCCTCGCGCAGTCGGCGCAGCTTCTCGATCTGCTGGGCGCGGACGGAGGTGTTGTCGACCTTGAGGACGTCGATCTGTTCGTCGGTCTCGACGCGGTATTTGTTGACGCCGATGACGGGCTGGCGGCCGGAGTCGATGCGGGCCTGGGTGCGGGCGGCGGCTTCCTCGATGCGGAGCTTGGGGATGCCGGCGTCGATGGCCTTGGCCATGCCGCCTGCGGCTTCGACCTCCTCGATGTGCTGCCAGGCCCGCCGCGCCAGGTCGTACGTCAGTTTCTCCACGTAGGCGCTGCCGCCCCACGGGTCGATGACGCGACCGGTGCCGGATTCCTGCTGGAGGAGGAGTTGGGTGTTGCGGGCGATGCGGGCGGAGAAGTCGGTGGGCAGGGCCAGCGCCTCGTCCAGAGCGTTGGTGTGCAGCGACTGAGTGTGGCCCTGCGTGGCGGCCATCGCTTCGACGCAGGTGCGGGTGACGTTGTTGAAGACGTCCTGCGCGGTCAGCGACCAGCCCGAGGTCTGCGAGTGGGTGCGCAGGGAGAGTGATTTGGCGTTCTTCGGATCGAACTGCTGCACGAGCTTGGCCCACAACAGCCGGGCGGCGCGCAGCTTCGCGATCTCCATGAAGAAGTTCATGCCGATCGCCCAGAAGAAGGACAACCGTGGCGCGAACGCGTCGACGTCGAGCCCCGCGTTCTGCCCCGCGCGCAGGTACTCGACCCCGTCGGCCAGGGTGTACGCCAGCTCCAGATCGGCCGTCGCCCCGGCCTCCTGGATGTGGTAGCCGGAGATGGAGATCGAGTTGTAGCGCGGCATCTTCTGCGAGGTGTACGAGAAGATGTCGGAGATGATCCGCATCGACGGCTTCGGCGGATAGATGTAGGTGTTGCGGACCATGAACTCCTTCAGAATGTCGTTCTGAATGGTCCCGGCCAGCTTCTCCGGCGGTACGCCCTGCTCCTCGGCGGCCACGATGTAGAGCGCGAGGACCGGCAGCACGGCCCCGTTCATCGTCATCGAGACCGACATCCGGTCGAGCGGGATGCCGTCGAAGAGCTGGCGCATGTCGTAGATCGAGTCGATTGCGACACCGGCCATGCCGACGTCGCCCGTCACGCGGGGGTGGTCGCTGTCGTACCCCCGGTGCGTCGGCAGGTCGAAGGCGACCGAAAGGCCCTTCTGCCCGGCCGCCAGATTCCGCCGGTAGAACGCGTTGGACTCCTCCGCCGTCGAGAAACCCGCGTACTGCCGGATCGTCCACGGCTGGTTGACGTACATCGTCGGATACGGGCCCCGCAGATACGGCGCGATCCCCGGATACGTACCGAGGAAGTCCAGACCCTCCACATCGTGCCCGGTGTACAGCGGCTTGACGCCGATGCCTTCCGGGGTCTCCCACACCAGGTCGGCCGGGGCGGACCCGGTGGTCTCCTTCACCGCCGCCTCCCACAGGTCCTCCGAGCCGGCGGGAGCGGGGGAGCCCAGGTCCAGGGTGGAGAAGTCGGGGATGCTGTTCCTACTGCTCATGGGTCACGTCCATACGGTCGAGGGCAAGGGCCAGTACGGCGACCGCATCGCATCCCGCGAAGACGTACGCGTCCACACCGCGATACGCCCGTGGGCGGCCGGCCAGGAACACCAGCGGCGCACCCGCCCCGACGAGCGCCTCGACGACCGCCTCGGCCTGCTCCTCGTACAGCGCGTCGCTGGAACACACACAGACCGCGTCCGCACCGCTCGCGAGGTACGCCTCGGCGACGGTCGAAGGGTCGACGGACACCGGCTCGTGGACGGGTTCGATGCCACCCGCCCGGAACAGGTTCGACGCGAAGGAGACCCGCGCGGTGTGCACCGCCGCCGGGCCCAGCGCGGCGATGAACACACGCGGCCTGCTCCCGGTCGCCGCCAGATGGGCGTCGCTCCGGGCGCGCAGCGCTTCGTAGTCCTCGTCGCACCGGACGCGGGGGAGGCCGCCGACCGGAGCCGCGGGTGCGGGCTCACGGATCACCGGCTTCTCGGCCAGGAGGGGGAACTCGCTGACGCCGGTGAGCGGTTCGCGGCGCTCGGCCAGGCCCTTCCGGCGTTCGGCCCAGGTGGCGGCGAGCCGTTCGGCGACCAGGCCCGAGCGCAGCGCGGCCGCCTGACCGCCCGCCTGCTCCACGGTCCGGAAGAACTCCCAGGCGGCGTGCGCGAGTTCGTCGGTGAGGCGCTCGACGTAGTACGAGCCGCCCGCCGGGTCGATCACGCGGGCGAGGTGGGACTCCTCCAGCAGGATGGAGGAGGTGTTACGGGCGATGCGCCGGGCGAACGCGTCGGGCAGGCCCAGCGCGTGATCGAACGGCAGCACGGTCACCGCGTCCGCGCCGCCCACCCCGGCGGCCAGACCGGCCACGGTGGTGCGCAGCATGTTCACCCACGGGTCACGCCGGGTCATCATCACCGGTGAGGTCACCGCGTGCTGGAGCTGGGCCCCGGCCGCCGGGGCGCCCGATGCCTCGGCGACCCGCGCCCACAGCCGGCGCGCCGCCCGCAGCTTGGCGATCGTCAGGAACTGGTCGGCGGTGGCCGCGTACCGGAACTCCAGTTGGCCCAGGGCCGCTTCCGCGCTCAGGCCGTGCTCGGTGAGGGCGCGCAGGTAGGCGACCCCGGTGGCCAGGGACAGGCCCAGCTCCTGAGCGGCGCTGCCGCCCGCCTCGTGGTACGGCAGGACGTCCACGGTCAGCGTACGGACCAGGGGATACCCGGAGGCGATGGTCCGGGCCTGCTCGGCGGCGGCGGCGAGGTCGAGCGGCTCGCCGGTCCGGGCCTCGTGGCCCAGCGGATCGGCCCCGAGGTTCGCGCGGACCGACGTGGCGGGCATCCCGCGCTCGGCACACAGGTCCAGGAACGCGCGTGCCGCCTCCGCGTGGGCGGCGCCGGCGTCCAGCACCACGGGCGCGAGGTCCAGGTGGACCCCGGCCAGGGCCGGGGCGAGGCCCCCGACCGGGATGCCGTCGGCGCCGACGGGGAGCCAGAGCGAGGTGCCGCCGTTCTCCAGATCGGCGAGCACGGCCTCGTTCACCCGCGCGGGGTCGGTGCCCGTGAGGCGCTGGCGCACGTCCCAGCCGCTCGCGGCGTTGCCCGCGGATCTGCCGCCGCGGACGAAGGGGGCGAAGCCGGGAAGGCCCACGGCGCCCGGTTCGGGCAGGCTGTCGCGCGCGGTGTACAGCGGACGGGCGGTGAGCCCGTCCTGGAGCTGGGTGGACAATGCTTCTTCCGCGCCGTCGCCGGAGGCGTCCCTGCCCGATTTGCGCAGCACGCCCTCTACCAGGCGCTGCCACTGCTCATGTGTCGGGTCGGGGAACTCGGCGGCCAGGGAGAGCCCGTCGTCAGGCAGGACCGTCATGGCGCGGATGCTAGGGCGCTCCGCTAAACCCGGGCCGTAGCCGACGAACGGACACCGCCCGGCCGGTCCCGCCCCGCCCGCCTACGCCGCCGAACGCAGCCGCCAGACCCCCGGGCGGACCTCCGAGCAGTCCGGGGCCGGGGCGCGCAGGGCCGCCAGCCGGCGCCGGGCATAGGACTCCAGACGGGCGTCCCCCAGGACCACCGCCTCGGACAGGCACTGGCCGAAGTGCTCCTCCGCGGTGGCCGGGCGCCCGCACTCGACCGCGAGCAGCCCCATCACCCGCAGCGCCTCGAACCGGGCGCGGGGGTCCTGCGCGGCCGCGTCCAGAGCGGGGGAGAGGAGGGCCGCGGCGCCGTCGACCGCGCCCGCGTCCAGCCGCAGATCGGCCAGGCCCGTCAGGGCACGGCTCCGTTCGAGCAGGTCGGAGGCGATGTCGGCGGCCAGCAGGGCCCGTTCGTACAGTTCGGCGGCGGCCGGCAGTTCGCGGCGCTGCCAGGCCCGGTCGCCCAGCGAGCGGAGCAACCGCGCCTGGGCCGGCAGATCGCCCAGCTGATGGGCGGCGTCCAGGGCCAGCCGGTGGCAGCTCTCCCAGTCGTCCCACGCGGCAAGGGTCTCCAGCAGACCGGTCAGCGCGTCGGCCAGACGTACGGTCTGCTCCCACAGCCCGGACCGGGCCGCCTGCCGGACCATCGCGACGAACGCGGGCCGTTGCCGGGCGGGCCACTCCAGGGAGTGCGCCCCGTCCACCTCCGCGGAGGTCTCGCGCAGCGCCTTCTCGTACGCGGCGCACAGCCGGCCGGTGGCCGTTCGTACCGAGTCCGCCGACTCGTGCGCGGCGAGCCGGTCCGCCGCCAGCAGCCGCAGGGGTTCGGACAGCCGGTAGCACGCCGGGCGACCGGCGCCCGGCAGTTCCTCCCGGACCAGCCCGGCCGCCACCAGCTCCGCCACCGCGGCTCGTGCGCCGGCCGCGTCCGTGCCCAGGACCGCGGCGGCCGACTCCGTTCCGAAGGGCCCCTCGGGCAGCAGTCCCAGCAGCCGGAACTCCCGCTGCCGCGTGCTGTCGACGTCTTCGTACGCCGTGGCCAGCCGGTCCAGGAAGCCGGGCGCCACCGCGTCGAGTTCCGCGAGGCGCCCCGCCGCGCCACGGAACCGGGCGGCCGCGCACGGTTCGGCGCGGGCGGCGGCGCGCAGCGCCAGCGGGAGCTGCCCGCACAGGTCGGCGATCTCCGCGGCCTCCGCCTCGTCCGGCGCGTCGGCCCCTCGGCGGGCGGCCACCAGCAGCCGCCGCGCCTCCCTGGGCGTCGGCACGTCGAGGTGGAGTACCCGCGCGTCCAGCCCGGGCGGCACCCGCCGGCAGGTGACCAGGAACCTGGCCTCGGGCAGGGCCGCCGCCAAGGGCTCGACCTGGTCCGCACGGTCCACCGAGTCCAGGACCACCAGCAGGCGCCGGCCGCCGGTCAGCCTCCGCAGCAGGTCCCGCAGCTCGCGGGCGTCCCCGGGCAGGGCGTCCCCGGGCAGGGCGCCCTCGGCGCCGTACAGCCGGGCGATCCGTGCGGCGGCCGCCGCACCGTCCAGGCCGTCACAGCCCTCGTGCGCGTCGGGCCGCATGCGGAGGAGGACCCGGCCGCCCGGGAAGCGCTCGCCCGCCCGGTGCGCCGCCTCCGTGGCCAGGGCGGTCTTGCCGACGCCCACCTGGCCGCTGAGGACCACGATCCGGCCACCGGGCGCGGCCAGCAGCGAGGCCAGCGCACCCAGCTCCTCCTCGCGTCCGGTGAACAGCCGGTCGGCGGGGGGCAGCTCCACCACGGGCCGGTGCGCGGCCGGGGCCTCGGGGCCGTCCGGCGTCCCCGGTCCCGGTCCTGGCGCGGCGCCCGAAACCGAGATCCGGGCACGGTCCGCCCCCGGGCCCCCGGCTGTGCCGCCGTCCCCCGTCGGCCGCAGCAGCTCGGGGTCGCCGCCCAGGATCTGCCGGTGCAGCGTCTGGAGTTCGAGCCCGGGATCGATGCCCAGCTCCTCCACCAGCCCGCGCCGCAGCCGGGAGAAGACCTGGAGGGCGTCCGCCTGCCGCCCCGACCGGTACAGGGCGACCATCAGATGGGCGAAGAACTCCTCCCGCAGCGGGAACTCCGCGACCACCGACTGCAACTCGCCGATGAGGGCCTGCTGCCGTCCCAGGTGGAGGTCGGCCCGGATCCGCTGTTCCAGTGCCGCCGTCCGCACCTCCGTCAGCCGTACCGCCGTACCGTCCAGCAGCGGACCGTGCGGGGTGTCCGAAAGCAGCGGGCCGCGCCACAGCGCCAGGGCCTGGCGCTGAAGCCGCGAAGCGGCCTCGTACTCGCGCTGCTCCATCCGCTCCTGCCCGCGCTCGTACAGCTCCTGGAAGACGGTGAGGTCCAGCTGCGCGGGGTCCAGCCGCAGTTCGTAGCCGGGGCCCGGGTCACCAGCGCGTCCCTGCCGTACTCGGCGTCCGCCTCGTCCAGCAGCTTGCGCAGCTGGGACACGTACACCTGCAACGTGGTGGTGGCCGTACGGGGCGGCTCCTCGCCCCACAGCTCGTCGATCAGGGTGTCCACGGAGACGATCTCGTTCGCCCGTACCAGAAGCGCGGCCAGGACCACCCGGATCTTCGCGGCGCGCGGTGTCAGATTTCTCGAGCCCCCGGAGTCCGGCCCCGGCCCCCCGGCCCCGCCGACCTCCAGCGGCCCCAGTATTCGAAAACGCATACGCCCTCCCCCGGCTGATTTTCGATGGCCAGGCTAGGCACGCCACCCACCCCGGCTCCGGACAGGTGCCCCCCTGAACCGGGCGCCGCAACCCCCGCACACGCACGCTGCAAGCCCCGCTTTAGCCGCGGAACGGACGATGCGGGCGCCCAGGTGGGAGCGGACGAGGGCGTACCGCTGCTGCCCCGAGCGCACCATGAGGGGGCCTACGTTGACCGAGTACCGAACGTTTACCGAGCTGATCATGGATCGGGCGCGGGCCCTGGGCGAGGCGGACGCGCACATCTTCCTGCGCGACACGGCCGCGGGCCCGGTCGAGGAACGGCTCTCGTACGCGGACCTCGACGCCGCCGCGCGCAGCCTGGCCGTCCGGCTGCGCTCCCACGGTGCCCAGGGCCAGCCGGTGCTGCTGCTCCACCCGCAGGGCCCCGAATTCCTCAAGGCCTTCGTCGGCTGCCTCTACGCGGGCGCCATCGCGGTGCCCGCCCCGCTCCCCGGCGACCGGGGCGAGCGCCTGCACCGGGTCTCCGGGATCATCAAGGACACCGGCGCGCGGCTCGTCCTCACCGATGCGGCGAGCGCCGCCGAAGTGTCCCTGTGGCTCGCCATGGAGACCCGCGCCGAAGCCGTCGTCCTGGCCTCCGACGTCGTCGGCGCGACCTCGGCCGCACAGGACTGGGAACCGCCCGCGACCGGCCCCGACGACCTGGCCTTCCTCCAGTACACCTCCGGCTCCACCTCCCGGCCGCGCGGTGTCATGGTCAGCCACCGCAACCTCCTCGCCAACGAGGCGGCCATCGGACGGGCGCTCGGCACCTCACCCGCCGACCGGTTCGGCAGCTGGCTGCCGCACTACCACGACATGGGCCTGATCGCGCACCTGCTGCACCCCCTGTGGCTGGGTTCCGCGTCCGTCCAGATGTCCGCCACCGCCTTCCTCAAACGGCCCGTCAACTGGCTCCGCATGATCTCCGAACACGGGGTGACCATCGGCGGCGGACCCAACTTCTGCTACGACCTGTGCCTGCGGCGGGTCACCGACGCCCAGCTCGCCGGACTCGACCTCTCCGGCTGGCGACTCGCCCTCAACGGTGCCGAACCGGTCCGCGCCGACACCCTCGACGCCTTCGCCGCCCGGTTCGCCGCCGCGGGCCTGCGCCCCGGAAGCATGTACCCGGCCTACGGACTCGCCGAAGCCACCCTCGTCGTCTCCGGAACCACCCCGGGCGCCCCGTACCGCCACCGCGCCTTCGACCCGGCCGCCCTCGAACGCGACGAACTGCGCACCCCCGGGCCCGGCGAACCTTCCCGCACCCTGGTCTCCAGCGGCCCGGTCGACCAGGACTTCGACCTGCGGATCGTGGACCCCGTCAGCGGCAGCCCGCTGCCCGGCGGCCGGGTGGGCGAGATCTGGCTGCGCGGCGACAGCGTCGCCCAGGGCTACTGGCGGCGCCCCGCCGAGACCGCGCACACCTTTCACGCGGTCCTGGCGGGCGGCGACTCCGGATTCCTGCGCACCGGGGACCTGGGCGTCGTCGAGGACGGCGAGCTGTACGTCACCGGACGCCTGAAGGACGTCATCATCCTCAACGGCCGCAACATCTACCCCCAGGACGTCGAATGGGCCGTCCGCGAGATCGACCCGGCGCTCGGAGCCGGGCACGGTGCGGTCTTCACCGTGGACACCGGCCGCGAACAGCTCGTCATCGTGCACGAGGTGCGCGTCCCCCACACCGACACGGCACGGCTCCAGGACCTGACCTGCCGGATCCAGACCCTGGCCGGACGGGACTTCGACGTGCCCGTCGGCAACGTCGTCCTGGTCCGGCCCGGCACCCTGCGCCGCACCACGAGCGGCAAGATCCAGCGCGCGCTGATGCGGAAGCTGTTCCTGAGGGGCAGCCTCTCCAGCCTCCACGAAGTCCTCGACCCCGCCGTGCGCGCCCTGGTGGACACCCCCCGCCCGCCGGCCGACGACGACGTCCTCCCCGCGTCGGCGGCCCGCCGGGCCCAGGACCTCCCGTGGTGAGCACCCTCGCGCTCGACCCCCGGCCCGGCACCCCCGGCGCGCCGACGGGGGACCGGGCCGCCGAGCTGGAAGTCCTGCTGGGAGACCCCACGGACGCCCGCAATCCCACCGGGTACGCGAAGCTGCTGGTCGCCGACCGGCTCGGCACGCTGTCCGCCGACGCCGAAGCCCTCCTCGACGCGTTCGGCCTGAACGCCGAGTACGTGCCGCGCGAACTCGGCGGGCGCTTCGACTCCGCCGAGACCCTGCTGCGCGTGATGCGCCCCGTCTTCCGGCGCGACGCCGCCCTCGGCGCCGGCTACGGCATGAGCACCTTCATGGCCGCGTCGGACGTGTGGATGAGCGGCAGCGGGACCCAGCGCGGCTGGCTCGCCGAGCTGCTGCTGTCCGGTTCCAAAGCGGCCATCGCCCAGCACGAGACCGCCCACACCAACGACTTCGTCCGCAGCCAGGTGGCCGCCACCCGCACCCCGGCCGGCCTGTCCGTGAGCGGCGCCAAGTCCGTCGTCAACAACCTGCACCGGTCCGACGCCCTCGTGCTGTTCTGCCGGACGGACGACCGCCCCGGCAGCGGCAGCCACTCCGCCCTCCTGCTGGACCCGCGGACCCTGCCGCCCGACCGCTACCGGGTCACCCGCCGCCGCCCCCGTACCGGCATGCGCGGCTGCCACTTCGACTCCGTCGCGTTCGAGGACTGCCCGGTGCCCGAGCAGACCCTGCTCGGGCCGCTCGGCAGCGGCGTGCCCACCTCCCTGCGGTCCTTCCAGATGAGCCGCACCCTCATGGCCTCCCTGGTCGCCGCCGCCGTGGACACCTGCCTGCGCACCGCCGTCCTCGTCGACCGCACCCAGAAACCCGGGCACGGCGCCCCCCTCGATCCCGAACACACCGCGACCACGCTGGCGAACGCCTTCGTGAACCTGCTGTTCTACGACTGCCTGGCCGTCGTCGCCACCCGCGCCCTGCACCTGCACCCGGCCGAGACCAGCGTCTACTCGGCCGCCGTCAAGTCGCTGCTGCCGCGCGTGCTCAGCGACACGATGTACGACCTGTCCACCGTCCTCGGCTCGCAGATCTACACCCGGGGCGGCACCGTCGGCGTCTTCCAGAAGCACCTGCGGGACGTGCCCGTGGTCAGCCTCGGACACGCGGGGACCGTCGCCTGCCAGGCCACGATCATCCCCCAGCTCCCGGCACTGGCCGCCCGGTCCTGGTTCCGCGAACAGCCCGCCTCCGACGCCCTGTTCGAGCCGGGAGCCCCGCTGCCCCCGTTCGGCTACGAGCAGCTGGCGCTGGCCTGCGGCCGCGACAGCCTCAGCGCCTCCCTCGTGGAGACCGCGGGGACGCTGACCGGCCGGAACCCCGTCGAGCGCGCCCTGCGCGCACTCGCCGGGCAGCTGGTCGACGAGCTGCGGGACCTGCGCACCCGGGTGCTGGCCCTGCCCCCGCCCGGCGGCGGAACCCCCGTCAGCCCGGTCTGGTTCACGCTCACCGACCGGTACGTCCTGGTGCTCGCCGCCGCGGCCGTCCTCGGCGTGTGGCGGCACAGCGACGCGGGCCGCGACCCCTTCCTCGCCGACCCCGCCTGGGCGGCCCTGGCCCTGCACCACATCGCCCGGCGCCTGGGCGCCCCCGTAGTCGAGGTGCCCGCCGAGTGCACGGCCCGGATCCACCAGGAGGTCCTCGCCCGCTTCGGCGACCAGCGCAGCTACGACCTGTACAACGTCCCCCTTCCCGGCTGACCCGGCCGGCCTGGCCTTGCACCGAAGGAGTCCGGCATGACCCTGCCCGCGCCGCCGCGCAACACGGCTGCCCCGCTGTACGGGTGGCTGACCGACCGGCTCGCCGTCTACCTGGACCGGGAGCCCGAAAGCATCGACCCCACCGTCCCGCTCGCGGTGTACGGCATGGACTCGGTGTGCGCACTGAGCCTCTGCGGCGACGTGGAGGACGAGTTCGGCATCCCGGTCGACCCGTCCATGGCCTGGGACCACTCCACGGTGGCCGCCCTGGCCCGGCACCTGGCCTCGCGCGGCGTCCGGGTACCGGCCGGCGGAACGCGCCCGTGACGGGCCCCGGCGCGGTGGCCGTCGTCGGGATCGACTGCGTCTTCCCCGGCGCGGTCGGTGCCGAGAGCTTCTGGGAGCTGCTCGTCCGCGGCGGCGACAGCATCGGCGAACTGCCCGCCGGGCGGCGCGAGGGGACCGGCTTCGACGCCTCCGTGCGCGGAGGGTTCATCGAGGACATCGCCACCTTCGACAACGACTTCTTCACCGTCTCGCCCCGCGAGGCCGCGGCCATGGACCCGCAGCACCGGCTGCTCCTCCAGTGCGCGTGGCGGGCGCTGGAGGACTCCGGCCAGTCCCCGGCCGCCCTCGCCGGCAGCGACACGGGGGTCTTCGTCGGGGCGATGGGCAGCGAGTGGGCCCAGCTCCACATGGCCGACCACTCCCGGGTCACCCCCCAGCTCGGCGCCGGCACCAGTTCCTGCATGGCCGCCAACCGGATCTCGTACCACCTCGACCTCAAGGGCCCCAGCCTCGCCGTCGACACCGCCTGTTCCTCCTCCCTCGTCGCCGTGCATCTGGCCGTCAACTCCCTGCTGGCGGGGGAGTGCGGCACCGCGCTCGCCGGAGGCGTCAACCTCGTGCTGACCCCGTCCATCGGCCGCGTCTACGCGCAGATGGGCCTCGCCGCCCCCGACGGCCGCTGCAAGCCGTTCAGCGCCGACGCGGACGGCATCGGGCGCAGCGACGGAGCGGGCACCGTCGTCCTGCGCAGACTGGAGGACGCGCTCGCCGACGGGCAGCGCGTGTACGCCGTCATCCGGGGCTCCGCCGTCAACCAGGACGGCCGCAGCAACGGGGTCACCGCCCCCAACCGGTGGTCCCAGCGCGAGGTCGTCGCCGCCGCCTACCGGCGCGCCGGAGTCACCCCCGACCGCATCCGCTTCATCGAGGCCCACGGCACCGGCACCGCGCTCGGCGACATCATCGAGTGCGCCGCCCTCGGCGAACTCCACGCCGTGCGGCGCCCCGAGCCCTGCGCCATCGGCTCCGTCAAGGGCAACCTGGGGCACACGGAGGGCGCCGCCGGCATCGCCGGCCTCATCAAGGTCGCCCTCGCCCTGCACCACCGCCTGGTGCCCGCCAGCCGCCACGCCGTCCGCGAGAACCCCCAGCTCCGGCTCGCCGAGCGCGGCCTGAGCCTGCTCAAGGCGCCCCTGCGGCTCCCGGCCGGAGAAGTCCTCGCCGGGGTCAGCAGCTTCGGCATGGGCGGCACCAACGCCCACGCCGTCCTCGCCGCAGCTCCGCGAGTGCGCCGCACACCCGCGCGCCGTACCCGTACCGCCGCCCCCGTCGGCGTGTTCACCGTCTCCGGCGACACCCCCGAGGCGCTGCGCCGCAACCTCGCCCGTCAGGCCGAGGCCGTCGCCCGCCGCCCGCGCGGCGACGCCGCTGCCCTGTGCTGGACCAGCAACAAGGTCAAGACGGGCCTGGGCTACCGGGCCGCGATCACCGCCCGCGACACCGCGGAACTGGCGACCGCCCTGAGAGCAGCCGCCGACGACGCCCAGCTGCGGGCCGGTATCGCGGACCGGGCCTGGCACCCCCCGGTCATCGGCTTCCTCTTCAGCGGCCAGGGCGCCCAGGAACCGGGCATGACCGCCGGCCTCTACCGCGACAGCGCCGCCTACCGCCGCCACCTCGACGAGGCCGACGCCGCACTCGCCCCCCACCTGGGCGGTTCGGTCCGCGACCTGATCCTCGACGAGGACCCGGCCGTCCACCGCACCGGCTGGGCCCAGCCCGCCCTGTTCGCCGTCGGCTACGCGCTGTGGCGCACCCTGGGCGACCTCGGTGTCCACCCCGACGCCGTGCTCGGCCACAGCGTCGGTGAGTTCGCCGCGGCCGTCGCCGCCGGCGCGCTCACCCTGGAGGACGCCGTCCGGCTGATCGCCGTACGGGCGCGGCTGATGGAGGAACTTCCCGAGGGCGGCGGCATGCTCTCCGTGCGCGCGGACGAGGCCGAGGCGCGGGAGGCGCTGAGAACCCTTCCGCACGCCGTCCGGCGGACGGTGTCCGTGGCCGCCGTCAACGGGCCCGGCAGCACGGTCCTGTCCGGTGCCCTGGAAACACTCGACACCGTCGCCGCCGCACTGCGCGCCTCCGGAATCCGCAGCAGCGGGCTGAGCGTCTCGCACGCCTTCCACTCGCCGCTGACCGAACCGGCCCTCGACCGGTTCGCCGAGTCCGCGGCCGGGGTCGCCTGCACCGCCCCCCGCATCCCCTTCGCCTCCACCCGCTACGGGCGCATGCTCGGCGACGAGCCGCTGGACGCCGCGTACTGGCGCGAGCAGGCCCGGGAACCGGTGCTGTTCCAAGCGGCCCTGGACGCCCTGATGGCCGACCTGATGCCCGGGGTGCTGATCGAGATCGGCCCCGCCCCCAGCTCGTCCAGCTCGCCGGCCGGACCGGACTGCCCGGAGGAGTACGGCTGCTGCATCCCGCGCCCGGCACCCACGCGGGCGGCGCCGACCTCGCCGAGACCGCCGCCGCCCTCTACCGCTGCGGACTCGACCCGCACTGGCAGGAGCTGTACGAGCCCGCGCACCGCGTGCTGGAGCGGCTGGCGCCGTACGCGTTCTCCACCGAGCGCCGGTACTGGCACGCGCCGGTGCCCCGCGCCGCCACCACGACCGCGGCCCCGGACCCCGCTGCCCCCGGCGGGCCCGGGGCCGCATCCCCCGCCGACGCCGGTACCGGAGCCCCTGCCGCTCCGGACGGCCCCGAGGACCCCGTGCTCGGAGCCGTGATCGCCGCCGTCGTCGAGGTCGGCGGGTACGACCCGGCCCAGGTCGGCCACGCGACCCGGTTCTACGCCGACCTCGGCTTCGACTCCGTGATGATCATGCAGCTCAAGGACCGCGTCGAATCGAGACTGCCGCAGACCGGCAGCGTCACCGTCCAGCAAATCCTCCCGGCCCTGCGGACGGTGGGCTCACTCGCCGCGTTCCTCGGCGAGTGGATCAGCGTAGGAGCCACCCCATGAACCGCCCCACGGGCATGCCCGCACCCGCCCTCCACATCGCCGGCACCGCCGCCGCCCTGCCCGGACCGGCCGTCAGCAACGCCTCCCTCGGCAAGGTCTTCGGGATCAGCGAGGAGTGGATCGACCTCTTCGTAGGCACCCGCACCCGCCACTTCGGCTGGGACCTGGCCACCGGCGAGGTCCTGCACTCCCTCACCGACCTGTGCGCCGAGGCGGCCGGCCGGGCGCTGGACGCGTCCGGCTTCACCGCCTCCGAACTCGACTTCCTGGTCCTCACCACCACCACCCCCGACGCCCTGCTCCCGACCACCGCCACCCAGGTCGCGGACCGGCTCGGGCTCAACTACCTGCCCGTGTACCAGATCCAGGCGGGCTGTGCGGGCGCCGTCCAGGCCCTCGACCTCGGCCGCGCACTGATCGCCTCCGGCCACCGGGCCGGGCTCGTCGTCGGCGGGGACGTCACCGACCGCTTCCTCGACCCCGCGCGCGGCGCCGCCACCCTGCCCACCCAGGAACTCGTCAACTACGTGCTGTTCGGGGACGGCGCGGGCGCGGCCGTCGTCAGCGCGGACCCCGAGGGCGAGGCCATCGGCGTGCGGGCGCTGCTCAACTGCTTCACCGGACAGGGCCGCGCCCCGGGCCAGACCATCGACTGGGAGGGGCCCGCCCGCCGCGACCCGGACCGCCGCATGCTCCACGAGGACTACAAGGCCATCGAGGAGGGCGTGCCCCTCATGGCGGGGGAGATCCTCTGGCAGCTGCTGGAGACCACCGGCTGGAGCCCGGACGAGATCGACTTCCTGCTGCCGCCACAGCTCTCGGGCCGGATGACCCGGCGCATCGTCGAGGACCTGGAGCTGCCCGGCCCCCGGGAGATCTCCTGCGTCGCCGACACCGGCAACACCGGAAACGCCCTGCCGTTCGTACAGCTCGACCGCCTCGTGCCGGAGCTGCGCCCCGGGGACCGCGCGCTGGCCCTCGTCGTCGAGTCCAGCAAGTGGATCAAGGCAGGTCTCGCCCTGGAGAAGGAGGACACACGGTGACCGCCCCGCTGGAGGAACTCCGCGCACTGCACACCACTGGGAGACTCGCCGCCCGCTACCCGCGGGTGCGTTCCCTGCTGGCCGAGATCACCGACGACCCCTCGCGGACCGAGGCCGACCTCCTGACCGAACTGCGCCGCTGCGGCCGCGTCCTGGCCTCCCTGCGCACCGAGGACGTCCTCGCCGGCCACCCGGCGACGCCCGTCGTCACCGTCGCCGTCACCGGCCACTCCACCCTGGCCCAGCTCACCGACCCGCTGACCGCCGAACTGGCCCGGCACGGCCTGCTCGCCCACCAGGTCCACGGCACCCACGGCGCCTACCTGCGCGATCTCACCGACCCCGGCGGGGAACTGCGCACCGCCCGCCCCGACCTCACCCTGTGCGTCCTGGACGCCGACGCCGTCCTCGGCCGGCTCCCCCTGCCCTGGGGCCCCGACGACGTCGAGACCGCCTGCGCGGAACTCACCGCCCACCTCACCCGCATCGCCGAGGCGCACACCGCCCACGGCACCGGCACCCTGGTCCTCAACACCCTGCCGCTGCCCCGCCACTGCGCCCAGCAACTCGTGGACCAACAAGGGCGCGCCCGGCTCGGCGCGGTGTGGCGCGAATTCAACGCCCGCCTGCTGCGCCTGACCGAGAGCCACCCCGCCGTCGCGGTCCTCGACCTCGACCCGGTCATCGCCTCCATGGGCCCGGCCGGCGACCCGCGTCTGGCCCTCTACACCCGCTCGCCCTTCAGCGACGAGCTGTTCTCCGCCTACGCCCGCGACGCGGCCCACGTCCTGCGCTCCCGGTCCGGCCTGGCCAAGAAGTGCCTCGTCCTCGACCTCGACAACACCCTGTGGGGCGGGGTCCTCGGCGAGGACGGGCCCGACGGCATCGCGCCGGGCGGCAGCCTGATCGGCGAGCCGTACGCGGCCGTCCAGCGGGTGGCGAAACAGCTCGCGGCCCAAGGGGTCCTGCTCGCCGTCAGCAGCAAGAACGACCCCGGCCCCGTCCACGACGTGCTCGCCGGCCACCCCGACATGACCCTGCGCCCCGCGGACTTCGTCGCCGTCCACGCCGGCTGGGAGCCCAAGGACGGCAGCCTCCACGCCATCGCCCGGCGGCTCGGCATCTCCGCCGACGCCCTCGTCTTCCTCGACGACTCGCCCGTGGAGCGGGCCCTGATCCGCCGCCACCTGCCCGGCACCGCCGTCGTCCCGCTCGGCCCCGAACCGGCCCTGCACCTGCACGCCCTGCTCCGCGACGGCTGGTTCGACACGCCGCAGATCACCGACGACGACACCCGTCGCACCGTCCGCTATCAGGAGGCCGCCGCACGCGAGAAGTTCCGGGGGAGCACCGGCTCCTACGAGGACTACCTGACGGAGCTGCGTACCGAGGTCAGCCTCTCCGGGCCCGAGCCGCACGAGATCCGCCGGCTCTCCCAGCTGTCGCTGCGCACCAACCAGTTCAACCTCACCGGCGAACGGGTCCAGGCCGACCGCGTCGCCGCCTTCCAGCACACCGACGGCCACCAGGTGCTCGCGGTCCGCGTCAGCGACCGCTTCGGCGACAGCGGGCTGGTCGGCGCGCTCTTCGTCCGCCGCGAGGGGGACACCCTGGCCGTGGACAACGTGTTCCTCAGCTGCCGGGCACTGGCCCGGGGCATCGAGGACGCCTGCCTGGCCACCGTACTGGCCCATGCCCGAGACCAGGGCCTGGCCGCCGTGCGGGCCCGCTACCGCCCCACCCGCAGCAACGCGAGGGTGCGCGGCTTCTACCCGTCCCTCGGCTTCACCCAGGAGGAGGGAACGGACGGGGACGGCATCTGGTTCCGGCACACGCTGGACCCCCTGCCACCCGTACCGGGTCACCTGACACTCGACGCCCGACTCGGAGGGACGGTGCATGGACACCACCTGCAACATCACTGACCTGCCCGGCTTCCTCGCCCACGTCTGCGAGGAACTGGGTCTCGACCTGACCCCGCAGCAAGCCGCCGCGGACTTCGACACCCTGCTGGACTGGGACTCGGTACACCTGCTGCGCCTGGTCATGCTCGCCGAGCGGGCCACCGGCCGGCCCGTCCCGGTCGCCCGGGTCCTCCAGGCACGCAACCTCGCCGAGGTCCACCGCCTGGTGGTCGCCCCGTGACCATGACCATCGGGGACCCCCTCGCCGTGACGGTGGCGGGTACCAACTGGGCCGCCGTGCGCACCGAACTGGCGGCGCACGGCACCGCGCTGGTCCACGGCCGCCTCGACGACTGGCGCCCCGCCGACCCCGGAGGGGCTTCGCTGCGCGCCACCCTCGGCCGGGACTGGGCGCGGTACCGGGACATCACGCACGAGGAGATACGCGACCAGTTCGCCGCCTCCCGCCTGCTGCTCAAACACGCCGCGGCCGCCGCGCTGCACGCCGAGCCGCAGGACCTGGAACTGATGTACGGACCCACCGGCCGGCCGTACCTGCGCGGCTGCGACCAGATCGACATCAGCCTCAGCCACACCGACGACCTGCTGCTGGTCGGCCTGACCACGCGCGGCCTGGTCGGTGTGGACGCCGAACGGTCCGACCGGCGCATCTACAGCCGCGGGCTCGACCGGCACATCTGCACCCCGCACGAGCGGCTGCTCGTCTCCGAGCTGCCGGAGGAGGAGCGCAACCCGAGCCTGCTGCGGCTCTGGACACTCAAGGAGGCGTACAGCAAAGCCATCGGGCAGGGCATGCGGTTCAGGTTCACCGAGTTCGGCTTCGGCCCCGACGGGCGGCCCACCCAGGTGCACCGCCCGGACGGGACACCGGGAGCGGGCGACGAATGGTCCTTCCGGACGTGCCTCCTCGTCAGCGACGGCCTGGAGTTCTGCGTCAGCGCCGCCGTCTACGACGCCGGGCTCGGCCGGACCGCGGACGCCCAGATCACCACCATGCTCGACACCGACGCGGTGGCCGCGCTCACCGAGGCGCTGGAGGGGGAGTGGTCGCATGACTACTGGTCACAGTTCCTCGACCACTGAGGTGGTCGTCTCCAGGACAGCCCGGTCGGCCTGGATGAGGCTGAGCGAGACCGGCGCCAGCCGCCGCCCGCTCCCGTCCTTGCCCAGCGGCTCCCACACGGCCGCGCAGCGCAGCGGCAGGTCCGGTTCCGCGTAGCCCCGGAAGTGCGCCCGCAGTGAGGCCAGCGTGATCCGCCCGGCCGCCAGCCCGTGCGCCCGCACGGCGGAGTACAGCGAGACCTGCCGCACGGCCTCCAGCAGGACCCGCGCCGGGATCTCCCCGTCGACGGGCGGGGGCAGCACCACGTCGACGGAGAGCCGTCCGTCGGCCGTACCGGGGTTGCGCAGCAGCACGTCACGGGGGTCCGCGTACCCGAGGGCAGCCGGTTCGACGGGAGCACCCGCAGAGGCGGTCGCGCCGCCCGTGCCGCAGGCGGCCAGCAGCGCCGCGCGGCTGTGGCGGCGGTGGTTGGTGTGCACGCCGGGAGCCAGGAAGACCAGGCTGGCGTCCCCGGCACCACAGGGACTGCCGTCGATCCGGATCGCCATCCGGAACTCCAGAACCCGAGGTACGCCGTCCACGACCTTGTCCGGGCGTACGCTCAGCCGGACGTCGAGCCGTCCGGGCGGCACACGGCTGCGCAGGGCCGCGATGTCGTCCGCCCACAGCCCGAAGCGGTAGAAGACCGCCACCCGGTCGGGGTTCACGGCGAAATGGCAGCGCCCGATGAACTCGGCGGCCTCCTGGACCGCACCGACCACGTCCAGCAGCTCGTGGAAGCGCCGCCCCTGCGAGTTCCCGGCCGGGAACTCGCAGACGAGGACGAACTCCTCCTCGGTGTCGGGCACGGCCGGGACCGGATGCTGCCACGACCTCGGCCGGTGGATCAGATGACGGACTGCGGGACTCCGCATACGTCACACCCCCTAGGAACCGGACCGGATACGGTCTCGGCCCGATTCAGGGTGCACCGACGGCGGGCGCCGGAACCAGCCATCCGTGATGGCAGCAAGTGGCCCGGCACGTAATGCCTTACGTCATGCCGCTGGGGTCGTCGAGCATCCCGCTCGCGGCCGCGCTCACGCCCGCCTGGAACCGGCTGGTGGACTCCAGTTCCTCCATGATCTGGGAGATGTAGCGCCGGCAGGTCCGCACCGACATGCCCAGCCGCCGCGCCACCACCTCGTCCTTGTGACCCTGGGCCATCAGCCTGACGATCGATCGTTTCAGGTCATCGGTCACGGCCGTGGGCTCCTCGGCCCCCGGCGAGAAGGAGGTGGCGGCCGTCCACAGGTGCTCGTACACCTTGTAGAGGAAGGCCACGAGCGTCGGCTCGCGGACCACCACCGCGCCGGGGGCGCGGCCGTCCACGTTCTGCTCGGGGAGGAAGACGATCTCCCGGTCGTAGATGATGATGCGGTCGATCAGCTCGTCCGTCGTACGGACCTCGGCGCCGGCGGCTGTCACGGCCCGCACGTACGCGGTGGTCGCCAGATCGCTGCGCACGGTGTGCTGGTAGAGGTGGCGCACCGTCACCCCGCGCGCCAGGCGCGTCAGTGTGAGCGGCCGGGCGTTGTCGAGGAAGTGACTGGGTCTGGGGCCGCCGGGCTGGGCGGTGAGCACCTCCGTACGGCACCGGGCGCCCCAGTCGTTGAGCATCGACTGCAGGACGCCGATGTCGCTGACGATGTCGAAGGCTTCCGCCTGGTTGCGGCGCTGGCGGCTCTCGAAGTACGTGGGTTCCAGGGCCCGCATCTGTGTGCGTACGTCGGTGACCGCCTGCTGGAGTTCACGGATCTGCGCCTCGGTGGGTCCGACGAGATCGGCGGCTGCCGCGTCCGGGCTGACCGGGACGAAGGTGCCCGGCTCGCCGGGCGTCGGGTGGAGCAGGCTCAGGGTCTGCAGCTTCTTCTCGATCTGCGCGGCCTCGTCGAGGCTGATCCCGAGGGCCTCGGCCACCCCGTGCCGGGTGTACCGGCCATGAGTCACGGCATGTTGATAAGCAATGGCGCAGTCGTCGTCGAAGGCATCGGAGTGCGGCAAGTAATGCGGTTCCCCGGCCATCCCTGTGGTCACTCCCCCGTATGTGGAACTAGCTGCCAGGCCACTTTACGTCATCGAGATTCGCTTGAGAGCGGCTTGAGCCGGTTGGCAGTGTGTACCTCGCACCGCAGGGATGTCTACAGGGGGTAAAGATGAACAAGGCAGCGGCGAAGCGCATATTCTCGGGTTTGCTCGTTACGCTCGGAATTTGGGGAAGTCTTGGAATGGGCTTGGCGGAAGCATCGACTCCGGATCTGCGAGCGAAGGTCGATATCTCCGGTTCGTCCCTCGGCGGTGACATGTGGCTCCAGGTTCTCGACGACCAGTGGGGTGTTGCCCACCCCTGACTCGGACCTTGGGTCGGAGTCGCTCGTCCGCTCCCCGACCGGCCGCCTCGGCCGGTTGCGGGAGCTTTGCCGTTCCTGGGGCAATTCGTGACCGATGAGGGTCTGCTCCTTGCCGCTCCGTCCGGCGGTGTACGTCTCTTCCGCGCGTAAATGCGAGCCGGATTTCCCGAATGCTTCACGCATATGTCCCGTACATGTGCACTCGGAAGAAAGCAAGGCCGTTCATTTGATGGCCACCCTTTTGATCCTGTCGGTTTCTTCCGGGGTGCGCTCGGTGTCGTCCGTATTTCCGTCCGGGCTGCGGGCTGTTAAGGCATTGATGAATTAAGTGCTCCGCGGCCGAGGTGCCGTCTCCGTCGGGAGGACGGGGCGTCCCGTGCTCGACGGGCCCCGCCCCTCGGGTCATGCCCCGGTGGAGGGCGTCGAGGGCGATCGACAGGACTCCCGCCCCCGGTCCGGTTCGAACGGCTGTGCGCGCAGTTCCGGAGAATCGCCGGCCCGTCGCTCAGCGTCAATTGAGGTACCCGGCACGAGGAGAAAACAGGACCGGCGTCCGGTTTCCCGGCCGGCGCGGGGAGCAGAGAAACCGATCATTCAGCCCCCTTCATGAGTTCATCAACAGACGCACGCGATAACCACACATGTGCCCGCACCAGGTACGGGTGCCGCACCCGGCTGTACGGCCGTCCCGGCCGCCAGGACACTGCGCCGCCCTGCGCGCAAGCCCGGCTTTAGGGGGTCCACCGAACCTCTGTGGCGCGCCAGCCGGCCCACTGGCACACCCGCGTCGAAAGGTGACCTTGAATGAGCATCGTCGAGGACAGGCCCGTCCGCCCCGCGGAGCGCCCGCCGACGCCCCAGCCCGTTCCGAACACCACCCTGCGCGAACGCACCGCCGAACTGAACGCCCTCCAGGAGCAGGTGCTCCGCGGCCCGAGCGACCGCGCCACCGAGGCCCAGCACGCCAAAGGCAAGCTGACGGCCCGTGAACGCGTCGCCCTCCTCTTCGACGAGGGTACGTTCGTCGAGATCGAGGGCCTGCGCCGTCACCGGGCCACCGGCTTCGGCCTGGAGGACAAGAAGCCGCACAGCGACGGCGTCGTCATCGGCTGGGGCACCGTCCACGGCCGCACCGTCTTCACGTACGCCCACGACTTCCGGATCTTCGGCGGCGCCCTCGGCGAGGCCCACGCGGAGAAGATCCACAAGGTCATGGACCTCGCCGAGGCCGCCGGCGCCCCCGTCGTCGGCCTGTGCGACGGCGCCGGCGCCCGTATCCAGGAAGGCGTCTCGGCCCTGGCCGGCTACGGCGGCATCTTCCAGCGCAATGTCCGCAACTCCGGTGTCATCCCGCAGATCTCGGTGATGCTCGGGCCCTGCGCGGGCGGCGCGGCGTACTCCCCGGCGCTCACGGACTTCGTCTTCATGGTCCGCGGCACCTCGCAGATGTTCATCACCGGCCCCGACGTCGTCCGGTCGGTGACCGGCGAGGAAATCTCCCAGAACGGCCTCGGCGGTGCCGATGTGCACGCCGCGGTCTCAGGAGTGGCCGCCTTCGCCTACGACACCGAGGAGAGCTGCTTGGAGGACGTCCGCCACCTCCTGTCGATGCTCCCCTCGAACAATCGCGAGCTTCCGCCGGTCGCCCCGGCCGACGACCCCGCCGACCGCCGGTGCGAACGCCTGCTGGACCTCGTCCCGTCCCAGGCCAACCAGGCGTACGACATGCGCCGGGTGATCGAGGAGATCGTCGACCACGGTGACTTCTTCGAGGTCCACGGGCAGTGGGCGCAGAACGTCGTCTGCGGCCTCGCCCGGCTCGACGGCCGGGTCACCGGCATCGTCGCGAACCAGCCCGCCGTCCTCGCCGGCGTGCTCGACATCGAGTCCAGCGAGAAGGCGGCCCGCTTCGTCCAGTTCTGCGATGCCTTCAGCATCCCGCTGGTCACCCTGGTCGACGTACCCGGCTTCCTTCCGGGCGTGGACCAGGAACACGGCGGAGTGATCCGGCACGGAGCCAAACTGCTCTACGCGTACTGCAACGCCACCGTCCCACGGATCTCGCTCGTCCTGCGCAAGGCGTACGGCGGCGCCTACATCGTCATGGACTCCCGCTCCATCGGTGCCGACGTCGCACTGGCCTGGCCCAGCAACGAGATCGCCGTCATGGGGGCCGAGGGCGCGGCCAACGTCATCTTCCGCCGCGAGATAGCCGCCGCCGACGACCCCGCGGAGATGCGCGCACAGAAGATCAAGGAGTACACGACCGAACTCATGCACCCCTACTACGCTGCCGAGCGCGGGCTCGTCGACGACGTGATCGACCCCGCCGACACCCGCGGCCGGCTGATCGCCGCTCTCGCCATGCTGCGGACGAAGCATGTGCCGCTCCCGGGCCGCAAGCACGGAAACCTCCCGCTGTGACGGCCGAGGAGCCCCGCGCCGGGGTGGAACTCTCGCTGGCCTCGCTGCGGATCACCGGAGGCAACCCGAGCGCCGAGGACGTCGCCGCGCTCGCCGCGGTGCTCGCCGCCCGCTTCGCACCCGGCGGGGAAGCCGAGTCCGGAGCCGCCGACGGCGTGCGGGGCGACGAGTCGCGCGCACCCGGGCGGGGCCGCATCCGCTGGGAACAGCCCGCGGGCTTCTACCGGGCCCCGGAGCGTGGGCGTCGTGACGACCGGCGGAATCCGCAAGGTGCTCGTCGCCAACCGTGGCGAGATCGCTGTTCGTGTTGCCCGGGCCTGTCGGGACGCGGGTATCGGCAGCGTGGCCGTCTACGCCGATCCGGATCGTGACGCTCTGCACGTCCGTGTGGCCGACGAGGCATTCGCTCTGGGCGGTGACACCCCGGCGGCCAGTTATCTGGACATCGCCAAGGTGCTCCAGGCTGCCGAGGACTCGGGGGCGGACGCGGTCCACCCGGGTTACGGCTTCCTCTCGGAGAACGCCGAGTTCGCCCAGGCGGTGCTGGACGCGGGTCTGACGTGGATCGGCCCGCCGCCGCACGCGATCCGGGATCTGGGTGACAAGGTCGCCGCCCGTCATATCGCGCAGCGTGCCGGTGCCCCGCTGGTCGCGGGGACCCCGGATCCGGTGGCGGGTTCGGCGGAGGTCGTGGCGTTCGCGGAGGAGCACGGGCTGCCGATCGCGATCAAGGCGGCGTTCGGTGGTGGCGGGCGCGGGCTGAAGGTCGCGCGGACGCTGGAGGAGATCCCGGAGCTGTACGACTCCGCGGTGCGTGAGGCGGTCGCGGCGTTCGGGCGCGGGGAGTGCTTCGTGGAGCGCTACCTCGACAAGCCGCGGCATGTGGAGACGCAGTGCCTGGCCGACACGCACGGCAACGTGGTCGTCGTCTCGACGCGTGACTGCTCGTTGCAGCGCCGCCACCAGAAGCTGGTGGAGGAGGCTCCGGCGCCGTTCCTGTCGGACGCGCAGAACGCGGAGCTGTACGCGGCGTCGAAGGCGATCCTGAAGGAGGCCGGCTACGTCGGCGCCGGGACGGTCGAGTTCCTGGTCGGGATGGACGGCACGATCTCCTTCCTGGAGGTCAACACCCGCCTGCAGGTGGAGCACCCGGTGACCGAGGAGGTCTCCGGTATCGACCTGGTGCGTGAGATGTTCCGGATCGCCGACGGCGAAGCACTCGGGTATGAGGACCCGGTCTCGCGCGGTCACTCCTTCGAGTTCCGGATCAACGGCGAGGACCCGGGCCGCGGCTTCCTCCCGGCCCCCGGCACCGTCACGAAGTTCGAGGCACCGTCGGGTCCGGGCGTGCGCCTGGACGCGGGCGTAGAGTCCGGCTCGGTCATCGGCCCGGCCTGGGACTCCCTGCTCGCGAAGCTGATCGTGACGGGTGCGACCCGTGAGCAGGCGCTCCAGCGCGCGGCGCGCGCCCTGGCGGAGTTCCAGGTGGAGGGGATGGCGACCGCGATCCCGTTCCACCGCGCGGTCGTGAGGGACCCGGCGTTCACCGCGGATCCGTTCCGTGTGCACACGCGCTGGATCGAGACGGAGTTCGTCAACGAGATCAAGCCGTTCGCCGCGCCGGCGGAGGCGGAGGCGGATGACGAGTCCGGCCGCGAGACGGTGGTCGTCGAGGTCGGCGGCAAGCGCCTGGAGGTCTCGCTGCCCTCCTCGCTCGGGATGAGCCTGGCCCGTACCGGTCTCGCTGCGGGTGCCAAGCCCAAGCGGCGCGCGGCCAAGAAGTCCGGCTCGGCCGTCTCCGGCGACACCCTGGCCTCCCCGATGCAGGGCACGATCGTGAAGATCGCCGTCGAAGAAGGCCAGGAAGTCAAGGAAGGCGACCTCATCGTCGTCCTGGAAGCCATGAAGATGGAGCAGCCGCTCAACGCGCACCGCTCCGGCACGGTCGTCGGCCTCACGGCCACAGTCGGCGCCTCTGTGACCTCAGGCGCCACCATCTGCGAGATCAAGGAGTCGTGAGAACCCTCATGTCCGTTGTTGACGACATCGCGCCCGCGGAGCTGCGGCTCACGCCTAAAGAGGTCCGGTCGGTCGACCGGGTCGTCATCCGTTTCGCGGGTGATTCGGGTGACGGGATGCAGTTGACGGGTGACCGGTTCACGTCGGAGACGGCGTCGTTCGGGAACGATCTGTCCACGCTGCCGAACTTTCCGGCCGAGATCCGGGCCCCCGCAGGGACTCTGCCGGGGGTTTCGTCGTTCCAGCTGCACTTCGCCGATCACGACATCCTGACTCCGGGGGACGCCCCGAACGTGCTGGTCGCGATGAATCCGGCGGCGCTGAAGGCGAACATCGCGGATGTGCCGCGCGGGGCCGAGATCATCGTGAACACCGACGAGTTCACGAAGCGGCCGATGGCGAAGGTCGGCTACGAGAGCAATCCGCTGGAGGACGGCTCGCTGGAGGCGTACAACGTCCACCCGGTGCCGTTGACGACTTTGACGATCGAGGCGTTGAAGGAGTTCGGGCTCTCCCGCAAGGAGGCCGAGCGGTCGAAGAACATGTTCGCGCTCGGGCTGCTGTCGTGGATGTATCACCGCCCGACCGAGGGCACCGAAGCCTTTCTGCGGGCGAAGTTCGCGAAGAAGCCGCAGATCGCGGAGGCGAACGTGGCCGCCTACCGGGCCGGGTGGAACTTCGGTGAGACGACGGAGGACTTCGCCGTCAGTTACGAGGTCGCCCCGGCCTCGCAGGCCTTCCCCACCGGCACCTACCGCAACATCTCGGGGAACCTGGCCCTGTCCTACGGGCTGATCGCCGCCTCCCAGCAGGCCGACCTGCCGCTGTATCTCGGCTCGTACCCGATCACCCCGGCCTCCGACATCCTGCACGAGCTGAGCCGGCACAAGAACTTCGGCGTGCGCACCTTCCAGGCCGAGGACGAGATCGCCGGCATCGGCGCCGCGCTGGGTGCCGCGTTCGGTGGTTCGCTTGCGGTGACGACGACGTCGGGGCCGGGGGTGGCGCTGAAGTCGGAGACCATCGGGCTCGCGGTGTCGTTGGAACTGCCGTTGCTGATCGTGGACATTCAGCGTGGTGGGCCCTCGACGGGGCTGCCGACCAAGACGGAACAGGCGGACCTGCTCCAGGCGATGTACGGGCGCAACGGTGAGGCCCCGGTCCCGATCGTGGCCCCGCGCACCCCGGCGGACTGCTTCGACGCCGCCATGGACGCGGCACGGATCGCGCTGACCTACCGCACCCCGGTCTTCCTGCTCTCCGACGGCTACCTCGCCAACGGCTCCGAGCCCTGGCGCATCCCCGAGCTCGACCAGCTGCCCGACCTGCGCGTCCAGTTCGCGAGCGGCCCCAACCACGAACTCGCCGACGGCACCGAAGTCTTCTGGCCCTACAAACGCGACCCGCAGACCCTGGCCCGCCCCTGGGCCGTCCCCGGCACCCCGGGCCTCGAACACCGCATCGGCGGGATCGAGAAGCAGGACGGCACCGGCAACATCTCCTACGACCCCGCCAACCACGACTTCATGGTCCGCACCCGCCAAGCCAAGATCGACGGCATCCAAGTCCCCGACCTGGAAGTCGACGACCCCGCCGAAGCGAAGACCCTCGTCCTGGGGTGGGGCTCGACGTACGGGCCGATCACCGCCGCCGTGCGCCGCCTGCGCGCCTCCGGGCGTTCCATCGCCCAGGCTCATCTACGGCATCTCAACCCCTTCCCCCGGAATCTGGGCGAGGTGCTGGGACGTTACGACAAGGTGGTCGTCCCCGAGATGAACCTCGGCCAGCTCGCCACCCTCATCCGCGCCACCTACCTGGTCGACGCCCACAGCTACAACCAGGTCAACGGCATGCCGTTCAAGGCCGAGCAGCTCGCCACCGCTCTCGAGGAGGCCATCGATGCCTGAGACCAACGAACTGCTCCAGCTCGTCCCCAAAGCCGAGACCACGCAGTCCATGAAGGACTTCAAGTCCGACCAGGAAGTGCGCTGGTGCCCCGGCTGCGGCGACTACGCCGTCCTCGCCGCCGTCCAGGGCTTCATGCCCGACCTCGGCCTGGCCAAAGAAAACATCGTCTTCATCTCCGGCATCGGCTGCTCCTCCCGCTTCCCGTACTACATGAATACGTATGGGATGCACTCCATCCACGGCCGCGCCCCCTCCATCGCCACCGGCCTCGCCACCTCCCGCCGCGACCTGTCCGTCTGGGTCGTCACGGGTGACGGCGACGCCCTGTCCATCGGCGGCAACCACCTCATCCACGCCCTGCGCCGCAACGTCAACCTGAAGATCCTGCTGTTCAACAACCGGATCTACGGCCTGACCAAGGGCCAGTACTCCCCGACCTCCGAACTCGGCAAGATCACCAAATCGACGCCCATGGGCTCCCTGGACGCCCCGTTCAACCCGGTGTCCCTCGCGATCGGCGCGGAGGCATCCTTCGTCGCGAGAACCGTCGACTCCGACCGCAAACACCTCACCAGCGTGCTCCGCGCCGCCGCCGACCACCCCGGCACCGCACTGGTCGAGATCTACCAGAACTGCAACATCTTCAACGACGGCGCCTTCGAAGTCCTCAAGGACAAGGACCAAGCCCAAGAGGCGGTGATCCGCCTCGAACACGGGCAGCCGATCGTCTTCGGCGCGGACGGTGCGAAGGGCGTCGTACGCGACCCCCTCACCGGCGACCTGAAAGTCGTCCCGGTCACCGAGGACAACAAGTCACAGATCCTCATCCACGACGCCCACGCCCCGAGCCCGACGACGGCCTTCGCCCTGTCCCGACTCGCCGACGCCGACACCCTCCACCACACCCCCATCGGCGTCCTACGCAGCGTGCAGCGCCCCGTCTACGACACCACCATGGCCGACCAACTCGACACCGCCGTCGAACGCCACGGCAAGGGCGACCTCGCCGCCCTCCTCGCCGGAAACGACAACTGGACCGTGGTCGGCTGACAGCTCTGCCCATTTGAACTGATACATCAAGCCCGATATAAGGTCGTCCGTGTGAATGGAGTACAGCTTTTCCTGCTGGGGCGCACCCTCATGAAGATCGGTGAGGAAGCCATTCCCACCGAAAGCCTTGGCAAGCGGCAGATGAGCACACGGTCGGTCCTGATCGTGATGCTCGACATCTACGCGCACCCGGACACGACGGTCGGTGAGATCGCCACCCGTTCCGGTCTGCCGCAGAGTGCTGTGTCCGCCTGCGTGGCGCGGTTGCGGGAGACCGGCTCGGTGGTCACCCGGACCGACGCCCGCGACCGCCGCCGGACCCTGGTCCGCCAGAACCCCGAGGTGACCGACCGCCGTGCGGAGGTCGCCGCGACGCGGGTGGACGAGGCCCTGGCCACGGCGCTGGGGACCGAGGACCCGGTGGAGGTGACCGAGGTGATCGCCCTGCTGGAGGCCCTGGCCCGGCGGCTGTCGCCGGAGGTGCTGGCCCGGCTGGCGCCCGATCCGGCCTGACCTGCGGAAAAACGGAAAGCGGAAGCCGCCCGGGTGCTCGGTGCCCGGGCGGCTTCGGTGTTCTCGGCGGTGGGTTTCTACTCGGCGACGTAGGTGTATCCGCTCCATGCGTAGACCAGGAGTTCCAGCTCCTGCTCCGTGGTCATGCCGTTCGTGGGCTCGAAGTGCTCGTACCGGTTGCCCTTGAGCAGCTTCACCTTGGAGGTCGTGTCCTCGACGTAACGGATCCGGTCCTCGAGCTTGAGTTCGAGCGTCGCGGGTCCACCGCTGAGGATCACGTTAGGGGGCTGTGTTGTCATGGCGTCGTCTCCTTGGGTCATGGATCCGGAGGCAGTGAACGGCACTGTGCGGACAGGATCAGCCGTCCGGCTAAAGCCGTTCTAAACGCCTGTCGCCGCAGCCGCCTTTCCGGGGCCCGCCCCGGCGGGCGCCTCCGCGGTCTCCTCGGTCCGGCCGCGGATCAGCAAGCAGGCCAGCGCCCCGGCCAGTACCACGGCGATCGGCAGCACCGCCGTTACGTGCAGGGTGGCGATGAAGGCGTCCGCGTACGCCTTTCCGCCGGCCAGTTCCGCGGCGAGGCGGCTCTGGAGCAGCGCGCCCACCGCGGCCGCGCCGATGACCGAACCGGTCTGGCGGATCGTGTTGTTGACGCCGGAGGCCGCTCCTGCGAGCCGCGGTTCGACGTTGCGCATCGCTTCCGCGGACATGGGCGCGATCACGCAGCCGATGCCGAGACCGGTGATGAGGGTGGCCGGGACGAAGGCGTACCAGGGGAGGCCGGGCCGGCGATCAGCGCGATGGCCGCCATCCCCACGGCGTAGAGGGTGAGCCCCGCCATCAGCAGGTACTTGCCGCCGATCCGGTCCGAGAGCCGGCCCGCGAAGGGCCCCACCGTCATCGACACCAGCGACGACGGGGCGAGTACGAGGCCCGCCTTGATCGCGCTCAGGCCGAGGACCGACTGCAGGTAGAGGTTGAAGGGGAGGACCAGCCCGATCATCGCCATCGAGACCAGGGCGACCAGCACCGTCAGCACGGAGAAGTTGCGGTCCTTGAACAGGGCGAACGGCACGAGCGGTTCCCGGTCCTGCCGGCCGCGCTGGTGGACGAGGAAACCGGCGGTCAGCACGGCGCCCGCGGCGAGCAGCCCCCAGATCTTCGGGCCCCAGTGGTAGTGCTCACCCTCCTGGAGCGCGAAGGTCAGGCAGAACAGCGCACCGGTGGCCAGCAGAACGCCGGGGATGTCGAAGGTCCGGGTCCGGCCCGTCCGCAGGTCGGGCACCACCAGGAAGGCCAGCGCCAGCGCCGCGATCCCGATCGGCACGTTCACCAGGAAGATCCAGCGCCAGCCCAGGGTGGAGACCAGCACCCCGCCCACGGTCGGGCCGGACAGCGTGGCCAGGCCCGCCACCATGCCCCAGATGCCCATCGCGGTGCCGCGCCGCTGCGCGGGGAAGACCGACATGATCAGCGTCATGGTCTGCGGTGTGAGCAGCGCGGCGCCGAGACCCTGCACCCCGCGGGCGACGATCAGCATCACGGGGCCGGTGGCCAGGCCGCACGCGATGCTGGCGGCGGTGAACACCACGACGCCCGCGATGAAGAGGTTGCGGGGGCCCCAGACGTCGCCGAGCCGCCCCGCGGTGATCAGCAGAACCGCCAGTACGAGGGCGTAGCCGCTGATCACCCACAGGGTCTGGTCGAGGGTGGCTCCCAGCCCGTCGATCATGTCGGGGATCGCGATGTTCACGATCGTCAGGTCCAGCAAGGTCATGAAGAAACCCAGCGACATGGTCGCCAGTACCGCCCAGGGGTTCCCGGCCCACTTCCGCATGTGTCCGCTCCTCTCGCGCCGTCTGCTGGGCCTCAGCGTAATGCATCTTCTTTGATGTATCAAAAAGATGTGTTTTTGGACGGGGGAGTGCGATGCCCGGCCGGCCCACGCGCACACCTCGCCGCGCAGCCACCCAACCGGTATGCCGAAGCCCGGCCTCCTAGCCCGCCAGGTTGATCACCCGGCGGCCGACGCGTCCGGCCTCCGCCGTCAGGTCGTCGCCCCAGCGCTTCCAGAGCCCGGACAGGCGCGAGGTGATCACCACCGTGTCCACCGCGCCGTCGGCCAGCGGCGTGCGCAGCCCGATGCAGTGATGGCCCTCGTGCACACCGTCGGCCAGGGCGGCGTCGAGCAGACCCCGGTCGAACTCCACGAGGACCGACGGCGGAAGATCCGACGGGATGTCACCGCCCGACCCGAACACCGCGATCCGGCCCCCGGCCCGCACCTCCCCGAGCGACGCGGCCAGCTCACCGGCCACGGACACCCCGTCTACCTCGGCGGTCCACGCCTCGAAGGCGCGGTACTCCTTCTCCCAGTCCCAGAAGGGCCGGGTCCAGCCGACCAGCGCCCAGCCCAGCTCCATCGCGGGCTGCGGGTGCTTCGCGAGGATCTGGGCCATGTTGGAGATGAACTCGTTGAACGAGACGTCCATGTTCCGCTCGTGCGAGGACTCGATCACCCAGCCGTCGTACGTCGAGTGGAAGGCCACCCCGTCCCGGTACAGCCGGTAGCCGAGCTCCAGGTCCTCCCCGCCCCAGCCGCTGATGTGCTCGTCGAACCCGTCGATGGCCCAGAAGGCCGCCCGGTCCACCGAGAAGTTGATGGTGAAGAGCATGCTCCACGGCGTCCGGCGCCGCGACAGGTCGAAGTCGCACCCCGTGAACTGCTCGTGCCGGATGTCGCGGAAGGCCGGGTCGTCGCGGAAGCGCTCCCATACCGCCTCCGGCTCGCTCAGATCCAGCGGACCGGCGAGCTGGTGCATGGGGTCCGAGGGGTTGTAGCCGAACGCGTAACCGATGACCGCCCGGGGCCCCGGCCCGTCGTGCACGGCGAGGTGCGAGCGCAGGAAGTCCGGCCCGACCATGGCACCCGTGTCCAGGAAGACCAGGATCCGGCCGGCCGCCAGCCGCGCCCCCTGGTTGCGGGCGAGCGCGATGCGCGCCCCCCGGTCCTCCTGGAAGCAGTACCGGATGCGGAGCCGGTCGGTGAACTCCCGTACCACGTCAGCCGTTTCGTCGCTGGAGCCGTCGTCCGAGACGATCACCTCGAAGTCCCCGGCGGGCACGGTCTGCCGGGTCAGCTGACGCAGGGTGTCCCTGAGGAGACCGGCCCTGTTGTACGTGGGAATGACCACGGAGGCTTTCGGGGCGGCGTCGTTCTCGTACACGGGGCCTCCGCAGGGGCTGGGTCGCTGGCTGCCGGCGGACCGGCCGGGGGTCCTGGCACCGACCGGTACGGGCGTCGGCAACCACGCCCGACGCTACCGAGACGGCGCCGGGCGCCCCAACTCCCTGCTTGCTCAGTCGAACTGCTTGATCAGTCGGACTGCTCGCTCAGTCGAACTGCTTGCTCAGTGGCACTGCTCGCTCAGTCCAGATCCACGAAGTGGCGCAGTTCGAGCCGGCCGATGCGGGCCATCGGGTGCTGCCGCGCCACCTCGACCGCCTCGTCCAGGTCGGCGCACTCCAGGATGTCGAACCCCACGATCACGTTCTTGGACTCCGCGAACGGGCCCGGCGTGCGCAGCAGCTCACCCGCCCGCACCCGGACGGTGACGGCCTCCTCGACCGGCGCCAGCGCGCTGCCGGTGACCCGCCGTCCGGCGGCGTCGTTCTCGGCCGCCCAGGTGTCGCAGTCGTCGGTGCGGTCCTCGTCGGGCTCGGAGTCGGTACACACGAACATCATGAACTTCACGCTGCGGACCTCGATTCGTTCCGGGGCCCCACGGTGGGGCCGGGCCGATCCTAAGTGCGGGCACTGACAACGGCGGCCGTTCCCGGACAGGACAGCACCCTGAAAGTGGCTGCCGCGCACACGCCGCCGACAGGATGGGCGGCCCTGTTCCGTGGCGAAGGCGAGAAGGAGGTGACGGCGTGTCCCCAAGACCCGACGTCATCGTGGTGGGAGCGGGCTCGGCCGGCTGCGTGGTGGCGAGCCGGCTCTCCGAGGACCCGGACCGCTCGGTGCTGCTCCTCGAAGGAGGCCCCGACCGGCGCGCCCCCGGACTGGCCCGCGCCATCGCCTCCCGCAACGGCATCGGCATCTTCGCCCACCACCGGGCGTTCTGGCCCGACCAGCGGGCGACCCACCTCGCAGGCGGCCGGCTCGGCTGGTACCTGCGCGGATACGGGATCGGCGGATCGTCGTCCGTCAATTCGATGCTCGCCCTACCGGGCCTGCCCCGGGACTACGACCGCTGGGCGGACGAGCTCGGCTGCACCGGCTGGTCCTGGGCGGACGTGCGGCCATGGTTCGAGGCCCTGAAGCCCCGGCTGACCGCCTCCACGGACGCCGAACTGACGCCCCTGGACAGCGCGTTGCTGGCCTCCGCCGCCGAGCTGGGCCTCAAGCGCGACCTGGACACCTTCGACGACCCGTCCGACGGGGCCGGCGTACTCCTGCGCAACGCCACCCCCCACGGCAGGCACTCCAGCGCCGAAGACTGGCTGCGGCCCGCGAGGGACCGGCCCAACCTCACCGTCCGCCCCGACACCCCCGTCGAACGGCTGCTGTTCGACGGCACCCGGTGCGTCGGCGTACGGACGGCGACCGGCGAGGAGCTGCACGCGGACGAGGTCGTCCTCAGCGCCGGCGTCATCGGCAGCCCCGCCGTACTGCTGCGCTCCGGCGTCGACCGCCCCGGCATCGGCCACCACCTGCGCGACCACCCGGCCGTATCGGTCGGCCTGGTCCTGCGCCCCGCATACCGTGAGGCGCGCGCCGACCTCCCGTGCATCGGTACCGTCCTGCGTACGTCCTCCGGGGCGGGGGACGGCGACATCCACCTCCTGCCGATGCACGGCGACTCCAGCGGGAGCGGCGAGGTGCACGGCGTCCTCATGGCCGCCCTGATGACCTCGCGCTCCGACGGCACCGTCCGGCTCGACCCCGACGACCCGTCCGGCCCGCCCCGGATCGACCTGCGCATGCTGGAGGACCCCGCCGACCGGCGCGCCATGCACGAGGCGCTGCGCTGCCTGGTCCGCGCGCTGCGGAGCTCCGCCTTCGCCGAGGTGGTGGAGGCGGTACGGGTGGACGACCGGGGCAGCGACCTCACCGCCCTGCTGGACGAGGACTTCGCGGACGCCTGGCTGCCGGACCACGTCGGCGACTACTTCCACGCCACCGGCACCTGCCGGATGGGCCCGGCGTCCGACCCCGGATCCGTGGTCGACCTCCAGGGACGGGTGCACGGCCACACCGGCCTCCGGGTCATCGACGCGTCGGTCATGCCGGACACCCCCTCGGCCAACACCCACACCCCGACGGTCATGATCGCGGAGCGCCTGTCCGCCGCGCTGCGCGGCCTGCCCTGGTGACGGCCCGCACTTCTCGCAACGTGCCCGATCCGCCCGCGCCGGGCCCGAACGCGGTCGGTCCGGAAGGTGCGGCCCGTGCCCCCGGAATGTGACCGTTGACGCACAGCACGGCCGGCCCCTCCGCAGCGCTCGCGCGACGGCCGGAGGACCCCGCCCGGCCACCACGGCCCAGCCTCCAGGGAGCACATATGACCACGCAGACCGCCCCGATCAGCGGCCCCGTAGCCGACGAGGACAAGGCGGAGGTCGCCGGACTGCCGCGCCGCATCGTCGAGGCGTGGGCGCGCTACGACGCCGACGCCTTCGCCGCCGTGTTCACGGACGAGGGCACCATGATCCTTCCCGGCGTCTTCCAGAAGGGCCGCGAGTCCATCCGCGCCTTCACCAGCGCCGCCTTCGCCGGCCCGTACAAGGGCACCCGCGTCGTCGGCACCCCGATCGACGTCCGCTTCCTGTCGCCCGAGGTCGCCGTCCTCATCACGCGCGGCGGCATCTGCGTCGAGGGCGAGACCGAACCGGCCCCCGAGCGCGCCGTGCACGCCTCCTGGCTGGCCGTGAAGCAGCCGGACGGCTGGCGCCTCGCCGCATACCAGAACAGCCCCCTGAACAACGGCTGACCCAAGCGTCCGCGCCCGGACCGGACGGTCCGGGCGCGGACGGCTGTTCAGGCGCGCCGCGCGACGGCTCTGCCGCGTACCGGGGGAGCGGACTCCGCGGTCTCCACGGTGAACGTGCGGGCCGCACGCTCGCAGGTCTCGTAGAGCCCTTCCTCGGTGTCCGCGCCGAGCACCAGATGGAAGTACCAGTCGGACGGGCCCGAGATCCGCGCGCGGTCGCCTACCTCGCGCCTCCGGTGCCAGGCCACCGCGCCGGGGAACGCCGCGAGTTCGTCGTCGCCGGGCATCGACACGATGACGCCCGGGGCGGCCGGCCGGATGTGGAGCCCGCCGATGTGCGGCCACGGCGCGCCCGGCAGGGTCACCGACCCCGTGTGCGCCGCTTCGGCGATCAGGTCGGACGTGGAACGCCCGTGATAGGCGCCGATCATGAGCTGGATCCACCCGCCGCCCGGCCGCGTGGCGACCTCGGAGAACACCAGCTCGCCGTCCTCCCGTACGAACACTTCGAGGTGGCTGGGCCCGTCGTGGATGCCGAGCGCGGGGTTGAACCGCTTGTGCATGTCCTTGATACGGGCGTACAGCCCGGGATGCTCGGCGGGCGCGAGGATCAGCGAACCGTCCAGGGCGCCGCCCAGCACCTGCATCCTCGGGTACAGATAGCGGTGTACGACGAAGGTCAGCGGTTCGCCGCCGGACCAGATCGCGTCGATGGCCAGCTCCTCGCCCGGCACGAACTCCTCGACCATCAGCTGCCCGGCCCGCTGCCCCACCTCGAACTTCAGCCCGGCCGCTACCGCGCCCAGCTCCTCCCCGCACTCCACCTTCTCCGTGGCGCTCGCCCCGTACCCCGCCACCGGCTTCACGATCAGCGGCGCGGACAGCTCACGCGCCACCGCGGCCACCGCATCGGCGTCCCGCGGATCCGCCAGCGAACGGAACCGGGCCACCGGCACGCCCGCCCCACCGACCAGCTCCTTCATCAGCCGCTTGTCCCGCAGCGCGACATGGTGGCGCGCCCCCGGCACCGAGGGGTCGAGCAGCAGCCGCAGATAGCCCGAGCCGAACTGGCTGCGCTCGTCCTGGTTGTGCACCTGGACGACCGGCGGACAGGTCTGCCGCAGATCCACGGCCACGGCCGACAGCTCCGCCAGCGAGTCGAAGCCGGAGACGGTGTACACCTTGCGGCACCGGCCGAGCAGCCCCGGGTCGGGGCTCTCGTACAGGACGTCGGACCGCTCGATCACCAGGCAGACGTCGGCGGTCCGCGCCTCGTGGTCGAGCAGCGCGGCGAGCAGTTCCGGCTGGTACTTGCATACGACGATGGTGCGGTCGCTCGTACGGTCACGATGCCCGGCGTTCATCGGTCTCCTTCCGGTCCAACAGGTCTGCGACGGCCCGCCGGTCCGCCTTGCCGCCCGGCAGCAGCGGCAGGACGGGCAGGGCCGTGACACGGTCGGGCATGCCGTCGCCCAGTGCGGTGCGCAGCGGACGGCGCAGCGCCGCGGCGGCGGCCGGGCCGAAGCCCTGGACGGCCAGGACGACATCGCCGTCCGCGAGCTGGACGCAGCACGCCGCCGTCACCCCGGCCAGACCGGCCGCCGCCGCCTCGACGCGCGCCAGGTCCACGAACACGCCCCGCCGCTTGACCAGCGAGTCCAGCCGCCCGACGACCACCAGATTCCCGTCGTCGTCCAGCACGCCCCGGTCCCGCGTACGGAAACAGGTCGTCCCGGACTCGGGGGCGTACCGCAGGCGCTCCGCGTCCTCGGCCCCGCAGGTGCCCGGCAGATAGCCGAGCGAGCCGTCGGGCGAGGTGATGACGATCTGCCGCACACCGTCCCCCACCGGCCCCGTCGCCTCGGGGTGTACGAGGGAGAGCACCGTCCCGTCCAGGGGCCGGCCCACGGGCAGCAGCCCCGGACCGCAGTCCCCGGGCACCCGGTGGTGGAACTTGGCGAGCGTGGTCTCCGAAGGCCCGTACAGATTGACGACCTCCGTCGACGGCGCCGCCGCACGCCACCGCCGCACCAGCCGCCCGTGCAACGGCTCACCCGCGAACAGCGTCCAGCGCAGGGAGTCCACGCGCCCGTCCGACCCGTCCGCGGCGAGCCAGCGCGCCGCCAGGCTCGGGACCGCGTGCACCACCTCCACGCGCCGTTCCGCGAGCCAGCCCAGCACGGCGGCCGGGGCGGCGCGCACCGCACGCCCGGCGAAGTGCGCCTCGCCGCCCGCACACAGGGGCAGCAGCAGATCGCGGAAGACCACGTCGAACGACGGCGACGTCAGCACCGCCACCCGGGTGCCCGGTCCCGCGCCCACCGCCGCGATCTCCCAGTCGATGAACGCCAGCAGCCCCGCCGCCCGCCCGACGATCCCCTTCGGCGCGCCCGTACTGCCCGAGGTGAACACGACGTAACCGGCTTCCGGCGGCAGCACCCGGGGCGCCGGCTCACCCGTCCGCTCGGCCTCCCCGGCCTCGGACCGCAGCACGGCGGCGGGGCGCGCCGCCGCGAGCAGCGCGCCGGTGCGCTCCACCGGCTGCTGTACGTCGACGAGCAGCGGGACCAGCCCCGCCGCCCGCGCCCCGAGGAACGCCGCCGGCCAGCGCGCCCCCGGCCCGGCGAGCACGGCGACCAGGGCGCCCGGCGCCAGGTCCAGCGCCGCGCACCGGTCCCGCCAGCCGAGTACCTGCCGCCACAGCTCCCGGTAGGTGAGCCGGCCCGCGTCCGTCACCAGGGCCGGGCGGCCCGGGTGGCGGGCGGCGACGCTCCGGACCCGGGCGACGACCGGGCACTCCGCGCCCGTGGCCACCGGTTACCGGCCGCCGGCCCGGTCGACCCGCTCGGCCAGCAGATCGGCCAGCTCGCCGAGGGACGGCATGTCGAAGACATCGGCGAGCGTGCACTCGACGCCCAGCCGCTCCTCCAGCGCCACGGCCATCTCCGTCGCGGCCAGCGAGTCGAAACCGGCGGCGACCGGGTCGAGCGCGTCGTCCACCTCTCCGGCGAACACCTGCCGTGCGGCGTCGAGGACTTCGTCCCGTACGCGCTGTGCGAGGTCGTCCTGAGTCGTGGTCACGTTTCATCCCTCCAGGGTTGATCGGGGTGGGTGGCGAGGTGGGAGACCAGGGCGGCGAAGTCGGCGGTCCAGCGCTCGGCCGTACCGCTCCGCAACCGCTCGGGGCGTACTCGAAACAGCCGCGCAGACCGCCGGACGGCGTGTCCCACATCGCCCAGATGCAGAACCCGCCCCGGTCGAGCGGCATCTCGTGCCGCATCGTGACCTGCTCGACCCGCCCGGCGAACTGGATGTCGTCGTCCCCGACGACGGCCCGGGCGTAGTTGAAGAGGAACATCATGTTCTCCGGCTGCGCGCGCGGCTGCATGAAGTCCGGGTTGTCCTGCTCCAGCACCCGGTGCGGCAAGGGGTGCCGGGACGCGTCCAGACAGGCCCGGCGGGCGCTCAGCAGCACGTCCCGGTAGGTGACACAGCCGCTCAGGTCCACCCGGAGCGGCAGCACGTCCGCGAAGAACCCCACTGTGTCGTAGAAGGACCGGTCGTCGCGGGCGGCCGTGTTGGTCATCAGCGCCGCGTCCGGCACCCCGGTGACCCGGGCCGCGAGCAGCACGCCCGCCGCGACCAGCACATGCCACGGCGTGCCGCGCACACTCCGGGCCACCGCGCGGACGGCGCCCATCTCCCGCTCGTCGAGGTCGAACACGGCGTTCCCGTACACGGCCCCGCCCCGGTCGGCGCTCCCGACCTCCTCGGCGGCCGGCGCGAAGATCCGACCGCCCGCCAGCTCCGCCTTCCAGAAGTCGCGGACGGCCCGCGCCCTCTCCCCGGCCAGCCCCTCCTGCTGCTGCGCCGCGTACTCCCCGTAACTCCGGACCGGCGGCAGTTCCGGCGCCTCGCCGCGCACCCGGGCCCGGTAGCAGGCGGCCAGATCGCGGCGCAGGATGCCGGCGGACCAGGCGTCGACCGCGAGGTGCGACGACAGGACCGTCAGCACCGCGTCCCGGTCGTCGAACCGGTACAGCACCGCCCTGAGCAGCGGAGTCTCCGTACGCGGCATGGACTCCGCGTGCAGCTTGACGAGCAGCTCCTCGGCCGCGTCCTCCCGCGACTCACCGGGCCCGGGCACCAGCACCTGTTCGGTGAACGGCACCGGGACCGGCGGCAGCACCGACTGGTACGCCTCGCCGCCGTCGTCGCAGCCGCAGGCCAGGACCGTACGCAGCGACTCGTGCCGGACCACCAGGTCGTCCAGCGCCCCGCGCAGCGCGGAGGAGTCCACGGGGCCCCGTATCCGCAACGCCATCACGGCGATGAACTTCGACATGTCGAAGCCGTCGCGCTCGTTGGCGCAGCACATGGCCAGCTGGGCGGAGAGCGGATAGCGGGCGGCTTCCTCGACGTCTGGCATGGGCAACGCCTCCTCATCGGAACGGTGAAGCTAGGCGCCCCGCGAGAAGCCGGACAACTCCGAGCTTGCCCGTACGCGCGGCCCCTTCCGGGCCGCGCACGCAAGGAGATGCCCGGCCACCGGACCGGTCCTAGGTTGGCCGTCCACCAGAGCCGTCACGGAAGACCGACCCACGGGCGACAGAAGGCAGGCCATGTCCGCACTCAGTCCGTTGACCTTCGCCAAGAGCCTCATACCCGAAGCCGGCGCGCAACGCGTCTACGTCACCTCGTCGTTCGTGGGGACGGTCGGCGGCGGCATCATGATGCCGATCAGCGTCCTCTACTTCACCCGGATCGTCGGGCTCCCCACGGCCCGGGTCGGACTCGCCTTCACCGTGTCCAGCCTGATCGCCATCCTCGCCTCCATGCCCGCCGGCACCCTCGCCGACCGCATCGGCCCCCGCCGGGTCGTCATGGGCTCGCTCGCCGGCCTCGGCGCGTCCGGCCTCGCCTACCTGGCCGTCCAGGGCTTCTGGACCCTGCTGGTCGTCAACGCGTGCATGAACATCAGCTTCGCCGCCTACTTCCCGTCCGTCGGCGCCCTGCTGCGCCGGGTCGGCGGCGAGAACACCGTCACCATCCGCTCGCAGTCCCGGGCGGTCTCCAACATCGGCGTGGCCCTCGGCTCCCTGATCAGCGGCGTCGGCATCCAGATCGGCACCGAGACCGCCTACCAGGTCCTCATCGTCCTGTTCGGCGCCGCCCAGACCGCCGCGCTGCTCCTCCTCTTCCGGGTCCCCGACTACCGGCCCCTGCCCCGGCCCGCCCCCGCCACCGGCACCGGCAGGACGCCCGCCGTCGCCACCCGGAGGGCCGCGCTGCGGGACACGGCGTTCGTCCTCTACGCGCTCGTCGGCGGCGCGATGACTGTCCAGGTCCTCGTCCTCGAAATCATGATCCCGGTCTGGATCGTCTCCCACACCGACGCCCCCACCTGGGGTGTCACCGCCGCCTTCCTCATCAACACCGCCCTGGTGGTCCTCCTTCAGGTCCGGCTCGGCAGCGGGGTCCAGACCCTCACCGACGGAGGGACCGCCCTGCGCCGCTCCGGAACCGCCCTGCTGCTCGGGTGCGCGGCGATCAGCCTCATGGCCGGGGTGTCCGCGTGGGCCGCCGTGCTCGCCCTCGTCGCCGGCATGGTGCTGCTCACCCTCGGCGAGATCTGGTACTCCGCGGGCTCCTTCGCCTTCGAGTTCGGCCTCCCGCCGGCCCACGCCCAGGGGCAGTACCAGGGCCTCTCCGGCACCGCGTCCTCGGCGGTCCGCGCCGCCTCGCCGGTCTTCCTGCTCGGAGTCGTACTCGGCCTCGGCAGCCTCGGCTGGATCGGCCTCGGCGTCATCATGCTGCTCCTTGGGCTCACCGGCCCCGCCCTGGCCAGGTTCGGCGCCCGCACCCGGCCGGCCGAGCCGGACGACGACACCGCCGGAGTCCCGGCCCCGCACCACGCCTGAGCCCGAGCCCGCGCCCGCGCCCGCGCCCGAAGGAAGGGGAAGCATGGACACCGAACCACCGCTGGGCCGACCGGGGACGGCGATGCCCCCGCTGGACCGGACGGACCTGCACCCCTCGGTGGACGACCCCGTCCTGACGTCCATGACCACGCTCAACGACATCGCCGGACGCTTCCCCGACGCCCTGTCGTTCGCCGCCGGACGCCCCTACGAGGCCTTCTACGACGCCGAGTCGCTGCCCCGGTGGCTCCGCCGCTTCCAACGCCACCTGGAGCAGGACCAGCACCGCACCCCCGCCGAGATCAACCGCACCCTCTTCCAGTACGGCCGCACCAAGGGCTTCATCCACCACCTCATCGCCCGCCAGCTGGAACAGGACGAGCACATCACCGTGGACCCGGAAGCGGTCCTCGTCACCACCGGCTGCCAGGAGGCGATGGTCCTCGCCCTGCGCGCCCTGCGCCGGGGCCCGCAGGACGTCGTGCTCGCGGCGCTCCCCGCGTACGTCGGATTCCTCGGCGCGGCCCGGCTGGTCGACCTGCCCGTCCACGGTGTCCGCGAGGACGCCGACGGCATCGACCCGGACGACCTCGTCACCCGGGTCCGGCTGCTGCGCGCCCGGGGACTGCGGCCCCGCGCCTGCTACATCGTCCCCGACTTCGCGAACCCGAGCGGCGCGACCCTCCCCGAGGAGCGCCGCCGGCGACTCCTGGAGATCGCCGACCGCGAGGACCTGCTCCTCCTGGAGGACAACCCGTACGCGTTCTTCGGGGCGGACGGGGACCGGCGGCCCACGCTCAAGTCGCTCGACCGGAGCCGGCGCGTCCTCCACTTCGGCTCCTTCGCCAAGACGGCCTTCGCGGGCAGCCGGGTCGGCTACGTCGTCGCCGACCAGCCGATGTCCGACGGCACCCTCCTCGCCGACGAACTGGCCAAGCTCAAGAGCATGCTCACCCTCAACACCTCCACGGTCTCCCAGGCCGTCATCGGCGGCTACCTCCTGGAACACGGATGCAGCCTGGTCCGCGCCACGGAACGCGAAAGGGCCGTCTACCGGCGCAACCTCACCGCCGTACTCGACGGCCTGGAACAACGCTTCGGCGACGACCCCACCGTCACCTGGACCACCCCGCGCGGCGGAATGTTCACCGTCCTCACGGTCCCCTTCACCGCCGACGAGGAGACCCTCGAACACTCCGCCCGCGCCTTCGGAGTCCTCTGGACCCCCATGCACCACTTCTACGGAGGCCGCGGCGGCCACCAGCAACTCCGCCTCTCCTTCAGCGTCCTGGACCCGGACCGCATCGCCACGGGCCTGGACCGCCTGGCGGCACTCGTCGCCGAGCGGAAGGAGAAGCTCCGCGCACAGGGCGGTGCGGGCTCCACCCCGGTCCGGGTACGCGGCGCACTGACCCGTACACCCGGAATCGGCGCCCTGGAGGAGACGGCGCGGATGACCGCGTGAGACGCGGCCCGGAGCGCCGACTACACGCTCCGGGCCAACAGACCGGCATCGATGACCTCGGCGATCAGGCCCGCGCCACGGCTGTTCTGATGGATGTGGTCGGTCGTGAGAACGAGCCCCCGCCGTCGCGAGATCGTGTCGAGGCTGCGGCGCAGCACGGCGTGCTGGAGAAGGACACCGAGGCCCGCCGCGGGCGTCACCTCCCGGTACGGGACCGGCGGCGGGTCCGCTTCACGCAGCTCCTCGGTCTGGCGTTCGTGGAGCGGCAGATAGGCCACCCCGCCGGTGGCCGCGACCTCCGCGATCATCCGGCTGTACGCCAGCGAGGCATGGGCCGCCGCCCCGTCGAGCCGCTGGCCGAGCACCGGCAGCGACAGCAGACCGATCGCCGCGTCGGTCTCCGCCCGCAGCCGCGCCACGACGTCCCCCAGGCACTGCTGGAACCAGCTGGCCGACGGGCGCTCGGGGAGTTTCTTACGCTTCATGGCCTGCTCGACGGCATACCCGGCAAGGCTCGCACGGGCGTCGTTGGTCCCGACCAACACGGTGATCACATCGGGCGGGTCCGCCACGACAGCGTCGAGGCGCTGCAAGAGGTTGTACGCGAAGTCCCCGTTGACGCCGAAGCGGGCGAGCCGCACATCACCCGGAGCGTGGCACCGTTCCAGAGGCCCCAGGTAGTCGACGCTGAACTGCGCCCGGGTGAGGCTGTCGCCGAGGCACGCGACGCGCGTCGTCACGACGCGTCCGCCGGGTCGGCGCCGGTCCGGGGGCGGTGGTCGGTGCCGAGGGTCGCGGTGATCGCCAGGACGGACGCCGCCTCCTCCATGTCGACCGTGTGCCAGACCCCGGCCGGATTGACGGTGGCCTCCCCGGGCCCGAGCCGCACATGGTCGCGCACCCCGTCCACGTCGCGCGTGATCGTGACGGACCCGCCGAGGCAGATGACCAGCTCGTCGCCGGCCGGATGGCTCTCCCAGTGCTCACCCCGTCCGTCGCTTTCGAAGATCATCACGATCCGGCCCTCGGCGCCGTCCGCCGCGACCGCGGCGCCGTAGGCGTGAAGCACCTCCGGATCCCAGGCGAATCCCTCGACGGGTTTCGCGCTCGATCCCAGCCCGAGGTGCACGGGTGTGGTCCGCAGGTCTATGGCAGGAGCATTGCGTTCGTGGTCGACGAGTCTCATGCCGACGATCGTCCACGGCGGCGAACGGACGGTCTTGAAGAAATGGGAAGAGCAGCCGGCGGCTACCCGGCTCCGAGGAGGACTTCGCCACGCCGCCAGGCCGTCGGCGACCGGCCCGTGAACTCCCGCCAGTCCCGTACGAGATGGGCCTGATCGGCATAGCCGGAGGCGGCTGCCACCTCGCCCCAGGGGAGCGGGTCCCGCGCCGCCGCCAGTCCGTGCGCGTGCTCGAAGCGCAGGACCCGGGCGACGGTCTTCGGCGAGAGGCCCACCTCACCGCGGAACCGCTCGGTGAGATGCCGACGGCTCCACCCGAGGTCCGCGGCGACCGCACCCACCCGGACGCACCCCCGCGCGGCGACGAGGCGCCGCCACGCCTCCGCCACCTCGGGCCGCACCCCGCGCACAGGTCCGACGACCCGCAGCAGCACTTCGTCCAGCACGGCGAAGCGCGCCGCCCAGGTCCGCGCCGACCGGAGCCGTTCGACCAACTCGACGGCGACCACTCCCAGAAGCTCGTCGAGCGGGACCAGCCGATGGGCCAGCGCGGCGGCGGGCACACCGTAGAGGGCCCGGGCCCCGAGCGGCGTCAGCGCAATCTGAACACCCTGCTGGCGCCCGTCGTGATGAATCGCGACGGACCGGCACATCAGACCACCGGCCACACCACCGAACCGGCCGACCGGCGACCCGTCATCCACGCCCGCCGCCACCTCCAGAGGATCGGACAGGCTGACCACCGCGGTGAGCGCACGGCTCGGCGGTCCGCGATGCACCCCCGCGGGGAGCCTGCGGAGGTCGAAGCCGACATACGAGTCGACGTACTCGCGCAGGGCGGGCGCCGGACGCGCACTGATCCCGGTGGCCGTGTGGTCCTCCATGCTCCTGAGCGTACGATCCGCCCGGCCGCACACGACGCGCGGAGCCGGGTCAGCGGGTGCGCTCCCTTCCTAGGCCACCCGGAACACCGGGCCGCGCGGGGTGAACGGCAGCGACGCGCCCTGCGGGATCAGGTAGGCGTGCTCGCGCCGGATGCGCAGGACATCGCACCAGCCGTCGGTGATGACGAGCACCGGCGCCCCCGGCGGGAAGTCGTCCGCCCGCTGCAACAGGTCCACGCCCGGCTGGAGTTCGGTGCCGCCGCGGCCGCGTACCCGCACCCGGCCGGCGATCTCGGTGGGCGGCAGATAGCCGGCGTCGTAGGGGCGGCGTCGCAGAAGACGACGCGCGCCGCGGGCACGTCGCGGGCGTCGGCGTACGAGGCGATGGCGCCGAGCGCCTTGCCGAGCAGGGTGCTGTTCATCGAGCCGGAGGTGTCCAGGACGACGCCGAAGGTGCAGCGGGCCGTCTCCTCCGGCGGGAAATACCGCCCGGCGCGCGGAATGTCGGGGGTCGACGCCTGCCGCCGTGCCGGACGCGCGTACGAGCGTACGGGCACCGGCCGGGGAACGTACTCGTCGAACCAACGGGCCAACCGCGCGTCCCACGGCACGGGCGGGTGCGACAGGGCGCGGATCTCCTGGATCAGCCCGGCGGGCAGGAGGCCGCGCTCCCCGTACTGGTGCAGATCGAGGCCCTGCACCAGCCCGCGCCGGTAGAACTCGTCCAGATCGGTGTACGGCCGGGCACCGGCATGCGGCAGCGGCTCGCCGAGAATGTCCCCCACGCCCTTGCCCCGCAGCGTCGCGAGCCTGCGGCGGCGGCGCAGATCGTGCGCGATGCGGTCGTACACCTCCTCGGCGGACAGACCCCGCAGCTCCGGGTCGTACAGCAGCCCTTCGGGCATGTCGCCGACGCGCATCTGGACGAGCCAGTCGTTGACCACGTAGTCAGCGGCGACGTTGAAGAGGAACGGGTCCCGGCCCCCTCGGCGTTCGCCGTGCCGCAGCGCGGCGTGCAGCATCTCGTGCGCGAGGACGAAGCGCCATTCCTCGTCGGTGAACGCGCGCAGCGGGTTGATGTAGATCTCGCCCGCGACCGGACTGACCGCCGCGATCGCGATGCCCTGCGTCCGGGCCAGCTCGGCGTCGGCCACGATCCGCAGACCCGCGGCGAGCCCGCCCAGCAGGGGGTAGGAGGAGACGAACCAGTTCAGGGCGCGGTCCCAGGGCCGCTGGGGCGCGCGCTCCCCGGTGACCCGGTCGCGGCGGCCGCCGGCCACGTCCATCGCGGCGGACACACTGCGGGTCAGCGCGTGCGCGAAGGCGGTCTCCCAGTCCGGGACCGCGGAGTTGTTCCAGGCGTTCCAGGTGGTGAGCACCTGGTCCGGGTGCTCGCCCGCGGTGCCGCAGTGTTCGTAGCCCGCGGGGATGCCGTCGCGACGCCACCGCGCGGCGAGCGTGTCCTCGTCGCCGCCCGGGAACGACTCCGGCAGGGCGAAGGGCGCCCGGCCCATCGGGTGGCTGACCAGGAAGCGGTTGACGACCGCGCAGCGTGCCGCGACGTCGAAGCGGTCCGGCTGTTCGCGCGCCTCGTCCGCCGAGGCGGGCACATGGCCGAAACCGAGGTGCAGCAGACAGTGGGCGAGCACCCACGCCCACTCCGCCGGATCGGCCCGTTTGGTGGGGTGTACGTGGATGGCGCCGTTCGAGGTGACGGCGGCCAGACCTCCGGCCGGCGTCACCGCGCACTTGTCCTGGCGGCACACGGACGCCTCGACGGCCGCGAACGCCGGGTTGCGCTTGACGAGCGCGAGCCCGGCGGCGAATGCCTCGGTGGCCGGATCGACCGTGTTCTTCGCACCGCCCCCGCGCTTGCCGGACCCGCTCACCGCCGGGCCTCGACCAGCCGGGGCATGTCCCGCGCGGCGTCCACGAGGAACCATGCGGGCAGCACGGGCAGCCCGTCGGCGTCGTCCGCGATGACGGTCTGCGCCACCTCCACCGAGATCTCGGCGAGCTGCACGAGCAGCGACTTGGCCCGGTAGGCGGTCTGCCGCAGCGACGGCGAGACGTGCTCCTTCCGGCGCGGCAGCTCCTTGACCAGGCGCCCCCGGAACGCGTCGGCGAGGTAGTAGAGCAGGTCGCGGTCCTCGGGCCGCCCCGGCCACGAGGCGTCGCCCTTGAGGATCGCCTCGATGCCGAAGGCGTGACGGACGATCTTCGCGTAACCGCAGAACGAGACGGCATGAGCGGGCGTCAGCGTGCCGTGCACCACGACCTTCAGGGTCTCCTCGTCGATCTCCGGCCCGAAGGAGTGCAGGGCGTCCGAGAGCATGTGCCAGGACCGGGGCGTGGAGAACGGCTCCTCGGTCTTGGGCGGCTGCGACCACAGGTGGTCGGGGCGGTCCACGAGGTAGTCCGTCACCCACGGATGGACCCCGTTCTCGCCCGCCCACACCAGCCAGTCCGCCGCCGAGGCCCGGAGGTGGACATGGGTGAGCCGGTTGACCAGGGCGGAGGCGATGGGCCGCGCCAGCGCGTTGTCCGTGGCACGGTTGCCGGCCCCGATGACGATCGAACCGGCGGGCAGCTCGTACGACCCGATGCGCCGGTCCAGGATCAGCGAGTAGAAGGCCTTCTGCACATCGGGCGTCGCCGCGTTGAGCTCGTCCAGGAACAGGCAGTACGGCTCGTCCCGGGCGATGGACTCCGGCGGGCAGAACACGGACCGCCCGTCACGGATCTGGGGCACCCCGATCAGATCCTCCGGCGCGAGCTGCGTCCCGAGGAGGCTGACGCACTCCAGCCCCAGGGACTCGGCGAACTTCCGTACGAGCGACGACTTGCCGATCCCGGGCGCACCCCACAGGAACACGGGCCGCACGGTGGCGAGGCCCAGCAGCAGTTCGGGAATCTGAGCGGGAGTGACGGTGACGGCAGCCTGCACGCGGGAACGTTCCTTCGAATTTCGGGGGTCGGAGACCGCCAGTATGCGAAGCCGCAAAGGCGCACGCAGCCCAATTTCGCCGCCCGCGGCAGCGAGTTGCCGGAAGATCGCGGTGCGGCCGGACGTTGGCTGTAGGCATGAAGATCAGCGAGGCTTCCAGAGCCAGCGGGGTGAGTGCGCGGTCGCTGCGGCACTACGAGGACGAGGGCCTGATCGTCCCCGGACGGTTCAGCAACGGGTTCCGCGACTACTGCCGGTCCACGATCGACCGGGTGCTCGTCATACGGTCGCTGCTGGAGTCCGGGCTGCCGGTGCGGTTGATCAGGGAAGTCCTGCCGGGCCTCACCGACGGAACCGCCGACGGGCCCAAGGCGGTGTGCGCGGAGTTCCTGCACGAGGTGCAGGACTATCGGGATCGGCTCGCGGCGCACATCGCCGCTCTCAGCGATCAGCAGGCGGCTCTGGACACCTACCTTCGGGAGGCCCGTCGCACCGGTCCCTGAGAGCTGCTTGACCTTGACACATGTGTCAGGTTCCTACGTTGTGGCGCATGGAGATCAACGAGCGGCAGCAGACCGCTGACCAGACGATGCGAGCCCTCATCCAGCAATCCCACCGAGGGCCGAAAGACCTGGCCCTCACCACCGGTCACCGTCGCCCCTCCCCAGGGCCGGGTGAATACCTGATCCGTGTCGGGGCGGCCGGGGTCAACTTCGCCGACGTCATGCAGACCCGTGGCACCTATGGCGGAGGGCCGCAGGCACCCTACGCGGCGGGCTTCGAAGCCGCTGGAGAGATCGTCGGAACCGGCGCGGACGTCGAGCGTCCGTTGCCGCTCGGCACCCATGTCATCGGAGCCGGCCCGGGGGCCTTCGCGCAGTACATGACGATGCCGGCTGCCGGCGTCCTGCCTGTTCCGACCGGCTGGAGTGACGCCGAAGCGATCGGCATGGTGCTGAACTGGGCCACCGCGCTGGCGGCGTTGAAACCGCTGGGTGAGATCGAGGCCGGCGAGGTGGTGCTCCTGCATGCCGCTGCCGGGGGTGTGGGACAGGCTGCGGTCCGCCTCGCCCGGCACTACGGCGCCCGCGTGATCGCCACGGCTTCCCCGGCCAAGCATCCCGCCGTCACAGCACTCGGTGCCGACGAGGTCCTGGACAGCCGCCGGCCCGATCTGGCTGAGGTGATCACCCGGCTGACCGACGGGGCCGGGGTCGACCTGGTCCTGGAATCGGTGGGCAAGGCCACGTTCGCCACCAGCCTCGCGGTCGCCAAACCCTTCACGGGCCGCATCGTCGTCCTGGGCGCCGCCTCCGGCGATGCCGCCGTCACCACGCACGACCTGGTCTTCACCCACCACGCGGCGATCAAGGGCCTGCACATCGGCGCGCTCGCGGCCCAGGCCCCGGCCCTGTATCAGTCGCTGCTCGCCGAGATCGAGGCACTCGTCTCCCACGGCGTCTATCCGCCGGGCACCCCCCAGGTTCATCCTCTGTCCGAAGGACCCGAGGTGCTACGCCAACTCGAGGACGGTGCCACCCACGGCAAGCACGCCCTCGATCCTTGGCGCTAGTCGGTGCGGTTGCTCCCATAAGATTTCTGTAAGACCGGGGGGAGTGAAGTCAGGCTTTGGGGGCACAGGGTGTCTCGGAGGTTGATAATCATGGTTCCCATTCTTCTCGTTCTTCTGCTCGCCCTGATTCTCTTCGGCGCGGGTTTCGCACTGAAGGCACTGTGGTGGATCGCCATCATCGTGCTGGTGGTCTGGCTGCTTGGTTTCGTGATCCGGCCGACGGCAAATGGCAAGCGAGGCCGCTGGTATCGCTGGTGAAAACCACTGATTGAATAGAACGCTCATGACCTGCGGGTGGGCCGCGACGATGCGTCGTCGCGGCCCACCCGCAGGTCATGAGCATGCCTGCCACCTCAGGACGAGTGAGCAGGGCGGGCATGGGCGAGGAGTCGCGGGGCACCCGGGGAAAGGGCCGGGGATTCCGTCAAGAACCGTGACCTCCAGTGGCGGGATCCCCGGTCTCTCGGAAATCGAGCGAACAGCGGGGATCGGGATGAATGAGGGCCATGATCCCGGGCACGCGAAGTTCTGAGAAAGGGTCGCCGGTTCTCCGGAGACGTCGCTCCCCTTGCAGATCGAATCGAGGGAGCGGCAGCTATCGATGAAGGAGCTGTCTTATGAGTGACAACATGTGGGGCTACCAGCCGACCGCCGGGCATACCGCTGGAAACGACCTGATCGGATACAAGGTCGAGGCCACCGACGGCAGCATCGGCAAGGTCGACAAGCACTCGGACGATGTCGACTCCTCGTACCTGGTCGTCGACACGGGCGTCTGGATCTTCGGCAAGCACGTTCTGCTCCCCGCCGGCACGGTACGCAGCATCGACGCCGCCGAGCAGAAGATCTTCGTCGACCTCACCAAGGACCAGATCAAGGATTCCCCGGAGTTCGACAAGGACAAGCACGTCGGCGATGCCGGCTACCACGAGCAGATCGGCAGCTACTACCACAGCCACCGACGCCCGTAGCACCACAGCATCTCCCCGCGGTGGGGGCGCCCAGGATCCCTGGGCGCCCCCACCGCGCTGTGTGGAGGCTCCGCCGCCGCGCCGCAGCTGCCCGGACGGCGCCGGAGTGGGCGTGTCGTCTGCCGGAGAGTCGGGTGGATACGGGGTACAACGAGTGCGGCTCCTGCTCCAGGGGCCGGAGCACGCCCGGACGGCCGGGCCGCTCCCGGGTAACGGCAAAGGAGCGACAGCATGGCCGGCGGCACCGTGAAGTGGTTCAACTCCGAAAAGGGCTTCGGCTTCATCGCGCAGGACGGCGGAGGCCCGGACGTCTTCGCGCACTACTCCGAGATCCAGGGCAGCGGGTACCGCGAGCTGACGGAGGGCGAGCACGTCACCTTCGACATCGGCCAGGGCCCGAAGGGCCCGCAGGCGCAGAACATCAACCGAGGCTGACCCCGCGTCGCCCTGCCGGCAACCAGCGGTGAAGTCCTCCCCCTCTCGGCACGGCGCCGGTCCGAGGACGGCCGCCGATTGCCCCCTGGGGGCGGAGACGGACCCGCTACTCGAAGAAAGGCAGACGGTCGATGGCCGACAACGTGCAGGAAGAAGAGGCCCGGGGCCCGCGTCGGCATGAGCGGCCGCCGGGCATGGACGACGCGACGGTGGAGGCGCTGGGGCTGCTGTCCCAGGCCCTGGAGACCACGCAGCGGGCCCGCGGGCGCCTGTACGACTTCCACCAGCTGACCGGCGGCGCGGACAAGACGGTTGGCGAGGCGGTGCACCGGCTGCGGGAGGCCGGACACGGCGAACAGGCCGACCTGGTCGAGCGCGAGGTCCAGGGCACCGATGTCCTGCCGGGCATGTGGACGTACCAGATCGTCGAAGCGTACGACGACGGCTACCACCGGCGCTTCACCCAAGTGGAACGCCAAGTACGCGCCGCCCTGAGCGACGGCCGCGACCACATCGCCGAAGCCGAGATGAAGCAACGCCGCAAGACGACCTGACGCATTGAGGCCGAGGTCCAGGCTTGCGAGGTCGGCCGGGCGGCCCCGGCGTACGGAAACCAGCGCGGCGGGCAGTTCGATCACACCGTCCTCGATGTCCCTCCGGCGAGGAGACGTACGTTTCGGATCCGGCCATCTCTGAAGAATTCCTTCGTGGACCTTTCTCCCTCATGCGGCTTTTTTCCGGCCGTTTTGTCCCGGTTGCCGGTATGCGGGTGAGGCCGGTTTCGAGGGCGTGTGCGGGGGATTTCAGGGCATACCCCCGGGTTCTGTGTGGAAGCCGTGTGAGTCTGTGTGCGCCTAGTGGCCGCTGGGGCTGCTGGGATTGTCTTCCTGTGGGGGAAGTTGATGTCTTCACATGCCTTTGGCATGCCCTCTCGGCGTGCCCGCACGACCGTGCGCCATACGTTGACCGCGACTGCTGTCGTCCTCGCCCTGGGCGTGGCGGCTCTGCCGGCGGCCGCGGCCGGTCAGCCGGACGCCCCGGTTTCCGTCTGGGGGAAGAAGGAGCAGAAACTGGAGCGGCCGCAGGTGAAGGCCGGTGTGAACCGGGCACCCGCCTCCGAGCCGTCGGGAAAGCCTTCCGGCGAGCGGGCGGCGTGGCTGAACGCGCAGCGGGAACGTACCGACCGTGCCCGGGATGCGGCCGGAGCAGCAGCCTTGGCCCGCAAGCAGAACAAGGCCGCTCCGAAGACGGCGCCTTCGGTCGAGACGGCCGAGTCGGGCGGGGTGGTGCCGTTGGTGTGGGTGCCGCGGGGCCAGGGGGACGTGCCCTGGCACCGGATAGCGGATACGCGGCTCACGGACGCGCTGGTGGCTCGGGTGGACTACTCGACGGGCAACCTGATGCTGGCCGGGACGGACTTCGATATCGCCGGGGTGGGGCAGAAGCTGCAGCTGGCGCGGACGTACAACTCGCTGGACGCGCCCGCCGGTGCGATGGCGCAGCGGGCCTGGTTCACCTACGAGCGGAGCCTGGACACCTTCTTCACCGACGAGGTCGTCTGGTACGACTCCACCGGTGCCACGGTGTCGTTCAAGAAGAAGAGCGACGGCACGTTCACCACGCCGGACGGGTACTCGCGTGACCTGGTCAAGAACAGCGACGGCACGTACACGCTGACCGACCGCAAGTCCGGAACGAAGGACACCTACACCTCGTCCGGTGCGCTGTCGAAGGTCACCGACCGCAACGGAGGCGTGATCACGGTCGCGTCGCACGGGGAGGGCGCCGGATTCAAGGTCACCGAGAGCCGGTCGGGGCGGTGGGTGGACGTCACCAACGACGGCGGCGGCTGGTGGCACGCCACCGACCACACCGGCCGTCAGGTCTCCTACCACCTCGACGACCAGGACCGCGTGCACAAGGTCACCGACACCAACCTGGCCACCGTCACCTACGACTACACACACGCAGGTCCTGGCCAAGGGAGCGGAGCAGATTCCCCGCCCTTCTGGGTCACCACCGTTGCTCTGACGTCATCGTCGGAGCGACATTTCTCATGTCAAGGGCGTGCAGCGGTAGAGGGTCACCAGCGCCGGCGCGTGCCCGTGCACCGCGCCGTAGGGATGGCCTCCCGCAGACGGGTCCCGGACGTACCCGGGCTGGCGAGCCCGCCTGAAGTCCTGGAGTCGACGGCGCACCGTAACCTTGGGACGAGGCCTCGCCCAACGGTGAGCGCAAGTCGATGGAGATGTACGACCCTCCGGTCCGGCTTCTGTCAGTGTGCGGGGTGACGCCCTGGCCCGAACGCACCTCACCCGAGTTTTGCCGGACCGCCCCCAACTGGGGATTTGACGTGTGCGTTGTCCGCGCTGGGCCCGACCGCGCTCATGCTTTGTCGGATCCCGCCGGCCAGCAGGCTTCGCTGGAAATCCTGCTGGTGTACTGGGCTCAGTGATCGTTATGCATGATCGATCCCACGAGGTTGCCGCAGGTGTGGATCGCGGCCGCCAGGGCGTCGGTCACCAGGTCCGCTCGCATGTGTTCGGCAATCGGCCAACCGGCCAGACGCCGCGATGAGAGGTCGATGACGGTAGAACTTTTCGCCCTCGACGGGCAGGTAGACACCTCAGACGCGTAACTCGTCAAGCTGCGGAGGCGGGCCTGCCAGGTAAGCGGTGTGTTCATCGAACAGACGGTGCTTTGCAGGCTGTGGTTAAGCTCGCCGATCATGCGGTTGAAGCGGTTGCCCTGGGCGGCTGCGTGCCAGTCTCCGTAGTCGTCGCGGCGCCGGTGGTAGTGGGCTTTGCGCCGGGGGCGCGGTGATGGCGGCGAAGGCCCGGATGTATCCGGCGTGGTCGAGGACGATCGTTCTTGACCATCGGCGGATGATGCTGGACTCTTCCCGGGGCTCCGGTAAACGGGCGAGGCGCCGGAGTGTGCCTTCACGGCGCCGGAAAACGCTTGCGGTCGTCTCCGATCTCGGCGAGCAGCCGCGCCGCATGGGATGCCGAGGCCGGGAGGCTGAGGGTGATCTCAGTGTCCGGGTGCTGAGGGAAGGTCTCTTCTGCAGCCTCGGCCAGGTGGTCGGCTGCGGTGCATGCGGCTTCCAGTTGGACCAGGAGGACGCAAGTGTCGCCGCTGGAGTCATCAAGGCACCAGGCGTTGCCCAGGCAGTCAATCGATCCTCATCCGCTCGGTCTTGAGCTCTGTGCTGTCGCAGCGGGCCCGGCAGAGCGTCGCGGGATACTGTCTCATTCGTCTGCGATGGGCATTCCGATGAGCGCCGGCAGAGAGGGATCTGGGTGATGGGGCGCATGGGATGTGTGAGATCGAGTTCGTCAGCAGCCAGGCGAGGCTGGCCGGCTCCCTGGCAGTGCCGCGGGAGCGGGTGCCGGCTGCGCGGGTGTGGTGCTGGTGGGAGGATCCGGGCCGTCCGACCGGACAACGACTCGTTCTTCCCGCCGCTGCGCCACCACCTGCTGGACGCCGGGTTCGCAGTGCTCTCCTACGACAAGCGGGCGTCGGCGGGTCCTCCGGTGACTGGCGCGATGGGACGCTGTCCGATCTGGCGACTGACGCGAAGAACGCGGTGCGCTTCCTTCAATCCCAGCCGGGAGTGCGGCCTGACGCGGTGGGGCTCTTGGGCCACAGCGAAGGCGGCTGGGTGGCGCTTCGTGCGGCGGCCGCTCTGGACGACATGGCCTGGGTCGTCACCACCAGTTGTCCGGGAGTCAGCCCGGCCGTGCAGGAACGCTACGCTCTGGCCAACCACCTGCGAGTGATGCATCTGGACAGCCAGGCCGACGCTGATCACACTCTGGACCTCTACGACCGCCTCATCGAGGCAGGACGAAGCGACGCGGACTTCGCGACGGCGATGCAGATCGTAGATGCGGCCGGCAGGCCGCCCGGACTGGCGTACTACTGGAGCGACCTCGATGAACGCATGTGGGGGTTCCTCAAACGCAAGCAGGACCACGATCCAACCGCCGACCTCCTCGGCCTGCGCTGCCCTCATCTGGTGTTCCTCGGCGGCGCCGATCCGCTCGTCCCGGTCGCCGAGACTCTCGACGTGCTCGGTGCGGTCGCTTGCCGTGCGGCGCGTTCGCCTGACGCGACGCTAACTGTGGAAGTGCTCCCAGGCGCAGACCACCGGTTGCGGCTGCCCGACGCCACTGCGCCGGAACCCACGTACTTCGAATCACTCACCAGTTGGCTCCAGCGACACTGAAACCTGCTCCTGCTTGGCATAGCGTGCGCCCAGTCGGACGAGGTCAGCGTGAACGCCGCCGGTCTTGCCGAGGTAACAGGCCTCCCCGACTTCACTGTGCACGCGCGCCATCAGCGCCTGCGCCCCTGTTCGGAGCGATCAGGGTGGAACTCTGCGGCCGCCTCGACGGCGCCTTCGCCCACGGCGCCTTCTTCTTCGAACACAGCAACGTCCTGCTCGCCGGCCTCAAAGGCTTCGGTCCCAGAGGCTGCCAGCCAAGACGATCCCACAGGGTGAGGTCTTCCCGGTGAGAGCATCGGGGTTCGTAGGCACGCCCTCAACTCTCCCGTTTCCTGGTGGAGGAACGATGCTCGCCGTTAATGGGGTCGCCAGCTCTCTGGTCTTGTCACCGTGCGCATCACCGGAGTGCCGGTGGCCGGTGTAGCACGGTGGCACCTCGTGGCGCGGCGTGTCACCGGGCGGGAAGCCACCTCCAAGCCGTGCGCGGCAGGCCCCCTGGCTGGCTCCGCATCCAGCCGTGCGAACCCGCCTCCAGCTGGGCGAACTGCTTCTGGCTCAACCCGGCAGCGACGGCGGCCCCTGGGACCGCAGTACCTGCGGACCGCCCTCGTCCCAGATCCGCAACCATCTCCGCACGGGGCGGACGCCGGCCCGCAGGTCCTTGGCGATCGATGAGCTGCCCCGCCCCGGGCGAACCACTCGCCCGCCGTGAGTCGCAACTTCGCGCGCAGATGATGCCGTTCGGCGGTCAGTCCGCCGCCTTGTGGATCCGCATGCCCCGGTGATACCCGGGCGAGCGACGAGCCGTCAGCCCCCCCCCGTTACCCTTTTCGTGGCTCCGCAATGGGGCCTCCGGCCTTCGGGTTCGGCCCCCCTTGTTGTTCATGATCCGGGGGGTGGTGTCACCGGGCCCGGAGGCATCGACGGACCGCTGATGAGGGGCTTGAGCACCGGCTTCACCCAGGCCGGAAGAGCTCTCCGTAACGTGGATGTGGCAGCTCGGTGCCCTGGCAAGGCCGGACGAAAGCGTGATGGAGGGGCCTGCACGTGATCGACATCAGCACTATCGACGTCTTCCTCGGCCTGGACGTCGGCAAGGGCGAACACCACGCCACCGCCGTCACCCCGGCCGGCAAGAAAGCGTTCGACAAGCGCCTGCCCAACACCGAGCCCAAGCTCCGCGAACTGTTCGCGAAACTTCAGGCCAAGCACGGAACGGTGCTGGTCGTGGTCGACCAGCCGGCCTCGATCGGGGCCCTGCCGCTGGCGGTCGCCCGGGACATGGGCTGCCCGGTCGCCTATCTGCCGGGCCTGACGATGCGGCGGATCGCCGACCTCTACCCCGGCGAGGCGAAGACCGACGCGCGGGACGCGTTCATCATCGCCGACGCTGCCCGGGCGATGCCGCACACGCTGCGGGCGATCGACGGCCAGGACGAGACGATCGCCGAGCTGGAGATGATCGTCGGCTTCGACGACGATCTGGCCGGCGAGGCCACCCGGGTCGCCAACCGGCTCCACGGCCTGCTGACCCAGATCCATCCGTCGCTGGAACGAGTCCTGGGACCGCGGTTGCAGCACCCGGCCGTCCTCACGCTGCTGGAACGGTTCGGGTCACCGGCCCAGATCCGCAAGGCCGGACGGCGCCGCCTGGTCACGCTGCTACGGCCGAAGGCCCCGAGGATGGCCGAGCGTCTGGTCGAGGACATCTTCACCGCTCTAGACGAGCAGACGGTGGTGGTGCCCGGCACCGAGGCGGCCGCACTGATCGTCCCAAGCCTGGCCGGCTCCCTGACCGGCGTCCTTGACCAGAGGAAACTGCTGGGAGGGCAGATCGAGGAACTCCTGGAGGCCCACCCTCTTTCCAAGGTCCTGAGGTCGATGCCGGGAGTCGGCGTCAGGACCGGAGCCCGCATCCTGATCGAGGTCGGCGACGGCAGCACCTTCCCGACCGCCGGCCACCTCGCCGCCTACGCCGGACTCGCCCCGGCGACCCACAGCTCGGGCTCCTCGATCCGCGGCGAACAGCCTTCCAGGAGAGGAAACAAGCAGCTCAAACGGGCCTTCTTCCTCTCCGCGTTCGCCGCCCTGAGCGACCCGCCATCCCGGATCTACTACGACAAGAAGATCGCTCAGGGAAAACATCACACCCAGGCCCTGCTCTGCCTCGCCAGACGCCGGGCCGACGTGCTGTTCGCGATGCTCCGCGACGGCACCTTCTACGAACCGCAGCCGTCGGCCGCAGTCACCTGACCTGCGGGTCTGCGAGAAGAACGACTCGATCGGCCTCAACATCGAAGCCGAGCACCGGATGGCCCTCGTCGCCTTCCGGGTCCATCAGCACCGGCTTGCCCAGCCGCCGCCCGATCTCACGGAGGAAGCTGCAGAACGCGTCAAGTCGATCCTGGCCCTGCAACTCCCGCAGGTCGACGTCGAAGTCGACTTCATCGTCGGCATGAAAACGGAAGATCGCCAACACCTCGGCAGAGGGCCAGACCCGCAGGTCGGGGCACTCTGCATCCGCCGGGCGGGACAGCACGGCCTCCGCCCGAGGCACCGGAAGCACCGTCTCCCCGTCGGAGTACTGGCACTTCCATCCATTCTCCGCGACAAGATCGAGGACCGCCTGCCAGTCCTCCACCGAGGCATCCGGGACACGCACGTCCGGCAACGACCCCATCAAGTCCGGGTCGAAGAAGGAACTCACGTCATCCCACAGCAGATCAGCCACCCGACCATGCTGCCCGGCTCGCCAACCCGACGCACCCCCGTTTCCCTTGACCAAAGAGATAGGGCCCCCGACACCACGAGTACAACCTCAGCAACCGACCGGAACCATGGCGTCGGTAAGGATGATTCCCAGCGTGCGCTCCATGCCGTGGGCGCCCGTGTCGGTCAGGTCCACCGCTCGGGGGCTGCGCCCCCACCGCACCCAGTCCAGCGCGAACAGGCGGGCTGTCAGCACGGCTCCGAGGCCGCCCGCGAGGTGGTGCTGGTGCTCGCTCCAGTCCACGCAGTAGCGGATCGCGGGCCGGCGTGGCGGCAGCCGCTCCGTGTGGATGCCGAGTTCGGCCAGTGCCGTGCGCCCGGTGCGGGTAAGGCGGTACTGGGCGTCGTGGCCGTAGGAGGCGGGCCGGTCGCGCACGGACTCGTCGGGCCGGTGGATGCCGTCGTGTCCGGTGAGGATGCCGCGTTCCAGCAGACCGCGCATGAGCGCCACGCCGAGACGGCCTGCGAGGTGGTCGTAGCAGCTGCGGCCACGACGGAGGGCAATGGCGCGGTTGCTCTGCTTGAGCGAGGTAATGGCCAGTGGCGGGGCGATCAGCGCAAGGCATTCCAGGGCCGCGCTCACGTCCGGGCCGGCGAGCCGGTAGAAGCGGTGCCTGCCCCGTTGCTCCACGGTGAGCAGTGCGCCCTCGACGAGCTTGGCCAGGTGTGCGCTGGCGGTGGCGGCACCGATGCCGGCCTCGGCGGCCAGGGCGTTCGCCGGAAGGGCGCGGCCGTCGGCCAGACACTTGAGAATTCGGGCGCGCGAGGGTCGGCGATGAGGGCGGCGGCCCGTGCGATGTCGGTTTGGTGCTTGAGCGGCTCTCCCGAGGACTCAAGCCCCGCGGTACCGGTCGTCGAGTGTGCGCGGTCGCGGTCGGTGTTCGGCATGGGAAGACCGTAGAACGACGACACTTCGTCGGGCAACGAAGTATTCGGAGCCGATGCTCTTGCCATGACTACCGCGGCGATGAACAACACAACCGTCGAAAGCCCTCCCGCCCGCCCCCTGTCACGTCCGGCCTGGGCCGGCGGGGCGGGCTCGACACGGCACACGACCACGCGCCTCTCGCTCTGGCGCCTCTCGTCGCTCTCAGTCTCGGATACTTTCTGGTGATGCTGGACGTCACGGTCGTGAACGTCGCGCTCCCCGACATCCGGGCCTCACTGGGCGCGGGGCCTTCCGCGCTCCAGTGGATCGTCGACGGGTACAGCACCGTTTTCGCGGCACTGCTGCTGTTCGGCGGAGGGGCCGCCGACCGGTTCGGACACCGTCGTGTGTTCCTCACCGGCCTCATCCTGTTCAGCGGGGCTTCGGTCTTCTGCGGACTCGCCGGATCGGCGGTCCTGCTGATCGTGGGAAGGCTCGGCCAGGGAGCCGGAGCGGCGCTGCTCGTTCCCGCTTCGCTCGCGCTGCTGCAGGCCACCTTCCCCGACCGTGCGACCAGGGCCCGAGCGATCGCTGTCTGGGGGGCTGTCGCGTCGGTCGCCTTCGGTGCCGGTCCCGCTGTCGGAGGCATCCTGGTCGCCGGCTCGGACTGGCGCGCCGTGTTCTGGCTGAACCTGCCACTTGGCGGCCTCGCCGTGCTGCTGACGCTGCGCCATCTGCCGTCTTCCGCGGTGCGTCCCAGAACACGGAAGGCGGATCCGGTGAGCCAGGTTCTCGCCGTCGTCGGTCTCGTCGCGGTGACTGGAGCCCTCAACGAGGCGGGCACACGGGGCTGGACGTCGCCGCTGGTCCTCTCCGCCTTGGCGGTCGGGGCGGTGGCCCTGGTGTCCTTCGTCCTGACGGCACGGGCTCTGGAAGCACGTATGGGGGGTAGGCGCGCCCCGCTGCTACGGCCGTCCATGTTCCGGTCCCGCTCCTTCACCTCGGCCACCGTGATCGGGATGCTGATCAGCCTCGGCTACTACGGCATGCTCTTCCTCGCCACGCTCTACTTCCAGCAGGAACGCCACCTCAACGTCCTGGAGACCGGCCTGGCCCTGCTGCCGTCCGTGTGCATGGGACTGATCGCCGCCCCCCTGTTCCACCGCGTCGCGCCCCGAACCGGCCCGTACGTCCCGATGGCCGCCGGCCTCGTTCTCGGCGCCGCGGGATTCGCCGGCTGGATGTTCACCGGGCCCGCGACTCCCTACCCGGTTCTGCTCTTCGCGCTCATCGCGACCGGGATGGGCCAGACCATGACCGCCCTCGCCGCCACCGCCGCCGTCGTCGAGACCGCGGCCGCCTCCGACGCCGGCGTCGCCACCGCCGTCTTCAACGTCGCCCGGCAGGTCGGCAGCACCATGGGCGTAGCACTCTTCGGAACGTTCACCGCCACGGCGCACCACTTCAACTCCGGTCTGCGCCTGTCGGCCGGTATTGCCGCAGCCGCGTTCACGCTCGGCGCGCTGCTTGCCCTGCGGGTCAGGTCGGCCGCTCCCGCACTTACGGGCCCGACCTCCTGACCACACATCCCTGACCCATGGGCCGCGCCGCCGTCCGTGAAGCCGCGCACCCCACCCCGGTCGCGGTCCATGGTCGCCGGCCCGTCATCACCCAAAGAGCCCGCCCGCTATCGGCTTCGGCCGTGAGGAGACACCATCATGACGACATCGAACCGACGCCCCGAGATCCTCCGCTACACCGCCTTCTCCGCCGACCCCGCAGGCGGAAACCCCGCCGGCGTCGTCCTGGACGCCACCGGCCTGACCGATGCCGAGCAGCTCGCGATCGCCGCGGAGCTGGGATACAGCGAGACGGCCTTCTTGACGGCCCCGCCGGCCGAACTCGCAGGCCGGGAAGGGGCCTACACCATCCGCTACTTCTCCCCGCGCGCCGAGGTCTCCTTCTGCGGGCACGCCACCATAGCCGCCGCCATCGCACACGCGGAACGTCACGGACCCGGCGACCTGCTGCTCGCCACTCCGGCCGGCACCGTCCCGGTGACGGTGACCGGCGCTCCGGACGGCACTGTGCACGCGACCCTGACCAGCGTCGAACCGGCGGTCCACGCGGTGGCGGAGGGCAATGTCGACGAAGCGCTCCAGGCGCTCGGCTGGTCCCGGACCGACCTGGATCCGGAGTTTCCGCCCCGGATCGGGTACGCGGGGGCTCGCCATCTGATCCTGGCCGTGCGCACCCGTACCCGGCTGGCCGACCTGGCCTACGACTTCGAGCGCCTCAAGGACTTCATGACCGGTCTGGACCTCACCACCGTGCAGCTCGTGTGGCGTGAGTCCGCAACGGTCTTCCACGTCCGCGACCCCTTCCCCGTGGGCGGGGTGGTCGAGGACCCGGCAACCGGCGCCGCAGCCGCCGCATTCGGTGCCTACGCCCGCGAGCTGGGGCTCGTACCCGAGGAGACGGTTCTCCACCTCCACCAGGGCACGGACATGGGCCGTCCCGGCGAGCTCCGAGTGGAGCTGTACGCCGGGGACCCGCGGGTACGCGTCAGCGGCACGGGAGCCCGTATTCCTGAGCCCGGCACGATGCGTGAGACGGCTCCACACGCCGGCAGTGCAGTGTGACACAGGGCGCTGCCCGGTACGTCTCCGGGGAGCTGTGAGGACTCAAACCGTCTGCCGGCAGCACGCGCTGCCGGCAGGCGGAGAGGCTCAGTGGTCGTTGATGAAGTTCACCGCGTAGGAGCCCCGGCCGCCCGCACCCTCGAAGGTGAGGCCTATGTTGCTGTACTCGTGCAGGTTGTACTTCCCGCCCTGGCTGGACCGGTGCGTGACACACGTTCCCTTATCGGTCGGAGACGGTGGCCTTGTAGTGACTGGTGTTCAGGTCCCAGTCGTCGACCTTGACGAAAGCCGCGTGGCCGTTCGCCGACGTGTCGCAGACGGAGATGATGTCCCCGTACGCCAGGCCGATCTCCACGGGCAGCTCGGTGGCCAGCACCAGCTGAGACGGGGCCGTGTCGGCCACGGCGGCCGGAGTCAGGACAGCCCCGTGACTTTTTGGGTGCCGCGTGTGCGGCGGATACGGTGCGCGGCATCTGCGCGAGCGGTTGCCGCATCTGCGGAATTGTCCGCCGCCACCCCTAGATGCTGCGCACCCGTGTCACGGCCGGTGACCTGAGGACCCAGCTGCGGTGAGGTAGGCAACTGCACTGGTTCGGAAGGCGTCGGCGCGCGGCGCGGCCCGCTCACCCAGTTGAGCTGCCTCGATCCACCGTGCTGGAGGAAGTGGAAGCCGCCTGCGATCCGCGATGACCACCAGCTGCTGGAATAGATCATTACCGCGCCCGGGACCTTGTCCCGGCGCTGAAACTACGATGGAGCGGTGGTGCGGCTTGCGCGTCGCTCAAGTGTGCCGGACTGGTCGGGGGCCTTGTGGAGCGGTACGAGATCGAGACCTTCCTGGCTCTGGCGGAGGAACTGCACTTCGCTCGGACCGCCGAACGGCTGCGTGTCTCGCCGGGGCGGGTCAGTCAGACGGTGAAGGCGCTGGAGCGACGGGTGGGTGGGCCTCTGTTCGAGCGCACCAGCCGTCGCGTCGCCCTGACCCCCGTCGGCCGGCAGCTACGGGATGATCTGTTGCCGGCCTACGAGCGGATGTTGCGGGCGGTCGCGGATGCGGCGGCGGCCTACACAGACATCAGTGACACCGTATGGGTGGGGTTTACCGCGCCGTGGAGCGGTGAACTCCTCATCCGGGCCGGTGACACCCTCTCTACCCGCTACCCCCACTGCACGGTCGAGTTGTTGGACGTCACGTACAACGCCGCGATCGCCGCGCTGCGGGAGAAGCGAGTCGATCTGCTGGTCGCCGAGCCGCCGGTCGAGGAGTCCGATGTCGTCGTGGGCCCGGTGCTGTTCTCCGAGCGCCGCGCGCTGGTGGTCCCCGCCGGACACCCGCTGGCACGGCGCCGGACGGTGTCGCTGGAGGACCTCACTGTGCTGCCCCTGGTGACGGCCTCCGGGGTGTCGAAGACGTTCCACGAAGCCCTCTTCCCCTCCCGTACGCCGGACGGGAAACCGATCGAGCGCGGGCCGACAGCGGGCGGCTGGCAGGGGGTGCTGTCCCTGGTCGGAGCCGGCAAAGGGGCCACTGTGGCCACCGTCGCCGCCGGTAGGTACTACGTGCGGCCGGACATCGCGTACGTACCGATCGACGGTGCCGCGCCCATCGAGTACGCGCTGATGTGGCGGGACGGAGACCTCGCACCAGGACTGCGGGTGCTCATAGAGATCGCTGCAGGGCTCGCGCCGAGAGCCGCTCGAACTTCATGTGATTGCCGAGGCGCCGGCGCGAACCGTTCGCGGCAGTGTCAGCGTTGCAGCGGCCCTGACCAGTAGGCCGGCCACCGCGGTCAGCATGCTCCATGCGTATCCCGTGAGACACGAGTGCGCCCCGCGCTTCGGCAGCCGAAGCAACGAACAGGGGCAGGGGTGCATACGGACCGCCCAACCACCCGACAGAACCACGACACACAAAAACTGAGACATAGAACCAGAAACGCAGGCCAGTGCTGCCGAGTGCCTGGCGGATGGGCGCCGCGAAGGCCGGCTGGTGGAGGGGCGGACCATCTCCTCCGAGCACTCTCTCACGGAGGCGACCCTTGCCAGTCTCCTCGCCTCCCGTTCAGGCAGGCGAGGGTGACGGTGGTGCCGGCCGGAAAGGGCACGGCGAAGGCGAGACGGCCGGTGAGGGAGCGGGCACCGGAGGAAGTTGTGGAGGGTATGGGGAGCACGGTCTCGGTGGCGGCCTTGCCGGGAGTGGTCAGCAACCACAGGACAACCGGTGTCCCTTGCCCGAGTCGGACCGTTGGGCACGACGTTCGCCGCCACGCAGGACAGGTGTGCTCACGCCACAACAGCCGCCGAAGCGCTGTGCAGGAGAAAGAGCGCAAGAAGGGCGAAGGTGGTCGCGGTGACCAGGTTGACAGCTGTCGCCGTCCGTCGTCCCTGCGCGAGCCCCCGACCCAGTCGGCCGGCGCACAGGCCGAGCAGGCTGTCCCAGACGAGCCCCGCGATGAGGAAGACCAGTCCCAGGACGAGGAGCTGAACCCACAATGGGCCGTTCGCAGCGGTCGTGAAGCGAGGCAGGAAGGCTGCGAAGAACAGCACGGTCTTCGGATTGAGCACATTGGTGAGCGCGGCTCGGCGCAGGACCCGGCCTGCGGAGAGTGTGCCACCGGCCGCGGCCGGTGGCGTCCGGGCCGACCGCACCGTGGTCAGCGCCAGCCAGCCGAGGTAGAGACCGCCGGCCAGTTCCACCCCGTGCTGAGCGGCGGGGATCGAGCGGAGGAGGACGGCGAGTCCGAGTGCGGCTGCCGTCACATGCGCGACCATGCCCAGGGCCATCCCCAGGGCCGAAAGCAGTCCGGCTCGCGGGCCGCGTTCCAGTGCCACGGCCACGATGTACGCGGAGTCGGGCCCAGGAGCGATGGTGATGATCGCGACCGCGGCGAGATAGGCCGGCAGAAGCGTGAGGTCGGGCATTTTTGCCTCCCTGCTCGGACACCCTGAACGCTCGTAACGTCCTTTACGCGCCTAGCACGTTACTGAAGGCTTGAGACCTTCGCAACGCCCAATGTCGTTTTAACGCGTTACACTTGGGGCATGGCAGTCACCTTCACCGAGCTTCCCGTGGAAGAGTTGACCAAGTTCGTCAACGCGTGGGGCACGCTGCCATGTGAAGCGGCGGGCCGGTGCGATCCTCCGCCGCGGTCCGAAGGTCTCGCCGCATACCTAGACCTGCTTCCGAACGCCGACGCGCAGCTGACGCCAGGGGCGCTCACCAGGGTTGCGAACCGCCTGCACGCCATTTTTTCTGCGGAGAGCAGCGAGGCGGCCGCGCAGCAGTTGACGGATCTGCTCCTCGGCACCGGAGTCTGCCCCGCCCTGGAAGTCGCGGCCGATGGCTCGCCGAAGGCCGTGTGGCGCGTCAACGACCCCGACGAGGTGCTCGTCGCGGCCTCGGGTCTCGCCCTGCGCGAGTACGCGGCCGCCCACGGCTTTCATCGCATCGGTATCTGCACGGGTGATCATTGCGTTGACGTCTACGTCGACCGGTCCCCCGGTGGCCGGCGCAGGTTCTGCTCAGTGACCTGCCAAAACCGCACACGTGTCGCAGCGTTCCGCAGACGCAGAGCAGCTGCCGCCGACTGAAAGCCGGGCCGGCGCCACGGGCCGAACACGAACGGGGCGCGCCACGCACGTTGTCGGTGTGTCGTGCGAACTGAACCCGCCGTCTTATCCAGACATCTCACGGCGGCAGGACGTCGAGTCAGGACAACGGGTGCGAGCTCACTGTTCGATTTCATGAGGGCCTACCGGTGGCCATCAGAGAGTGTCCTTGGTGCGGCCTCGGGCGAAGTCCCATGGGGCGGGTGCACTGGCGGCCGCGTATTCTCCTGCGATGCCGAAGACGCTCCCGCGTCCCGGGCATTCCGCCTGGTCGAACAGGTGCTTTAGCCCCCAGGCGAGCCGTTGCTGGCCATCCCGTACGGCCGTCTCGTGCAACATTTCGCAGATCGAGGAGTAGCAGCCGTAGTCGCCGATTGCGGTCGTCACCGGTGCGTCGCAGTGCGGACAAGCGACAGTGACGAAGAAATCGGTGAAGTCGTCCCGGGCCTCGAACCACAAAGGCTGGCCGCCAAACGCGAGTATGGTCCGCAACCGGCTCAGATACATGTCGCCGGTCAGGCCCGACTGCAGCCGGGCGGCGGCCAGGGCGCGAAGCTCGGCCAGGCCGCCGCACGGCGCGCGACTTCTCCCGCTACTCCTTCTCCACCACCTGGGGGCCTGCGACGGAGGCGGCTCTGACGGACAACGGCTCGGGTGCCGGCTTCTCCGTCTTCTTCACCCCGGCCCGTGTGCTCGTCCGCGGCTTCGACCACGAGTCGGAGATGAGCCCGTGCGGCACGGACGACGAACAGGTCCGGCCCGGTGACATCGACGAGGTGCCCGCCGCGCTGCGCCCACTCCTGGACGACCCGGCCTTCGTCGACGAGGGCCTCGGCGCCCCTCGGGTCACCGCCTGCCTGTGGTGGGAGACCGGCGGCAGCGCCTGGCGCACCGGCTCGGACATCGAGTTCCCCCGGGCAGCCCGGAACCGGACGGCTCCGGGCACCTCTTCCGCCTCCTCACCGACCGCTCCCCCGAGGCCGTCCATGCGCACTTCGAGGAGGACTACGGGCGGCCGCGCCTGCCCCTTCGCTCGTAGAGGCACCGGGGCGCGCGGCAGGGACAAGGGCATCTTCGCAAGGCAGAGACTGGGCCGCCGACGACAACGACCATCGCGGCGGCCATGGCGTAGCCGGCGGCCGCCCCTTCGAATACATGCCCGCGTGCCAGAATCATGCGTTCTCCTCGGTCGATCCGTCAGCCAACGCGCTGACAGCAATCGCTTGCAGTTCTACGGCGGACCGGCGGGCGATCCCCTGGCCCGAACTGACTGCGCAGCGATCCAGGCGCCCCGGCTCTGAGCAGCCCAAGGCGCCCGGGCCGGGTGGTCAGCGGATGTAGACCTCGATGCTGGTGCTGGACGGCAGGTGGAGGGCGTCACCGGCGAATGACGCGGTGTAGGTGATGTAGCCGTGGGCGGTGGCGCGGTCGGTGAGGGCGAAGGTCTCGTCCGCGGCAAGGGTGGTGGGCGGGAGCGTCACCGGCTTCGTGGCACCCGGGTCCAGGCGGGTGAGGGTGACGGTAGTACCGGCCGAGAAGGGCAGGTCGGAGGCGAGACGGCCGGTGAGGGAGCGAGTGCCGGAGGGGGTCGTGGAGGGTATGTGCAGTACGGTCTCGGTGGCGGCCTTGCCGGGAGTGGTCAGCACCCGCAGGACGACCGGTGCGCCCTGGCGTGTTTCCCGGGTGACGGCGAAGAGGCGGCGGTTGTCCGGCGCCCAGGCGAGACCGGCGGGCAGCAGCAGCGGAGAGGAGTCACCGGAGGCGAACTCGAAGACGCCGTGCGAGGCGCGGGCGCCCGGCTTGAACATGAAGACGTCCGAGCCGTGACTGCTGTCCACCCCTGCCGCGACCGTCCCGTCGGCGGCGACGGCTACGGCGTTGGGGTAGGCGGCGGCCGGGTAGCGGCCCGCGTCGGTGAGGTCGGAGGTGCGGAGCAGTTGGTGGTAGTAGGGGCTGCCGCTGGCCACGATGATGCTCTTGCCGTCGGCGGTGAAGGCCAGGTCCCGGGTGGCACCGGAGTCGGGCAGCCGTCGTTCGGCCGTGCGGCGGGCAGTGGCTGTGTGTACGTCGTAGACGGCGAAGGTGGCGGGGCTGACATCCCGCTCACCGGCGACCAGGACGCCGGGGGCGGCCGCGGAGGTGGCCAGTGCGGGTGCGGAGTACCAGGAGTCGCCGGTGGCCTGGCCCAGGGTGACGACGGGGTGTGCGGTGGTGAGGTCGACCGAGCCGATGTCGCCGGCGCCCTCGGCACCGTAGCCGAACCACAGGTGCTTACCGCTGACCGCGAGGGTGCGGGGGCGGTGCCGGCCCCCGTGGCATACCTCGCGAGGACCTTGTGGGTGGTGGTGCTGACGGCCGCGACGGTGTCCGCGCCGGGCAGGGCCGCGTAGAGGGTGGCGGCGTCCTGTGACAGGGCCAGCTGTGCCGCCCCGGACAGGCCGGTCACCTGCTTCAGCACCGTGCCGTCGAAATCGGTGACGACGACCGCGCCGCGGGTGGGGTCGCTGAAGAAGAGGCGGCTGTGGACGCCGTCGACGACCATGTCCGAGTAGTCGTCGAACGGCAGGACGCTGGAGGCGGCGTGGGGCTGAGCGGCAGTGGCTCGGTGGGCGGTCGCGGTGTGGGCACCGGATGGGGTGGCAGTGGCGGCAGCCACCGGCGTCAGCAAGGCGAGGGTGAGGCCGGCGGTGCCCCAGAGACGCGCGGCGGCGCGGGCACGCACCCGGGTGACCGTAGAGGTTTCAACCTTGGCGTCGTTGCTGGGGCCGAGTCTGTGCCGACGTGAGAGCACTGGTTCTCCTCCGATGAGTGCGCGGTGTCCGGCCCGTCGCGTACGGGCCGGGGGGAACGCCGTCCGCGGCACCTTGGCCCGCGGTGGCGACGCGCCGTCCTCCTACCCCCGTCGACTCCGTTGATGACAGCCACTTCAGAGCATCTATTACTCAAGTAGCAGTGTGCTCGCGGCAGTTCGCGACGCGGCTTCAGCCGGTCACTGAGTTCGCAGGCGTGGAGCCTTCGGGCGGGCAGTCCTGTTCCGGCGCTGAGGTGCCGGTCGGCTGTGCCGGGGCCGCCGTGGTTCGTGAAGCGTCCCGCCCGAACGGGGCGGGACGCTTCGTGCGTACCCGGCCGGGTACGCGGATGACTCAGGAGATCGCCCTGTAGATGTTCCAGTTGTCGCCGATCTGCACCCGCGGGCTGATCGAGCCCGTGCCGGTGGAGGTGTAGCGGTACAGGTCACCGTAGCCGTTGACGCCGATCAGGTCTGCCTTGCCGTCACCGTTGAGGTCGCCCGGCGCGGCGAACTTGTTGTAGATGTCGAACCCCGTGCCGATCACCTTGCGGGCCTTGAGCGGTACGGAGCCGTTGCCCGTGCCCTCGTACAGGTAGAGGGTGCCGTTTTTGGCGACGGCCACAACGTCGGCGATCCCGTCACCGCTGAGGTCTCCGCCGCCGACGATCTTGGTGTACGTGTCGTACCCGTACCCGACCTTGGCCTTGGGCGCGAACGCAGTGCCGAGACCGTTGCCCTCGTACAGATACAGGTCGCCCTTGGCGTCGCGTGCGAGCAGGTCGGCCTTGCCGTCTCCGCTCAGGTCGCCCGGAGCGGTCAGGTTGTCGTAGGCGTCCCAGCCGCGGCCGATGAAGTTGCCGCCGACCCACAACTGGCCCTGGTAGACATGGACCTGGGCGGGCTCGCCATCGTTGCTGAACGACCCGGCGTACAGGGTCGTTCCTATGTCCGCGCCGCTGGGCTCGCCGTCCGGTGAGTGGGTGGAGCGCTTGGCCAGCTCGCCGTTGTTCTTGAACTGGTACCACCAGAACAGGCCGGCATTGGTGATGGCCAGCAGTTCGTGCTTGCCGTAGTCCGGATTGCCGCCCGCGCCGGCGAACAGGACCGCCTCCTCCCACCCTGTCTTGTCGAAGACGCGTGGTGCGAACGTCCCGGCCCCCGTCGACCGGTAGGAGTACGTGTCGCCGTTCTCCTTGCGGGCCATGAAGTCGGCGTGACCGTCGCCGTCCGTGTCACCGACGGCGACGAGCTGGTTGTAGACGTCGTATCCGTAACCCACTTGTTCGCGGGCCTTGAACGGCTTCGCAAGGTCACCGGTGCCCGCGTAGAAGTACAGGTCGCCTCGGGGGTGCGGGCGACGACGTCGCCGAACCCGTCGCCGTTGGCGTCGTCCAGTCCCACGATCTGGTCGTAGACGTCCCAGCCGTAGCCGATCTTGACCCCGGGCTCGTACGGCGCGTCGACCGTACCCGTGGCCGTGTACGCGTAGACGTCACCGGAGGGCGTACGGGCGATCAGGTCGCCGCGGCGGCCGTCACCGTTCAGGTCGCCGGGTGCGGAGACTTTGTTGTACTTCTGCCAGCCGTTGCCGGACCACAGGACCTCCCCCGTGGTGTCGGTTCTCTCGCCCGCGCTCTCGTAGAGCGCCAGCGTGCCCGAAGCGGAGAGGGTCAGGATCTCGTCCTCGCCGTTCCCGTCGAGGTCCCCCGGTGTGAGCAGCTCCTTGGGCCTCTCGGACCGGTCCTGGCTGCGGATCGCGTACCCGCCCGAGGAGTTCCAACGGCTGTGGGTGGCGCGCAGCTCACCCTTGACGTCCCGGTACAGGAGGTCGCCGATGCCGTCGCCGTCGACATCCAGACGCGGCCTCATTCCGGTGGCCGCGTCTGAGGACTCGGCCGTGCCCCGGCCTCCGGACGGGCCGTCGGCCGAGGCCGGGCTCGCCATCAGCATGCCGGCGGAGAGAACGAGCGCTGTGCAGGCCGCGATCCGTGCCGCACGCTTCGAGCGCGCGGCTCTCAACTGGACAGGCCTTGATGAAATCAAAACTCCCCCACGGGTTTGTCATGTGTTTGCTCTGCATCCGTGAGACCTACGCCAAAGCTCCCCGGATGGGGTCGGTTCCAGCCGATCAAAGGAAACGTTTCAGCCATCACGCGATGCGAGCCCGCCTGGGCGTCCGGTCCGGCAACAACGGCTCGATCTGCCCCCATGCACGCCGCTTCAGGGCGCACTCAGAACCACCCGGCTCGGTGGGCCCGGCTTCGCCCAGCGGCCATCAACCGCACGCACGCGCCCGTCAACCACACGCTGCTGCGCGACGGGATGCACCAGACGACCGTGCAACGGGGCGTGGCCCCGTACCGGCCCAACTCGCTCGACGGCGGTAGCCCGTTCACCGCAGGTGCGGATACCGGTGCCTACATCGAGGTGCCCGTCGAGGTCCCGGCGGCCCGGAAGGTGCGGGACGCGGCGGCCTCGTTCGACGACCACCTCCGCCAGGCCCGGCTCTTCTGGCTGAGCATGACGCCCATCGAGCGGGAGCACATCACCGCCGCGTACGCCTTCGAGCTCCGGCCAGCGAGCCGGACAACCATGCCACCGGCAGATTCCGCGGTGGGCTGACCACGAAGATCCACCTCGCGGCCGACGGCACTGCCGGTCCTGGCCTTCCACCTCACCGCCGGATGGGCAGTGACGCGCCTTCGCCGACACAGGGCCGTACCCGTCCTTCACCACGCCTCAACATGAGGTTGGAAAAGGTTGGAGAAGCTCGGCGCCCGTCCACTTGCCCTCAACCGCGGTTGAAGTGATGGGGTGCTCGCGACCTTTCGACCGAGGGAAGCGAGTAGCCGATATGGATGCCGTCACAGAGGCGATGACCTCTTCTCCTTCGCCGCAGCGTCCATCGCCCTTGACGCTCCCGGCGGTACTGACAGGTGTCGTCCTGGTCGCCATGTCCATCTCCGGGACTGCGGTGGCGCTGCCCAGCATGGGCCGGGAACTGGATGCCTCCGGCTCGGCCCTGAACTGGGTCGTGGCCGGATACAACCTGGCCTTCGCGGCGATGACTCTCGTGGCTGGTTCGACTGCGGACCAGGTGGGGCGACGCCGAACATTCGTCGCCTCGGCGGTCGTCTTCTCCTGCGGGTTCCTGATTACCGCGGTGAGTCCCTCGGTCCTCTTCACCGACGTGTCGCGCATCGTCTCCGGGGCGGGCGGCGCCGGCATCATGGCCGCCGGAGGCGCGGTCCTCGCCGCCTCATACGAAGGAACCTCACGCAATCGCGCCTTCGCGCTCATGGGCACCATGGCGGGAGTCGGCATCGCAGTCGGCCCCACCCTGTCCGGCCTGCTGGTCTCCGCGACGGGCTGGCGTGGGAGTTTCGTGGTATTCGCTGCCCTGGGCATGCTGATCACAGTGGGTGCGACCCGGATGCACGAGTCCCGGGCCGCCACCGCACGAGCCGACTGGGCCGGCAGTTTCCTTTTCGTCGCCGCTCTCTGTCTCCTCATGTTCGCCCTGCTGGAGGCACCGTCCCTGGGCTGGACCGATGGCGCCGTTGTCGCTACGGCCATTGCAGGGGTCGCAGTGCTCGCCGTCTTCGGAGTTGTGCAGCGGCGCAGCAGCCACCCCGTCCTTGAGCCGGCGCTGCTCACCAACCGCGGCTTCATCGGATGGAGCCTGGCCACCTTGACGACTTCGGTCGGGTTTCTCGGCCTTCTGGTCTTCCTGCCGACTTATCTCCAGGTGGCCGCGCGTCTCACCCCGGCGGTGACAGGCGCCGCGATGCTGCTGCTTACTGCCCCCGTCCTGGTCACGCCATTGGCCGCGGTGGCACTGGTCAACAAGGGAGTCCCAGCACGTCGGCTGATCGTGCTCGCACTCGTGATGGTCACCCTCGGAAATCTCTGTCTCGTCACACTCAGCCCGGACAACACGATGCTGGGCGCTACCGGCCCGCTCCTGGCCATAGGGACCGGTATGGGCATTTCCTTCGGGATCGCCGACGGACAGGCGATGCGGCTCGTACCGGCCGAGTCCGTCGGTCTGGCTGCCGGCTTCCTCAATACGCTGCGCGGAACTGCTGAGACCATGGTCATCGCCGCGTTCGGGGCCGCGCTAGTCGGGTTCGTCGGCAACCGCCTGGGCAGCGACCAGCGAGCGGCATCGGTGAGCGCCGGGCAACTCTCCGACACCCACCGACACGTCGAACTCACCGCCCTCACCTGGTCGTGGTGCATGACGCAACTAGGCATCGGGCTGCTCTGCCTGCTCCTGACCGTGACGGTTGTGGTACTCATCCGCCACCATGGCCAGCGTCGCCAGGACGTCTGAATCCGGCACGCGAACGTCAGGAGACCGATGTGCTCGTCGACCCGAACGACCTTCTCACCATCGGTGACGTGGCCCGGCGCACCGGCGTATCCGCGTCCGCCCTGCACTTCTACGAACGCAAAGGGCTGATCTTCTCCGACCGGGACAGCACCAACCAACGTCGCTATCCCCGCCATATGCTCCGCCGCATCTCGCTGATCGTCGTGGCCAAGCGCCTCGGCATTCGGCTCAGCGACGTAGCAGCGGTCTTCAGCACACTCCCCAGCCACCACGCGCCCACGCGCAAGGACTGGCAACGCCTCTCCTTGGCGTGGAAGCAACAACTGGAAGAGAGACGTCGGGCGATCGAATCTCTCGAGGCCGAACTGACCGGATGCATCGGGTGCGGCTGTCTGTCCATGAAGGCGTGCCTCCTCCTCAACCCCGACGACGCACTCAGCCCGCAAGGACCTGGGCCCGTACGCCTCCACATCGCATTGCACCGGACTGATGAAAGCGACCAATTGCCGATCGTCGTCGTCAAGTGCAACCGGAGTAACGTGCGGCTGGGAAAGCAGCGGTCAGGGACGCGTGCCGGGGTGCTCCTCAACGCCAAAAGCGGCTCGGAAGTCCGTCGGACGGTCCCTGGACGAGCTGGACGCGATTCGGGTCGAGTGACATCGGCTGGGCAGGTCGGGTGCCGTTTCACTCCGTGGAGAACCGTGACAGACCACCGCGGCTTCTGGCACCACCGCTCGACGTACGCGAAACAGCAGGCGACCCGACCGCAGACCATCGGCTACTCGCTCGTCGACTCACCGGTCGGACTCCTCGCCTGGATCCTCGACAAGTTCGCCGAATGGACGGACACCGGCGACAGCCCGTTCGAAACGGTCTCCATCGACCGAATCCTTGACGACGTCACCCTGTACTGGCTGACGCGGACCGGCGCGTCGGCAGCCCGCATCTACTACGAGAGCCACGGCGGCGTCAACGCCCTCGACCCCGACCTCCGCGTCGACGTCCCGTCAGCCATCACCATCTACCCCAGCGACATCGAGAAGTGCCCACGGCCCTGGGCACAGCAGCGGTACCAGCAGATCGTCCGATGGACGACTCCCGAAGCCGGCGGCCATTTCCCGTCGCTGGAAGTGCCCGAATACTTCGTCAAAGACCTGCGAGCAGGCATGAGGGGCGGTACTGACCGCCAACGGCCGATGAGCATGCAAACGAACCCCTGAACGGGTCCACGGGCTTAGGACGCTGTTCGGATCACTGCCCGCCGTAGATTGGGTCGAGCACGCCCGGGCGGGGCCGAGGTCATCCCTGCACAGGAGCCGGGCCTCGCTGCATCCACCGATCTGGCGGAGCGGACCGCGTCTCGCCGTACCGGCAGCGGGACGGTACGGCGGGACACAATCCGTAGTGGTGCGGGATCAGGCGTGGTTGCGTCGGCGGCGCATGGCGGTGAAGCCCACGGGGCCGGCCCCCGCGGCGACGAGGCCGGCAGCAAGCGTCGCTGGTGCCGAGAGGTCGCTGCTTCCCGTCTCGGCGCGCTGTGCGGTCATGCCGGAGGCCGGCGAAGTGGTGGTGCCAGTACTCGTCGAGGTGGTGCCGGCGCCCGTCGAGGCGGAGGTGGACGGGGATACGTTGGTGGAGGTGGTTGCCGCCTTCTGCACGGTGACGGTGGTCTTAGGGCCGCAGGTGGTGGTGCCCCTGAACGGGATCGAGCCCACGTTGACGATCGCGCAGGGGGACAGCTCGGTCTTCCCGGCCGGGGCGTCCTTGCGGTAGGTGACGCGGACGTCGACGGTCGCGGTGCCGTGCGCGGCGAGGGAGGCGTCCTTGCCGATGACGTCGTAGCCGTAGATGTCGGGTTCGGCGGCGGCGGTGACCGGCTTCAGTGTCGTCCACGCGCCGGAGCGCCGTACCTGGACGGTGGTGGAGCGGTTGGTGAACAGGACGTCGGTGACGTCTTCGTACGCGGAGGAGGTCGGGGTGTCGACGGTGGCCTTGAAGGTGATCGGCGCCCCGCCCGCGGTGGCGGGCACGTTGATCAGGCGGGTGGTCAGCCCGTTCACCCCCACGAAGTCGAAGTCCGTGGCGTTGGCGGCGCCGGAGGCCCCGTAGGAGATCATCGTCGTCAGCTTCAGGTGGTCGGTGCCGCCATTGCTCGCCCCGTTGTGCGGGGTACCCATGGGAAGGCCGAGGCGCATCTGCACGGTCTGCGACTTTCCGGCGGCCAGGGCGAGCTGTTCGGGCAGTTCGCCGCCGTAGACAGTGCCGTCGATGATGCTCAACGGCACCTTCTTCCACGTCGATCCGTCCAGCTGGTACTCCAGGCTCAGCGCGTTGTCCGGCAGGACGGTGCCGCCGTCGATGCGGTAGATCAGGCGGGCCGAGGAGGCGTCGGACGTACCGGTGTTGGAGGCGGTGGTGGTGAAAGCGACCGGCAGACCGCCCAGCCCGATCTCTGCCGGAGCCTGGGTCGCCACGGCCAGCTCGGGCGGGGCCGTGTCGGCCAGGGCGGCGGGGGCCAGGGCGGCCCCGGTGACGGTCAGCAGCAGCCCGGCCGCCGAAGCGACCAGGGACGAACGCACAGTACGCACAACAGTGTTCAAGACATTTCCCCTGTGATGTGTGGGCGACGCGGCCGAGTACCGCGTAACGCCGGCGGCGGGTGGATCAGCCCGCCGTCTCACACAGTGAGAAAGCCCGCCCCGGCACCGGGTTGTGACCTCGCATGTCCTGGTTCTGTGACAGCGTTCAGGGCGTCGCGGAAATACCGACCTCGCAGCACAACGATGTCTGATCGCCGCCAGCAAGGTCCTGCTGCGGTACGCATGCTTGCGGCATGACGATGTCATCCACTACGGATTCAGTAGCAGTTCTCACCGGCATGTACGCGGCTGAGGCGGAGTACCTGGCGGCGGGAGGTCCTGGCGAAGCTTCGTTCGACCTGCTCGCCCCCTTCTTCGCGCCGGATATCGAGCTGCATCAAGCAGACGCTCTGCCCTACGGAGGCACTTGGCGCGGGCACAAGGGCATGACGCGGTTCTTCCTCAGGATGGGAGAGGTGTGGGAGTCGTTCGACATGGTGGAGCAGGAGTTCCTTGCCACCGGCGAGACTGTGGTCGTGCTCACACAGATCCGTGCCCGCGCTCGCGCGACCGGCCAGGAACTCAGCTTTCCGCTTCTGCAGGCCATCACGGTCAAGGACGGGCAGATTACTGAGGTCCGTCCGTTCTACTGGGACACCCGGGCTATCGCCGATGCCTGCGCCATGCCGACATCGACAGACTGAGGTCCATGGCGAGAGCCACTGCGCACGCCAGCAGGAGGCCGAGGGTGTCGACGCCGACATGGCGTTTGCGGGCCGCGATCTTCTTGCCCGCGTCGATGCCCTGGCTGACCGCGGGTACGTCGCGGACGTTTTGATGCTCTGCGCGTCCAGCACGCACGCGCTCGGCTCGCCGTCGCGGCCCTCCGCCTCCCTGACCGGGCGGTGAAGGAGCGGCCGCCCGAGCACGACCTGCGGCGACGGTGGCGTCCTCGCCGCTCTCGCCGCGGCCTTCCCGCGCTGCTACGACGGAGGCGTTCAGGGCCGCCATCAGGTCAATGACCTTGCCGGACTCCCGCCCCGCCGCCCTCGGCCCGCTCCTTACCCTCGGACTTCGCCTCGATCAGCTCCTCCAGGGCGTCGCGGTAGCGGTCCCGGAACTGGGCGATGTCGTCGGTGGTCATGGACTCGACAAGCTGGACGGCCTGCTCGATCTGCGACTCGTCCACCTCCACCGGCTTCGGCGCGAGGGACTCGGAGCCGCGGACCTCCTCGGGCCAATGCACGCGTGCAGCACAATGGCGCCTTACTTCACCTGCAGCAGTCCCAGCCGCTCACGTCCGAGCCACGCGAATTTCGCGATGGCGTTGTTCTGTGATGCCGCTGGTCGGGGTGGTCAGATGTGCCAGGTGCGGATGCGTGCGGCTACCTGGTAGACGTCGCATTTACCGTCGCGGATGTCGCGGACGGAGCGCAGCTGACCTGAGCGAGCGCGAGGAGCAGCTTGTCCGACAGTGACAGAAGCTCGGGACCGGTGGGTCGACGCGGCGGCCTTGGAGACCCAGTTCGCGGACATCGTCGGCAGCCATAGCCCCTCGCCCCAAAAGGAGTCCCTCGCGGACCTCATGCCGCCTCACCGGGTACTGAGTGCGGGTGGGGAGGGCAGCTAGCTAGGCGCGGTGTCGAAGCCCACGAGCCTCGCATGATTCGAACGAGAGGCCCTAACTGCCGCCGAGACGATTCACATTCACATGCGGAAGAAAGCGTTCATACATGTGAAGGCACCCGTCGGGCAGACGTCTGCAATAGGGACCGGCCAGTACCGGTCCATCGTGCAGTGCGCCCAGGGGGGATGATGACCGAAGACCTGCGAAGTGCGGTGGACGGAAGGCCGGATGAGCCGGTCGACTGGGAGTCCGAGCGCCGCTGGAACGACCGGGCTTGGGTGCAGGTGGGGCTCATCGTGCTCATCACTTCCGGGGTGGCCATCGCCCTGAACGTCGCACTGAGCGTCACACTCGGGCATCCGAACAACGGGGGAATCGGTGGCGGCCTCGGTGCGGTGATCGCCTCGTGGTGGAACGGCAGGCGTGTGCGTCGACAGATTGCCGAAGAGACCGGACTGAGCCCGTGGCAGGTGCCGATCGTCGGTCGGTGGCTGCGCCAGGGTCACATTCCCCGCGATCCGCAGGCCCGAAAGGCCATGGCCGCGCTCGTGCGGAAACAGCAGCGTGCACTGACGAAGGGCAGGCGCTGGGTGCTGCCCGCCATGATGGCCGCCTTCGCCGCCGGCGGCGTCGTGTCCTTGGTGCTCGAGGAACTCGCCCTCGGGATCGTGCTGTTGCTGGCCTCCGCGCTGCTGATACCCGCACTCCTCACCCAGCGGCGCAACATCGAGCGACTCCCCCGCATCGAAAAGGAACTCGCAGCACCGACAGGAGTATCGGCACCGCCCGTCGGCTCCTGAACACGGCGTGCGGACCCGGCAAGCGGGCTTGGTGGACGTAGACCGTCGCGGTCTTCTCGTAGCCGGTCGCGAGCCCCCGCCACTGTTTCAAGCGGTTGATGCAGCGTTCCACCGTGTTCCGCTGTTTATATGCCTCTGGTCGAATACCAGTGGCCTGCCGCCACGGCTCCCACGACGAAGCCGGTCCATGTTGATCAGCTGGAACTGGGATCACTGCGTCAACCTCGATCTGGCTGAAGGCACGCACATCGGCCTGAGGCGTGTCTGGGCGAGTGGTCCGGGACGGCCACGGGCGGACTCATGGGCGGCATGTGCACCAGCGCGTGGAAGGAAACAACCGCCTGAGCCAGGCCGCGAACGGCGGCACACGGCAGCGCCCGTCGGAAGATGCTGCCGTCTCCTGCGGCAGGTGCTGGCCCAGCGCTTTCAGAAACGCGCGGGCCGGCGCCTTTCTGCGCTGCTGCCGCACCTGTCTTCGCCGACGACTTCACCGCCGGACCGCCGTGTGCGGCCCGGCGGTGACTCTGGCATGCCCGCGTCCGGAGCACGCCTTCTCCCGCACACGTCCGTGGAGACTCGATTGATATACAGAAGACCTTCCCGATGGCGGGCCGCGACCATCGTGGCGTGTACCGCCTTGGCGGGGGATTCCTGCCCTCGCTGCCCGCCGCCGCGACCACGCCGACGGCTGCGGCCAAGCCCGCCCCGAGCACCCCCGGCGGCGGGGTGCACAGTCCCGACACGAAGTTCGGCGAGGGATGGAAGTCGTCGCAGGACCGCGCTGTCACCTCCGCCGCTGACACAGGCGGCTTCAAGCTGCTCGTCTCCGACGGCTCCCATGCCTACGCCTGGAAGACGGCTGCGGTCCTGAGCGAGCCGGGTCTGCCGGCCGATTCGTTTCTTTCCGGTGCGTTTTCCGAGATCGTCTGGAAATGGCTGGCGACGGTGAGGTTCGTGGCGATGGTTCTGGCTGTGCGCGAGGTACTGCTCCAGCTGGAAGAGCTGATCTTCCTGTCGACTTCGGAGATTAGGGTGGTGTCGGTGCAGGAGGACGGCAACGTGATCTGAGTCAGTGTCAGGTTCCGGACGGTCAAGGCTCGCTGCCGGGGCTGCGGGAGCTGGTCGGGGCGAGTGCACGACTCCTACCTGCGGTTTCCCGCTGATCTTCCCGTGGCTGGACGGCGGGTGGTGCTGCGGCTGCGGGTCCGACGGTTCATGTGTGATGACGCCTCATGCGAGCGGCGTACGTTCGTCGAGCAGGTCAGGTTCGAGCTGGCTTCGCATTGCTGCGGAAACGAGTTCTGCTGGCAGCCTGACGGGGCAGTTACGAACTCTGTTGGAGTCGCTCTGCAGCCTGAGCAGGCGTGTCGTAGTAGCCAGGCTCTGCCAGCAGGACCGAGCTGAAGTAGTAGCCCTGCTCTTCCTCTGGCTGGTCGTCGGCTGCGAACGGTCGCCAGAAGCTCAGGAGCAGATCGGAGGCGACGAAGGACGCCGGGTCGTCTGGGCCTTCCTCGATCGAGGTGTACTCGCCCATGCCTTGCACCAGCTTGCGGGCCGGGATCGCGAACACATCCAGGTCCCGGAAGATGACTCGGTCTGTCGGAGCCGACGGCCTCTCGAGCTCAATGGCTTCGAGCATGTCTCGCGAGCAGTGGATGCTGATCATCAGTCCACTGGGACGAAAGACGTGCTGACCCGGCCGGTCGGACTCCGAGACCACGGAGGGATCGCGGAGCGAGTCCAGCGCCGCGTTGGCCGATTGCCGATCCATACCGATCCGCAACGGGCCCACGCCGTTCGGTGGGGCGAGGTCGAAGTCCATGCGGGCATGATCCCAAACAGGTCCGTCAACGAGTCACGAAGGCCATCAGCCCGGAGGCGTAACAGAGCGTAACCACTCCACATAAGTTGGGCCAGGGCCTGAGAACGGCAGGCACCCTGCGCGAGCCACTGTGGAGGTAGTCGTCGACTGGGCCCGCGTGCCGACATCAGCACGCCCCGTAGGGTGGTCTGATGTTCGATCATTTGGAGATAAGGGTGCTGCCGCCGGGCCCCCGGTTCGCTGCGCAGGTGCGGCTCTGGGTCAACGGCGAAGACCTCGTCGAAGCAAGAGTCGACGAGGGCGGCCGCGGTCCGTATGCCGCCGATGTCCTGCCGGCGGGGCGGCCCAGCTGCGGCCGGCCATCAGTCGGGGTCCGCTTGAGGCTGTTGAGCTTGGCCATCACGAAGTCGAAACTGACCTGGAGTCCTTCGGCCTCGCCGAGCCAGCCGTTCCCGCGGGCTTCGGTGATGCGCTCGCGGAGGTTCTGGATGATCTCGATGCGGCGGGGCCGCTGGCGGGGATCCAACTGGAGAACGGGGCAGCAAATGCAGGCTTCTTTGAACCAGTAACTACGGTCCGTTGAGGCAGTCGGCAAACCTGTGGCACATGAGTACCGTCCCGGGCCAGGATGCGGCTATGCGTGATGTCCAGAGCGATCCCGAGTTGCAGGATCTGGTTCGGCGGTTCGTCATGCCTGATCGGCGATACCTTCGGTTGGGCGGGAGCGTTTTCCGGTTGAGCCCGGTCGAGCGCTCCGCATTTGTGCGGGATCTGGCTCAGGCTGCGTACGAAATCACTCCGGCGGAGCTCGGCGTCCTCTTCGAGGGTGGATGGCGCGAGCGCAAGACTGCCGCCTGGCTGGTTGCTGTGGCCCACAGGTCCGAGTTCCGCGAGCTCATAGGCCGGCTCCTGCTGGCCAGCGAGGGGCCGTATGCGGGCGCGGCATACTGCGTCGCCCTTGCGAAGTTCGGTACTGCAGCGGATGCCGAACTGCTCAGCGCATACCTTGATCACTACTTGTCGCGTCCCGACCTCGACTACGACCAGGCAATCGTCCTCGGGACGCTCCTGTACCTCGATGAGAGTCTCGGCTCCGAGTACACGACACGGTTCCTTGCCCCGGCCGGTCCCTGGGACCGATGGCTCGAAGTCCGGGCCGTGGCGGCTCTCGACCCGTATGACTGTCGGCAGGCCGTGCAGCAACTGTGCGCTTTCGTCGACGAGACCGCTGAGGTCTTCGCCTCGCTGGCCTGCGAGAGCTGATCATGACCGAGCGGGACCTCATCCTCAACGAACTCGCCCAAGGACTGCGCCCGATGTCACAGGGCATCGAGTGGTTCGATACCCACAGCCCGGAGGAGCAGGCCGAGATACTCCTGTTCCTGCGCCACCACTGTGTGCAGGCGCGCGCCGTCACCGAAGACGGACCGGAGAGCATCCGACGTGCAGTGCCGCACCTCAGCATCGGTAACGACCTCCCCGGCATCAGCCAGTCTGCCGGCCGGCTGCCCCGACAGCGCCGCGCCGCTGCACCAGCTCGTCAACGTCCTGCTGCCCGCCCCTGCCCGCTGCCCCGGGGAGAGCACGAGCTGATAGCCGCCTACGTCTCCCAACTCAACCGGACGCGGTTCTCCTCCGACTCGCACGGCGCGTTCGCCGCCGCGCAGTTCGACGCCGGCAAGGAGGTGGTGACGGACGTCCTGAACGACGAGCAGACCGCGCCGGTCACCGAGCAGCTGCGAGCCCTGCTGCGGGCTGCCGCCGACGTCCAGCGTTCGCCCGCCCGGTCCCGGAGAAGGCCGTGGCCGCCGCCTGCGCGGAGGGTACGGTTGAGCATGTACAACCGCTACGTCAGCTGCCTGGACACCGAGCTGCCGGCCGACCGCCGCTACTACACCAAAGGCGTCGAGCGGATCGTGGCGCACGGGTACGGCAGCCAGCCCTGACGACGCCCCTGGGCCCCGGTCGGTGGACCGGGGCCCAGGGGGCGCGGCGGCGGGGAGAGAGCAATCGAGAAGTAGGCAGCGGACGCGAGGCCCGGAACCATGAGCCCTCACATCGTCCGCGTCGGGAGTAGCTCACCCATGCCACACACCGAGACCAGCCCGCTCCGCACGCTGCCCGCCTCTTCGGCCGACGCCGTGCGGTCACGTCGTCGCGCCGTCACCGCGACCGTGGTCGGGAACTTCGTGGAGTCCTTCGACTGGCTGGCGTACGGTCTGTTCGCCCCGCTCTTCGCGGAGCGGTTCTTTCCCTCCGCCGATCCGACCACCTCGCTGCTGGGTGCCTTCGCGGTGCTCGGGGTGGGTGTGCTGGCCAGGCCGCTCGGCGGCGTGCTGCTGGGCCGACTGGCGGACCGCCGGGGTCGCAAGCCGGCGCTGCTGCTGGCGATTCTCCTGATGACGGCCGGTTCGGTCCTGGTCGGGAGCGCCCCGACGTACCAGCAGGTCGGGATCCTCGCCCCGGTACTGCTGCTTTGCGCCCGGCTCGCCCAGGGCATCTCCTCCGGCGGTGAGTGGCCCGCCGCGGCGGCGTACCTGATGGAACTGGCCCCGCCTCGCCGCAGGGGTCTCTACGGCAGCCTGTTCTCGCTCACCACCGCCGCGGGCGCGTTCACCGCCGCGATGCTCGGCGGCATGCTGACCGGCCTGGTGGGTCCCGGGGCGATGGAGACCTGGGGCTGGCGGGTGCCGTTCCTGATCGGCGGCGTGCTCGGTCTGGTCCTGCTGGCGCTGCGGAGCCGGATCACCGAGAGCGAGGTCTTCCGGCGCGAGGTGAGCTCCCGTCAGGACCGCAGCCCGCTGCGCGAGGTCCTGCGCACCCACCGGCAACAGGTCCTGCGCTCCGTCCTACTGGTGGCCGGGATGGCGACCGTCGGCAGCACCTGGACCTCGGTGATACCGGCGATGGGGCAGCGGCTGGCTCCGGAGGGGACGATGTTCTGGGCCGTGGTCTGCGCCACCGCTGTGATGATCCTGCTCCAGGTGCCGATCGGCCTGCTCGCCGACCGGGTCGGGCCACGGCGGCTGCTGGTCGTGGCGAGCCTGCTCTTCGCCACCGGGGGCTCGTGGGCCTACCTCGCCATGACCGGCCGGTTCACCAGTCTGCTACTCGCCTACGGCAGCGGCGTGGTCTACCTGGTCTGCGTCACCACGGTCCTGCCCGCCCTGCTCGCCGAGATCTTCCCGCCCCGCGTACGCGCCCTGGGCATCGGCCTCCCCTACGCACTGACCAGCGCCGTCCTGGGCGGCACCACCCCACTCCTGGCCACCCGCCTCGGCAAGGACGGCCCGTCCGGCTGGTTCATCGCCGGCGTGGTGGCCGCCGTCCTCCTCGGCATCGCAGCCACGGCGACCTCCGGCGCTTCCGAAACCGAACGATCCCGACCGACGCACCCGGAGCCGGTGCCGATGGGTTAGGGCCTGTCCGGCTGGATCCGCCGGACAGGCCCTGGATCGCGGCCCGACCGGCGGGTGCGTGAGCTGCTTTCGTCGCGCCCGGCGGCGGGAGGTGGTTCAGCTCCGTGGCGGCGTGGTCCTGCACTTCGGGCACCCGTGTCCCTGGATGACGGATGCAAGCCGGAACCGTCCGATTCCATGACCGGCGCCGCACCGCACGGTCCACGGCGCCGTGTATACCGACTCCGAAGCTGTCCAGTCGCGAGCAGTTGCACCCAGACCGTTCCGCGTTCAGGGATTGGTGTCAGGGTCGCCTCGAAGGGCGAGGTGACCGCCGGCCAGGTCGCCGACGCCCGCCCGGCCGTACGCACCGGCGTGCAGCGCCCGCCGACGCCGCGCAGAGCGTGGGCTCCCTTCAGTGGCAGCAGAACTTCCTGCCCTGACCGATTCCGCACGAGCGCACCGGTATTGAGCAGCCTGAACCAAAGCCGGGCCCCGGACGGCATGGCTTCCCCCGGGGCCGGCTTCGCCCCGCGCGTCGACGGCGCCCCGGAAACACCGGGGTCGGCGTCGGCCTTCGACATCGCAGCGGCTCTCACCGCGCCCCGTACGCGGGACTCCCTGGACATGCCCATCCTGGTTGAGTGCCCAGCCGGACCGGCGGTGCTGGGTGACCCGCTCGTTGCGGTCGGTGGTGCCCGCGACCGCGGCCTTCATCGCGTTGTGCTGGTGGTGGTGCTTCTCCCTGCGAGTCCAAGTGTTCGGACCTGGGCGGTTAGCTAGGTCGGGGCAGGGTGTCCAGGTCGGACATGTCGAGGACGAAGCGGTAGCGGACGTCGTTGTGGCGGAGGCGGTCCAGGGCCTCGTTGGCGCGTGCGGAGGGCAGGAGTTCGATGTCCGCGACCGACCACCTCGTGGCCCGCGTCCTGGACCAGCTCGGCCTGGTCACCGACCACCCCGTCGACCCGTACGGCGAACTGGCCGACGTCTACAAACGCGTCGGCGCCGGCGGCACCGTCCAGCGGCCGACCAGGGTGGGCCCGGCGATGCTGTTCGAGAAGGTCAAGGGCTACGACGGCGCCCGCATCCTGGTCGGACTGCCGGGCCCCCGGCCGGAAAGGCCGAGGGCCCGCTCCGTCGTCAGGTGTGAGTGCCAGTGAGAGGGAGTTGCCCGGCGCGTCATGTCACGGGGAGGCTGCCTCCGTTCGTCGCCGGTCGGCGAGAAGCGCAAGACAGCGCCGCCTCTGCTCCGTGTCCGTCGCCAGCTCCACGCCGACGTGGGCGAGGGCGGTTGCGGCGTCGAGTACGGCGCGGTCGGCACCCGGGGAGTTGCCGGCACGGGCGAAGGGGGCGGCGTGGTGATGGGCGCCCCCGGTGTCGTAGCCGATGGTGGGGTGGAGGGCGGGGAGCACATGAGAGACGTTTCCCATGTCGGTGGAGGCCATGACCTCGCCCCGGCGGTCCACTGGGTCGCGGCCGAGGGAGCGGGCCGCACGGGTGTAGGCCGCGGTGAGGAACTCGTCCTGGCGCAGGTCGGCGAAGTCCGCTCCGTGCGCCGTGAGTTCGAGTTCCGCGCCGGTGGCGAGCGCGGCCGCCTCCAGACAGGCCCGCACCTTGCGGCGGGCGTGGTCGAGGTCCTCGGTGGTGCGGGCGCGCAGCTCGTAGCGGGCGCGGGCCGTATCGGGGATGACGTTGACCGCGCGGCCGGCCTCGAAGACGACGTCGTGGACCAGGGTGCCTGGAGGCAGTTGCTGACGCAGCAGGCCCACAGCGGTGTGGGCGAGGGTGATCGCGTCCAGGGCGTTGACGCCTTCCCAGGGGGCGAGCGCGGCGTGAGCGGGTCTGCCCCGGTAGACGACGTCCCAGGCGCCGATGGCCAGCGAGGAGGCGCCCACGGAATCCTCCGGTGCGGCGTGCGCCATGAGGGCGGCGGCCACGTCGTCGAAGACACCGCCCTCCAGCAGCAGCGCCTTGCCGCCGATGTCCTCCTCGGCGGGCGTGCCGACGAGCTTCACGGTGATCCCGAGGAGGTCGGCGACCGCGGCGAGGCCGAGGGCCGCGCCGACCGAGGCGGCGCCGTTGACGTTGTGCCCGCAGGCATGTCCGATGTCGGGCAGCGCGTCGTACTCGGCGCACAGGGCCACCACCAGGTCGCCGTTCCCGTGGGTGGCGACGAAGGCGGTCGGCAGGCCGGCGACTCCGCGGGTGACCTCGAACCCGGCGTCCTCGACGATGGACGCGGTCTTGGCTGCCGAGCGGTGTTCCTGCATGGCGGTCTCGGGTTCGGCGTGCAGGCTGTGGCTCAGCGCGACGAGGCTCTGCTCGTGGGTCCGCACGGCGTCGGCGACCTCGGCCAGGGCGCGGTCGCGCACCGTTGTGGTGTCGCTGTTCACGCGGTCCTCCCGGCGGTAACGGCGTCCGCCTCGGGGACGAGGGGCCACGGCGGAGTGCGGAAGAGCAGGGCGACGGCGGCTCCGGCGAGCGCGACCACCGAGCAGGCACCCCAGGCCCACTGGTAACCGGCGCCGGTGACGGCGCCTCCGGTCGTGGTGTGGCAGGCCCACAGGGCGCCGATCACGGCCGCGCCGATCGCCGCGCCGAGGGAGAGCGCCATCTCGTTGACGCCGACGGACAGCGCGGTCTCGGTCTCGTCGACCACCTCGACCGACAGGGAGCGGGTGGCGGCCTCGAACATGCCGGTGGCCAGGCCCACGGTCAGCGCGCCGACCAGGTACTGCGGCACGGAAGAGTGGAAGAGGACCAGGCTCAGGAAACCGACCGCGCCCACGAAGCCGCCCACCCCGAGGACGGTGCGGTCGCCGATGGCCCGGGCCAGCCGGGGCGTCAGGGTGGAGCCGACGAAGCCGACGGCGACCATGGCGAGGGAGATCAGGGAGATCTTTTGGGCGCCGAGGCCGAGCCCGAACCCGTGGCCGTCCGGTGCGGTGCCGAGGTAGACGGAGTTGGCGCCGAGGAAGCCGATCGCTCCGAAGGCGATGCAGAAGGTGTGGGCGCTGACCGCGGCGAGGCGGGGGTTGCGCAGCAGGCGGAGGTCGACCAGTGGGTGCGCGGAGCGCTGTTCGACGCGGATCCAGGCGGCAAGGAGGAGCAGCGCCGCGAGGATCGCCAGCAGGGAGTACGCCGATGCCCAGCCCCAGGAGGCGCCTTCGGTGAGGACGAGCATCAGGACGCCGAGACCGAGCGTGAGCAGGAGCGCGGCGACGGAGTTGAAGCGGCCGGCACGGACGGCGGTGCTCGTCGGCAGGGCCGCGGTGGCGACGATCGCGAGGGCGCAGAAGGGGACCGCGGTCCACAGCCCGGCGAGTGCGTGCTCGTCGCTGAGGGTTCCGGCCACGTAGCCGCCGACGCCGATGGACAGCAGCAGCGCGCCGACCAGCACCGACATGCCGATCCGGCCGTGCTCGGGTGAGCGGGAGCGCAGAATGCCCGCGAGCAGCGGGAAGAAGCCGACCACGGAGCTCTGGAGCACCATGCCCAGGGCGAGGGTGGTGGTGGTCGGCCGGACGGCGATCAGCAGTGACCCGGCGGCGACCATGGCGACGGCGATCAGCAGCAGCCGGTTGTGGCCCCACATGTCGCCCCACCGCGACAGCAGCGGGGTGAGGACGGCGAAGGCGATCTGCGACAGCAGGTAGAGGTTGTTCTGGCCCACGCCGCCGATGCCGACGTGCGCGCCCACGACGGGCAGCAGCGGGGTCAGATAGCCCTGGACGACGCCACTGCAGACCACGATCACACACATCGTCGCGATCAGTCCCCGTCCCCGGCTGATGGCATTCCTCACGGTCTCACCCTCTTTCTCTTGGCTGGAATACGACGTGGTGGCTAGGGTGCGACCAGGGAGCGGGCAGAGCGGAAAATTGATGAGAACCGTCGGTTGGTGAGGTTTTCTTGTTGGATTCGGTCATGGTGAGCGAGCTGGACCTTGCTCTCGTGCACTCTTTGCAGGTTCGGCCGCGGGCGGCCTGGACGGATCTGGCACCGCTGCTCGGTACCACGGCGGTGACCGTGGCCCGCCGCTGGGAACGGCTCACCGGAGAGGGCCTGGCCTGGGTGTCGGCCGTGCCCGGCCCCGCCTTCTCGCGCAGCGGCTGCTCCGCCTTCGTCTTCGTCCGCTGCGCCCCGGGGGCCCGCCGGCGCCTCGCGGAGCGGCTGGCGGGGATGCCCGAGGCGGTGACGGTCGAACTCACCGCTCCGGGGAAGGCCGACCTCATGCTGGACGTGCTGGCGCCCGATCTGGCGGGCCTCCACCGGTTCGTGGACGAGGAACTGGCCCTCCTGCCCGACGTCCTCGAGCTGGAGTGCGCTTTCGCCACCTCGCTCTACACGGAGGGCTCGCGCTGGCGGCTGGGTTCTCTCGACGCCGCCCAGCTCTCCGTACTGGGCCGGGGCGGAGCCGTGGACGGGGCGGCTGGTGCGGCCGATCTGACCGCCACGGACCACGTCATGCTCGACGCGTTGGTGAGGGACGGGCGGACACGGCTCAGCGAGCTGGCCGAGCTCACCGGCGGCAGCGCCGCCACCGTCCGGCGACGCCTGAACCGGCTGGTGGCCGGTGGCATCGTGGCGTTTCGCTGCGACATGGCCCCCGCGGTGTCGGGGCTGCCGGTCTCGGTCACTTTCCGCGGCCGGGCCGCGGTGCAGGACGTCAACCGCCTGCACCGCACCCTCGCCTCGCTGCCCGAGTGCCGATTGCTGGCCGCAGTGACCGGGTCCGCGAACGTGCTCGCCACGTACTGGTTGCACGACATCGGCCAGGTGCAGCAGCGCGAGACGGCGGCCTGTGGCCGGCTCCCGAGCCTGGAGGTCACCGAGCGCGTGCTCGGCGTCCGCACCGTGAAGCGGATGGGTCATGTGCTGGACGGCCGAGGACGGCGGGTGGGGGTCTGTCCGATCCGGCCGTGGTGAACGGCACCTCTGGTCCCGGGGGACGGGCCGACGGCCCGCCCGCGCGCCCGCTCGTCCTGCGGATACGCCGCCCACCCGGCGGGACAGCCCGCCCAGCTCGCCCGGCCGCGCGTGGCGGATCGGCCGACGGGGAAGGCGTGCCACCATGAGGCACATCCACGCACTCCTGGACGGCGGTTCCCCGATGCGCAGGTCGTGGGCGCCTTACGCCCTCACCGCGGCGGCGGTCACCGCGTGCGCGGTGGCCGGTGCGAAGGCGGTCGACGCGGACAGCGCCTGGTACCGCGGGCTGGACAAGCCGCCGTGGCAGCCTCCGCCTTGGACCTTCGGGGCCGTGTGGACACCCTTGTACGCGTCGATCGCGTGGAGTGGCGGGCGGGCTCTCGGGCGGGCCCGGGCGGGCGAACGTCGCGTCCTGGCCGGAAGCCTAGGGGTGAACCTGGCTCTGAACGCGGCGTGGAACTGGGCGTTCTTCGCTCGCCGCAGCCCGTGGGGCGGAGTCCTGGGAACCTTGGTGCTCGACATGAGCAATGCCGAGCTGATCCGCCGCACGCGGCGTATCGACACCACCGCTGCCAAGGGTCTGCTCCCCTATGCCGGCTGGTGCCTGTTCGCCACCGCTCTGAACGTTTCGATTGCCCGCCGCAACCGCTGATCAGGAGGCGGAGCTGGGATGATCCCTCGGAGAAAGAAGTTACGACTCACTGATAGCAAAGCGTAAGTAAAGCACCCGGGGGTACGGCGAGCGGTATGAACGAGGCAGAAGAGCGAGCGCGGCTGCTGCGCGGTCTGAGCGTGGACGAAAGCCGACCCGAGCGCCCCATGCTGTTGGACGATTCCGGCGAGGTCATCCAGACGTGGCGCGACAACCACCCCTACGACTACAGACTGCGGCGCAAGGAGTATGAGCGCACCAAGCGTGTTCTGCAGATCGAACTGCTGAAGCTTCAACGGTGGGCTCAGGAGTCCGGGGCCAGAATCGTCGCCCTTTTCGAGGGACGCGACGCGGCTGGCAAGGGGGAACGATTCAGCGCTTCAGCGAACGGCTCAACCCCCGTGGCGCACGGATCGTGGCCCTGGACAAACCGTCCGAGCGCGAGGCGGGGCAGTGGTACTTCCAGCGGTACGTGCCGCACCTGCCCGCACGCGGAGAGATCGTGTTCTTCGACCGTTCCTGGTACAACCGTGCCGGCGTGGAAAAGGTGATGGGATTCTGCACCGATGAGGAGTACAACCGGTTTCTTCGCCAGTGCCCCGTCTTCGAGGAAATGCTCGTGGACGAGGGGATCATCCTGATCAAGTTCTGGTTCTCGGTCTCGCAGGCAGAGCAACGCACCCGCTTCGCGATCCGGCAGGTGGACCCCCTGCGGCGGTGGAAGCTGTCACCGACCGATGTCGCCTCACTGGACCTGTGGGACGCCTACACGAAAGCCAAGGTTGCCATGTTCCGCGCGACCGACACCGAATACGCTCCTTGGACCGTTGTCAAAAACAACGACAAACGGCGTGGGCGCCTGGAGGCAATGCGCAGTCTGCTGTGGCGCATCCCTTACGACAACAAGGACCTGGAGGCCATCGGTGAACCCGACCCACTGATCGTCGGGGGAGCCGAAACTCTCTTGGAGCGGGGCGAGGAACCTGCCGACCTCTCCCCCACCCCGCTCACCAAGACGCACGACGGCCCGGGAAATCACCCCCCTGCCTGACTGAGCCCCGCGGTTGCCTGTGGTTTCACCCGCTTGAACGACTCGTCATCGGCGCGTTCGGTCGCCGGGGCGGGGTGCTTGTCCCACCGCTCAGAGGGCGACAACCGCGCCCTCGCGCATCCACCCCCGCCCATCCGCGGCCGCGTCGGTGGTGACCAGCACATAGCCGTACTCGTTGTAGGAGGCGCCCTCACATGTGGACGCGCCGACGATGTCGCCGGCGTACTTCGTCTTGACGACGGCACTGTTCGGGTTCGGGTCCTCATAGACGCCAGCGGTCGGCCACACGACCTTGTACTGGCATCCTGCTGAGGCCGACGCAGCCGCGACCGGGCTGACGACGAGTGAGCCGCCGAAGGCGGACGCGGTGATCAGGACGCTGGTGACGAGACGCCTAGTGAGCATGACGGTTGCGGCTCCAGAACGGTAGGGACGTGTCGCGTACATGATGGCAGCACCCTGCGGGAGCGCGACACGCATGGCCCTGCCACCAGCGCCCTTTGTCCATCTGTGCGCATGGTGGGAGGGTGCGAAAAACGGTGCGCGCTGTGGGCGCGGCAAGTGTGGAATCGGTCTGGCTGCGGTACGTGCGAACGGCCGCGTGGAGCACATGGGCTCCACAGATCCGGGCCGTAGAGGCGGAAGCGGAGTTGCGGGCGGGGATGCGCGGTCGGGCGATGCCCGTGATGGGCCCCGGCATCGACTTCGTCGTCGAGGCCGTCGACCATCGGGCCCGTACCTGGCAGTGGCGCGTGCGGTTGGGTCCGGTGGGGATGCGTCTGTGGCACAGCGTTCGGGCCGGCACGCCGAGCGGTACGGAAGCCGAGGTGTGCATCGACGGGCCCGCGCCGGTCGTGATCGCGTACGCACCGCTGGCTCGCCGCGCGTTGCGCCGCCTGGTCGACGGCTGAGCCGTTACGGACGTGAGCACCGCCTCCGCCCTCGCCCTCGGATCAGCCGCTTGCGTCGACTGCCCTGCCCAGTAGGCGAGTTCATCTTTCGTTTGCCGTGCAACCTTCTCCCCGTCATGGAGGTCTCCGATGCGAGCCCTCATACCTCGTATGCCAGTGGCTCCGCGTACGCGAGCAAGGAGAGACTTGTGGCCATGCGCTCCACATTGGCCCTAGAGGTTGTCCACCAACCTCACCCTGCGTCAGCTCGCCCCGCTGTTCGGCGTCTCGAAGTCGGCGGCCGACCGGATTGTCGCCCACCTGGGGCCGGCTCTCGCCCTCCAGCCCCGGCGGCGGTTCCGTAAGGAGGCCGTGCTCATCGTGGACGGCACGCTGGCCCCCGCCCGCGACCGGACCGTGGCCGCCTCCAGCAAGAACTGCCGCTACTCCGCCAACCACCAGGTCGTCATCGACGCCGACACCCGCCTCGTGGTGGCCGCCGTCGGCACAAGGACGAGGAACTGCCGGCCTGGAAGGAGGAGCACAACGCCTCCCACCGCAAGGTGCAAGCCCGCGTCGAGCACGCCTTCGCCCGCATGAAGAGCTGGAAGATCCTCCGCGACTGCCGCCTCAAGGACGACGGCGTCCACCACGCCATGCTCGGCGTCGCCCGCCCGCGCAACCTCACCCTCACCAGATGACAGGCAAACGAGCAGGTCAGCCTGCATACCTCAGATCATTTACGGGACACCCTCCAGGAGCTGTCCGGCCGCTCATGCCGATGAATATGGTGCTGCTACTGATGAAGGGGGCAGCTGCGTATGACCCGCGAGACGGCGATCACGCTGGTACAGAAGGTCATGGATGTTGAATACGAGGAGGACGAGATGGAAAAGGTCCTTGATCAGCTCGACCGTGCTCTCGCCTGCCCGACTGGCTACGTGTCCGATCTGATCTTCTGGTCCAAGGACCGGCAGGAGTCGACCGCCGCGGAGGTGGTTGACCGGGCCCTGGCGTACCAACCGTTCGCACAGTGACGCTGAACACACTGTCCGGACGGGGCCACGAGTGGATCAACACGCTGGGTGTGATTGTCGCGGTGGCGCTCTCCCTCTTCTCTCTACTGGACTGGGACTGGGGACGTGCCTACCGGAGTAATGGTGGAGAACCAGCAGTCGATCCGCATTTTGCATGTGGTGGTTCGGCTTGAGGTGGGCGATGCAGTCGATGAAACCGGGCCCGGTCCTGGACCGGATGGGCTCCGACGAGGCCCGCCAGTCAGGCGGGGACGACTTGGTCACGGCATGGGACCTCAAGCGGGAGACCGGCCCATCCAGCGGTTGTGATTGACCCGAGTCGAAGATTCGTCGCTGGCCGGTACGTCCTGATCGACAACGCACTCCTGGCCGCATTGCGCAACACCTCCGCTCTGGAAGCGGCGATCGGCGAGGCCAGCGAGGTCGCCGCGCGCACAACCACAGACTCTCCCGCAGGAGCAGTCCGACGCGGAGGAGACCCGCCGCGCGGTGACGCAACAGGGCCGCAGGTGCCGGTTGCTCTCCGGCAGCCTGGCCGAGGAGGGTGGTTGGGGCGAGTAGCCGTATTCGGGGGCGCACATGTTGCGGAACGGGTGTCGCACGGTTCCACGAGGGTCGGACAGGAGAGTCAGTCACCAACGGGCGCAGCGGGCAGCAGTCGGGCGAGGTCGAAGATTCCGGGGCGGAGGTCAGCGGCGAGCAGCAGGAGGCGTGCCGGCTGGGGGCACAGTCGGACGACGGTGATGTGCTGTATCGGGTCGGCCAGTTGCTGAGGAAGGAGGAGGTGGAGGCCGGAGACGTCCATAAAGAGGGTGTGGTGCAGGTCCCACTGAAGGTCGCTCACATGCGGCGAGAGGGCTCCGACCGCGGTGTGGAGCGGGGCAAGGCTGTCGGCATCGATGTCGCCGGATGGGGTGATGCGTGCGAACGTGCCGTTGATGACAGTGGTGATGTTCATTCCGGGCGCCCCCTTCCGGGGGTTGGTGAGCCCAAGGCGCAGCGCCCCCGGTGGGGGCCACGACGATGGCAAAGGGCCGGATGCCCGGGAGGGGGGCAACGTCCGGCTCCCTGAAAGGCCGCCACCACTGGATCGGTCGGGTGGCGGTCGGTCTCGTTGTCCACCCACGGTCGCACACCTGCACCCCTGTACGCGAGAGCTCGGCTGCGCTCGAAGGTTCAGGGGTGGGGGCGGACGACCCGGACACCTGCGGGGTTCGACGGTCGCGACCTTGATACCCGCAGTGGGCCGCTGGTCACTGTGAACGGAAGCATCATCGCCCTACGGCATTCCCGACAGAGCATGGGGCAGGGTTCGGTCAGGTGCCAGGTCGGGCACCCGCCGAACTTGCTCCCCCGCGACACATGTGATGATGTCGCCCCCTCATCGTCGCTGCCGGTCTTCTCGACGAGCTGCCACGCCTCGTCCCGAAGGCCCCGGCCGAAGTTCCTGCGGATAGGGGGAACCCGGCTGGGAGGACTTGGAGCGGCAGGCTCGTTTCTTTGGCCGGTCAGAAGGTCGACCGCCTTTGCGGCTCTGCCGGTGCTTGTTGTGCGCGGAGGTGCCGGCGCAAGACGATGGTGCTTGCACATCCGGCGAGGGCACCGAACACGAGTGCCGCAGATGCACCGGAGCCTGTGGAAATGTAGTACAGAAGTGGGCCGCCCGTGACGGCCTGATAGGTGAGGAGCGAGTGCCACATGTCGTTTACCTCCGCCCCCAGCGTGGTGGCGGCTACGGCCGCGAGTACGTAGGAGGGAAGGGTGACGTGGTCGAACAGCGCTGGGAGGAGTCGCAGTGCCCACCAGACGGTTGCGACAAGGACTACCTCACCGAGCCGGTAGAGCAGCCAGCGTCCGAGCGTGGGTCCGGTGGGTGTGGTCCAGGCGCTGAGTTGGAGCCATTGCCGCAACAGGTCGCCGGGCTCGGACAGCCGGCCGTTACCGGTGAAACCGGTCTGGATGTAGGCGGCCACTTTCTGGTTCGAGGGCACGGTGAGGGCGAAGAGGATCACTGCGGTACCCAGCGTTGCTGCGAGCCGTGCTGTTGATGTCGGGATTGACGTGGGCGGATGAGGTGTTGAGACGGGCTCACGGCTCAGCAGAGCCGTGACGCCTGTAGTCGCGACTGCTGCCGCCAGAGCGGCGACGAGGGGAAGGTCGCGGCCTTGAGACATCGTGCTCGCGAGGGTGGGCAGGAGCTGGTGAGTTGCCGATCCGCCGGATGCCGCGGCCCAGGGGGCGGAGACGGTGACGGCGAGCATGGCTGCGGTGATTCCCCAGCCCCATAGGGCCGTCGTGCGGGCGATGGTGTGTCTGGCAGTGTGGCCGGGGAGCCGGCGCAGCAGCAGGGCCGCGCCGCCGGAGAAGATGAGGATGAGTGCGGCGTAGCGTACGCGTATTGCGGTCTCCCGCAGTGCCGTGTAGTCGGCGCCATGGCCGCTGGCACCCGTCGGGTAGGTGAACTGGGGTGAGGACGGCACCTCCGTCGACCATGGCATCATCCACGCCTTGAGTCGGTGCGGGTCAGCGCGGCAACAGGTGAGTGCGTACCCGGCGGCCAGCAGCAACTCGTTGCGCTCCCGCAGTGCCCGCTCGCAGCGCGAGATCGAGCTGGCTGACATGACGGCGGGTACGACGTACACGAAGCGTACGAGGGAAGTCCACAGCCTTGTTGTAACGGCGGCAGAGGGTTCCAGGCCATTCCCCGCAAGGAATTGTCGCCTCTCGTACTGGTGGTGAACATGGCCGGCATGGACATTGGTGTACTGCTTCCGACCGGAACCGCCCAGTGGGGCCCTGCCGACAGCGCTCGCGAGCTGGTCGCCTTCGGCCGCTACGCCGAACGCTTGGGCTTCGCCTCCCTGTTCGCCAACGATTCTCTGCTCGGCCCACGCGTCGAGGCGCTCACGATGCTGGCCGCACTCGCTCCGGTGACCGAGACGGTGACGCTGGGCACCGCTGCACTGATGCCGTTCCTGCGCCGGCCGATCCAGGCTGCGCAGGCACTCGCCTCGATCGACCTGCTGTCCGCCGGCCGCCTCACCGTGACCGTCGGCGCCGGCTTCCCCGGCCGCTTCGGGCGGCCCCTCTACTCACTGTCCGAGCTGCCGTGGGAAAGGCGCTTCGCCCGGCTGGACGAGACTGTCGCACTGTGGCGGGCCCTGTGGGACGGCGCCGCAGCCTTCCACGGCGAGATCCTGCGGTTCGAGGACATCCCGCCCGCGACCAGGCCGCACCGAGCCGGCGGACCGCCTATCTGGCTCGGCGGTGCGACCCCAGCAGCGCTGGTCCGCACGGGCCGGGTGTACGACGGGTGGCTGCCCTACCCTCCCGACCCCGCCGACTACGCGTCCGGTCTCCGTGACGTCCACAAAGCGGCGATCGATGCGGGACGCGAGATGGAGGACGTCACCCCCGCACTATTCGTCTCCGTACGGATCGACGACGACATCGAGAGCGGCCGTCAAGCACTGGAGGACTACGCGCGGGCCACGTACGGCATGCCCCTCGAGGAGCTGGAAAAGATCCAGGCAGTGGTCACCGGCTCCGCGGACCAGGTACGCGAGCATCTGGAAAGGTACGTCGCCGCCGGTGCCCGGCACATCGTCGCCCGCCTCGGTGCCCTGGACCTGCACTCCCAGCGCGACCAGCTCGAACAGATCGCAGAGCTGATCCCCGCCGTCCAGGCGGCAACAGACCACACCTCCACCTCGGAAAGCTTTTGCCCCCGGCCCAACTGACACGCAGCGCCGATGGTGGAGCAGGTCTCGCGACGCCAGGATGGTATCCGTACGCGGCCCGCGTTCCGAGGCGTCCTCCGGACCGAGTCCGAAGCACGCCCGACAGGAGATGACAGGCCCGCCTGGGGTGGGCGCTTGCTCCTGGCCTATGGCCTGAAGACGCCCAGCCGTGCCGGCAGGAACTTGGTGGAGCCCTTCTCCCGCGTGCGAAGGCGAGGTGTTGGAGGGTGCCCGCTGTACGGATCGATGAAGCTCCTGGTAGACGGTTCTCGACCAGGAGCACCCGTATCCGCCAGGAGCTTCGCGTGCTTGTCCACCCATCGTCGATCGATCTGTCCAGCGGCGCCCTGCGCTACTTCAACACGCTGTTCCGTGTCCGGCAGCGAGAGGTCGGGACCCGGTGGCGACGGCTGTCTGTCAGCCGTCAGGCCCTGCTTGTACTCGCCCACCTGCGGTGTGGGGACACACCTACGCGCGGCTCGCTGCTGGGTTCGGTATCGGCGTCGCCACCGTGTAGCGGTACATGCGCGAGGTGATCGACGTCCTGGCCATCGCCGCGCCGACCCCGGCCGTGGCGATGAAGATCGCACGAGCTAAAGCCTTCGCGATTCTGGACGGCACCCTCCTGCCGATCGACCGGGTCACCGCGGCCCACGCACGCCAGGATCCGCTGTCTCGGCGAGCATGTCACGGCCACTCTGAAGGGCTGGCGCCTTCTGCGGAAGCTCCGCTGCGGCGCCAACCGCATCACCGCGATCGTTCAGTCGGGGCGGAACCCGGACGGCAGACGGATACCGGGAGCAGCTGTCATACGTCGGCCGGTGCGGGGCTCGTCGTGGCCGCAGCGGCCTCGCTGTCTCCGAACACTTCCTGAACGAGTGCTTGGGTCGCCTGCTGGAAGGCCTGGGCCATGGACATCGAGGCATCGTCCACATAGTTGAGCGCCGCGGTCAGGGTCCTGGTGCCGTCCGGGGTGCTGTACATCAACGCCGCGTGGCCCGCCATTCCTCCATTGTGGGTGATGACCTTGCCACCGTCCGGGCCTATGTCCTGTACGAAGACGCCGAGGCCGTACCCGGCTTTGGGGTGCGGCCGGAACATCTCGGCCAGCAGCGGGGCCGAAAGGAGCTTGCCGCCCGTCAGCGCGGAGATGAAGGTGTGAAGGTCGTGGGTGGTCGAGATCATGTCGCCGCCGGTGGAGATCCACGAGGGGTTCTGACGGGTGACGTCCACCGTCGTCTCCTGACCTCCCTCTTCCTCGTAGCGGTAGTAGCCGTGCGCGTGCGGCTCCGCAAGGCCGGTTTCGGTCTCCGGCAGCGAGGTGCCGGTCAGTCCCAGAGGCTGCAGAATCAGCCGCTCCATCTCGTCGGCGAGCGAGTTGCCTGTGACCCCTTCGATCAGCAACCTGATCAGCACGTAGTTGGTGTTGGAGTAACTCCAGTCCGTGCCCGGCTCGAACCGTGCCGGCTTGGACAGGGACAGCCGTACGAGTTCTTCCGGCCGGTAGGTGTGGAAGCGGTTGTCCACCCATTCCCGGCCTGCCGTCGTCGCGGCGATTCCCGGTGCGAACGTTCCGTCCTCGTAGTACTCGCCGGTGAAGTTGAAGATGCCGCTGGTGTGCTGCAGAAGCATGCGTACGGTGATCCTGCGGTCCAATGGCAGGTCGGGGAGGTAGTCCGCGGCGGGAGTATCCAGATCGATCGTCCCTTCGGCGACCAACAGGAGCGCTGTGGTGGCGGCGAACGTCTTGGTGTTGCTGCCGATCCGGATGTGCCCGTCCGTAGGAGGCTTTGCCGTCTCGTCCAGCTTGCACAGGCCGGCACTGCCCGACCATGGGTCTCTCTCGTCGTGCACACGTATGGCCACGCCGGTGAATCCGGAATCGATCATCCCGTCGATGATCTTCTGCAGCTCGGGTCGGTCCTTTTCGGGCGGTGTGAGGGACATGTCTGTGGGCTCCTGTCAGGGTATGGGGAAGGCTGTAGCGGGCGGGGTCGTGATGGGCACGGTCATCGGCGCAGGGGTAGGTTCTGCTGTGGTGGGGGGCTCCGCACCGCGACGGCGGGCCCGTGGCGCCCCGGGGACAGGAGAGCCCTCTGCTTCGCTCTCCGGTTCTCCCCTTCTGTCCCGACGGATGGCCGTTGCGCGGCCTGCGCGGGTGAAGGCATGCGTAGGGAAGGCATGGCTGGTGCCCTTCGATCGAGGAGTGACGCGTGGCGGGGGGCCGCTGGGGAAGCGGCAGACGTGGAGTCCCCGACCGTGCAGCGGACATCGGCACACGGGCGGGGCGTGGGGATAGTGGTCAGGCTCCGGCCGGAGGGATCCACTCCACGAGCTGGATCACCACGCCGTTAGGGTCGGTGAGTTGCAGACCCCACTCCCCCCAGGGCTCCATGCGCGGCGGAAGTGTGATCCGTGCTCCTTCGCGTCGCAGACGCTCGTACTCGGCATGGATTCCGGTAACCGTGAAGGAAACGACGGCGCGCACCTGTGTGGGCGGGTGCCGCTGCGAGCTGCCCGGGCCGACGCTGCTACGTAGGACGATGTCGGTGGCCGCGTCGTCGCGGGCGAGGTGGGTGATTCCCTGGGCCACCAGTACCTCGCGAAAGCCGAGGTGGCTCACGAAGAACCGGGTCGACAGAGCCGGGTCGTCGACGGTCAGTACCACGGCCGACCCGATGATGTTCATGGCCTGAGCTCCCTCCGCGAATCTGTTGCTCACGGGGTCCAGCTTCACGGCCGGGGAGAGGGGCATCAAGGTCGTATCCTGCAACGATCGTTAAGCCGGCGGTACACGAAACGGGGTGGGCGGCGTGGAACTGCGGGAGATAGAGATCTTCCTGATGCTGGCGGAGGAGCTGCACTTCGGCCGTACGGCCGAGCGGATGCGCGTCACGCCGGCGCGGGTCAGCCAGGTCATCAAGAAGCAGGAGCGTGCCATCGGTGCTGAGTTGTTCAAGCGGACCAGCCGCAGTGTCCAGCTCACGCCCGCCGGAATCGTGCTGCGGGACGGCCTTGCCGCCGGTTACCAGCAGATCAAGGAGGCCTTGGCCTCCGCGGTGGCCGTGGGCCGGGGCATCACCGGCGAACTCAACGTCGCGTACTCCGCGGCGTGGTGCGGCATTCTTGTCGTGGCCGCGACCGATATATTCCGTGCGCGCCAACCAAACTGCCTCGTCCGTATCCACGAGTCGCCTCTCCTGGACCCGATCGGTCCCCTGCGCGACGGCACGTATGACATTCAGTTGGTCGAACTGCCCATCGACGAGCCGGACATCGTCAACGGCCCGGTCCTCTTCTCCGAGCCGCGTGCGCTCGTCGTTCCCGTCGGCCACCCGTTCGCCCGGCGGGGCACCGTCTCACTGGAGGATCTCTCGGAAGCTCCCCTGATCACCGTCACGGGCCAGCCCCAGTACTTCCTCGACCACCACTACCCGCACCGCACGCCCGAGGGGCGCCTGATTCCGCGCGGTCCGTCCACGACGGCTTGGCAGGAGGTGCTCGCCCTGGTCGGCGCGGGCAAGGGCGTCTCCCCTACGTGCGCCCGCGCCGCCCAGTACTACTCGCGCCCAGATGTGGTCTACGTGCCGTTCAGCGACGCACCACTGGTCGAATACGGCCTCCTGTGGACGGCCGCGAACAGCACCCCGAAAGTGCAGGCCTTCATCGAGACCCTGCTGGAGACGGCCCGGTCCTCGGACCTGGCCGGGCTGTAGCAGGCGGCAGCGAGTTGAGTCGTTCGTGAGGACGATTGCACGGGGTTGCGAACAGGCAGCGGACTTGCCCTCCGGCCCGTTCCTCCGGGTCATGCCGGGTTCTCGGGCTCCCCGCCGGCCGGAAGCTTGACGTCGGTGAGCACGACTCCGAGCGTTCGCTCCAGGCCGCGGGCGCCCGTATCGGTCAGGTCCACCACGCGAGGGCTGCGCCCCCACCGCACCCAGTCCAGCGCGAACAGACGGGCTGTCAGTACGGCTCCGAGGCCGCCCGCGAGGTGGTGCTGATGTTCACTCCAGTCGACGCAGTAGCGGATCGCGGGCCGGCGTGGCGGCAACCGGTCCGTGTCGATGCCGAGTCCGGCCAGTTCCGTGCGTCCGGAGCGGGTGAGCCGGTACCGGACGTCGTGGCCGTAGGAGGCGGGCCGGTCGCGCACGGACTCGTCGGCCCGGTGGATGCCGTCGTGTCCGGTGAGAATGCCGCGTTCCAGCAGGCCACACATGAGCGCCACGCCGAGCCGCCCGGCGAGATGGTCGTAGCAGCTACGGCCACGGTGGAGGGCGATGGCACGGTTGCTCTGCTTGAGCGAGTTGATGGCCAGTGGCGGCGCGATCAGCGCAAGGCATTCCAGGGCCGCGCTCACGTCCGGGCCGGCGAGCCGGTAGAAGCGGTGCCTGCCCCGTTGCTCCACGGTGAGCAGTGCGCCCTCGACGAGCTTGGCCAGGTGTGCGCTGGCGGTGGCGGCACCGATGCCGGCCTCGGCGGCCAGGGCGTTCGCCGGAAGGGCGCGGCCGTCGGCCAGACACTTGAGAATTCGGGCGCGCGAGGGGTCGGCGATGAGGGCGGCGGCCCGTGCGATGTCGGTTTGGTGCTTGAGCGGCTCTCCCGAGGACTCAAGCCCCGCGGTACCGGTCGTCGAGTGAGCGCGGTCGCGGACGGTGTTCGGCATGAAAGGACCGTAGAGCAACGATACTTCGCCGGACAACGAAGTATCCGGGGCAGATGCTCTTGCCATGACTACCGCGGCGATGAACAACACAACCGTCAAAAGCTCCCCCGCCCGCCCCCTGAAGTGCCTGGCCGGGACCGGCGGGGCGGGGTGGACACGACGCACGACAAGGCGCCCCTCGCCCTGGCACCCCTCGTCGCCCTCAGCCTCGGATACTTCCTGGTGATGCTGGACGTCACGGTCGTGAACGTCGCGCTCCCCGACATCCGGGCCTCACTGGGCGCGGGGCCCTCCGCCCTCCAGTGGGTCGTCGACGGGTACAGCACCGTTTTCGCGGCACTGCTGCTGTTCGGCGGAGGGGCCGCCGACCGGTTCGGACACCGTCGTGTGTTCCTCACCGGCCTCGGCCTGTTCAGCGGGGCTTCGGTCTTCTGCGGACTCGCCGGTTCGGCGGCGCTGCTGATCGTGGGAAGGCTCGGCCAGGGAGCCGGAGCGGCGCTGCTCGTTCCCGCTTCGCTCGCGCTGCTGCAGGCCACCTTCCCCGACCGTGCGACCAGGGCCCGAGCGATCGCTGTCTGGGGGCTGTCGCGTCGGTCGCCTTCGGTGCCGGTCCCGCTGTCGGAGGCATCCTGGTCGCCGGCTCGGACTGGCGCGCCGTGTTCTGGCTGAACCTGCCGCTCGGCGGCCTTGCCGTGCTGCTGACGCTGCGCCACCTGCCGGCTCCGGTGGTGCGTGGCAGGGCCCGGAAGACGGATCCGGTGGGCCAGGTGCTCGCCGTCGTCGGACTCGTGGCGGTGACCGGCGGTCTCAACGAAGCGGGCACACGGGGCTGGACGTCGCCCCTGGTCCTCTCCGCCTTCGCAGTCGGGGCGGCGGCTCTCGTATCCCTCGTCCTGACGACACGGACTCTCGAAGCACGCGTGGGGGGCAGGCGCGCCCCGCTGCTACGGCCGTCCATGTTCCGGTCCCGCTCCTTCACCTCGGCCACCGTGATCGGGATGCTGATCAGCCTCGGCTACTACGGCATGCTCTTCCTCGCCACGCTCTACTTCCAGCAGGAACGCCACCTCAGCGCCCTGGAGACCGGCCTGGCCCTGCTGCCGTCCGTGTGCATGGGACTGATCGCCGCCCCCCTGTTCCACCGCGTCGCGCCCCGAACCGGCCCGTACGCGCTGATGGCCGTCGGCCTCGTTCTCGGCGCCGCGGGATTCGCCGGCTGGATGTTCACCGGGCCCGGCACCCCCTACCCGGTTCTGCTTTTCGCCCTGGTCGCGACCGGTCTGGGCCAGACCATGACCGCCCTCGCCGCCACCGCCGTCGTCGTTGACACCGCGAACGTCTCCGACGCCGGCGTCGCCACCGCCGTCTTCAACGTCGCCCGGCAGGTCGGCAGCACCGTGGGCGTCGCCCTCTTCGGGACGTTCGCCGCCACGGCACACCACTTCACCTCCGGTCTGCGCCTGTCCGCCGGCATCGCGGCCGCCGCGTTCGCCCTCGGCGCACTCCTCGCCCTGCGGACCAGGCCGGCCAGTCCGAAGCTTGCGGGTCCGACCTCCTGACCGCACTCCCCGCATCCATGGCCGGCGCCGCCGTCCGCGAAGCCGCTCGAACACCCCGGGGCACGGCGCCCTGCCATCACCCAGAGACCCCGCCCGCAATCGGCCACGGCCGTGAGGAGAAAACGCCATGACGACAACGACCCGACACCCCGAAATCCTCCGCTACACCGCCTTCTCGGACGCCCCGGAAGGAGGAAACCCCGCAGGCGTCGTCCTGGACGCCACCGGACTGACCGACGCCGAGCAGCTCGCGATCGCCGCAGAGCTGGGATACAGCGAGACGGCCTTCTTCACGGCTCCGCCGGCCGAACTCGTCGGCCGGGACCGGGCCTACACCGTCCGCTTCTTCTCCCCGCGCGCCGAAGTCTCCTTTTGCGGACACGCCACCATCGCCGCCTCCATCGCCTACGCGGAACGACACGGACCCGGCGACCTGCTGCTGGCGACTCCGGCCGGCACCGTCCCGGTAGAGGTGTCCGGTGCCACGGACGGGACGCTGCGCGCGACCCTGACCAGCGTCGAACCCGCGGTCCACATGGTGGCGGAGGACGACGTCGACGAAGCACTGCAGGCGCTCGACTGGACCCGGGCCGACCTGGACCCGCAATTCCCGCCCCGGATCGGCTACGCGGGGGCCCGCCACCTGATCCTGGCCGCGCGCACCCGCGCCCGGCTGGCCGACCTCGCCTACGACTTCGAGCGCCTTGAGCACTTCATGACCGCTCTGGACCTCACTACAGTCCAGCTCGTGTGGCGTGAGTCCACGACGGTCTTCCATGTGCGCGACCCCTTCCCCGTGGGCGGCGTGGTCGAGGACCCGGCAACCGGCGCCGCAGCCGCCGCATTCGGTGCCTACGCCCGCGAGCTGGGGCTCGTACCCGAGGAGACGGTTCTCCACCTCCACCAGGGGGCGGACATGGGCCGTCCCGGCGAGCTCCGAGTGGAGCTGTACGCCGGGGACCCGCGGGTACGCGTCAGCGGCACAGGAACCCGTATCCCCGAGACCGGCGCGGGGAGTGAAGCGGCTCCACACCCCGACCATGCCCGGTAAGCACGGGCGCCGCCCGGTGCGCCGCCAGGAAACTGTCAGCTGACAACCCGTCTGCCGACAGCGTGCGCTGCCGGCAGACGGAAGGGCTCAGTGGTCGTTGATGAAGTTGACCGCGTAGGAACCCTGGCCGCCCTGGCCCTCGAAGGTCAGGCCTATGTTGCTGTACTCGTGCAGGTTGTACTTGCCGCCCTGGCTGGCCCGGTGTGTGACACACGTTCCCTTGCCGGTCGAGACGGTTGCCTTGTAGTGGCTGATGTTCAGGTCCCAGTCGTCGACCGTGACGAACGCGGAATGGCCGTTGGCCGACGTGTCGCAGACGGAGATGATGTCCCCGTACTCCTCGACGTACACCCGGACGCCGGTGCCGTTCCAGACGTGGTCCCAGTTGATCCCCGTCGGCGCCCCGGCCGCGCTGGCCGGTGTGGTGGTGACGGCGCTCAGTCCGGCCGCGGCCACCGCACCGACAAGAGCCGCGATGCTGCGGCTGCGCAGTCGGGAACGCATGCCGGCAGAGACCGTTGAAGTTGTGCGCTGCATGAACCCTCTTCGTGATCGTGATGCGGAACAAGCCGGAACCCCGAGGACGAGGACTTCCTTCCCCAGGGCTGATCCGACAACGCCCCAGACGGCCGCACGGCGTGTCATGGTTCCCCGAGGAACGAACTGGCATCCGTCCTGCTCGCGAACGTCCGCCGGTGACTCGCCGAGCATCACGCTGCGGGGCGGTTTCTGGGCGGCCCCCATTGCGGGCGTGACTTCCCGGCACGGCCGAAGCCGTCCCGTACCGCGTCGTCGACGATCCGGTTCAGACACCTGCCACGGCCTGCGCCACCGAATCGTGAGGGCGCCCGTGTCGTGTGGTGGCGAGCGTCGGCTGCCTCCCGACGAAAGTGAAACGGGGTTGCTGGGTAGGCGTACACGCAGTACTCGGACCACGGCCGCAGGCAGCCGCTACAGAGGGGTAGGGAAGGACATGTCGTACACGCAGCTCCTGGCCAAGGGAGCGGGGCAGGGTACTCCGCCCTTCTGGATCATCGCCATTGCTCTGATCGTCATCGTCGGCGCGGCGTTTCTCGTGTCAAGGGCGCGCAGGCGGTAGGGCGCCTACGGTTCCGGCGCGGAACCGTCTTCCACGGACGGGATCCGGACGTGCCCCGGGCCCTGCCGAAAGCCTGGAGCCGATGGTGCGCCGTGACCTGGTGGGAAGGCCTCGACGTCGCGGGCGGTGAAGACGGCATCGACGCCACGTCGAGCCTCCCCTCCTTGAGCTCGTGCACCGACGCCACACTCGCTCGCGCCACCTCCCCTGGCCCCTTCTCAATGTGGTGGTCAGCTCCTTCGCGCCGGTCGACGGGATCGGGAGGTCCGAGCCGGCCCCGGGCACCATGGCTTCCCCTGGGGACTGGCCGCGCCCGTGTGCGGCGTCTCGGCTGTCGAGGACGTCCGTCAGCCGATCAGGTCCAGGACCTCGTTCGTGGGCCGGACGTCGCCGAACGACCGGTAGATCGTGTGCAGGGTGGCGTTGTGGTCCCTGTCGCGCCGGGCCGCATTCGCGTCGGCCACCATCAGCACGCGGAGGCCAGCGGTGGCGGCATCCCGGGCCGAGGACTCGCAGCAGACGTTCGTGAGCGCACCGGTGATGACGACGGTGTCGATCGCGCGCTCCGCCAGCAGCTCCGGCAGCACGCAGCGACCGGGGAAGAAGGCGCTGTACGCAGTCTTTTCCACCACCAAGTCGTCCGGGCGTACGTCGAAGGCGTGCCACACACGCGAACGTGGCGGCCCTTCGCCGCCGGTCGCCGCGAACGTCTGGCTGACGACCGGGCCGTAGAACTCGCCGCTCACCCTCCCGAGCGGCGCCTCGTTCGCCGGCAGCACCCATGCGACCAGGCCGCCGGCGGTGCGCAGCGCTTCAGCGATGCGGCCGATGTTCGGCACGATGCCGCGCACGTACGGGTTCGCCTCGACGAAGAACGGCACCATGTCGATCACGATCAGCGCGGTGCGCGCCGGGTCGAGGCTCGCGTAGGCGTGCCTCCTACCGCGCCTGGCCTCCTGCCGGACATACTCCCGAGGCTCGATCCGCCACTCGTGCATCTCCGGGTCGGTCTGCATAGGCCCTCATCCCTCATTCCCCCGAACGGCTCTGCGACTGCCGGAGCGGCATGACGAGCTTCCCGCGGTGAATTCACGGAATGTAGACGCCGTTCCCCGACGAATTCCCGCCTACCCGGGAACGCGGGGCGGGACGCCGCCGGCGGCCGCACCGCAGACCCCTTCCAGCCCCGCCACCCGGAACAGCGCTCTCGCCGGGCTGTTCTCGTATTCGGAAGGCTGGTGGGGGCGGCCATCAGTGCCTGGTGCGCGAGTACTAATGTCAGGGTCAGCGAATTGCCCATCTTCGTCCGTTGTGCTCATGAGAGCGCTTCACCCCTCATGAGCACACCATCGTCGATGCAGCCTCAGTTCGTTTCTGGCGGATCCACGAGGAAGGCAAGGTCAGCATGGTTCGGGACGGTCACTCGGTGACGGTCTCTTCTCTCGGCAGGTTGGTACGCCGACTGCGGCTCGCGCGGGCGCTCACGATCGAGCAGCTCGCGGAGGCTTCCGGGGTATCCGTCCGCGCGATCGGTGACATGGAGCGCGGTCGCAGCACGAAGCCCAGGCACGGCACCGTCGCGGCGCTGATGCAGGGCCTCCGGCTCGGAGAGGCGGAGGCCGAGGAATTGTTCCTGGCCGCGCGTGCCGACCGCAGCGACAAGGCGGCGGACGTGCCCGCGCCCACCGCGCATTTTGCTCCGCTGCCTCGGGGGATCCGTGACTTCGTCGGGCGCGAGGACGAGTTGAGAGTGTTGGGTAACCTCATTGAGGAGGGCACTCGCTCCGGCGCGGGGCGGGCCGGGGCCGCGCCGCCGTTGCCGCCGGTGGCTGTGGTGTCCGGGGTGCCCGGTAGCGGTAAGACGACCCTGGCACTCCGCCTTGCCGAGGAGCGGCGCTCGGACTTTCCCGACGGCGCCTTCTTCATCGACCTGCGTGGCCTGGAGGACCGGCCGCCGACTCCGGACGAGACGGTCGTCCGGCTGCTGAATGCCTGGGGGGTCGACGACGCGCAGGTCGGCCGGCTCACCAGTGAGGAACGGCTCGCGCTCTACCAGTCCACCGCCGCCGGGCTGCGTGCCGTTCTGGTTCTGGACAATGCCGGCCATGAGGCACAGGTCAGGGCGCTCCTCCCGGCGGAGGGGCGCATGCTCGTCGTGGTGACCAGCCGCCGGCCGCTGGCCGGGCTGAGCGGTGTGCACCGCCTGGCGCTGGGAACGCTCGCCAGATCTGAGTCCACCGCTCTGCTGCGGGCGGTGGTGGCCGACGGGCGGGTCGATGCCGACCCGGACGCGGCGGCCCGGGTGGCCGTACTGTGCGGCCACCTCCCACTGGCCCTCAGGGTCGCGGCGAACTGGGCGGCGACTCGCTCCGGTTGGACCCTGGGACGGCTCGCGGATCGGCTCGCCGACGAGGACCGCCGGATGGATGCCCTCAGCGCGGGCGATCTGGGAGTCGCCTCGGCGTTTCACCTGTCGTACTCCCGCCTCGCCCCCGAAACGGCGCGTGTGTTCCGCCTGCTGTCGCTGATTCCCGGCGGGGACTTCGGTATCCCGTACGCAGCCGTGCTCGCGGAGACGAGTGCCGTGGAGGCGGAGAACAGGCTGGAGGAATTGCTCGAGGCCGGGCTCCTGATGACGTCGGTTGGGGACCGCTACCGCTTTCACGACCTGTTGCGCCTGTACGGGCGCGCACGAAGTCGCGACACGGACGACGAGGCGACTTCGGTGGCTGCTGCCGCCCGGTTGCGGGGGTGGCTCCTGGATACGGTGGCCGCTGCCGCGCAGGTCGCCACTGGAGGGGTGGAGGCCCCGGAACGCGGTGACTCGACGGCGTCGCCAGAACACTTCCGCACTCGTGAGCAGGCCCTGGAGTGGCTGCGTGCCGAGAGCGACAACTGGCTCTCAGCCCTGCGGCGGGAGGCCGAGCAGCAGAATCCCGGACGGGTGGTCGTGATCGCGTTCGCCGTCGAGGCCGTGTGCAACTCCTGGATCTCCTGGGGAAACTGGTCGGAGGTGTTTGCTCTCGGCGCTCGTTCAGCCGAGGCGACGGGCGATCTCGATGCCCAGGCCGGATGCCTGAGCATGCTTGCCTGGGTGCACTGGCAGTGCCACCGGCGACACGAGGAAGCGCTCGAGGCCGCGACCTCCGCGCTGGCCATCGCGTCCGCGTGCGGTTCCCTCGGCCGGCAGGCAGAGGCATACATGTATCTGGGCTGGCTGCGCGATGTCGTGAACGATGTGGTGTCCGCCGTCGAGGACATTGCGCAGGCCATGGATCTTTTCTTGCGTGCGGGCGACACTCGCCGGTATCTCCAGGCGGCGAATATGAACATCACAGTGCTGCGCAAGGCCGGCCGCGGACAGGAGGCGATCGAGACGCACCACGCGGTGATGGGCTCACTGGCGCAATTGCCGGGCGGGGTACATGACCCGCGCTACGCCGTCACTGTCCGCATCTCCCGTTACCACGTCGCTTTCGTGTATCTGAATGAGGGCCGGTGGGAGGAGGCGGCCGAAGTACTGGCCGGGCTGGAACAATCGTACGCGGACAGTGGATTCCACCTCGCGACGACCAAGATCTACTTGTACCGGGGCCACTGCCTGGCCCATCTCGGCCTGGCAGCGGAGGCGGAAGGGGACTACCGGGCCGTGCTGGGGCTGGGTGATTCCGCCCCGGTTGATCTGCGGGAGGAGGCGCGGGCGGGTTTGGCCGGACTCAGTGCGGGCGCTCTGCCCTCCCGTACTGCTTTCGAGTAGGGCACCCGAGCGAAGGAGCACCGGGAACCGGTGCTCCTTCGCTGCGGACAGGCAGTTCCAAACCGCCTGGTGTCTGCCTGGTTACCGCGGTGGCGGCTTGGTTGGCTGGGATTCGGCGGAAGGAGCCGGGCGCAGGACGATCTGCGTCCGGCTCCTTCCGCACTTCCCGCCCGACTTCCCCACTCCGTTCCCAGGAGACAAGGAGCACGCACTTGAGCCTTTTGCTGCCTGCCGGCCCCGTCCACGACGAGGAAGGCCTCGCCCGCTGGGGCTCGCGGTGGGGCGACGCCGCGATGCCGGTCTCCGTCACGACCGCCGACGGCAGGGCCCCGGACGGGGACGTCGTCATACACCGGCTGGGGGCCGTGACCGTCTCCGCCGTTGTGTCGGGCGCGCAGCGCGTGACCCGAGTCCCGGTGCGGAGGTCGGGCGCGGACGAGCCGGACCTCGTGCTCCTGTTGCACCCGCACGGCTCGGCCACGTACCGGTGGCGCGACGGCGATGTCCTGGCCGGGCCGAGCGTGCTGCTGATGCACGACAGCGCGCAGCGGTGCTCGCTGTCGTACGAAGGTCCCTTCACCGCTGTTGTGCTGCGGGTGCCCGCGCGGGCGGTCGGTCTTTCCGCGGAGCAGTTGGGCTCGGTGGCCGGCACGGCCCTGCCCACGACGAACGGGACGGCTGCGCTGCTCGCGTCGTTTCTCCCTGCCGTTACCTCCCCGCGGGCTGGGCGCCCCGCGTCGGCGAACGGCTGGGAGCCGCGCTCGTGGACCTGGTGACGCTCCTCGTATTGGAGCACAGCGCGCCGGATCCGGAGACGGTGCAGGACGGTCCGCGCGGAGAGCTGGTGCGCAGGGTCAGGGCGTACATCGACGGGCACTACCGGGACCCTTCGCTCTCGCCGGAGTCCATAGCCAGGGCCCATCACATCTCGCTGCGGTACCTCCACCGGGTCTTCGAGGCGGAAGAGTCGACTGTGGGGCGTCTCATCCAGCGGCGTCGGCTCGAGGAGAGCGCACGCGAACTGGCCAGGCCCGGGCGTCGGGCCGTGACCGTGACCGCCGTCGCCCAGCTGTGCGGCTTCACCAACGCGGCCCACTTCAGCCGCGCCTTCCGCCAGCTGCACGGGTGTTCACCGCTCGAGTGGCGGTCGCGCGCCTTCGCTGCGAGCGGCGTGCCGAACGAGGCGGGGCGTTTCGCCGTACGACGGCCGACGGCCGGGCGCTGAGCGGCAAGGCCCCGTACACCGAGCGGCTCCCCGGCCCGCTCCCCCGCTCCTAGCCTCGCACCGGCGCGGTACACGCCGCCGCCCCAGGCTTCGAGTGAGGAACACCATGCAGTTCGGCATCTTCAGTGTCGGCGACATCACCGCCGACCCCGTCACGGGACGGCCGCCCACCGAGAGGGAAAGACTCAAGGCGATTCTGGCCATCGCGCTCAAGGCGGAGGAGGTGGGTCTCGACGTCTTCGCTCTCGGGGAGCACCACAACCCGCCGTTCGTCCCGTCGTCACCCACCACTGTGCTCGGCTGGATCGCTGCCCGCACCGAGCGCATCGTTCTGTCCACGGCGACGACGCTCATCACGACGAATGACCCGGTGAAGATCGCCGAGGACTACGCGATGCTCCAGCACCTGGCGGAGGGGCGGACCGACCTCGTGCTGGGCCGGGGCAACACCGGCCCGGTGTACCCGTGGTTCGGGAAGGACATCCGGGACGGGATTCCGCTCGCCGTGGAGAACTACGCGCTGTTGCGGCGGCTCTGGGACGAGGAGAGCGTCGACTGGGAGGGCCGCTTCCGGACACCGCTGCAGGGATTCACGTCCACTCCGCGCCCGCTCGACGGCGTGCCGCCCTTCGTGTGGCACGGCTCCATCCGCAGTCCCGAGATCGCCGAGCAGGCCGCCTTCTACGGGGACGGCTTCTTCGCCAACAACATCTTCTGGCCGGCGCGCCACTACCAGCGGCTCATCCGCCTCTACCGCCGACGGTTCGCCCACCACGGCCACGGTACGGAGGAGCAGGCGATCGTGGGGCTCGGCGGGCAAGTCTTCATGCGCAAGAACTCCCAGGACGCCGTGCGGGAGTTCCGGCCCTACTTCGACAACGCGCCTGTCTATGGGCACGGGCCTTCGTTGGAAGAGTTCACCGAGCAGACCCCGCTCACCGTCGGGTCGCCGCAGCAGGTCATCGAGCGGACGCTGCGCTTCCGTGAGGACTTCGGTGACTACCAGCGGCAGCTGTTCCTCATGGACCATGCCGGGCTGCCGCTCAAGACGGTCCTCGAGCAGCTCGACATCCTGGGCGAGGAGGTGGTTCCGGTGCTGCGCCGTGAGTTCGCGGCTGTCCGGCCCGCCGGTGTCGCCGAGGCTCCCACGCACGCGGCGCGCGTGCGTGACCTGGCGGGGGCCGCCCGATGAGCCGCCCCGTACGGCGCGTCGTGGTCGTGGCGGGCGGGCTCGGGGTCCCCTCGGCGACCGCGCTGCTCGCGTCCCGGCTCGGCGAGGCGACGCGCAACGCCTGCGCGGAGGCCGGGGTCGAGTGCGTCACCGAGGAGGTCTCGTTGCGCCCGCTCGCCCGTGACATCGCCTCCGCTCTCGTCACCGGCTTCCCGCCGCCCGCCCTTGAAGAGGCGCTGGAGCGCGTACGTGCGAGCGACGCGCTCATCGCGGTGTCGCCGGTCTTCGCCGCATCGTTCTCGGGGCTCTTCAAGTCGTTCGTGGACTTGTGGGACCCGGACGGTTTCACCGGACGGCCGGTCCTCGTCGCCGCGACGGGCGGGACGAGCCGGCACTCGCTCGTCCTGGACCACGCTTTGCGGCCTCTCTTCGCGTATCTGCGCGCCGCGGTCGTTCCCACCGGTGTCTTCGCGGCCACCGCCGACTGGGGTACGGGAGCCGAGGACGCCGATCCCGCGCTGCCCCGCCGCATCGAGCGTGCGGCGGCCGAACTCGCCACCGCCCTCGCCGGGCGCGGGGCTTCGGTGGTGTCCGGTTTCGCCGAGGAGGAAGAGGAGGGCATCCGTGCGTTCGTGGCGCAACTGCGCAGCCCCCGCGCGCACTCGGCGGGGTAGGCGCCGGGCGCGGCCGGTGGACGTCTGCCGTCGCACCTGGACGGAGCGAACGTGAACGGCGTCGTGCACGTCCTGACCGCGGACGTCGTCGGGCCGCACGCTCACCTGGCACGGTTCACCGTCCATCTGCGGCATCTTCCGCACGACCCGCTCGCCGTCCACTGCGACTTCCTGTCACCCGACGGCCGGCCGACGGCGACCTGGGTCTTCGCGCGGGCCCTGCTGGAGGAGGGTGTGCACGGCCTGGCCGGTGAGGGCGACGTACGCGTACGCGCGGCCGGTACTCATACGGAACTGGTCCTGCGGTCGCCCTCGGGCAGGTGCGTCCTGTACCTCCGCACCGCCGCAGTGCTCACCTATCTCGCCCGCACCGACACCTGGCCGCCGGCGGTCGCGGAGTGCGTCGCGCGAGCGGTCGACGAACTGCTCGCGGGCCTCACGACGGCCGACTGACGTCTCTGCCCCGGGGCCGCAGGTGTGCAGGCAGGGCACAGGAAGCGGGCCTTCACAGTCAACTGCCTTCTCACCGGCGGCCATAGGTTCGCCATGTCGAGCGCGGCACCGGTCGGTGTCCAGCTGCTCTTACCTCATCCCACTTATCTCACCCGAGGAATCACCATGTTCGATCCCAGCTCCGTTCAGGCCGCCCCGAGTCCGGACCTGCTGACACCCGACAACGCGATGATGCTCTTCGTCGACCACCAGCCGCAGATGTTCTTCGGCGCGGCGAGCGCTGACCGTGCAGGCGTCATCAACGCCACGGTCGGGCTCGCCAAGTCCGCCCGCGTCTTCGACGTGCCGGTGGTGCTGTCCACGGTGGCCGCCGAGTCCTTCTCCGGCCCGATCCTGCCGCAGCTCCTGGACGTCTTCCCGAAGCACGAGGTCATCGACCGCACCTCGATGAACGCGTGGGAGGACGCCGCGCTCGTCGAGGCGGTCAAGGCCACCGGACGCCGCAAGATCATCCTGTCCGGGCTCTGGACCGAGGTCTGCCTCGTCCTTCCCGCCCTCTCCGCGCTCGGTCAGGGCTATGAGGTGTACGTCGTCGCCGATGCCTCCGCGGGTGTCACCGCGGAGTCGCACGAACACGCCATGCAGCGCATGACGGCTGCGGGCGCCGTGCCCGTCACCTGGCTCCAGGTGCTCCTCGAGCTCCAGCGCGACTGGGCGCGCGGCGAGACCTACGCCGCGACGCTCGATGTCGTGAAGGAGCACGGGGGCGCGTACGGCATGGGTGTCGTCTACGCCCAGTCGATGATCAGCCCGCACGCGGCCGGCTGATCCACTCCCTCGGTGCCCGGCACCCCGTGGTGCCGGGCACCGGTCATTTCCCTCCAACAATCCGAAGGAACCCACCATGTCTTTCCTCACCGTCGGCCATGAGAACAGCACCCCGATCGACCTCTTCTACGAGGACCACGGCAGCGGCCGGCCCGTCGTCCTCATCCACGGCTACCCGCTGGACGGCCACTCCTGGGAGAAGCAGCTTCCCGTCCTGCTCGATGCCGGATACCGCGTCATCACGTACGACCGGCGGGGCTTCGGACAGTCGTCGCAGCCCACGGCCGGCTACGACTACGACACCTTCGCCGACGACCTGCACGCGATCATGGAGCGGCTCGACCTGCGGGACGCGGTCCTCGTGGGCTTTTCGATGGGCACGGGCGAGGTCGGCCGCTACCTCGGCAGGTACGGATCCGAGCGCGTCGCCAAGGCGGTGTTCCTCGCGGGCCTCGAACCCTTCCTGCTGAAGACTGAAGACAACCCGGGCGGCGTCGACGGCGCCGTCTTCGACGGCATCCTGGAAGCCGTGACCCGCGACCGCTACGCGTACTTCGAGGACTTCTACCAGGACTTCTACAACCTGGACGAGAATCTCGGAACCCGCATCAGCGAAACCGTCGTGCGCGCCAACTGGGCGACCGCGGCGGGCTCCTCCGCGTACGCCTCACGCGCGGCCGTCCCGACGTGGCTCACCGATTTCCGCGAAGACATCCCGAAGATCGACGTGCCGGCCCTGATCGTGCACGGCAGCGGTGACCGCATCCTGCCGATCGGCGCGACCGCCGAGCGCTTCCACGCGGCGCTGCCCGCCGCCGAGTACGTCGTGCTCGACGGCGCCCCGCACGGTCTGCTGTGGACACACGCGCAGGAGGTCAACGAGGCGCTGCTGGCATTCCTGAAGCGGTAACTCCCTCCTTCTGAGGCTCTCCCCGGTGCCGGGGCGGTGACGAACGACGTCACCGCCCCGGCACCTTCGTGCGTGCGGACGCGGGCTGCGATCAGTGCGTCGCCGACACGCGGTACGTGGGTATCCCAGGAGGGCCGCAGGCGCAGCGAAACGCCCCGCGCCCGGTGGACCGGGCGCGGGGCGGATGGTGGGGAGATCAGCGGGTCCGAAGGTTCCCAGGAGCGGACGCGTCGTTCGCCGCCTCGGCCGCGAGGAACCACACCTGCCGCTCGCCCGTGCGGACGATCGAGGACACGAGCAGGTCCTCGGTGCCCGAGTCGCCGAGGGCGCCGAGCCGGGTGGCGGCCTCGCGGGCGTCCACGAGGATGCCCTCGTGTGTCCTGAGCAGCCGGTGCAGGAGATCCGGCACGTCCTCGGCCCCGTCGGGGAAACGGGGCACGGAGGTCAGTTCGGCGGCGTGCCGGGGATCGGCGACGGCGACACCGCCGAGGATCTGCACCCGTTCCGCCAGCTCGTCGACGAGCGCCTGCTGTTCGCCGGCGTGCCGGTCGAAGAGGAGGTGCAGCGAGTGGAAGAGGCCGCCGCGGACCTGCCAGTGGCCCTTCTTGTAAAGGGCGTAGAGCATGTGGGTGTCGGCGAGTACGCGGTTGAGGCGCTGGGCGGCGTACCGCCGGGTGTCGGCTGTGAGGCCGAGCGGCACAGGGCGCACCGTCCCGAATTCCTGGAGTACGGCGGGGCGAGAGGTCTGCTGGGTGGTCATGAGGCGTTCCTCGGGGTGGTCGCGGGTGAGGGTGTGCGGTGCAGGAGCAGACGGGTCAGCAGACCGCTGGCGAGCCCGAGTGCGAGGCAGCCGGTGCTCAGCCAGGCGGGCCAGGGGGTGGCTCCGAGCCGGGAGTCCAGTGACCAGGCGCCGGGGCCGGCCAGGACGAGTGCGGCCGGGACCGCGATGAGGAGCAGGGGGTATTCGTAGCCGTCGTTCTGCACCCACAGGCCGTGCGGGCGCTTGACGGTGAGGGCGACGGTCATGACGCCCATCACCCCGGCACCGGCGAGCGGTGTGAGGGCCCCGGCGGCGAGCAACAGTCCGGCGCCCGCCTGGGTGCCTCCGGCGGCGAGAGCGGTGAGCCGCCCGCCGCGGAATCCGTCCTGCCGGAACTCCTCGACGCCGCCCGCGAGGCCCTTGCCACCGAGCCGGAAACTGATCTTCTGCACTCCGTGGCCGGCCACGAGCAGTCCCGTGACGAACCGGAGCAGCAACAGCGCGCTGTCCACGCGTGTTTCTCCTTGTGGTGAGGTCGGTCAGAGCACATAGCAGGGGTCGAAGACCCGCGGCGCGGTGCCCTCGGGAGCGAAGCCGCGCGCCACCCGCCACTGCCGGTGCTGTTCGGAGGCGCCGACCGCCTCGGCGATCCGGTCGGCCTGCCGCGCGCCGATGAGGCCCGGCGCCGGTGTGGCCTGGTAGCCGCCGAAGTGGGCGACCGGACTCCAGGCCGGGGCGAGCGGCGGCAGCGCCTCGTCGACGCCCTCGTGCTCGGCCGCCGCGTACACGATCCGGCCGCCCACGACGGTCAGTACGGACTCGATGTGCGGAATGTCGTCCTGGTGGACGGAGAAGTAGTCGTGGCTCAGCAGGGTGAAGTCGGCGTAGCGGCCGACACCCAGGGTGCCCTTGACATCCGACTCGCCCGTGATCCTGGCTCCGCCGACGGTGTACAGCTCCAAGGCGCGTTCGCGGCTCAGCAGCCGCTCCGGCGGGTAGAGGCACAGGTCCCCGACCGTGCGCCCGGTGACGAGCCAATGCAGCGCGACCCATGGGTTGTACGAGGAGACACGCGTCGCGTCGGTCCCGGCGGCCACGGTCAGGCCCGCCTCCAGCATCTCGCTGACCGGTGGGGTGCGGGCGGCGGCCTGCGCCCCGTACCGTTCGGCGAAGACCCGGCCCTGGAACGACATCCGGTTCTGCACGCCGATGGCCCCGCCCAGCGCGGCGATCCGCTCCAGGCTGCCGGAGGAGACGGTCTCGGCGTGGTCGAAGAGCCAGCGGCCCTGTCCGGGGAAGAGCCCGTCGGCGGCGAGCTTCTCGAAGACGGCGAGATCGCGGCGGATCGTCTCGTCGTACGTGGCGTGGAGACGGAAGCCCCAGCCGTGTTCGAGGAGCAGCCGGACGGCCTTCTCGAACTCGCTCTCGTAGCCGGGGGCGAGGCTGGGACGCGGTTCAGCGAAGTTCTCGAAGTCGGCGGCGGCCCAGATCAGGTTCTCGCCCGCCCCGTTGAGCCGCAGCCAGGCGTCGCCCTCGTCAGGCTTCACCATTTCCGTCCAGCGGGCCAGGTCCGCCAGTTCCTGCCCGGCCGTCTGGGGGAAGAGGTGGTAGGCGATGCGCAGGGACAGCTCTCCGGCCCGGGCGAGGTCGGTGACGGCGGCGTAGTTGTCGGGGAAGTTCTGGAAGCCGCCTGCCGCATCGACCGCCGAGGTGAGGCCAAAGCGGTTCAGCTCGCGCAGAAAGTGCCGTGTGGACAGGCGTTGCTCCTCGGGGGCGAGGCCGGGGGCGCGGGCGAGCGTCGAGTAGAGGACCAGGGCGCTGGGTGCGGCCAGGAGGAGGCCGGTCGGCTCGCCGTCGCGGCCCCGGACGATCTGACCACCGGCGGGGTCGGGGGTGTCGCGGGTGAGTCCGGCAGCGCGGACGGCGGCTCTGTTGAGCAGCGCGGACTGGTAGAGGTGCAGCACGAAGACGGGTGTGTCGGGGGCGGCCGCGGTCAGTTCGGCGACGGTCGGCATGCGGCGTTCGGCGAACTGGTCGGCGGTCCAGCCGCCCACGACACGGATCCACTGGCCCTTCGGCGTACGCCCGGCCTGTTCACGCAGCATGGCGAGGGCCTGCCGCAGCGAGGGCACACCGTCCCAGCGCAGTTCGAGTACGTAGTTGAGTCCGCCGCGGATCACATGCAGATGGGAGTCGTTGAGGCCGGGCACGATACGGCGCCCGAGGGCGTCCACGACGCGGGTGCCGGGGCCGGTCACGGCGGCCACGTCGGTCTCATCACCGATCGCGAGGATCACGCCGTCGCGTACGGCGAGGGCCGAAGCGGCGGGCCGGGCCGGGTCACCGGTCCACACCTTGGCGTTGCGGACGACGAGGTCGGCGCCGGCCGCTGGGGCGAGGCCCGGCTGCGGTGTGAACCCGCCGACGGGCATGGAGGTGCTGCTGGTCATGGAATGAGGCTCCAGTGGGTGGTGAAAGAGGTACGGCGGCAGGAAGGCGACGCCTGTCCGAACGTGAGGGCTGCGGCCGTCCTCAGAGAGTGCGGCGTACACCTGCGTGACGTTCGAGGTCGCGCAGCTGCACGCTCAGGTCGCCCTCGACGGCGTGGTGCGCCGGGCCGCTGCGGCCCAGTGGCAGCACTTCCTCGCCCCGCATGTCCTCCAGCATCAACGCGAACGCGGCATAGAGGGCGACGGCCGCGAGGAGGAGCCCCAAGGCTCCGGAGAGGACGGTGAGCGCGTGCGCGCCGCCCAGCCCGGCAGCGGCGGCCGCCCCGAAGCGCGGCACAGCCACGCACAGCACGAGCCACAGCGCGCGCTTGGCGCGGGCGACGGATGCCATGAGCAGCGCGAAGAACGTGAAGCACAGGTTGAGCACGCCGAGGACGCGCGGTCCGTGCTCCGGGTGCAGCGCGAGGACGAGGGCGTTGGCGAGCCACGTACCGGAGAAACACGCCATGAGCGTCGCCGCCAGGACGTCACGGGCTCCAAAAGCGAGTACGGCGACCAGGAGTTGGAGGACGAACGCGGGCAGGATCGTGAAGGCCACGGCGCGGCCGGCGTCCTCGCCGAGTATGCCGAGCTGGTAGGTCCCGGCGACCACGGAGGCGATGCCGACGGCGTAGAAACCGAGGGGCATCGGGGAAGCGATGGGGCGCAGGTTGATGCGGGTCATCGCGCGGAGATCCGGTTCGAAGCGGCGGGCGGGTGGAGGTGTGGTCATGATGATCACCTGTCGGGAAAGGCCGCTGCCGCATCAGGGCAGCACGGCGGGGCGGAACCGGCCGATAGCGCGTGGAGGCCGGTCCCGCCTGGGCAGGGTTCGAAACCGCGGGGTTGAAGCGGAGGTCAGCGCGGCGCGAGAGCCGTACGCAGCGTGGCGACGGCGAGGGCGATCGCGGACTCGGCGGCCTGTGTTCCGCGCAGAGCGTTGAGCATGACGAAGTCGTGGATCACACCCTGGTACCGCACGGCGGTCACCGGCACCCCTGCGGCACGCAGCTTCGCGGCGTACGCCTCCCCCTCGTCGCGCAGCACGTCCGCCTCAGCGGTGATGACGAGCGCCGGAGGAAGGCCGGTGAGCTGGTCCGTCGTGGCGCGCAGCGGGGAGGCGGTGATGCGAGCGCGGTCGCTCTCCTCGGTCGTGTACTGGTCCCAGAACCAGCGCATGCCGTCACGCCGCAGGAAGTAGCCCTCGGCGAACTGCTCGTAGGAGGCGGTGTCGAAGGAGGCGTCGGTGACCGGGTAGAACAACACCTGCTGGCGCAGGGCGAGGCCGCCGCGCTCCTTGGCCATGAGGGTGAGCGCCGCGCTCATGTTGCCGCCCACCGAGTCACCCGCGACGGCGATCCGCTCGCCGTCCAGGCCGTGTCGGACCCCGTCGGTGACGATCCAGCGCGCCACGGCCCAGTTCTGCTCGATCGCGACGGGGTAGCGGGCCTCGGGCGAGAGCGCGTACTCGGGAAAGACAACGGCCGCGCCGGTCCCGTCGGCGAGCTCGCACACCAGCCGGTCGTGGGTGTGCGCGTTACCGAAAACCCAGCCGGCACCATGAATGTAGAGGATCACCGGGAGCGGCCCCGTGGACTTGGCAGGCCGCACGATACGTACGCGCACGTCACCGGCATCGGACGGAACGGTCACCCACTCCTCGTCCACCTCAGGCAGCTCCACGGAGCCGGACTGCGCCTCATCCACAGCGGCACGGCCCTCGGCAGGGGCGAGGTCGAAGAGGTACGGGGGCTGCGCGGTCGCCTCGGCGAAGGCGGCAGCGGCCGCTTCCAGGACGGGCACGGGAGGGGCGGGAAAGGTACGCATGAAGGGGTCTTCTTCCAGTACGGAAAGGGATGTATGGCGGAGCAGGCCCGGAACGTGCCGCTCCGAAAAGCACGCTAGGCACGACCGCCGGTCATTCCCTTCTCTGCGCGCACCACTCTTTGCCTCATAGCGCATCGCGCCGCCGGCCGGCCGTCACTCGACGACCCCGCTCGCCGGCATCGGCTCACTGAGCGGAATCGAGGGGCCACGACCCCACTCGGTGCAGGTGCAGGAAACACGGTTCTGTGATGCTGATGGCCCACCCCACGGTGCTGCGGAACCTGATCGACCAGTACGAAGCCCTCGCCGCCGTGGACGCCTCCCATGCGGACAGCGCGCAGGTGCGCCAGCGCATGAACGACGTCGCCTACACACTGTGCGTATCCACCGGCACCCGCGACATCGACGCGGCGCTGATCGCGGCCCGCCACCAGCTGCCCGGGGCCCGCCCGCTGGACGACTCGATCCTGAAGGCGGGCTGAACCGCCGTCATCCCCCGCTGCGACTGACCTCGATGCACGGACACCGTTGCCCGGGGACCACCGCCGCGAGCGCAGCACCGATCCATGGCTTACTGATGGCCGAGCGGTGTCGGCGTACTCCTCGAAGTGCTCAGCCGCGTACAAGCGAAACGGGCCCAGTCGGATACTCGCGTGACGAGGCTACGAGCTTTTGGCATGATCACCAGGTTGTCCTACCGTGCCCGGTTCTGGAGGAACACCACGGCTATCAACTACGAGCTTGCTCCGGCCTGGCTGCCGTGGTCTGCCATCGATCCCGATCTCATCGCTTTCGCCTGGGATGAAGCGGAGGCAGCTGAGATCACCACGGTGATCGCCTCGATGGTGCCTCCTGACGATGCCGGGTGGGAAGAGAAACATCGCTTCACCACCGAGGTCACGGCGCTTTTAGCCGCCCGATACGGCCGGTGGGCCTGCGGATGGCATTGGGCCGTCGGCGAGGGCGGTGGTGGCGGTGTCGTCACCCACTGGTGCTGCAGTTCCCACTCCATAGGCAGGCCCGCAGCAACGGCCGCCGACGTGGTCGCGTCACTGCTGGAGTGGCGCGACTGGCTGGAGGAACTGGCGGAGCGATTCCAGCAGTTGGCTCCGCCCGCCGGAGCGAGTGCCGAGGATCGCAGCTGGCACCTGGAACGGGCGGCCACCCGGCTCGTGACCGTGGTCATGGACCGCACTGGTGCCGAATGCGGCTGGTATGGGCTCTGCCACACGGTGCTGACGTGGTTCCTCTCTTCCGCTGGCATGGGGGCGGAAGACGCGAAGAACGCGGTCGACACGGCGATTGGTGGACGATTCAAGAGCTGGACCGTGCCGTCGCGGACTCTCATCGACGCAGTGGGAGAGGATCTCGCCGTGGATCTGACCGGAATACAGCCCTACCGTGAGCGCTGACGCCCTGGCCGCCTGGGTCCAGGTCAGGAACCAGATCGACTGGACTTCCGCAGCCGGTGAGGTGCCGGCCCCGGTCGAGCCCATCGTGGATGGTCTCACCACCTGGTGCAGGGAAGGAAGTCTTTCCTCGGCCCCCGATCGAGGCCGCCGACTGCTCGCAGCGCTGGCTCAGTCGCGCACAGATGCTTCCCATAGGCGCCCTCTTACCTGCGCGCTTCTGACTGGATGGCAACGGCTGCTCCTCGGCATGCCTGAGGTCCGGTTCCGACGAGGGGACGCCTTTGCCAAGGGCGGCCGGGAGCGCTACGCCCTGACCCCACACACTCAGCGCGACTTTGAACAATGTCTGCATGACAGTGCCAATCCGCGAGTGCCCTTGGCCTCCCGCGCGGCGAGGGCCTACCTGGACGTGGCCTTCTTTCATCCTTTCCCGGATGGAAACGCCCGCCTTGCCATGCTCACCCTCGCCTACGTCCTGGAGTGGGAAGGAGTTCGACTGGACCAGGTCGGCCCCTTGCAGACCACGCGCTACGCGGACGACGACGCCGGGGCAGCAGACCTGGCCGCCCTGGTCTCCGTTCTCATCCGCGCGACCCACCAAAGGGCGGGCGAGCCGGCCCGTGCGGGCCAGGGCCGCCACCGCGCACACCCCGCCCAGGTCCCGCTCAAGGCCGTCCGTCCCCGCCAGCCAGGTACCAGCTCCTGACCGCCGCTCCGAACCCCATCCGTAACTGGGCCGCCCGCGACATCGCCATCGCCCTGTACCGGATAACCACGTACCAGACCCGCTCCACCTGATGAAACAGCAGCTCGGCCAAGAGAACTGAAACCCGGTCCCCCACCACCCCGCAGTGGGAGCTCGACCTGATCAGCCCAAGCCGGCCCACCACCCACCGATCAGAAAAGCCGCCCCTGGGCAGGAATCGGCGGCCGCGGAAGCAATGCAGGCGCTGGCCTCCGACTGTGCTGAGGCCAGCGCCTTGGGGTCGTGCCGAGGGGTGTCCGACAGCTCAGCTGACGGCGTTGAGCATCGCTTCTTCGACGTGGTCGGCGGCGTTGCGGTGGCCGAGGGCGTTGGGGTGGACGAGGGAGATCTGGTCGGGCAGGGTGACGATGCCTTCCACCCACTTGGTGGCGTCGCAGACGCTGTGGTTCCGTGACGAGGTATAGAGGTCGACGAAGTCGGCGGTGTCCTGGGTGCCGGTCGCAGCGTTGATGGCCTGGTTGAGGGGTTCCAGGACGTCCTTGCGCAGCCAGGCCAGGTCGCCGCGGGTGATCGTGGCGAACTGCGTCGGGTCGCCGTAGGTGCACTTGGAGGCGTCGTTGGGGATGACGGTGGGATAGCCGACGGCGAGGATTTTCGCCTTCGGGGCGCGCTCGTGAAGGACGGTGAGCATGCGGTCGTAGTCCTGGCGGACCTTGGTCAGCCGGGCCGGGATGCCGCTGGCGAGGGCGTCCTTGCAGGGGGTGCCTTCACCTTCGCTCTCGCCGCCCAGTGTCATGCACTGGGTGAGGAGGTCGGCGAAGCCGAGGGTGTTACCGCCCACGCCGACGGTGATGACGTCGGTGGTGGGGCCCACGGCTACGGACTGCGGGGGCACGGCCGCGAAGGGGTAGTCGGGATCCTCGGAGAACGGCGGAAAGTGACGGCCGATCGGTTTCTGGGGTGTGTCGGTGACGTTGTCGATGGTGGCGGCGCCGCAGCTGACGTTGGTGAGGTCGAACAGGCCGCCGAGTTCGCGGTCGATGACCTGGGGGTAGGACAGGTCGGTGCGCTCGCAGCCGTCGCGCGGGACCTCGAAGGTGTTGCCCGCGGCCCGGACGACGCCGGCGGTGTAGGAGTCACCGAGGGCGACCCACTGGTTCTCGTCGGCTGCGAAGGCGGACTGGGAGGGAAGTGCGGCGCCGGCGGTGAGGGCTGCGGCAGAGCCGAGCAGGGCGAGGCGGGTACGGAAGCGTGCCACGACAACTCCAGGGTGGGGGGGTGACAATTCCACCACGAACCATATACACACAGTGATCATCAATGCCGCTGAAGTCACGGTAAGTACCCTTTCGGGCTGCTGCTGACCGATGTCTCCCTGCTTCCCGCACGCGTCTGATACCGCAGCGCCCCCTCCGTAAGCCGGGCCGGCCCGCTGCTCAGATACGTCGGCCTGACTTCCGCTCCGCCAACATCTCGTCCTGGTCGGGTTGTTCTGCGTGGACGCGGAACTTTGCGCGAGGAGTTCCGCCACGAGGCCCGGCTCTTGCGCCGCTCGCAGAACCAGGGGGCTGTCCGCCGGGGTGCCCGGTCGCAGGCACACTCGACGACGAGGCCGCCTGTCCGGACAAGGCGTTGCCCGCAGCTCGGCCGTTGAGCCAATCGCTCAAGCAGAATCGATTCGGCCTCCCCCGATCGAAGGAAACCGTTTTCAGCGCCTCAGAGCTGGGGCATCCGTGGCACCGACTAGATGATCAACCAGGAACAGGACGGTCCACCGTGTCCCTTCGCTCCCTCGCCGTCGCAGCCGGCGCCGCCGTTCTGCTCGTGGCAGTGCCCGGCTCCGCCTCTGCCGCAAGCGGTCAGTTCCGTTACTCCTACACCACCACCGACGGCTACGAGGCCGTCGGCTTCCTGAACCACCCCGCCAGCGGCCAGTGCGTCAACCTCTCCACCCCGGCCGCCGAACCCGGCACCGTCTCACGAGCTCCCAAGAACCTCACGGACGCGACCGCCATCGTCTTCCTCGACCGCGACTGCGAAGGCGACACCTACTACGTCCTGCCGCCCGGCAAGGGCGCCTCCGACCGCCTGCTCGTACGCTCCGTCGTCTTCTCCTAGCGCCGGTCGCAGTCCCCGGGCGCGCCGACGCGGTGCACGAAAGGCGTTATGCGTCCTGATGCACGTCGTCTTGTCCGTCCCCTCATGTTTGCCTGGTAAAGCCGTTCCGATCCAACGCGAGGAGTACACCGGCATGGGTCTCGGAGGACGCGAAGGGCTCAAGGGGCGGGGCGGCGGACGAGGCGATCGAGCGCTCCTCGCAGGCCCCTGGCGACGCGGATGACGCTGCTCAGGACCAGCGAGACACGTTCGGCAGGGACTACGATTCCTGACGCTGAACCCCGTAGCGATTGAGGCCCGTCCAGGGCATACGGTCATGCCTTTAACCAGAAGGCCGGAAACCGTACGTTTGTAGAGAAGCTGTGCGGCGACCACCTCGTCCGAGTGCCGCGAGGCACTGGGCCCACTCGCCATCGGCACCGCCGTGGCCGGACACCCGGGGCCGCCGCCGGTCGGGAACTCCCTCCCAGCCGGGGGTAAGCGCCTCGCCCCTTCGCTGACTGGCCAGACTGCTCGGCTCCTGTCGCCCCACTCGGACCTGCCCGAGCCTCAACCAGCCCCGAGTCATCCTGCTGGCGCCGGCCGCAGCAGACCACCGCAAGGCGGCTCGCCCGCCGCAACCGGTCCCGGGGGCGCGGTTCGTCAGGCGTGGTAGAAGGCGTACAGGCGCCCCCTGTAGGTGGCGAGGCCCGAGGCGCCGAGAACGGTGGGAGCCGTTTCACCACCGACGACGGTAGCGCTGGTGCAGGTGCAGGTAAGGCTTGCCGCCGGTGTCGACGTGCGCGCGCCACAGGTCGGTGCCGTCTAGGGGCAGGACGGGGTCGTGGCCGCTTTCGGCGGACATCGTGTACAGCTCAGTGCCGATTCAGGTGTTGGCGCCGGCGGAGGTGTGGCGGCCCCCGCGGTGGGGGCCGTGCCAGTCCAGGCACATCACGGTGGCGTCGTCGCCGAGGTGGCCGCCGTAGGCGTCGGCGACCGCGGCGACGAGGACGCGGACCACTTCGCGGGGGTGCTCACCGGATGTGGCGGCGATCAGGCCGGGCAGGTCGACCACTGCCGCCTGCCGTTCCTGCATGCCGTCGGTGTAGAAGACGAGCCGGTCACCGGGGCGGCAGTCGAGGTCCTGCCCCTGGTAGGGGTGCGGGGACCCGGCACCGAAGGGCATGTTCACCTCCAGCTCGACCTCGTCGACGGCACCGTCGCGCAGGCGCAGGGGCCAGGGGTGGCCGGCGTTGACGAGGCGGGCGCTGGTGCCGTCCAGGGCGATGCGGACGAGTTGGCCGGTGACGAAGGTTCCCCGGCCGTGCTCCGCGAGTGCCCGGTCGGTCAAGCGGGCCTGCTCGTCCAGGCCGGCGCCGGCGCGACGTGCGCCGCGGGAGGCGTTGACGGCGATGGTGGCCAGGAGCGCGGAGTCGGTGTCGTGGCCCATGGCGTCGGTGATCGACAGGTGCAGGTTCTCCTGGCCGAGGGCGTAGTCGTAGCTGTCGCCGGCGACGTTGTCGGCCGGCAGCAGGGCGCAGGCCAGGGTGAACTCGGCCGCCTCGCAGGAGGGGGCGGTGGGCAGAAGCTGGCGCTGGATCTCCGCGGCCAGGCTGACCTGGGTGGTGCGCTGGCCCCAGTGGTAGAGGTCGGTGAAGCGGCGGTCGGTGACGACGATGTAGGCCAGTGCGTGCGCGGCCTCTTCCACCTGTTCCAGGATGTCGGCGGTTGTGTGTGGCAGGAACAGTTCGAGTACTCCGATGGTGTCGCCCCGGTTGGTGACCGGTGCCAGCACCCGCTGCCCGGAGCCGCCGTCGGCCGCTCGCACCAGTTTCTGGGTGCGCAGCACCTCGTCGTAGACGCTGCCGGCCAGCGGAATCTGCTCGGCCCGGTGGCCCTGCCCGGCATCGGCCTCGTCGGTGACCCGCACCATCTTCCGGCCGACGATGTCCATGAACAGGAACGACACGTAACCGGCGCCGAACCGGTCCCGCAAGTTACGCGCCACCACCCTCAACGACGCCACCGGTGAAGCGTCCTCTGCCGCGGCCAGCACGTCCGCCAAGCCGAGTCGGTCATCCGCCACCACAACCTCCCTCATCCCGGACCCCGCAACGTCACCAGTGGCAGCACACGGGGCACGGGGCCGTGTCGGTGCCAGAGAGCCCGTGCGAGGCCTTGAGCCCTTCCGAACTGATCCGCAGCCCCGGCTCTGCCCGCGACCTTCCGGAAAGTGGCCTCGCATGGGATGGGCGCAGGCTTCCGGTGCGTGTGAGCGTGACCGGGTGAAGTCATACCCCGAGCGGCTGCGGCTGTTGGTGTCTTCCGATCAGTCCAGGACCATGTCGCCGAACACCGCGGCATTGGTCTCGTGGTGGACGGAGTTGATGTCACCGCCCTCGACCTCGAACCCGGCGAAGTCGTCGGAGGCCTGGTGAGCGCCGGCCGGCACAAACGATTGGGCGGACGCCGCGGCAGCGCCTCCCAGGAGCGCGAGAGAGGCGATCAGAAGCGCTGCGGCAGTACGGGGCAGTGCGGACATGAATGTCGTCCTTTCCATCTGCGGACATGTCCTCACGATCTTGTGCGCGCTCTCCTGGCGTGACTACTCCACGGGGGCCGACTGAGGGCCTGGTCATTCCTATGGGCTCCCTCTGGTGGCCACCGACTGCAATGAATTCGGCGCGGCCCAGTCGAAGGCTGAACGGGGAAATGAGGAGATGGCGTCAAGGGCAATGGCGGTCGCACAGCACCTGGCCCATCGACGGCCGCCTGTATCTGCCCACGTCTTGGACCGACGACCGCGAACGCTGCCAGGCCGCCGGCGTCGGCGATGATGTCGCCTTCGAGACGAAAGTCGTCATCGCCAAAGCGATGGTCCGCCGGGCGATCACCGAGAGATCCCGTTCCGGTGGGTGACCGCGGACGCCGCCTACGGCTTCTCCAAGAACTGGCGGGCCGAGCTCGCGAGCGGGCCGTTGTCTTCCACGTCATCGCCACCACCCGCCACGACACGGTCGTCACCCGGTGGGCCATGAACCACCCGGTGCACGATCTGTTTCCCGACCTGCCACGTCAGAAGCGGAGGCGCCGTTCCTGCGGCAACGGAGCCCACGGGCCACGCGTCTACGACTGGGCCAGGGTCAGAGCCCGGCCCTGGAACCGCGAAGACCGCCGACACCGGGTCATCGCCCGTCGCAGCGTCAGCCGACGCGAAGGCGAACAGAGGTGCCGCGACACTCGCTCGCTGTTATTTTCTCCCTTATGCGCGAAATGACCATTTATTCTTCCACGGGCCGGTGAGAGCCGGATGGGTATCGTGCGCGACCATCCCGAACTCGCGCTCTTCCTCTGCCTCGCTCTCGGGTATCTCGTAGGCAAGCTCCGCGTCGGCCCCATCACGCTGGGCGGGATCTGCGGAACGCTGATCGTGTCCCTGCTGATCGGCACTCGCCACGTCACCGTGGACGACGACGTCAAGACGGTGTTCTTCGCGCTGTTCATCTTCTCGCTCGGCTACCTGGCCGGTCCGCAGTTCTTCGCCAACCTCAATCGGAGAAGCCTCCGCTTTCTCGTGCTCTGCCTGATCGAGCTGGTTTGTGTGCTCGGTATCGCCTTCGGGCTCGCCAAGGCGTTCGACCTCGATGTGGGAACCGCGTCGGGCATTCTGGCCGGAGCGGCGACCGAATCCGCTGTGGTCGGTACGGCTACCGAGGCCATCGGCAAGCTGAATGGGCTGACATCCGCCCAGGTCACTCAGTATCAGGGGCACGTCGCCACCGCTTACACCGTCTGCTACCTCTTCGGCCTGGTCACGATCGTGCTGTACACCAGTCAGATCATGCCGATGCTGATGCGCATCAACCTCGCGGATGCCTCACGCGAGCTCTGGGAGAACATGCGCGGCGGCGTCCGCGGACTGGAGTCCGACGAGCGCGAGGCGCTGCCCAGCACCGTCGGCCGCACCTACCTGGTGACCCTGGCCGACGGGCTGCGGATCGGGGAGCTCAAGGCCGTCCGGTCCGGCCGGGTCACTGTCGAGGGCGTCAAGCGGGGCAGTGCGCTGTTGAAGCCCTCGCCCGATCTGCAGCTGACCCTGAGCGACCTCGTCCAGCTGGTCGGCCGGCGATCCCGGATCATCGAGGCCGGACGCGAGATCGGTCCGGAGACGCCGTCGGTACCCGGCCTCGACGTGCCGCTGGCCACCCGGCAGGTCGCTGTGACCGAGAAGGCGACCGCAGGCTCCTCCATCGCCCGGATGGAGCAGGACCACCCGGAATTTCTCCAGGACGGTGTGTACGTCACCGATGTCCTGCGCAACGACCAGCATCTGCCTGCCTCCGCCGAGACCACGGTGCAGCGCGGCGACGTCCTCACCCTGGTCGGCGCGCGATCGGGCCTGGACAGGTTGGTCGCGAAAATCGGCGCGGTCGTGAAGAACGATGCGACGGACTTCATCTATCTCGGCCTCGGCATCGTGGCGGGCTCGCTGCTCGGCCAGATCGTCGTCCACTTCGGCGACATCCCGATGTCACTCGGCACCGGCGGCGGCTGCCTGGTATCGGGCCTGCTCTTCGGCTGGTTCCGGTCCCGGAAGCAGACCTTCGGCGCTTTTCCCCCGCAGGCCGCCAATACGCTCAAGGATCTGGGCCTGGCCGTCTTCATCGCCTGTACCGGACTGACCGCGGGGCCGCAGGCATGGCCGCTGCTGAAGGAGTACGGCGCGCTGCTGCCCTTCGCCGGGATCGCCATGGTCCTGATCCCGGCGACCATCTCCCTGGTCGTCGGTCGCAAGCTGCTGCACATCGAGAAGCCGACGCTGATCGGCGCCATCGCGGGTCAGCAGTGCTCGACGCCCGCGATCACCTCGATCACCCAGGTGGCGCAGAGTTCCGTACCGCTGCTCGGCTACACGATCACCTACGCGCTCTCGAATTTCCTGCTGCCCCTCACCGGGCCGATCCTGGTCGGCGTACTGGGGGCCGGATGACCGACTTCCTGAACCGCAACATCTTCCAGCCCCACCCCGAGCTGCTGGTCTTCCTGGTGGTGGCGCTGGGTTTTCTGCTCGGAAGGATCCGCTACCGGGCGATCGCGCTTGGTTCTGTGACGGGCTGTCTGATCGCCGGGCTTGTCCTGGGCGCACGGCTTGGCGTGCAAATCGACGGCACGGTGAAGGACCTTTTCTTCATCATGTTCCTGTTCGCACTCGGCTACCGCGTGGGCCCGCAGTTCTTCCAGGGGCTGCGCAAGGACGGGCTGCCGCAGGTGGTCAACGCCGTCGTAGTCTGTGTCAGCGGGCTTCTGATCTCATGGCTCTTCGCGGTGGTCCTCGGCTATGGGCCCGGCCTCGGTGCCGGCCTGATGAGCGGGGCACTCACCCAGTCAGCGGCCATCGGTGTCGCTCAGGACGCCATCGGCACGCTGCCCGGACTCTCAACCGCGCAGGTGAAGTCGGAGCAGAATCTCGTTGCGGTCGGTTACGCGGTCACCTATCCGCTGGGCACGATCCTGTGCGCGATGCTGCTGGCCAACGTACTCCCCCGGCTCTATCGACGGGACCTGGCCGGGGAAAGCGCGGAGCTGGCCGCCGAGCTCGACGCCCCGGACGAAGACCCGGATGCCGGCCAGGGCTACTACGAGACGGTGCTGCGCGCGTATCGGGTCGAGCACCCCGGTCTGGCCGGGCGCAGCATCGCGGACTTCGAGGCACAGCAGCGAGCTCTCGGCAGGCGCGTGTACATCACGCGCGTTCGGCGGGAGGGCGAGCTGCTGTCCCATGAGCAAGGCTTGGTTCTGCGGCAGGGCGATGTTGTGGCGGTGAGCGCGCTACGGCACGACTTGGTCGACTTCGATGCCCGCACGCACGTCGGGCCGGAGGCGGACGACGTGGCGCTGCTCGGATACCGGACCGAGACGCTGCATGTGGTCGTTGCTGAGAAGGCCGTGCTGGGCCTGACCGTGTCGGAGCTTCGCCGCCAGCCGTTCATGGCCGGGGTCTACATCGACCGTCTGTACCGGGCAGGCGCCGCCTTCCCCTTCCGGCTTTCCACCCCGGTGGAGCGCGGAGACACCCTCGTGCTGACTGGCCCCGAGCGACTGGTCGGGCCGGCGGGGGCGGAGATCGGCAAGCCCGTCCCCACCAGTTTCGCGACCGACATGGTCTGGGTCGGACTCGGCATCTTCATCGGTGGCTGCATCGGCATCCCGGCACTGACAGCAGGTGGGGTGCCGATCTCCCTGTCCACCTCGGGCGGCGGGCTCATCATGGGTCTGGTCTTCGGCTGGATCCGGGGCAAGTACCCCACATATGGCAACGTCCCGCCGGGCGCTCAGTGGTTCATGGACACCCTGGGGCTCTGTGTGTTCGTCGCCGTGGTCGGTATCAACGCCGGTCCCGGCTTCACCGACGGGCTGTCCTCGGCGGGCTGGGGACTCCTGCTTTTGGGGGCGGTTGCCACCGTAGTCCCCTGGTGATCGGCTTCCTTGTGGGTCACTACGTCCAGAAGATCAGGTTCCCGGTCCTGATGGGGGTACTGGCCGGCGGCCAGACAACCACGGCCGCGATCGGAGCCGTCAACGAGGCATCCAAGTCGCAGGTTCCGACCCTGGGTTACACGATCCCGTACGCCGTCGGCAACGTGCTGCTGACCGTGTGGGGCGCCGTCATCGTCATCCTCAACCACTGAAGCAGCGGGAGACCAGCCATGCCCAAGGACGCCCTCAGCCGCGCCGAGATCAGGTCGTACGCACAGCTCAGCCCGTTCGAGCTGAAAGACAAGTTCATCAGCATCGCCCAGGCCGAGCAGGGCGACAAGCCGGGCCAGAAGGACAAGACGACCCGGGTGATGCTGAACGCCGGCCGCGGGAACCCGAACTGGGTCGCGACCGGTCCTCGCGAGGCCTACCACGCACTCGGCTACTTCGCGCTCGAGGAATCCCGCCGGGTCTGGACGGCCGACAACTTGGGTGGGATGCCCGAGGAGGCCGGATGCGCCGAACGCTTCGCCCGCTTCGTCCGTACGCACCCCGAACTGCCCGGCATCGAGCTGCTGAAGGCGTGCCTCGATCTGGCCATCGAGCGGTTCGGCTTCGTGCCTGACGCCTTCGTGCACGAGCTGGCGGATTCCTCGATCGGTGACAACTACCCCGTACCGGGGCGCTTCCTGCCGCACGCCGAGCAGATCGTACGGGGATACGTGGCCGACGAGATGTTCGACCACCGGCCGCCGGAGGGGCAACACCTGAGCCTCTTCGCGACCGAGGGCGGCACCGCCGCGATGTGCTACATCTTCGACTCGCTCTTGAAGAACGGCATCCTGCACCGGGGCGACCGCATCGCGCTCATGGTGCCGCTGTTCACACCGTATCTGGAGATTCCGGAACTGGACACGTACGGCTTCGACGTCGTGCACGTCGAAGCGAACCTGTTCACCGAAACCGGCGTTCGGCAGTGGCGGTACCCGCCGGAGGAAGTCGCCAAACTGGCCGACCCCGCTGTCCGGATGGTCTGCTGCGTCAACCCGAGCAACCCCCCTTCCCTCGCCCTCTCCTCCCGTGTCACCGAGCAGATCACGCAGATCGTGGCCGAACAGAACCCGAACCTCATCATCGTGACGGACGACGTCTACGGCACCTTCGTCGAGGGCTTCCGCTCACTCGCCGCCGAACTGCCGCGCAACTCCCTGCTCGTCTACTCCTACTCCAAGCACTACGGCGCCACCGGCTGGCGGCTCGGCGTCATCGGACTGCACGACGACAACGTCATCGACGCGATGCTGACCGAGCAGAGCGCCGAGCAGAAGGCCCGACTGGCCAAGCGATACGGGTCGCTCTCCCTGGAACCGGAGCGGATGCGATTCATCGACCGGCTGGTAGCGGACTCCCGGCAGGTGGCACTCAACCACACGGCCGGCCTGTCACTGCCACAGCAGGTGATGATGACCCTGTTCTCACTGTTCAACATGCTGAACGAGGGCCAGCAGTACAAGACCCGCATCCGCTCCATCGTGCAGCAGCGCCTCCAACTGCTGCTCGAAGGCGCGCACATGAAGATCTCGCAAGACCCGAAGCGGGCCGCGTACTTACATCGAGCTGGACCTGCTGGCGGAGGCCGAACGCACCCTGGGCAAAGAGTTCGCCGACTATCTGGAGGCCAACTACGAGCCGGTGGACCCGCTGTTCCGGCTGGCCGAGCAGACCTCCGTGGTGCTGCTGAACGGCGGCGGCTTCGACGGCCCGCAGTGGTCGGTCCGCGTCTCCCTGGCCAACCTCGACGACCTGGACTACCTGAAGATCGGCCACCATCTGAGGGCCATCTTCGACGAGTACGCACAGGAGTGGCGCAACGCCGGAACACGCCCCGCCTAACAGGTTCTCGGTCCTACCTGGTCACCGGCTTCCCCCATTGCCTTCGGTGGCCCCGCAACGGGGCTACCGGCCTCCGACCAACTGCCACCTCTTCCTCGTAGAACGTCGCACGCGGGTGCTGGCGCACCGCCTTGGAGCAGCACACCCGTTCTCTTCTGGTCTGTCAGGAGACCGGCCGACTCTGCGGCTCCGCCGGGGGCGGCGATTGTGCGCGGATGTGCCGACGTACGGCGACGGTGCTTGCACAGCCGGCGAGGGAGCCGAAGACGAGTGCCGCCGATGCGCCGGAGCCTGTGGATATGTAGTAGAGAAGCGGTCCGCCTGTGACGGTCTGGTAGGTGAGCAGCGAGTGCCACATGTCATTCGCCTCCGCCCCGAGCGTGGTGGCGGCGGCGGCGCCGAGAGCGTAGGCGGGAGCGGTGACGTGGTCGAACAGGGTCGGGAGGAGTCGCAGTGCCCACCAGACGGTTGCGACAAGGACTACCTCACCGAGCCGGTAGAGCAGCCAGCGCCCGAGCGTGGGCCCGGTGGGTGTGGTCCAGGCGCTGAGCTGGAGCCATTGCCGCAACAGGTCGCCGGGCTCGGACAGCCGGCCGTTACCGGTGAAACCGGTCTGGATGTAGGCGGCCACTTTCTGGTTCGAGGGCACGATGAGGGCGAAGAGGATCACTGCGGTACCCAGCGTTGCTGCGAGCCGTGCTGTTGATGTCGGGATTGACGTGGGCGGACGAGGTGTTGAGACGGGCTCACGGCTCAGCAAGGCCGTGACGCCTGTAGTCGCGGCTGCTGCCGCCAGAGCGGCGACGAGAGGGAGGTCGCGGCCTTGAGACATCGTGCTCGCGAGGGTGGGCAGGAGCTGGTGGGTTGCCGATCCGCCGGATGCTGCGGCCCAGGGGGCAGAGACGGTGACGGCGAGCATGGCTGCGGTGATTCCCCAGCCCCATAGGGCCGTCGTGCGGGCGATGGTGTGCAGGACAGTACGGCCGGAGAGTCGGCGCAGCAGCGGGGCCGCGCCACCGGAGAAGATGAGGATGAGCGCGGCGTAGCGTACGCGCATCGCGGTCTCCCGCAGTGCCACGTAGTCCGCGCCATGGCCACTGGCCCCGGCCGGGTAGGTGAACTGGGGTGAGGACGGCACCTCCGTCGACCAGGGCGTCGTCCACGCCTTGAGTCGGTTCGCCTGGTCAGGGCCCAGGAAGTTCGTTGCTCCAGGCAGGCTGAGTACGTGTGTGGTCGACCCCGCCCAGTAGAGGAGGCCGGCCAACACCAGCCCTCCGAAAAGGGCCGGTCCGAGCGCTCGGAAACCGGTCATCGTCTGACTCCCCCTGCGGTGCGCGTTGATGCGGGTTGTGGCTGAGGCGGTGGTACGGGTGCGAGGAGGAGGCTCTGTGAGGCAGTCGTTCCGCGCGTCTCCCCGCGTCTCCCCTGGCTCGGTGGGTAGAGATGGCTCAAGACGGGTCGTCGGGTACCGCTGCCAGAAGGCGGTGAAGGATGGGTCCGGCCGAGCCGCCGCCCGTGACACCTTGCTCGACCACGCAGGCCACCGCGACATTGCCGCGCCGGGCTACCAGCCAGCCGTTGTTCTCCTCGTCCTCGGCAACCTCGGCGGTTCCGGTCTTCGCGCCGATCGTGCCGGGCAGATCGGCCAGGATATGCGCGGTTCCGCCCGTTACGGTGGCACGCATCATCGTCTGCAACTGGTTCACCACGGTCCGCGGTAGTGCGGTGGTGGTGGTCCGGTCGTCCGTGTCGGGACGGATCGTCGGCTGGTGGAAGTGGCCGGAGGCCGCAGTCGCGGTGACCGAGGCCATGATGAGGGGGTTGGCCTGGATGCGGCCCTGTCCGATCATGGCAGCCGCCTTCTCTGTCTCGTCCTTCGGTACCGGCACCGATCCGTCGTACGAAGGGATGCCTACGTGCCATTCCTGGCCGACACCGAAGTACTTGCGCGCGACGTCGCCCGTTTCGGCGTCGCCGAGTTTGTCGCGCAGGCTGATGAAGGCCGTGTTGCAGGACTCCATGAAGTCTTTCTGGAAGGTCGCGCCGTGGAACTCCGACGTCTCGACGTTGTGGAACTCCTTGCCCACGATGAGGTGTTTGGGGCAGTCCACAATCGTTTGCGGGGTGACAGCGTTCTTCAGCAGCAGTGCGCTGCTCGTCACGATCTTCCAGGTGGAGCCGGGCGCATAGGTGCCTGAGGCGGCGCGGTTGAAACCGGTGGCGGGTGAGTTGGCCATGGCGAGGATCTCGCCGTTGTCGACGCGCAGAGCTACTAGCGAAGCGTTCTTGCCGTCGGCATCGGCGCCAAGAGCTCGGTCAGCGGCTGCCTGCCAGGTGGCGTCCAGAGTGGTCCGGGCCGATGCCGGGGCTTCTTTTCGCCCGAACGTGATCTCCGTGCGCTTCGTCTGCCCGGTGACCCGGTCGATCAGCCGAATCTTCCCTCGCGGCCCGCCGTCCCCACCCGCGATCTGCGTCAGCAGTGGCTGCAATGACGGGTAGGTGTCACCCGTAAGGGTCTTCCCGTGCCTGTCTGCGACGTCCGGCGTACTGGTTTCCTCACGCTCCAGACGGAACTTAGCCTGGTCGCTCAGGTGTGGGTGAACGAGCCCAAGGGACCAGTCGACCTTCCATGTTCCCTTCTCTTCCCGCAGGCGTACGCGTGAGGTGTACGTCCAGGTGCCGAGGGCTTTCACCGGCATCTTCGCGGTGAAAGGGACGCTCACCACGCCGTCGTCCGCGCGCTCAGCGGTAGCAGCGGTGAGACGGGGGCTGTCGATGTCGAGGCCCTCGGTGAAACTGCGGAGCACCTCCCCAGCCCGGGCGGGGCTGGTGGTCCGCCCTGCCGCGGCGTCGTAACGGCCGCGCGACTAGTCGGAGAGAAAGGCGCGCGCCTGGGCAGCGGCGGCCGGGTCCAAGGCATTCGGGCCGTTGTCGAAGGGACCGATCTTCGCGGCGTACGCACCGCCTGCGGTGAGAGCGAGGGTCGCTGCCGCGGCGGCGGTTACCTTGAGCGGGGAGCGTGAGGTTCTGCGTCGCCCGGAAGTGTGTGTCATGCCGTGAGGAGACCAAGCGGCGCCCCTTCATGTCCAAGACCGATATGGATTCAGAATTCATAGACTTTTGATATGGTCGCTGGTCGTGGACCTGATCCGGCACCTGGAATGCTTTGTAGCTGTTGCAGAAGAGTCACACTTCGGCCGTGCGGCGGTACGCCTGCACATGGCCCAGCCGCCCTTGTCACAGCGCATTCAGCGCTTGGAGCGAGAGCTGGAGGTGCGTTTGTTCGACCGCACCAGCCGCCAGGTCGCCCTCACGAAGGCCGGAATGCTGCTGCTGCCGGAAGCGCGTGCACTCCTCACCCGGGCTGCGACCCTGCGTGCCGCGGCCCGCCGGATCCGGGGCGGAGAGAGCGGACTGCTGCGCGCGGCACTGCCTGCCGACATCGCGAGCGCCACCGTCGCCGCCCTGATGGATGCCTTCCAGGAGAATTGCGCGACGGTGGAGCTGGAGCTGCAGGAGCTGTCGACAGGTGAGCAACTCGACCGGTTTGCCGCGCAGGAACTGGACGTCGGGCTGGTGCACCATCCCTGCGACGTGACAGGCCTCGAACTCGGCCCCGTACTGCGGCGCGACCTCGGCGTCCTGCTCCCTGGCAACGCACCCGCAACAGAGCACAGGGAGGTGACCCTGGCCTCGCTCAACGGCCACGAACTCGTGCTGTTCCCGCGGGCAGTCTCCCCCGCGCTCTACGATGACGTGCTGACAACCTGCGCGCGCGGCGGTTACACACCGCCCGCGATACGGCACGGCCGGGGCGACAGCTTCGTACGCGGCCTGGTCCTCTCGGCCTCGGCCGTTGCGTTCGCCCCACGCGACGCATGGGGCGACACCACCGGCCCCGGGCTCGTGTGGCGGCCCCTCGCCGGTGCTCCGCTGGCCTGGCGCCATTCCATCGCGTGGCCTCACGGGCACGGCGACGCTGCCGTGCGCGCGTTCGCCGACGCTGCTGAGCATGCCCTGCGGACGACAGCTGACGCCCGCCCCGACGCCCCTGCCCGCACGACACATCTGCGCCCCGCAGCGGAGTACTGGCTATGACCGACACCCTCACCCAACTCCGCGCGGCTTTCACCGACGCAGGAGTGAACGGCTGGATGCACGCCCGGGACATCGACTCCGGTACCGAAGTCGACTACCAGGGAAGCCAGTTGGTAAGCACCGCCAGCGTCCATAAGCTGCCCTTGCTCATCGCCCTGCATGAGCGGGCAGCGGCCGGCGACATCGACCTCACCGAGCAGGTCGACTGTCCGCCGGACGGGCGCGCCTCGGGGCCGACGGGACTCGCGGCCATGGCGGACACCGCCCGCCTCTCCCTGCGCGACCTGGCGTATCTGATGATGGCCGTCAGCGACAACGCCTCAGCCGACGTCATCCTGCGGCGCGTCGGGTTGGAAGCCGTGAACCGTACGACAGCACGCCTCGGCCTCACCCGCACCCATGCTCTTCACTCCTTCGGAGCGATGATGGCCAGCGTCAAGGAGGACGCCGGCCCAGGCGGCGCGCAGGCGCTCGCCGATCCACAGGTCATCGCCAGGCTCCGGGCTCTCGACCCGGCGCAGTCCAACCGCAGCACCCCTCGCGAGCTGACCCAACTGCTCGCCACGATCTGGCGTGACACGGCCTGCACCCCCGATCACTGCGCTTCCATGCGCCGTCTTATGGGACTTCAAGTCTGGCCACACCGCCTCGCCTCCGGGTTCCCCTTCGACGATGTGCACGTCGCGGGCAAAACGGGATCGCTACCGACGCTGCGCGGCGAGGTCGGCGTCGTCCAGTACCCCGACGGCGGCCGTTACGCAATCGCCGTATTCACCCGGACCGCCAGCACAGCTGCGATCGTTCCCGCGGCCGACGCCGTGATCGGCATCGCTGCCCGCATCGCCGTCGACACGCTGCGGGGGAAGGGAACAGCGCACACGTCCTGAACGCCACGTCACTGGTGAACGACGCCTTCAGGTCACAAAACTGCGCAGCTCCAACGCCTGCCTGTGTCACACTGCGGACTCTTGGCCGGGCCGGACTATGCCGCTTTCCGCCACCGTGTCAGCGAGGCGATGAGCCTTGGGTGCAAACTGCACGAAGGCCCCGCCATCACTTCGACGGGAAGAGGGTCGTCATCGCCCAGGCGCTGGTCTGGCCGCGTAGTGTGTTCCGGGTCTCCGGCGGATCGTGGCTGGTCGAAGTGCGCGCCCCCGTCGCTTACAGTCCGACGCTTGCCCGGATCACCACGGCCGAGCAGGTGCACGTCCAGGAGTACCTCCCGCCTCCCACTGACGACACGCCGCAAGCACACACGCGCCGCCTGTTCCGTCGCGGCTGACCATCAGGGTTTCCTCAGGCAGCAACAGCTGAAGCGTGCCGGGGCCTGCCGGGGAACGGATGCGGCCACCGTTGACACCGAGTTCGCCGTCCTGCACTCATACCGGCGGGCCACCGGACACCCCGCCAAGAGCGCCCCGGGGGCTTCGTCGTCCATACGCTCAGCCCCGTACGCGTGGGACGAGGCTCACAGGGGCCGGCGGGCTGTACGGCGCACCGAGTGCTGACCATCGTCCAGATGGGCGGCATGCTCGTCCTCGCCTACGTCGTCATGCGCCCGGCCCTGGTCACCCAATGGCTGCGCGCCTCCCGCTCAGCCGGACGGGCGCGGCGGGCCACTCGCCATCCGGCCGCACGCCGACCACGTCGTCAGCGCCGTCCTGGTCGACCTCCTGGTCCTGACCGACCCCCTGGCGGGCGGCCAGGGGCTTCGTGGACACCCCTAGGGCCGGCGTCCGCGCGGGGGTTCTGGCAGCTGCACCTCCTCGGCGCCCTCGCGGACGGCGCGTTCGGCCGCTTTCGTGTCGGCACCCGCGGAGATCAGGACGTCCTGCACCACCAGCCGTACGTTCTCCCACATCGCGACGGCGGGCGCGGGTCCGGCGTCCGGGGCGTTGCGGACGACTCCGAGCGCCCAGCGCGTCGCGTGACGGCGCACCGGCCGGCTGCCCGGGGCCGCCGCGAAGGAGGCCAGGGCGCCCGACAGGTCACGCAGTACGGGGGCGAACTCGCGCTGACACGCGGCGTCCAGGGACAGCGCGCGGCGGACGAGGGTGAAGCAGCTGTTGCCGAGCAGGTCCAGGTGGAGGGCGTCGGCCATCTCGCGGGAGAGCGGCTGCCGGTCCCTGCGGCGGTGGAGGGTGCGGGCGGCGACGCTGAGGCTGTCGGCCCGGGCCCGGCCCAGGTCGTCGAGCAGGCTGTACACCGTGCGCACCTCCTCCCAGGTGCGGGCGGTCCGCTCCTCCTCGGGGGCGTCCAGCTCGCGGGCGGTGAACTCCAGGGCGTCGGCCAGACCGGACAGGGTGGTGGACTCGGCCCGCCTGAGCAGGGAGACCGGGTGTACGGGGAAGAGGAGCTGGCTGAAGACCAGGGCCACCGCGCCGCCGACGAGCGCGTCCAGGACCCGGTTCGTCCCGGCCTGCCGCCCGGCGGCGACGCAGATGACGGCGCCCACGGCGGCTTGGGCCATGGTGATGCGCTCGCCGTCCAACACCAGGGTGATCAGGAGCGCGGCGAACACGGCCAGGCCGAAGGCGGCGGTGCCGTGGCCGAGGAGCGCGTAGGCCAGGTCCCCGACGACGACGCCCGTGATGACTCCGACCAGAACCCGGACGGTGTTGCTGCCACGCCCACCGAGCGGGGTGTTGAGGGCCACCAGGGTGGCGATCGGGGCGAACAGCGGGACGTGGTGGTCGATGAGGTCGTCCGCGATCCACCAGGACAGCGCGGCGGCCACGGCCTGCTGGAGCATCGGCCACAGGTTGTCGCGCACCCGCCTCAGGAGGCTCGCAGCCCGGCCTTTCCGACCGGCGTCGGAGGCACGGGGGATCATGGCGGGCTTCCCGGGCACCCCGCCGGGGCCGGTCGCACGGCCGTCAGACGACGTCCTCGAAGAGCCGCCGCCCCGGCTGGTGCCAGTACTTCAGCTCGGGGAGCCGGTCCGCCGGTTCGGGGCCCCAGGAGCCGGGTGCGTACGGCACGGGCGGCTGGGACGGGTCGAGGACGGAGGCGACGATCCGCCAGCACTCCAGGATCGTCGGGTAGAAGGCGAAGGCCTCCGGGTCGCCCACGACGGCACCGCGCAGGATGTTCTCGTATGGCAGCTCCTGCCGTCCGAGTACCGTCGCGAAGTCGACGCCGATGGGCACGGTGACCGGCTGCTCGACCCCGTCCTCGGGTTTGCGCAGCATGAGATCGGCTCGGATGCCGGTGTCGCCGTCGATGCGGAAGCGGATGAGGTTGGGCGGGGTCTCGGCGGCGCCGCTGCCGAACAGTTCCAGCGGCGGGGTGCGGAGCTGGACGATCACCTCGGTGGCGGTCACCGGGAGCGCCTTGCCGCTGCGCAGGTAGAAGGGGACTCCGGCCCAGCGCCAGTTGTCGATGAAGAGCCGGGTCGCGAAGTACGTCTCGGTGGTGGAGCCGGGGGCGACACCCTCGACGTCCAGGTAGCCCTCGTACTGGCCGCGCACGGTGGCCTCGGGATCCAGGGTGCGGACGGCGCGCAGCACCCGCCACTTCTCGAGGCCCTGGGCGCGGGCGTTGGAGACGTTGGGCGGGTCCATGGCCAGGAAGGCCAGCACCTGGAGCAGGTGGTTCTGGACGACATCGCGCAGGCAGCCCACGGCGTCGTAGAACGAGCCCCGGTCGGCGACGTCGAAGTCCTCGGCGAGGGTGATCTGCACGTTGTCCACGTACGAGCGGTGCCAGATCGGGGCGAGGAGAGTGTTGGCGAAGCGGGCGACCATCAAGCTCTCCACCGCGCTGTTGCCCAGGAAGTGGTCCACCCGCAGCAGGTGGTGGTCGTCGAAGAAGGCGCTCAGTTCTTTCTGGAGCTCGCGCGCGGACTCCTCGTCGTGCCCGAAGGGCTTCTCGACCACGAGGCGGGAGCGGCGGTTGAGTCCGGCGTCGCCCAGGGCGCGGGCCACGGTGGTGAACAGGGTCGGCGGGATCGCCAGGTAGTGGGTGACGAAGCCGTATCCGGCGACGGCCTCGCGCAGCCGGGCGAAGGTGCCGGGATCGGTGAAGTCGCCGGTCACGATGGAGAGGTTCGCCGCGAGACGGTCGAAGACCTGCTGGTCGAAGTCGGGGACGGCGGCGGCGATGGCCTCCCGGGCGTGTCCGCGCAGCGCATCGTCGTTCCAGTCGCCCGCGGCCACGCCGATGACGGGCACGGTAAGCCTGCCGTCCTCGGTGAGCCGGTACAGGGCGGGCATCAGCATCTTCTTGGCGAGGTCTCCGGTGATGCCGAAGAGCACGAGCGCGTCAGCCGGTTCGAGGTCGTCGGGGCCGAGGATGGTGTCGCTCATCGCGAGCGTCCTTTCTGCGGTGCGGAGCTGTGCCCGGAGTCGCCCGGGCGGGCCGGGGCGTGCTTGAAGCGGGTGTCGAGGGCCTCCTGGATCTGCCCGGCGTCCCGGCCCCGCGTCTCCGGCAGGTAGCGGCTGACGAACAGGAACGCGAGCACGCAGATCGCGGCGAAGATCCAGAAGGTCTCGCCCTGGCCGATGAGCCCGGCGAGGGGCAGGAAGGCGAGGCTCACGAGGAAATTGGAGATCCAGTTGACGGCGGTGGACAGGCTCGACCCCTCTGCCCGGACGGACGGCGGGAAGATCTCACCGATCAGCGTCCAGAAGACGGGGCCGAGACCGCCGGCGAAGGAGGCGATGTAGATCACCATGAACGTCAGGGTGAGCACCGATCCCATGTCCACGACGAAGGCGAGGCCCAGCATGAAGATGGACACCGCCATCAGGCCGAGCGAGACCAGGACCATCGGGCGGCGCCCCGCCCGGTCCACCAGCTTGATCGCCACCAGGGTCATGACCAGGTTGATCAGACCGATGAACACCGAGTAGAAGATCGAGTTCGAGGCGTTGAGGCCGGTCTGCTGGATGATGGTCGGCGCGTAGTAGATGATCGTGTTGATCCCCGCGAACTGCTGGACGGCCGCCAGGGTGAGCCCGACGACCAGCGCGGGCCGCACATCGGGCGCGAACAGCCGCCGGGAGCCCCCGCCGCCCTCAGCCTCCCTGCGCCGCTGCTTCTCGCGTTCCGCGTCCACACGCTCGCGGGCCCGCCGGAGCAGTTCGTCCGCCGTCTCCTCGTCGGTCAGCGCGGCGATCCCCTTGCGGGCCACGTCCTCGCGGCCGTGGGTGACGAGCCACTGCGGCGACTCCGGCAGCAGCCACAGGGTGGCCGCGATCATCAGGACGGCGGGGACCAGGCCGACCGCGAACATCGCCCGCCACCGCTCGCTGCTCGCGAAGGCGAGGTTGACGAGGTACGCCACGAGGATGCCGACCGTGATCATCAGCTGGTTCATCGTGAGCAGCCGGCCCCGGATGCGGGTCGGGGCGATCTCCGAGAGGTAGACGGGCACGGTCGCTGACGCGGCACCGACGGAGAGGCCGAGGACGACCCGGCCGGCCATGAGCATCGGGTAGCCGTTGGACAGCGAGGCGATCACCGTACCGACGACGAACACCAGGCCGATCAGGCCCAGTGCCTTGCGCCGGCCGACCCGGTCGGCGAAGCCGCCCGCCGAGGTGGCACCGATGACGGCGCCGATGAGCAGGACGCTGACCACGCTGCCCTGCTCGAAGGAACTGAGGTGGAAATCCTTCTTGATGTACAGCAGCGCACCGGAGACCACGCCCGTATCGAAACCGAACAGGAACCCGCCCAGCGCGATCGCGGTCGCCCAGAGAGTGATCTTCCGGATCCCCTCCGGGCCGACCTGCGTCAGCGGACTGTGGGTTCCCGGCTCTCTGGAGAATCCCTGAACCATGCGATGCCCTCATCTGTCGACGGCCGATTCCGCCATCGTCACCGCCCGGGGAAAGGACCGACATCCAGGAGGGCAACCGGGTGAAGACGGGAAACCTGAACGGCGGGTGGCGTGGATCCGGAGGGCCGTCGGCGGTGCGGGGGGTGCGCGAGGAGGAGCCGGGCTCCCGGCTCGCCGGCCTCGTGGGTGGTGGGAGGGACGGCGAGCGCCGAGGCGGCGCTGCTGGTCGTCCCGCCCGTGGCCGTACCGGGTCTGCCGGCCGGGATCGCTCCCGTGGTGCACCCGGTCGTCCGGGTGCCCTCTGCGGGTACAGGCGGCTGCCGCCGTGCCTACGCGTCCTCCAGGATCCGCGGCTTCCCGCGTTGCCCCGTGCGGCGTAGCGCTGGTGGCCACGGGCCGTCGGCCGGGGAAGGCTGCGGGCAGCACGGAGCTTCCACGCCCACCACCCTTCAGAGACCGGGAGCACGCTCATGGTCGTCGTCCGCACCGCCTGTACCGGCGAGCAGCAGGTCACCGGCGCATCGGCGTACCGCGCCGCTCCCCTTCACCCCGCCGCCCTGTAGTCGCCTTGGCGGAGACCAGCTACGGCGAGGATGCGGCGGCAGACGCCCGGTCAGCCGATCGCAAGGGCGGCCCCGGCCACACGGTGCTGCTGGCGGTGGCCTTCGCGGTGCCGGTCACAAAGGTCGCGTACACGGTCGGGGGTGGTGACGCGGCCCGTGACGTGTTCATCGGCATGGAACCCGCCAACTGGCCGGACGTCCTGATCGGCATGGTTCTCACCGACGCGCTCCTCGCGTCCGTGCTGGCCGTCGTCGTCTCCCGGGTCGTCTTCGCTCTGTTCGCGGCGCGTGGCGCGGTCCCCGTGAAAGGAGGCTTCCTCCGGGCGCTCCAGCGAGCGGCCCTCACCGTCGTCAGCCCGGCCTCGATGGCCGTGGTGGTGGCCTGCTTCTTCGGCCTCTGGTGGGGGCTGGGCACCGGGCTCGCCGCCTACGCGCTGCGCAAGGGCGTCGTCGTGGAATACCGTACCGGCAGACGCCACCCGCACCACCGCTCCGGCCGCGGCCGGGAGGCGTCCGGTTTCCACGACGACGACAGCTACCGCCCCTCGCCGCTGCTGCGCCGCGCGGCGGCCCTGGAGCAGTGGGCGGTCCTCGGCCTGACCGTCCTCGCCCTCCCGGTGCTGTCGTTCGCCGCCGCCCTGAACGGGCAGGCGTGGACCGGGATCGTCCGCTGCGAGGTCACCACCGGCGTCCGGACCGAGAGCAACCGCCTGATCGAGCTGAGCCGCAAGGGCAACGGCGTCGTGGGCTGGAACCTCGACACCCGGGAAATCTCCAACGGCGCGGGATGCGTCAGCGAGGAAAGCCTCTACGTGCGCGAACCCTGGTGGCGCGGCTGAGCGGCCGCACGCATGGTCGACCAGGTCTCGTCGACAGGACCGCCACGAAGTTGCGCCAGGCCCACCGTCGACGAAAGCGAGCAGAAGGTCCTTCTGGACCGTGCGCGGACTCCTTCGTGGGGCACGATCGGCGCGCAACCTTGCGTTAAACGGGTCAGCGAACGTAGACAGTGTCGTGCTGGTCGGGGATCACGCTGCCGTCGCTTCGGCGCACCGGCCCCGCGGTCCCGTTGGATGCGATGTACCCCTCGGTGGCGCAGGGGTAGGCGCCTTGCTTGCGGTCTTTCGGCCCGATGAACATGGGGTTGACCAGCCACTTGCCGTCCGCGTCATCGTACGAGCGGCACATCAGCTCGGTCTTGTTGCGGTTCAGGGCCAGCCGCAGCCCCGTCGCGTCTCGCAGCATCGACACATCGGTGTCGGAGTCCCCCGCCGCGAACACCGGTCGCTGGTTGGGCGGTTGCACTCTCGACGCGGCCGTGCCCCGGATGTCGTAGATCTCCTTGTTGATCCAGCAGCGCTTGCCGTCGATGTACGTGATCTGCGTGTCGTCGCCCGTACGCGCGGTGCCGCAGCCGCTGAGGTGCGAGGTGTAGCGGCCCCGTTCGGTGGTGGACCGGATTCCGATCACGTTCCCCGGTGCGATGTCGACTCCCTGGGCCCAGACGTCGACGACGGGCTGCGGTGACGCCGAGACGATCCACACGTCGAAGCCCGCCCGGCGCAGGGTGTGGATCAGGTCGCGTTGCTGGTCGTAGTAGCGGACGTAACCGGTGGCGTCCGTGGTGCTGCCGACCTTCTGCGTGGCCCCGAGCGGTGCCGTTAGGTTCTCGGTGCGGGCCGCCGCCGCGAAGGAGCGCACCTGCGCGGCCGTCCAGCCGTGTGTCAGCTGCGCCAGCCAGGCGTACGAGGGCTCCATGGTGCGCCGGTCGTACCCGGCGAAGGCGGCATCGCCGGAGGTGGTCGCCGCCTCGCCGTAGACGGACAGGATCTCGTCGGCGCAGGCCGTGTCCGTCGCGGTCGGCAGGGTGCGGTCCCGTCCGGTGCCGGATGGGCAGGCGGCGCGCAGTGCCCTCGCGGCGGCGGTGGTGAGGTAGCGGCTGGTGGTGCGCCAGTCGCCGTGCTCGGGTTCGCGTATCCGGGAGTTGCGCAGCAGCCAGTACATGGTGGCGTCGCCGATGTCGTTCTTGATGACGGTGTTGTCCCAGTCGAACACCGCGACGGGCTTGTTGCGGTCGTGGTGCCGTTGCGGGGCGCATGTGCCGTAGCGGTCGATGAGTTGCTGGATGCGTGCCCGGTTGTTCCCGTACCAGCCTGCGGAGACGGTCAGCCGGGGACAGGAGCGGTCAGGTCCGTGACGGTCGTGGGCCCCGGCGGGCTGGGCCGCAGTGGTGAGGGCCGTCGCCAGGGCGAGCGCGGTGACGGAGAGGCGTACGGCAGACGGGCGGGAGAGGCGAGAGGGAACAGGCACGTTGAGGGATCTCCTCGGTCTGGACGATCGTCGTGGAGCTCAGGGGCAGTCCGGCGGATCGTGGCCGGGTCCACCGCAGTCGGCAGGTACCTCGCCGTGGTGCCGGAACGTCCTGACAGCTCGGCTGTCCAGGCGCTCCGGCACCTTGAGGGGCACCGCACCGGCACGGCGTCCTCGTCGGCGCCGTTGGCCGCCCGGTGGATGGGCGGCCCGGCCGTCGGCCCGGCTGCGGCGCGCCGGTTCGGTCGCCGTGCCGTTGTCCCGCCGGGCCTGGTGCCGGTCGGCTTTACAGCGGCGTGACGTACGCGCCGGAGATTCCGCCGTCGACCAGGAAGTCGGTGGCGTTGACGAAGGACGAGTCGTCGCTCGCGAGGAAGGCGACGGCGGCCGCCATCTCGGTGGGCTCGGCGAACCTGCCGAGCGGGATGTGCACCAGCCGGCGCGCGGCCCGCTCCGGGTCCTTGGCGAACAGCTCCTGGAGCAGCGGGGTGTTGACCGGCCCGGGCACAGGGCGTTGACGCGGATGCCTTCCCGGGCGAACTGCACGCCCAGTTCCCGCGACATGGCCAGGACGCCGCCCTTGGACGCGGTGTACGAGATCTGCGAGGTCGCCGCCCCCATCCGGGCCACGAAGGACGCGGTGTTGATGATGGAGCCCCTGCCCTGGCGGCGCATGTACGGGATGGCGGCCTTGCAGCACAGGTAGACGGAGGTGAGGTTGACGTCCTGCACCCGGCGCCAGGCGTCGAGGCCGGTCTCCAGGATCGAGTCGTCGTCGGGCGGCGAGATTCCCGCGTTGTTGAAAGCGACGTCGACCGAGCCGTACGTGTCGAACGCGGCCTTGAACAGCGCCTCGACCTGGTCGGAGTCGGTGACGTCGGTGCGTACGAAGAGTCCTCCGACTTCTTCGGCGGCGGCCTTGCCGTGCTCCTCGTCCACGTCTGCGCAGACGACGTGGGCGCCCTCGGCAGCCAGCCGCCGCACGGTGGCGAGGCCGATGCCGCTGCCGGCTCCGGTGACGACGGCGGTGCGGCCGACCAGGCGGCGGCAGACAGGGGTGGTGTCGGTCATGGTGCTCAGGCCTCCGTGCTGATGAAGACGTTCTTGGTTTCGGTGAAAGCGGTGAGGGCGTCCGGTCCCAGTTCGCGTCCCAGGCCGGACTGTTTGAATCCGCCGAACGGCGTGGAGTACCGGACGCTGGAGTGCGAGTTGACCGAGAGGTTCCCGGCCCGCAGGCCCTGGCTGACCCGCAGCGCGCGGCCCACGTCACGGGTCCAGACGGAGCCGGCCAGACCGTACTGCGTGGCGTTCGCCAGGCGTACGGCGTCCGCTTCGTCGTCGAAGGGAAGCACCACGGCGACCGGGCCGAAGACCTCGTCGACGGCCACCGGCGCGTCCGGCGACACCCCGGCGAGGACTGTCGGCGGGTACCAGAACCCGGGCCCCTCGGGGGCGGAGCCGAGGAGGGTGACGGCCCCCGCCGCCTCGCGGTGCTCGGCCGCACCGTCCACGAAGCCGCGTACCCGGTCGCGCTGGACGGCCGAGATCAGGGGGCCCATCTGGGTCTTCTCGTCCGACGGGTCCCCCACCACGACGGCGGCGAGCGCCGGGGCGAGCAGGTCGAGGAAGCGGTCGTACAGGGAGCGTTCGACCAGGATGCGGGTGCGTGCGCAGCAGTCCTGGCCCGCGTTGTCCAGGAAGGACATCGGGGTGCTCGCGGCAGCGGCCTCCAGATCGGCGTCGGCGAAGACGACGTTGGGGCTCTTGCCGCCCAGTTCCAGGGTGAGGCGCTTCACGCGTTCGGCGCACCGGGTCATGATCTGCTTGCCGGTCCGGGTCGAGCCGGTGAACACGATCTTGGCAACGCCCGGGTGCTCGACCAGGGCGTTGCCCGCGACCGGTCCCTCGCCGGGCAGTACCTGGAACAGTCCCTCGGGCAGCCCGGCCGCGAGTGCCAGTTCGGCGAGGCGCAGTGCGGTCAGCGGTGTCGTCTCGGCGGGTTTGAGCAGCACGGCGTTGCCGGCGGCGAGCGCGGGTGCCAGGCCCCATGCGGCGATCGGCATCGGGAAGTTCCACGGGGCGATGATCCCGATCACGCCGAGGGGTTCCAGGATGGTGAAGTCGATGCCGCCCGCGACCGGGATCTGCCGGCCCAAGAGGCGTTCGGCTCCGCCGGCGCTGTAGTCGAGGAGGTCGCGCACGTTGCCCGCCTCCCAGCGGGCGTTGCCCAGGGTGTGTCCGGCCTCGCGGACCTCCAGCCGGGCCAGTTCCTCGACGTGGTCGTCGACGACGGCGGCGAAGCGGCGCAGCAGCCGGGCGCGGTCGGCGGGGGCCGCCGCGGCCCAGCTGCGCTGGGCTGTGCCGGCCCGGGTGACGGCTGCGTCGACGTCGGCTGCGGTGGCGGCCGGTACGGTGGCGATGACCTCGGCCGTCGCCGGGTTCAGGACGTCCAGGGTGTGCGGTGCGGACTGGTGTGACACGTACGGGCCTCGATCGGGAGTGGGGGCGGGGTGGGAGGTCACAGGCGTTCGAACGAGCGGCGCAGTTCCCAGTCGGTCACGGCGGCGTCGTACGCGGCGAGTTCGACATGTGCCATGTTCAGGTAGTGCGCCACGACCTCCTCGCCGAACGCCTCCTTGGCGATGGGGCTGGCCTCCCACAGGTCCGCCGCCTCGCGCAGGGTGGTCGGCACCTGCTCGTACTCCGAGGTGTAGGCGTTGCCCGTACAGGACTCGGGGAGGCGCAGCTTGTGCTCCACGCCGTACAGTCCGGCGGCGACCAGGCCGGCGGTGGCGAGGTACGGGTTGACGTCGCCGCCGGGCAGCCGGTTCTCGAACCGGCGTGACCGGCCGTGGCCGACCACGCGCAGGGCGCAGGTGCGGTTGTCGTGGCCCCAGGCGACGGCCGTCGGGGCGAAGGAACCGGGCTGGAACCGCTTGTAGGAGTTGATGTTGGGTGCGTACAGCAATGAGAAGTCGCGCAGTGCGGCGAGCTGGCCGGCCAGGAAGTGGCTCATCAGCTCCGACATGTCTTCGGGGCCGTCGCCCGCCATCGCGTTGTCACCGTTCTCGTCGGTGAGCGAGAGGTGGATGTGGCAGGAGTTGCCCTCGCGCTCGTTGTACTTCGCCATGAAGGTGAGCGAGACGCCCTCCTGTGCGGCGATCTCCTTGGCACCCGTCTTGTAGATGGCGTGCTGGTCGCAGGTGACGAGCGCCTCGTCGTAGCGGAAGGCGATCTCGTGCTGGCCGAGGTTGCACTCGCCCTTGGCCGACTCGACGGTCAGCCCGGCGGCCTGCATCTCGTTGCGGATGCGGCGCAGCAGGGGCTCGACGCGGCCGGTGCCGAGGATGGAGTAGTCGATGTTGTACTGGTTGGCGGGGGTCAACCCGCGGTAGTCGCGGTCCCACGCCTCCTCGTAGCTGTCCTTGAAGACGATGAACTCCAGCTCCGTGCCGACCTGCGCGGTGTAGCCGAGGGAGGCCAGCCGGTCCAGCTGGCGGCGCAGCACCTGGCGCGGTGCGGCGACGACCGGCCGGCCGTCGTTCCACGCGAGATCCGCGACCAGCAGCGCGGTGCCCTCGTGCCAGGGCAGCAGTCGCAGGGTCGCCAGGTCGGGGTGCATGGCGAAGTCGCCGTAGCCGTGTTCCCAGGAGGACATGGCGTAGCCGTCGACCGTGTTCATGTCGGTGTCCACGGCGAGGAGGTAGTTGCAGCCCTCGGTACCGTGCTCCAGCACCTCGTCGAGGAAGAATCCGGCGGCGAACCGCTTGCCCTGGAGTCTGCCCTGCATGTCGGGAAAGGCCAGGACGACGGTGTCGATCGAACCGCTCGCCACGAGGGAGCGAAGCTCCTCGACGGCGAGCGGGGGTGTGCGGTCTGCCACGGGATTCCTCCTTGGGTGCACCGGAAGCCATAAGGTATGGCAGAGAACCATTACTTGGGAAGGGGAAACGTCCAGTGGCGAGCAAGAACTCGACCGGCGCCGGCCCGGTGGCCGGGGAGGCGGACGTGAGGGAGCCGGAGGCGAGTGCCGCGGAAGACGCCCCGGCGGACCGGCTGACGCCCGTACTGCGCCCCGTACGCGCCGGAAACGGATTCGAGGAGGCACTGGAGCAGACCCTGCAACTGCTGCGGCTCGGCCTGGTCCCGCCAGGCGAACGGCTGCCCTCCGAGCGTGAGCTGTCCCACCGTATGCGGATCAGCCGGGTGACCCTGCGCGAGGTCCTCAAGGTGCTCCAGGACCAGGGCATGGTGGAGAGTCGGCGGGGCCGTTACGGCGGTACGTTCGTCCTGCCGCGCGCCGCAGTTCCGGCAGGCGAGCAGGAGCTGCGGCGCCGGGTGGCGGCCGTCGACGTGGAGGACACCCTGCGCTTCCGCGAGGTGCTGGAGGTCGGCGCCGCCGGGCTCTGCGCGAACGGCCTCGAACCCGACGGCGCCACCCGGCTGCGTTCGGCCCTGGACGCGACGCAGGACGCCCGGTTCGACGACTACCGCCGCCAGGACACCCTGCTCCACCTCACCCTCGCCGAGCTCTCCGGCTCACGCTCGCTGGCCGCCCAGTACGCCGCCGTACGCGCGACCCTGAACGACCTCCTGGACTGCATTCCGCTGCTGGTGCGCAACCTGGAACACTCGCAGCAGCAGCACGCGGCCCTCGTGGAAGCGGTCCTCGACCGGGACGCAGAGGCGGCGTCGGAGGTCATGCGCGAACACTGCTGCGGCACGGCGGCACTGCTGCGCGGCTTCCTGGCATGACGCGTGGCACGACACGGGCGCTCGCGCACCGCGGTGGCCTCCGCCCATCACGCAGGAGGGCCCGACCCGTAACCACTGTTTAACGTACGCCCCTTGTATTTCCTCGGACGATCCACAAAGGTGTGGCGACGAACCTTTGATGTAGGCCCCTCTTGCCTCTCACCTCGACGCTGCGCCGTCGACACACCTTCGGAGCGCCCCATGGCCCAGGGAACCGACACACACGCCCACCCACCCGGCGACGCGAGCGGAGCGGCGAGCGACACGGACGCGTACCTGCACCGCCGTACGCTGCGTCGGGGCAGCGCTGGCTGGCTCCTGCTCACCGGCCTCGGCGTCGCCTACGTCGTCTCCGGCGACTACTCCGGCTGGAACATCGGACTGTCCAAGGGCGGCTTCGGCGGCCTGGCGGCGGCCACCGTCCTGATGGGAGTGATGTACGCCTGTCTGGTCTTCGCCCTGGCCGAGCTCTCCGCCATCCTGCCCACCGCGGGCGGCGGTTACGGCTTCGCGCGACGCGCGCTCGGCACCTGGGGCGGATTCCTGACCGGCACGGCGATCCTCATCGAGTACATCATCGCCCCCGCCGCCATCGCCCTGTTCATCGGTGACTACGTCGAATCGCTCGGCCTGTTCGGCCTGACCTCCGGCTGGCCCGTCTATCTCGCCTGCTTCGTGATCTTCATCGGCATCCACCTGTGGGGCGTCGGCGAGGCGCTGCGGTTCAGCCTGGTGGTGACCGCGATCGCCGTCGCCGCACTGCTGGTCTTCGCCGTCGGCGCGCTCACCGATTTCGACGCGAACCGTCTCAACGACATCCCGGTGGACACCGGCGCGGTCGGCTCCTCCTCCTGGCTGCCCTTCGGCCTCCTCGGCATCTGGGCCGCCTTCCCCTTCGGCATGTGGTTCTTCCTCGGCGTCGAGGGCGTGCCGCTGGCCGCCGAGGAGGCCAAGGACCCGGTCCGCTCCATGCCGAAGGCGCTGGCCATCGCGCTCACCGTACTCGTCGGCCTCGCGGTCCTCACCTTCCTGGCCGCCACCGGCGCCCAGGGCGCAAAGGCCATCCAGGAAGCGGGCAACCCCCTGGTCGTGGCGTTGGAGGGCAAGGGCGGCCACACCGGGCTGAGCCGGTTCGTCAACTACGCCGGCCTGGCCGGTCTGGTGGCGTCCTTCTTCTCGCTCATCTTCGCCGGTTCCCGTCAGCTCTTCGCCCTGTCCCGGGCCGGCTACCTGCCGCGTTTCCTCTCCCTCACCAACCGGCGCAAGTCCCCCTACCTCGGCCTGCTGATCCCCGGCGCGATCGGCTTCACGCTGGCCGCCTGGGTCGGGAACGGCGGCCGGATGCTCAATGTCGCCGTCTTCGGCGCCACGATCAGCTACGCCCTGATGGCGCTGTCCCACATCGTGCTGCGCCGCCGCGAGCCCGCCCTGGAACGCCCGTACCGCACCCCCGGCGGCGCGGTCACCTCGTCCGTCGCCTTCGTGCTGGCATGCTCGGCACTGGTGGCCACCTTCCTGGTGGACCGCGACGCGGCATTCATCGCACTCGGCGTGTACGTGGTGGCGTTGGCGTACTTCGCCTTCTACAGCCGGCACCACCTCGTGGCGGGCGCCCCGGAAGAGGAGTTCGCCGCGCTCGCAGCGGCGGAGGCCGAACTGTCCAGGGACTGAACGGAGCCCCGCCGCCGAACCCGGGCCCCCTGCCGCACCGTACGCGGCGGGGGGCAGCACCACGACCGCAGCGAATCCGGACGACGAAGACGTGAGGAGGGCCCATGACCCGGCCCGTCATCGGCATCAGCACCTACCAGGACCCGGCCCGCTGGGGCGTATGGGAGATGCCGTCGGTCCTGCTGCCCGCCGCCTACCCCCGCCTGGTCAGGGCGTCCGGCGGCCTCGCGGTCATGCTGCCGCCGGACGACACCGCCGATGCGGCCCGGGAGACCGTCGCCGCACTGGACGCGGTGGTCATCGCGGGTGGCGCCGACGTCGAGCCCGCCCGCTACGGCGCCGTACCCGACCCCCGCACCGGGCCGCCCGCCCGCGAACGCGACGCCTGGGAGCTTGCCCTGATCCACGCCGCGATCGAGGAACATGTACCGCTGCTGGGCATCTGCCGGGGCATGCAACTGCTCAATGTCGCCCTCGGCGGCACCCTGCACCAGCACCTCGACGGCCACACCGGCGGCCACGGCGTCTTCGGCGACCACCCGGTGACACCCGTACCCGGCACCGCGTACGCGACGGCCGTTCCGGAGCCCATCGTCGTACCCGCCTACCACCACCAGGCCGTCGACCGCCTGGGCACGGGCCTGACGGCCGGCGCCCACACACCCGACGGCACGGTGGAAGCGCTCGAACTCACCGGTCACGACAGCCTGGTGCTGGGCGTCCAGTGGCACCCCGAGATGGGGACGGACACGCGCGTGATGACCGCTCTGGTACGGGCGGCGGCCCGGCGCCGCACGACGCGCGCAAACGCGGGGCCCCGCTCGCGACCGCCGTCCCGCGCGACTCTCTGAGAGGGCGTTGCATTCAACGTGGCCGGTGGTGTCCGTGTCGCGGCTGACAGCGACGTGCAGACCCGTCTGTAACGCGCGGGGAAAGCTGGTGGCTCAGCTCGGGTTCAGGACCGAGTCGTCCAGCGGGCGGGCCCCGGGCAGCTGGTGCCGGGCCGCGATCAGCGCCGCGTCGATGTCGCGGGTGCCGGTGGACACGCACAGCGTGTAGGCGACGTCGTTCATGCGCTGGCGCACCTGCGCGCTGTCCGCGCGGGAGGCGTCCACGGCGGCGAGGGCCTCGTACTGGTCGATCAGATCCCGCAGCACCGCGGGGTGGGCCATGAGCATCAAAGAACCGTCCTTCTTCCACCTGCACCAACTGACCAAGGTCTGAACCCCTGTACCCGATCCTCCGCCCCACACTCCCCGCCTGCCACACACGGCCCAGAAACGTCTGCAGGTTGAGGGCTGCGGCGTCGCTTCGGGCTTGCACTGCCGGTCCTGTCAGCGCTTGAAGTCCGTCTCTTCGATGCGGGTCTGCACCGTGCGGCCGGTCTCCCACACGTTGGCGCCCGGGACCACTTCCGGCGTGGGGATGTCCGCGCGGCTGTGCCGCTTGCCGGGGGTCGAGATGCCGAGCCGCTCGTCGCGGGCCTGGACCATCGCGTCCGAGGCCTGTCCGTCCTCGGTGAAGCCCATCATCAGCTGCGGGATGCCGTAAGGGAAGTCGTCGCGGTCGTACTGCCAGGTGTGGAAGGTCTTGCCGTAGGTGGTGACGAGGTCCTCGAAGTAGGCGTGCTCGGCCAGGTCGGGGATACCGGGGGCGACCAGGCTGCCCGACTTCACTTCGTAGTGGTGGCTGTGCCACAGCCGCTTCTCGTCCTCGGGCAGCGAGCGGAAGCGCTCCTCGCTGATGATGTACTCGATGCCGATGAGACGGGCGTCGGGGGCGTTGCGGTCGAAGATGACGCACTGGTGCAGGTCGTGCTCGAGGTGGATGCAGAAGTGCGTCGCCTCCACTTGGCGGCCCATGTCGTCGGCGTACATGTGGAAGCCGTTGAGGTAGGTGCTCATCGCGTCGAGCGGGTACTTCGCCTGCATCGCCCCGGCCGCCGCGTCCAGGACGCGGTGCTTGAGCGGATGCCCCTTTCCGATCTTGCTGATCGTCGCTGCCTTGCGGCCCAACAGGAGCGCGCCCACGGCCGTCATACCCGCCGCGGCGCCAAGGGCGATGGACACGGCCGTCCCTGGGCCGGAACCGGTCGGGCGGTGCTTTCGCTGAATGGAAGACATGGGCAGTGGGTACCCAGTGCCCGGCGGCCGTAACAAGCCACACCCCAGTGCCACAAACCCGGTCCGTGGACGACCAGGAGTGGCGGCGCCGTCCAGCCCTGCGACACCGATCCAGCGCGCCGGTGGGCCGCCGATCCGACGCCCAGGTGGACGCCGTTGCCTTCACGGTGTCTCGACGGTGTGGTCCGGGTCCAAGTTCGTCGGCCTCGGGACCGCCTCCGTCCGGGAACCGAATGGCACGAGACCGTCCGGGCCGACGAGGTCCACGCACTGCGCGAGCACCACGCCCTGGCCCCGTGCCGGGCGGCTGGTTCAGCCCCGGCCGGTGAGGTCCTGGTATGCCGAGGCGTCGAGGAGGTTGCCCAGCTCGCCGACGTTGGTCAGGTCGATCTCCACGAGCCAACCCTCACCGTAGGGGTCGTCGTTGACCGTCTCGGGGCGCGCCGCGACGTCGTCGTTCACCGCGACGACCGTCCCCGAAACCGGAGCGTAGAGGTCGAAGGCCGCGACCGTGGACTTCACCTGGCCCATGCACTGCCCCGCGGCGAGGGCGTCGCCCGCCCGGGGAAGGTGGGCCGAGACGACGGCCCCGAGCTGTTCCTGCGCGTAGTCGGTGATCCCTGCCCGCACCCCGTTCTCGGCGGTCCTGAGCACCCACACATGCTTCTCGGTGTATCGCAGCTCTTCCGGGATCACCGCTCCTCCTTCGTCGTACGTGTCCAATGCCCGGTAGAACGACGCGCTGCCCCGGGGGACACGATCCGCTCGGCCGGACCAAGGACCCCCGGGGTACGGGCGTGACAGGGGCAGACCTCGGCCGCCCCGTCAGGACCGGTAGCCAACTCCGCCCAGGCGGTCGGCGCTCACCCAGGATGTCCACGACCCGCCGTTGCCCGCCGCTCGCGGCCCAGCTCCTTCGGCCTGCTGCCGGCTGTCCACGGGGTTGCGGCGAGCGTCAATGATCGCGACGGCGCGAAGCGGCCGTTGCTCTGGGCCAGGCTGGACCATCCGAGCGTGCGGAAGGTCCGGCCGACCAGGGTTTCGCCGGCCGTCTGGTCGAGTGGACCACTCAAATCCTCGGCCGCGAGCCGGAGATTGTCCGAAAGGACCCCGGCCGGCGGGGCTTCCAGGTTCCCTCAAACGGTGGGCGGTGGAAGGCACCTTCTCGTGGCTCACCGTCCACCGGCGCCTCGCCCAGGACTACGAAACCAGTTCGGCCCACTCCTAGACCATGATCCGCTGGGCGATGATGGGGGGCCTGAGCGCTCTTCGACCCGCAAGGATCACCGGGACGGCGTCACCGGCTCGGGCGCGTACACGCTCACCACCGTGGCGTACCTGATCACCTACTCGACGAACCGACGTCACCACCGAGAACCTCTCGACCGAGACGACGATGCTGCCATCTCCGGCATCACCTATTGACGGTCGGCTCTCAGCAGTTGGTTTCGGCTTGGTCGTGAGCCGTTCCAGCGATGTCCAGCCATACCGGGCCCGCACTCCTCCCCACGGTCCGGAACCAGTCAGTGAGCAGAGCTGCCGCCCGGGGCGGCCGGTCCCAGGTGCCCTGCCGATCTCTTGCACCAGCGGCACCGACATGCACAGCCGGTGCGGTAGTCGGCCATGCCGACTACCGCGATCATTCTGCCGCTTTGGCGCTTCTGTTCTGGTTCGCATGGAAACGCGCCTTCTTCTGGCGGTTGCCGCAGGTGTTCATGTCGCACCATCGGCGGGTGCGGCTTCTACTGGTGTCGAAGAAGGCGGCCCGGCAGGTCGGTGAGGCGCAGAGGGCCAGCCGGCCGTCTCGTTCACCTGCGACGATGGCGATTGCGTCGGCGGCGATCACGCCCAGAGCATCCTCCAGGGCGGAGGCTGGTCCCAGCTGCCAGCGGTGCTTGCCCTCAGGTGTCAGCATCGCGGTGGCCCGGCCCTGTCCGCTGCGGTCATTGAGCGTTCGTACAGCGCATGCGGGCAGCGGGTCCTGGAGTGCGGCTGCGGTGGCGGCCGCGTGGATCGACTCCCTCAATTCCCGAGCGAGGTCGAGCTGGTCGGGAGTGCAGGTGTCCACGTCGAGGCCGTAGATCGCCAGCCAGTCGACCAGCCGTCGCGGCGTGGGGATGCGCTCCACGGCCTCGCCATGACGCTCGGACAAGGTCCCGGTGAAGCTGGTCGCCAGTACGGCTCCGAGGCGGAAGTCGGGAAACTCGGCACGCATGGAACCACCATAGCCGGTTGCGCGCAGACGCAAAGGCGCGCTAGAACCGTCATAGCCGGTTCGCAACGTCATGCGGCCGGTATCGCGATGACCAGGAGGTCCCATGTCTCGCCCCACCGATGACGTGTACGCATTCACATCCCGCACCACCGACGCCGAACTCGACGACCTGCGCGCGCGCCTGTCCGCAGCGCGACTGCCGGAGACCGAGACGGTGGACCGCGCCGCACCGGGTCCACGCCGGTGGGATCAGGGCGTACCGCTCTCCGACCTCGTGGACGTCGTCCGCTACTGGCGCACCGGGTACGACTGGCGGTGGTTCGAGGAGCGTTTGCACGCGATCGGCCAGTACCGCACGACCATCGACGGCCTGGGGATCCACTTCCTTCACCGCCGATCACCACGTACGGATGCCACACCGCTGCTCCTCACCCACGGCTGGCCGGGCAGCATCGCCGAGTTCGTCGACGTTGTCGATGAACTGGCTGACCCGAAGAACGCCAATGCCCCGGCGTTCCACATCGTGGCCCCGTCGCTGCCGGGCTTCGGTTACAGCGACAAGCCGGTGACCACCGGGTGGGGGGTCGGAAAGATCGCGACCGCATGGGTGGAACTCATGCGAAGGCTGGGCTACGAGAGGTTCGCAGCCCACGGCGGCGACTGGGGAGGCGTGATCACCACCGTCCTCGGCGGCAGGTTCCCCGCGCAGGTCCTCGGCATCCACACCACGCTCGCGCAGGCACCAGCCGGGCTGACCACCGAAGGGCTGACGCCGGCCGAACGCCAGTGGGCCGAGGAGACCCGCGACTTCTGGCAGCACCGTTCGGCGTACGCGAAACAGCAGGCGACCCGACCGCAGACCATCGGCTACTCACTCGTCGACTCACCGGTCGGGCTTCTCGCCTGGATCCTCGACAAGTTCGCCGAATGGACGGACACCGGCGACAGTCCGTTCGAAACGGTCTCCATCGACCGAATCCTTGACGACGTCACCCTGTACTGGCTGACGCGGACCGGCGCGTCAGCAGGCCGCATCTACTACGAGAGCCACGGCGGCGTCAACGCCCTCGACCCCGACCTCCGCGTCGACGTCCCGTCAGCCATCACCATCTACCCCAGCGACATCGAGAAGTGCCCACGGCCCTGGGCACAGCAGCGGTACCAGCGGATCGTCCGATGGACGACTCCCGAAGCCGGCGGCCATTTCCCGTCGCTGGAAGTGCCCGAATACTTCGTCAAGGACCTCCAAGCAGGCATGACGGCGGTACTGGCCGCCAACGGCCGATGAGCATGCAAACGAAACGCTGTTGGGGCGCCGCTTCCCGTCTCGGCGAGCTGTGCGGTCCTGCTGGAGCTCATCGCGTCGCCGGAGCCCCGGGAGTTTCAAGTCCCGCCCGCCGCGGTGCACGGTGTCCAGGTAGACCTGGCGCTCGGGAACGTGCACTTCGCCGAGTGCGCCGCGGAGGCTTCCGCAGAGCCTGGTCAGATACTGCGCGGGCGGTATCCCTCAGGCAGTCCCGTGCTTGAGGCCCAGGCCACCGCGGAACCCCATGTCGTCAGGCCCCTCGGACACCGATGCGTCCGGGCGCCAGCGGTCGACGGGCACTACGCCCGGCTCCAGCAGTTCGAGTCCCGTGAAGAATTCCTCGATCTGCTTCTGCGTGCGCAGCACCACGGGCTTGGAGACTTTGTTCTGCCGGTAGAAGGCCGATGCCTCCTCTGCCCTGACGGGGTCCGCGTCACCACAGGCATGGGACAACGCGACATACGAGCCGGCCGGGAGAGCGTCCACGAGAACCCGCAGGACGCCTGCCGGGTCCTCGTCCTCGTCGAGGAAGTGCAGGATCGCGGCCAGGACCAGGCCCACCGGACGGGTCATGTCGAGTGTCTCGGTCACCTCGGGCGATGCCAGTACCGCGCGCGGGTCACGCAGGTCGGCTTGGAGGTAGGTCGAGCGGCCCTCGGGTGATATCGGGGTGAGCAGCGCCTCGGCGTGCCGCAGGACCACGGGGTCGTTGTCCACGTAGACGATCCGGGCCGACGGCACCATGCCTTGAGCGATCTCGTGCAGGTTGGGCCGGGTGGGGATGCCGGTGCCGATGTCCAGGAACTGCGTGACACCCCCCTCTTTCACCATGTGCCGTACGGCGCGCGCCATCCACGCCCGGTTCTGCTGCGCGCTGCGCTGGATTTCCGGCCACCGCTGGGCGATGCCCTCCGCGACGGCCTGGTCCACCGGATAGTTGTCCTTGCCACCGAGGAGGCTGTCGTAGACCCGCGCCGGGTGCGGCTTTCCCTGTTCGAACGACCCGTTGGGGAACACACGATCTCCTTCACGCGATGGCACGTTCGGTTCACACGACACGCAACAACACTCTGGCCAGAGCTATTTGAACACACTGGGTAGTGCGAGCCCACCCTTGCTCTCTGCGAACGTCTGCCAACGCGGTCGATGCCCTGGGCCGCGCCGGCCGGGTTGCGCAAATGCGGCCGGCACGTCAAGGGCGAGGGTCGCGTGTCGCGCCGTCCGGAGGCGTCGGAGGCCCCACCCCTCCCTCCGAGGACTTCTCGTGGCCCGGCCGCACCTGGCTGCCGACCGCTGGGGCCTCTACGCCGAGCGACCTGATCGACGAGCTCTCCCCGCTCTGGTTGCCCTACCTACTCGGGGCGGCCGTCGGCGAGCCACTGGGCGAGGCCGTGCAGGCCGGTCGCCCAGCGGCCGAGGTCGGTGGCCTCGGCGTGGGTGGTGACGACGGTGAGCAACTCGGCCACCGCCTCGTCGGACCGGTGGGCGTCGTTGAGGGTCAGGGCGCGGAATACGCGTACGGAGTCGGAGTCGGGGAACTCCTTGCGGGCGCGGTCGAGCACCACCAGTGACTCGTCCAGCTCGCCCAGCCATCTGAGGGTGCTGGCGTACTGGCACAGGCACCGGCGCAGGACGTCGCCGTCGAGGCCGAGGGCGAGCGCGCGTTCGTAGTAGCCGCGGGCGGTCTCCTCCTGGCCGGCTGTGTCGTAGGCGCCGCCCACTTCGTACACGAGGACCGGGTGGTCCGGGTGTTCGGCCAGCAACGACTGGAAGTAGGCGATCGTCGGGGCCATGTCCGCCCGGTCGCGCCGGTCGTAGCCGCGTTGGATCGCCTCGGCCAGTTCTGGCGTCACGTCGGTCGTCATGGCCGCGCCCCCTCTCAACGTACGAGTCCGAAGGCCGATCCTAGAGGAGCCCCGCCTGGCCTCGTACGATCACGGCGATGCCGCCGACCGGCCGCTCGTCGCGGTACTGGGCGATCTGGAAGGGTGCGAAGGCTTCGCTGCCCACCTCGTCGGTGACGACGAGCAGCAGTTCCATGGCGCGCTGCTCCATCGGGCCCAGCGTGAGCGTGTGGGTCAGTTCGTTCTGGCCCTGGGCCTCTTCCCCGGTGGTGGTGTCCTTCAGGGACAGCCAGGCGGAGGCGGTCACCGGGCGCAGGCGCTCGTCGTTGGGGATGTTGCCCCACAGTTCCGGGGGCATCGGGCGGACGCCGATCTGATACGTGGCTTCGTCGTCCGTCGGGTTCGTCGCGAGGAAGGCGAAGGGCTCCGGCGCGGCGGGGGCGGCCGGCAGGACGGCCAAGTTGTGCTGGGCCCAGTGGCGGTCGTTGACGGGGTCCGCAAGCCCTCCGGCGGCGACGTTGTCCAGCGGGTGCCAGACCTTGGCCAGGAGGCAGATGTGGTTGCCCGAGCTCGCCGGGATCCGCGCGGTGAGGGGTGTGGTCTCGGCCCGGCCGCCGTGCGGGGGCACCGCGACCGGGGAGAACCCCATGAACTTCGCCGGGTCGGGGATGACGGGCCCGCTCACCGGCTTGGACCACCACAGGCCGACGTACGCCATCGAGGGGCTGTTCCCGCCCTGCCAGTTGCCGATGGCCACCTGGGCGGTCAAGTCCTGTCCGGGCTGGAACGCGGTCAGCGGCTGGATTCCTGAACAGAGGTACCAGCAGACGCCGTTGGGGACCGGGCGTTCGCCGTGGTCCTCCCCCACGTCGGGCAGGTCGGGCGGCGGGTAGCTGTGGATGTAGAGGTAGGGCCGGTCGTTGCCCCCCTCGTGCCGGTCGTCGCCCCCCTCGTGCGGCTGTTGCTCGCGGCCTCGATCGGTGTCCATGGCTGGGTCCTCACAGGTCCTGGTAGGCGAGGATGTCGACGCCCACCGGGTCGTCCTCGATCGAGCCGCGGGTGGCCCAGCACGGATGGGCCGTGCCCCGGTCCGCGTCGAGGTCGAGGTTTGTGTCGCCGGGTGTGCCCCGGGCGGCCTCCTCCCACCTGCGTACGCAGTCGGGGCCGGTGGCCGTGAGGACGATGCCCGGGTCGGCGCCGACGGGAACGGTCTTCGTGTAGTCGACCGGGTGCTCCATCTCGGTCCGCGGATACCGGTAGAACGTGCGGACGTCGTCCGTCTCGGGGCGATGCGGCTGCAGGGTGTCGCTCGGTACGGCGAGGAACTGGTGGTAGAGCGGGAAGCCCAGCCGCCCCTCCGGGTAGATGAGGCCGCAGCCGGACAGGTAGGCGGCCGCCTTGCCGAGTGCCTCCCAGAGGCGTACGTGGAGGTCGAACAACTGGGAGACCAGCTCGTCGAGTTGGGACACCCTGGCGGCCGCCGCGAAGCCGCTGCCGGTGAGGGGTTGGCTCTGCGAGGCCAGCGCGTCCTTCTCGGCCTGGCTGAGGTCATTGGTGAACGCGTTCCGCCAGTTCTCCGCCACATGCTTGTCCCAGAACGTGCAGCTCTTCTCCTCGCCCCACTCCTCCCAGCACGGGCCTCCGAGCAGTACGGCGAAGCAGAGGAACGCCAGCACGGCCAGGCAGAAGCTGCCGCAGGCGCTCTCGCTGTCGGCGGTGCTGTCCGTCGCCGTCGGGGGCCCCACCTGTCCGCCGCCGTATCCGTGGTAGGTGGTCGGTTTCACCCCGGGCCCGTGGGCGTACGGGGGTGTGGCCGTCTCCGGGGTGACGGCCGGCTGGGGCGGGTGCGCGGGGTCGGCGAAGAACTTCGTGACGAAGGAGGCGGGTGGCAGGGCCGGCGGGGGCGGCTGGACGAAGGTGTCGAGGAGTTCGAGCTGCCTGATCAGGCGCCCGTAGCCCAGGGCCGGATCGGGCACCGGGCTCAGCCGCGACAGGTCGTACGTCTCCCTCAGCGTCCTCGTGAGGAAGTCGGCCGTCTCGCCGGGCAGGGTCGCCTCCGGTGCGTTGTCGAAGCGCAGGGAGTCCGCGATTTCGCGGCAGCTCCGTACCTCCGGATACCGCTCGCCGCACCACGATCCGATGGCGTTACGGGCTATGCGGTCCCGGAGCCGGTGAGAGCGGCGGGGTCCGCCGACGACCTGGGTCAGGTAGACGGAGCCGACGGCGTTCGCCGAGTAGCCGGACAGGATGCCGAAGGCCAGGGCGCGGGTCTCCCCCGTACGGGCTTCGCCGAACGCGGTACGTACGAGCGCGTCGGTCCTGCGGGCGAGGAAGACGTCTCCCCACCCCCACTGGGACACTGGTTCGTCCTGCTGGCGCGGGTGGCGTGGGATGTGGGCCATGGTCCGCAGGCGTTTGCCGAGGCTGTCCATCCGGAGGAACGTGCCCTTCGCGTCGCTCGTGGCGTGGCGGAGGCTCAGGGTGGCCTCGCAGAATCTCGACGCGGCTTCGGGGCTCGACGGGTCGGACAGGGCCGTCTCGATCTCGCCGCGGATTCTGCCGATCTCGGCGTAGAGGGCGAGGCCGTCCGTCCACATCCTCGCCGCTTCCTCGAGCAGGTCGGCCTCGGTGCCGTCGGATGCGGCGTGGGCGAGGACGTGGTCGAGCAGGGCGCCGAGTCGGGCGTGTGCGGGGTGGTCGGCGCAGTCGTCGACGAGCTGGTTGCGGGCCGCGTCGAGTGCCGGGTCGACGGGGGCGGCCGTGAGGGTGTTGAGCTGCTGCGACAGGGCGACGACATGGGTTCGGGCGTCGATCATGACGCACACCCCTTTTGGGTGTCGGTGATGACCCACCGGTTTTTGGGTGTCGGTGCCCACCGGACGAGTTCCGCGACGGGTGCGGTCGGGCGGTCGGCGCGGTGCGCATTCCCTGCGGCCGGCCGGGCCTTCGATCGCGCGTTGCGGAATTCTCGAAATGGCCTGTGTCACCAGCATCGCGCCGTTCCGCGCACCCGGCAACTCCGTCATGGGCCGGCCGCCGGCCGTGCCGACGCGGGTGCGGTCAGCGCCGGGCACGGCGGTCAACTGCCCTGTTGATAAGGGCCGTTCATAGCCTTCCGCCCTCAGTTCCGGGTCATGGGGCCTCGTCCTTCATGAAGTGGGCGGCGGAGTCGGTCAGATCCGATGGGGCGGCCATCGCCGTACCCAGAACGAATGCCGTGGTGAACAGAACGGTTGCGATGAGCTTCGTCAAAGTCTCTGTACTCCTCATAACTGCCGGGAAAGCCGACCGCTTGGTCTAGGCGCGGCGAATCGTTCCTGCCTGCCTCTTCATCACGCGGACGATCGTTTCTGCGTGGGGCGGTTCCCCGAGGAGCGGAGCGACCGGGCCGGAGAACCCTTTCTCCTCGCTGTTCTTCACGGGCTCGGCGGACGGGTGCTCGTCGGTCCAGAGCGGTCGCAGCCCGAGCGGGTACCGAATCTCCTCGTACTTGTCCGAGTGCGTGGTGTGCGCCGCGTGTTCGGTGCCGGCGCTCGGCAGCGGGGCGGGGCGTGCTTCCCGTTCGATGTCCTCCAGGCGTCTACGGAAGTCGACGTGCAGCTCGTCCATCGTGTCGAAGAAGCTCTCCAGCAGAGAGCACATTCCATACCTCCTGTAGCCACACCGACCGCCGGCTCCCTCTGTGCCGCACTCGATCGTGATCGTTTAGGGGATTCCATGGTCCCCAACGACTCCCACCACCGAAAGGAACGTTCCAAACGGGTGACGCCGCGACACGGGCGGCCGGCCTCCTGGCCTTGGACGGCAGCGTTCACATCGCGTGTATACACAGCGCCGCGCAGGAATCGTTGGGAAAGCAAGAGACACGGATCTCGGTTTTCCTCACATTCTCTCTTTTGGAGGTAGACTGCCCCCATGCCCAAGAACATCACGGTGGACGACGTCACCCACACCCAGATCACCTTGCTCGCCCGCGCCTGGGACGTCACCCCCGGGGAGGCGGTGCGCCGACTGGTCGATCACTTCCAGCGCCCCTCCCCCGCCGCAGCCCCATCAGCCCCTGCGAACAACCCGGTTGCCGTCCATGCCATTTACAACGGAGCGCACGTCCCCGGTCTGTACGATCCCGCAACCCAAGCGCTCACGATCACCGAGGGCCCGGCGGCCGGCACGTACCGTACCCCCAGCGGGGCAGCCAGCGCGGTCCTGCAAGCCCTCAAGCCACATGTGAAGCCCAACCGCAACGGCTGGGGCTTCTGGGTCCTCGACGACAGCGGTGAACTCCTCCAGACACTCCGCCGACGCTGAGCGTGCGACACCTCCCGATCCTCCGATTCTCACCCTTGCTCACGAACTCTCACGCATGCTACTATCGGTGCTCAATCGCGGCGGTGGCGCTGTACCGCCATTGCGCGCACGATCCTGGGAGTGGCATTTGCACACCGACCGAGACTCGCTACTGAGCCAACGCTCTGCCCTCATCCTGCTTCTCGGCGTGCTCGTGGGTATCGGCGCCGGAACCGTGGCCGCGCTCGGAGGTGCCGACCCGGCCACCGCCGTACTGATCGGCGCAAGCGCCTGCGGCGCAGGCATCACCTTCTTCAACGCCACCATCGCCTAGAGCTCGTCCAGCCTCTGAACGGGGTCGGTTCTTCCTGGCCGAAAGGCCGTTCCAGGTCCCCGGCCTCGTGCGCGGTGGGGACGACGGCTTCGGCGCGGGGCCGAGAGGCTAGGGTCCAGTTCATGTACCCGGTCAGCCGTTCCAGTTGTCGTCTCGGTCTGCGTGAACTCGCCGACGAGGACGTCGACGCCCTGCTGGCCATCTATGGCAGTGCCGCGGCGACCGAGCACATGGCCTTCGAGCCGCGCACGCGCGGGCAAGTCGAACAGATCGTGGCCGGGTTCGTCGCGTCGGCAACGCAGACGCCCCGGACCCAGTACGGGCTGGCTGTTGTGCAGCAGGACTCGGGGGAACTGATCGGGTTCGGTCGGCTCGCCACCGATCCTCATCAGCCGCGCGGGGCCACGATGGGTTTCGCGCTCCGCCCCGACACCTGGGGTTCCGGTCTCGGCCTCGAAACGGTCCGCCTGATTCTCGGTCTCGGGTTCGAGGAGCTGGACCTGCATCGGATCTGGGGAGCACGGTCCCCACTCAACACGGCGTCGGCGAGAACCTTGGCCGCCGCCGGGATGGTGGAGGAGGGGACCATCCGCGAGCACATCATCAAGGCCGGCCGATGGCGCGATTCCGTCGTCCACGCCATCCTCGACCGTGAATGGAAGGACCGATCCGCGCGGTAAGGCCCCGCCCGTCACGTAGAAGAGGTGGGCAAGTCGGCGACGCAGCTCACAGCGTGTCAGCCGATCGGACCGGCCCCGGCGGGGAACTGTGGGGTCATGACGACACAGCTCGGACTTCCCGAAGACATCCAGGCCTGTCTCTTCGATCTCGACGGGGTGGTCACCAGGACGGCGGTGGTGCACGCCGCCGCCTGGAAGGCGACCTTCGACGCCTTCCTGCGCGAGCGGGACGGAGCGGATTTCCGACCCTTCACCGATTCCGACTACGACGAGTACGTCGACGGCCGCCCCCGGGCCGACGGCGTCCGCTCCTTCCTCGCCTCCCGGGGCATCGAACTGCCCGAGGGCACCCCCGACGATCCACCGGACGCCCGGACTGTCAACGGGGTCGGCAACCGCAAGAACGAGCTCCTGCTGGAGAAGATCCGTACCGACGGTGTGGAGCCGTACGAGGGCACGCTGCGCTACATCGACGCGGTTCGCGCCGCCGGGCTCGCCACCGCGATCGTCTCCTCCAGCGCCAACACCCGCGACGTGCTGCACTCCATCGACGCCGAGCAGCTGTTCGACGTAAGGATCGACGGCGTGGTGGCCCGGGAACGGAGCCTGCCGGGCAAACCGCACCCCGACACCTTCCTGGCCGCCGCCCGGGACCTCGGCGTGGACGCGTCCCGGGCCGCCGTCTTCGAGGACGCGCTGGCCGGCATGGACGCGGGCAGGTCCGGGCACTTCGGCTTCGTAGTCGGCGTCGACCGCGTCGGGCAGACCGACGCGCTGTACGCCCACGGCGCCGACCGTGTCGTCAAGGACCTCGCCGAACTCGGAGGCAGCGCGTGATCACCAACCGCACGTACACCGTCGAGCCCTGGCGCGTACGCGAGACGGCTCTCGACCTCGATCTCCTGGCGCAGAGCGAATCCGTCTTCGCCCTGTCCAACGGGCATGTCGGCTGGCGCGGCAACCTCGACGAGGGCGAACCGCACGGGCTGCCCGGCAGCTACCTCAACGGGGTGTACGAACTGCACCCGCTGCCGTACGCCGAGGCGGGCTACGGCTACCCCGAGTCGGGCCAGACCGTCATCAACGTCACCAACGGCAAGCTGCTGCGGCTGCTGGTGGACGACGAGCCCTTCGACCTGCGCTACGGGCGGCTCCGCAAGCACGAACGCACCCTGGACTTCAGGCGCGGTGTGCTGGAGCGGAGCTGCGAGTGGACCTCCCCGGCGGGTACGACCGTCCGGGTGCGTTCCACCCGGCTCGTCTCCCTCACCCAGCGGGCCATCGCCGCCGTGCAGTACGAGGTGGAGCCCGTCGACAGCCGGACCCGGGTGGTCATCCAGTCGGAGCTGGTGACCAACGAGAGTCTGCCCTCGGCGGACGGCGACCCGCGGACGGCTAAGGCGTTGCAGTCCCCGCTGGAGCCGGAGGAGGACCAGGCCGTCGGGTCGCGGCTGCGTCTCGTCCACCGCACCCGGCGCAGCGGCCTCAGGGTGGCCGTGGCCGCCGACCACGTCGTGGACGCCCCCGGCGAGATCACCACCAGCAGCGAGAGCAACACGGATGTCGCCCGCCTGACCATCACCTCCGTCCTGGACCCGGGACAGCGGCTGCGGGTGCAGAAGACCGTCGCCCACGGCTGGTCGGGGGCCCGTTCCCGGCCCGCTATGAGCGATCAGGTCGAGGCCGCACTGGCTGCCGCCGCGCACGGTGGCTGGGACGAACTGGTGGCGCAGCAGCGGGCCTACCTCGATGACTTCTGGGCCCGTGCCGACGTCGAGGTGCACGGCGACGAGGAGATCCAGCAGGCCGTCCGCTTCGCCCTCTTCCATGTGCTCCAGGCCGGTGCCCGCGCCGAACAGCGGGCGATCCCCGCCAAGGGGCTGACCGGTTCCGGTTACGACGGCCACGCGTTCTGGGACACCGAGATGTTCGTGCTGCCCCTCCTCTCCTACACCGAGCCCAAGGCGGTCGCCGAGGCGCTGCGCTGGCGGCAGGCCACCCTGCCCGCCGCCCGGGACAGGGCCACCCAGCTCGGACTGCGCGGTGCCGCGTTCCCGTGGCGGACCATCGACGGCTCGGAGGGCTCCGCGTACTGGCCGGCCGGCACCGCCGCCTTCCATGTGGCCGCCGACATCGCGCACGCCGCGGTGCGCCACACGGCGGTGACCGGCGACAGCGCCTTCGAGCGCGAGACGGCCCTGGAACTCCTGGTGGAAACGGCGCGGTTGTGGCGCTCCCTCGGCCATCACGACCCTCACGGTGTCTTCCACATCGACGGCATTACAGGGCCGGACGAGTACAGCGCCGTCGTGGACGACAACACGTACACCAACCTCATGGCCCGCTCCAATCTCCTCGCCGCGGCGGACGTGTGCGAACGCCACCCGGAGGAGGCGGCCCGGCTGGGTGTGAACGAGGAGGAGAGCGCCGCCTGGCGAGACGCCGCGGAGGCCGTGCACATCCCCTACAACAAGGAGATCGGCGTGCACGAGCAGCACGCCGGCTTCACCCACCACCAGCGCTGGGATTTCGCGAACACACGCGCCGACCAGTACCCGCTGATGCTGCATTTCCCCTACTTCGACATCTACCGCAAGCAGGTGATCAAGCAGGCCGACCTCGTGTTGGCCATGTACACCTGCGGCAGCTGGTTCGAAACCCACTGCGACGACGACCAGCTGGCCGCGAACTTCGCCTACTACGAGCCGCTGACCGTACGGGACTCCTCCCTGTCGGCGTGCTGCCAGGCCGTCGTCGCCGCCCGGACCGGGCATCTGCGGCTGGCCTACGACTACACCGCCGAGGCCGCGCTGATGGACCTGGCCGACCTGGAGCACAACACCCGCGACGGACTGCACATCGCCTCGCTGGCCGGTACCTGGATGGCGCTGGTCGCCGGATTCGGCGGCACCCGACGAGACGGCGACAGCCTCCGCTTCACGCCCCGGCTGCCCGAGAAGTTCAGCCGCCTGGCCTTCCGGCTCCAGTTCCGCGGCCGGTGCCTCCAGGTGGAGATCGAGCCGGACAAGGCGATGTACTCGCTGCTGCTCGGCGATCCCCTGACGATCCACCACCACGGCGCGGAGGTCCATGTGAACGGCGAAGAGCCCGTCACCCTCCCGATCTCCCCGCCGAAGCGGCGGCCCACGCCCGAGCAGCCACTGCACCGCCGTCCGGGTGCCACCGACCGGCTGGACCCCCGTGCTACTTGACGCACTCCAAAAGGAGAGGGCGGCCGGGCGTGCCCGGCCGGCCGCTCGAAGCCGTCGGCGCCGTCCGCACGTTGGATGCCGGAATTGAGCGGGGGGTGGGGTTGAGTGCGGTCGGGTGCCCGGCTTGGATGAGCACCATGACCCACGACAGACTCACCCACCCCAGTCGCCGCTCCCTGATCGCGTGGAGCGGCGCGGGCGCGCTCACCGCTGCCGGCGTGTCGATCGGCACCGGCACAGCCTCCGCGGCCACGCACCCTACGCCGGGCTCGGCGCTGCTGGTGCCCTCGCCCCGGCTCGACCTGAACAGCGCGGCGGACAAGTGGATACGCGAGAAGCCGCTGCGCGACGCGACGATTCTCCAGTCCTTCGGCTACGACAACGCCAACGGGCACATCTACCTGGCGCAGGTGACGCAGGGCGGACTGAAGCTCGCGGGCGAGTCCGCCCCCGTGAGCGCCACCGAACGCAACCGGCACGGCGATCTGACGATCACCAAGTGGGACATGTCCGGGAACACGCTCGGCTACATGTACCTGCGCGGCTTCGGCCACGGCATGAGCATCGGCGTCGAGCCGGTCGGAAGCACCGCGTATCTGTGGACCGAGACGAACGGCCAGATAGTGCAGGACCCGGTGTACCCGGACGACAAGGAGAGGGAGACCAGTCGCGGCCAACGGCTGGCCCGCTTCCCGTTCGTCAACGGCAAGGTCCTCGACTTCGGGTCCGCCGGACTCGCCACGTACCAGCCGGTCCCGGGAAGCTCGACGTACACCGCCTCCGTCGACCCGGTCTACGGCCGCCTCGCCATCCGCTTCCGCGACGCCGACGGGGCGTTCGTCTTCCAGGTCCACGATCTGGACCTGGCCCGCCTCGGCGTCTGGACCCAGCCCCTCGCCAGTATCCGCGAACCCAGGCTCACAGCGGTTCCCGGATGGCCCCTCTCCACGTACGGCGACCCGTTCCTCCAGGGGTACGCGGTCGTCGGCCGGTACCTCTACATGCTGCACGGCAACAGCTACAACTCCACTCAGCAGGTCGGCGACGAGAGCGTCGTGATCTCCCAGCCGGGCGTCGGCAACACGTTCATCACCTCGGTCAACCTCGCCACGGGCGCCCTGGACCCCGCGCCGCCCGTCCCGTTCAAGGAGACCGTCAACCCCGCCCACACGGCGGCCGCGTACACGCTGGAGTACCGCGAACCGGAGGGGCTCGGCGTGTACATTCCGGACCCGGCCAAGCCCGGCGTCTTCCAGATCGGGATGGGCTTCGCCTCGGGCAAGGCGGGGGCGCGCATGGCGACGATCTACGGGAAGGCGGGGCTGATCCAGCCGTCCTGATCCGGGTCGGCGGGCCGGCACACCGCCGGCGCCGGCAGGCGGGGCAGTGAAGTGGCCGTCAGGTGAAGGCCGCACCGGCGGTGAACGGTGAAGGATCTTCCCGCCGTACTCCTTCCGTTGGTCCGGCCTCACTACTCTCCAGTCGCCCGGTCCGGCACAGGAGAGGTACGTCATGAGCACCCCGGTCCACCGCACTCCGACTCGGCAGTCGGCCCCGCCCTCGGCCCGGGAGCGGGGCCGCACCGGAGATCCGTCCCTCGTCTCGCCGGGCCACCCGCTCCTCGCGATCCAGGCCAGCCTCGGCAATCGAGTCGCGGTCGCGGCGGTGCAGCGCGCCGACGAAGCCGCCAGGAGCACAGCAGCGGAGAACACCGCTGCCCTCCCGGCTCCCAGGAGTTACCGCGACCGGATCGCCGCAGTGCTCGACAAGGTCAAGAAGAACCTCGAACTCATCGACACCTTCGTCAAGGGCATCCACGTTCCCGCCAACGCGGGCTTCGCCCAGCAGGCATCCGCGACCGCGAGCGAGGGGCTCAAGCATTCCACCGGCGCGTCGGGGACCGCCGCCGCATCGGAGAACCTCGTCACGGAGACGGCCGGCGCCCTACTCAGTGGAATGGAGGCGGTCAAAGCCAGGAAGGACGCCACGAAGCACAAGGACGGGGCCGCCTTCCACACGGCGGACAAGAAGGCGAACTCCAAGACGGCCGACGCGGTCGTCGGTGCCGCCGGAGCGGGGAACTACGCGCTCGGCATCGCCAAGGAACTGACGAAGGCGCAGATGGCGGCGCACGCCGCGACGGCATCCGAGGTCAGCGGTATCGGCTCCGGCGTGGTGGGAGCGGTGAAGGGCGCCCGCGCGGCGACACGGGTCGGGCTGACCGCTCGCAAGTACCACGCCCTGAAAGGGCTCGAAAGGCACGACCGCACCGACGAGGAGGCCATGGCCCGGCTGGATCTGGCCCGCCGGGAAGCCGAACAGGCCGCGGACGACGCGTACGTCGCGCTGGACGGTCACTGGGACCACGAGGGCGAGGACCGGATGGCCCGTGTCTCCCAGGCCATCGATGCCGCCTGGGCGGCGACGGGCGCCGCCCGTGACGCCGCCGCCGACATCCGGCGCGCCGAAGACGCGAACACCATGAACACCGTGCACACGTACGCGCTGGGCAAGCAGCGCAACAAGATCGGCAAGCAGGCGGCCACCGCCGTGGGCGAGTCCGCCAAGGCCGCGGGCGGCATCGTGACGGCGGTCGCCGCCACAGCGGGCGGAGCCGGTCTGGCGAGCAATCCCGTCGGCTGGGGCCTGGCCGCCGGAGCAGCCGGCCTCATCCTCGGCGTCACCGCGTACAAGGCGGGCCGCGCGGGCATGAAGCGGTACGACGGGGTACGCCACCCGGAACGCTGGGCGGCGGCAGACGAAACCCCGGCTCCGCCCGCCTCTCGGCCCGACGCTCTGAAGGAAGCCTTGAAGTTCTGGAAAAAGGTCGAGAACGGCGAACGCCAGGCCATGGCGCGCAGGATCTACGGACTCGCGGCGGGAGCGGGTATCGAAGGGAGCGGCCAGACGTCGTCCGGCATGCGCGACTCGGCCAGGGCTCTTCTCGTCGCTCTCAAAGCGGGCCCTGACAACCATGGCTTGACCCCGGACGAGTGGGCGGAGTCCCTCAACGACCCCGACAGGAGTGCCGCGTGGGTCAAGGAGATCGCCGAGCAGTTGTCCTCGGCCTGACCCGCGCACATGGCAATGGCCGGCTGAACGCACGCGTGCGTGCGGAGAGGGCGCGGGACGACACACGGTCTTCGCGGGCGATCAGCACCCTTGCCCGGATCGGGGGAAGGGAACTGATCACAGCGCAGTCGTGTCACAAGGGAGTAGGCCATGGTGACGAGCCGGGCAGAGATGAAGTTCAGGCATCCACGTCATGAGCGGCGAGGTGAGGCACGGCTCCCCGCTGTCCTGGCGACCCTTGTGGCGATCGTGCTCTACCTGGCCCTCCCGCAGCAGCTGCTGGTCGCTCCGCGGTTCGTCCTGCCCGGACTGGAAGTACTGCTCCTCGTTCCCCTGGTGGCGATCAATCCCCGGCGTCTGACCCGCCAGACCCGGACGTTCCGCGTGCTGTCCCTGACGCTCGTGCTCGTGATCGCGGCGAGCAACATGACCGCGCTGGGCATCCTGATCCACGAACTGATCCACGCCGGGGTGAAGGACGGCCCCGGGCTGCTCACGGCCGCCCTGCAGGTGTGGCTGACGAACATCATCGTGTTCGGGCTGGCCTTCTGGGAACTGGACCGGGGCGGCCCCGTCACCCGGACGCAGGCGCCCCGCGACGAACTGCCCCTGGCGGACTTCCGGTTCTCCCAGGACGAGAACGACGACGCGGTCCAGGAGGTCGCCGACGGAGCGAGCGTCTCCTCGGACTGGGTGCCGACCCTGGTGGACTACCTGTACATCTCCGTAACCAACTCCACCGCCTTCAGCCCCACCGACACCATGCCGCTCTCCAGCCGCGCCAAACTGCTGATGAGCATCGAGAGCATCGCGGCACTGACGACGTCCCTGCTCGTCATCGCCCGCGCCGTCAGCATCCTGCATTGACCGGGCGCAGCGCTGCGATCACGGTCTCGTTCGGGTGAACGCCGTGTGAGCGGGGACAACGTCTGACAGTTCGTCCCTAGGGTTCGTCATGCGAAGTACGCGGATTGTCTGAGGGGTGAGGTGCTCATGCGCGCTGAAGCGGTCGAGCGGGTCCGGCTGGTGTTCACGTTGTTCGATGCCGATGGGAACGGGGCGATCGAGGCCGACGATTTCGAGCTGATGGCCCGGAGGGTCACGGCTGCGGTTCCTGAGGCGGGCGCGGAGAAGCGCGATGCGATGGTGACTGCCTTCCGGACGTTCTGGAAGGCTCTTGCCGAGAACGCGGACACCAACCGCGACGGCAAGGTGGACCCCGAGGAGTTCCGGACGGTGGTCCTCGACCCGCAGCGGTTCGGTCCGGCGCTCGCGGAGTTCGCCGGGGCGCTCACGGGTGTGGCGGACCCGGATGGTGACGGGCTGGTCGAGCGGGAGACGTTCATGGCGGTCATGGCGGCCATCGGCTTCGCCCAGCCGAACACCCGTGCCCTGTTCGACGCGCTGGAGCCCGTGGGCACGGAGCAGGTAGCGGTCCCGGCCTGGAGCGAGGCCATCAGGGAGTTCTACACCCCCGACGCGACCGGGGTATCGGACCACTTGGTCGGACAGCCGGTGGGCTGAGAGGCGGGACCGCCCGGGGCCGCTCCCGCCTCGTGGACGACTCCGAAGAGGCAGCGCTGGTCAGTGCTCCGTCTCCCGTAGGGCCGTGAGCACGGCCAGCGGTGTCGCGGCCGCCCACGCCTGCGGTGAGCAGGAGTGGGGGTACGGCACCGGTCGGGGGTGCTGGGAGCGCGCGTAGCCCGCCATCACCTCCGGGAGTCGGTGGCCGTGGTGGGCCGACGCTTCCAGCAGGCCGAGGGCGACCTTGCGTGTCTCCTCCTTCAGGCCGCACCGCGCCAGCCCGAGCAGGATGACCGCGTTGTCGTGCGGCCAGCAGGTGCCCCGGTGGTACGAGAGCGGGTGGTAGCCGGGCCGGCCGGATGCCAGGGTGCGGATGGCCCAGCCCGAGAAGAAGTCCGGCTCCAGCAGGCGTCGGCCCACGCGCTCCGCGTGTGGCGCGTCCAGGATGCCGGACCACAGCAGATGGCCCGCGTCCGAGGCCAGCGAGTCGACCTGGCGGCCCCGGCCGTCCAGGGCCAGCGCCGGGAAGTCGGGGCCGGGCATCCAGAAGTCCCGCAGGAACCTCTCCCGCAGGTCGGCGGCAGCGCTGTCGAGGCGGTCGGCGTACGCGGCGTCGCCCCACACCGAGCGGGCCAGCCGCGCGGTGCGCACCAGCGCATCGTAGGCGTACCCCTGCGCCTCCGCGACGGCGATCGGGCCCTCGGCCTGGGAGCCGTCCAGGAAGCAGATCGCGCCCTCGGAGTCCTTCCAGTTCTGGTTCACCAGGCCCTTGGGGTCGGGCGAGTAGACCAGGTAGCCGGACTCGTCCAGGCCGCCGTCGCGGAACATCCAGGACACCGCGGCCCGCGCCTGGTCTTCGAGGCGGGTCGCGAGGGTGCGGTCGCCGGTGGTCTCCGTATAGCTGTCCAGGAGGACCGGGAAGAGCGGGGTGGCGTCGACCGAGCCGTAGTAGCGGCCGTACGGGACCTGGCGGAAGTGGGCCAGTTCGCCGTGCCGGATCTCGTGGACGATGCGGCCCGGCTGTTCTCCCCGGTCCGCGTCGTACGCCGTGCCCTGGGTCGCCGCGAGGGCGCGCAGGGTGCCCTCCGCCAGTTCGGGCCGGTAGGGCAGCGCGAAGAGGGAGGTGAAGAGCGAGTCCCGGCCGAAGAGCGTGAGGAACCAGGGGATTCCCGCCGCGGGCACCAGGACGCGTTCGCCGTCCGGGCCGTTGGCCGGAACACGCAGCGCCGCCAGGTCGCTCAGCCCGCGTGCGCACGCGTCGGCCAGGCCCTCGGGTGCCCCGGCGGGGATGGGCAACGGAGACGCCGTGAAGGCCGCCGTGTCCGCCGCGTGCTCCGCGACGGCCTCGGCCGGGGTGCGGACGGCGGCCGGAGCGGGTGCGCCGTGGGCGAACGCCGTGACGGTGAGCAGGAGTTCGGCCGCGCCGTGGGAGGGCAGCTCCAGATGCCAGTCCAGCCGGTGGGCGGTGTCCGGTGCGCGCACCGGCCGGATCGCAGCCGGGGCGGGGGACGACCGGACGGTCGTACGCGACCGCCATGCGCCTCGCTCGTACGTGAAGGTGACTCCGTCCCCGTCCGTGCTCGCGGTGCGCCGGGCGCCGTCCTTCTCGTACCGGCGCTTGTCGGACCGCAGCTCGAACTGGTCCGCGAAGTCGGCGTCCGCGGTCAGGGAGAGGACCGCCTCGACGGGCACCGGGCGGTTGTTGACCAGTCGCAGAGACTCCGTCAGCACACCGGCGGAGACGGCCTGTTCGCAGAAGACGGTGTACGCGGCCGGCTCGTCCCGGGTGCCCGGCGGTGTGAGGACGCAGAGGGCGGACGCTTCACCGGACGACGGCACCAGTACCTCCGGCGCGGCCCCGTCGACGGTCAGGGTCCATCGGCTCAGATGCCGGGCGTCGCGGTGGAAGAGTCCGTCGGGGGAGGTTCCGCGGCGGCCTCTGACACCGCCGTCGGGTCCGAGGACGGCGAAGGTGCCCGCGTGGACCAGGGTGGTGTCCGGTCCGGGAGCGCCGTTCATGTGCGTACTCCGATCGATAGCGCGTCCGGGGAAGCGGGCTCGTCCGCCAGCAGGTCGAGGGTGAGGGCCGCGGTCCAGCCGAAGGCGCGGGTGCCGCGGGCCTCGGCCGTGAAGGGGTCCACATACTCCGCGAAGGAGCTGGTGCCCGCCGCGTCGAGCATGGCCGCCCGGAGCACGGCCGCCTCACGGGTCTGGCCGTACTGGCGCAGCCCCCGCTCCAGCAGCCAGCTGGTGTTGAACCAGGCGGGGCCGCGCCAGTAGCGCGACGGGTCGAAGGCGTGCCCGGTGAGGTCGTACGAGGGTGCCATAGGGATCCGGCCGAGCAGGAACCCGCTCCCCCGGGCCGTGGCGAGCAGGGTGTCGGCGGTGTCCCGGGGGAGGCCGGGGACGATGAGCGGGACGAGCCCCGCGACGCTGCGCTCGGGATCAGTTCGTCGGCGACCAGGTCCCGGGCGAGGAACATGCCGTCGGCGCGCGACCAGAGCCGCTCCACCAGGGCGTCGGTCAGGCGGGCCGCCCGCTCCTCGTGGGGGCGGGGTCCGCGCCGGTTTCGGCGGCGATCCGGGCCAGGGCGTGTTCCGAGACGATGAGCAGCGCGTTGACGCAGGGGTCCTCGACGGCGAAGGCGTGTGTGCCTCGCGCGTCCGCGTAGCCGCTGTCCCGGTAGTCGGTGGCGAGCCGGACGTACCGGCCGTAGTCCAGGTCGGTGGGGCGTTCCGCGGCCTGCCCGTGGGCGAGGTCGGCGCGCCGGTACGAACCGGGGGCGGCCGGTTCGACGCGCTGCAACGGGCCGTCCCAGCAGGGGCTGTTGTCCATGCCGGGCTCCCACGGGTGCACCATGGCCGCCAGGCCGCCGCCTCCGAGGTCGCGGCGGTCCGTGAGGTAGTCGTGCCAGGCCACCAGCCGGTCGTACAGCCGGGGCAGGAAGCGGCGGCTGCGGGAGGTCTCCGGGTCGGCCCGGTGGACGAGCCAGGCGGCGAGCGCGTGGACCGGGGGCTGGACGATGCCGGAGGTCTCGGTGCCCGCCGGGGCTCCGGAGGGGGCGCCGGCGGTGGAGGAGCGCCAGAAGTCGGGGCTGGGGAAGTAGGCGTCGAGGGGTACCTCGGGGCTGAACACGATGTGGGGGACGCGGCCGTCGGCCCACTGGGCGCCCAGCAGGCTCTCCAGCTCGCGCTGGGCCCGTCGCACCGAGAGATGGCGCAGTCCGATCGCGATGAAGGCCGAGTCCCAGCTCCACTGGTGCGGGTACAGGCCGTGCGACGGGACGGTGGAGGAGCCGGTCCAGTTGGTGAGGAGTACCCGTGCCGCGCCGCGCCGAAGGGTCAGGTCGTCGGCGGCGGCGGGCACGGGGGTTTCGAGCAGCGAGGTCACGCGCCGGACCTCCGGAGGAAGGACGGGATGGACCGGACGGCCGCGAGGGGGTCGCCGGTCAGCCGGCACTCGGCGGCGAGGTAGCCGTCGTAGCCGATGCTGTGCAGCGCCCCGATCCAGGCCGGCCAGTCGAGGTGTCCGGCGCCCGGCTGGAACCGGTTGGAGTCGCTGACCTGGGCGTGGCCGATGTACGGGGCGGCCGCCAGGATCGAGGCCGAGGGGTCGGCCTCCTCGATGTTCATGTGGTAGCTGTCGATGCCGATGCGGACGGAGTCCAGGCCGACCGCGCGGATCAGGTCGACGGCCTGGTCCAGCCGGTTGACCATGTGGTCCTCGTACCGGTTGAGCGATTCCAGGTAGAGGGTGACGCCCTCCTGGCGGGCGTGCTCGCCCAGCTCGGTCAGACCGGCCAGCAGCACCTCGCGGTCCTGCTCCTCGGTGCGCGGCGGCTCGAAGGGCGGGAGCCTGCGCGAGAACATGCCGTACGACGCGGGGGTCTGCACGCCGAGCGCGCCGATCTCGGCGGCGACGGAGAGCTGCGACTTCATCTGCTCGATCGCGTCGCGGCGCAGGTCGTCGTCGAAGGCGGCGAAGAAGTGCAGCATCTCGACGCAGACGGTCGGCATGACCACGCCGTCGGCGAGGGCCTGCTTCAGCTCGGGCAGCCGGTCACGGAAGTGGAAGTCGCCCTTGGACCGCAGTTCCACGGCGTCGTAGCCGGCGTCCTGGGCGAAGGCCCACTTCTCCTGGAGCGTGTCGCCGGGGAGGAGCTGTTCCTGGCAGGCGGTTTTCAGCATGGGATGCCTTTCGGCGCCGGGTGGAGGGCGCTCGGGGTTCTGGGGGGGTGGGGTCGGGGGCGTACGCCGGTTCAGAACTCCAGGACGACCTGGAGGGCGTCGGCGGGCTTCTCGTCGAGCAGCACGTAGGCGTCGGCGGCGTCGGCCGCCGGGACGACATGGCTGACCAGGGACTCCACATCGACCTGGCCTTCGGCGACCAGCGACAGGAAGGTCTGCTGGAGCCGCTCGACGGTCCAGCGGCCCGCGAGCTGCGGGGGGACCCCGCCGATCTGGGAGCAGATCAGCTGTACCCGGTTGTGGTGGAACTCGTCGCCGAGGCGCAGCCCCGCGCCGTCGCCCTGGTAGAAGCCGGACGCCACGACCCGGCCGCCGACGGTGACCGAGCGGACGGCCTCGTGCAGGGCCGGGTAGACCCCGCTGATCTCGATGGCGACATCGGCGCCCGCTCCCCCGGTGGCCTCCCGGATGCGTTCGGCGACGCTCTCGGTGCGGGCGTTGAGGGTGTGGCGCGCGCCGTAGGCCCGGGCTGTCTCGAGCCGGCCGTCGAGCGCGTCGACCGCGGTGACGCGGGCGCCGTTGAGCTGGGCGAGGCGGGTGGTGAGCAGGCCGATGACGCCCTGGCCGAAGACGGCGACGTCCTCGGCGAGGTGGATGTCGGCGGCCAGGATCGCGTTGTACGCGATGGCGCCGACCCGGGCGAAGGCCCCGGCGAGCGGTTCGAGACCGGCGGGCAGGGTGTGGCCGACCATGCGCTCGGCCGGGACGATGCCCTCGCTGCGGTGGCCCCAGATGCCCCAGACCAGGTCGCCCACGGTCGGCATGCCGGGCGTGCCGACGAGTTCCGGGGAGACCTCGGTGACCTCGCCGACCTCGGAGTAGCCCCAGCCGGCCACCGGGTACTCGATCCCGGCGGCCCCGTCGCGGAAGATCCGGGCCTCGGCGTCCCAGGTGCGCGTGAGGTAGGGGTTCGTCCCGCGATAGGCGGTGAGTTCCGTTCCTGCCGAAATGCCGGAGTAGCGGGTGCGGACCCGCAGATGCCCGGCGGGCAGCGGAGCGCTCTCGTGCTCGGCGACTTCGACCTGACGGGGGCCGGTGAACTGGACGACGCGTTCCACGGGGAGCTCCGGTAGCGCTTGGAGGGGTGTTGCTCGCTGACTTCCGTCGAAGATATCTCAGAGTTATGTCTTGTCAACACGCAAAAGTAATGCTGAGATGCGTGAGGTAAGTGCGTAAGTGGCGTGAGGACAGAGCATGGTGATGAAGACCCGACGGTCGAGGGTGACCCTGTTCGGGCTCGCCGCGACCCTGGCCGGGGGCCTGCTGGCCGGCTGCTCCGGCAGCTCGGGCGCGGAGCGGCCCGACAACAGGATCACGGTGTGGTCGCAGGAGAACCTGCCGCCGCGGATGGCGGCGACCAGAAAGGTCATCAGCCGCTTCGAGAAGGAGAGCGGTGTCAAGGTCGACCTCGTCGGGGTCGACGAGGCACAGCTGCCGCAGCTGATCATGTCCGCGGCGGCGGCCGGCAAGCTCCCCGATGTCATCGGAGCGGTCCCGATGGGCCAGGTCTGGCAGATGTACGGCAACGGCCTGCTCAACACCGAGGTCGCGAACCGCATCGTGAAGGACCTGAGGCCGGACACGTTCAACAGCAACGCGCTCGCGCTCACCTCCGACGGGGGCACCCGGCTCGGCGTCCCCTCCGACGCCTGGCTCCAGATCCTCGTCTACCGCAAGGACCTGTTCGCCAAGGCCGGGCTCGACGCGCCGGACGACTACCGAAGCGCCCTGAAGGCCGCCGCCGCGCTCGACAAGGGCGGCCGGGACGGCATCTCGCTGGCCACCGACCCCTCGGACGTCTTCACCCAGCAGAGCTTCGAGGACCTCGCCCTGGCCAACGGCTGCCAGCTGGTCGACGAGGCGGGCAAGCCCGCCCTCGACTCCCCCGCGTGCCGCACGGCCTTCAAGGCGTACGACACCCTCGCCCGCGAGCACGGGGCGCCCGGCACCCAGAGCGTGGACACCACCCGCGCCACCTACTTCGCCGGCAAGTCCTCGATGATGGTCTGGTCGTCCTTCCTGCTCGACGAGCTGGCGGGGCTGCGCTCCGACGCGCTGCCCAGCTGCCCGGAGTGCAAGAAGGACCCCAAGTTCCTCGCCCGCAACACCGGGGTCGTCACCGCGCTGAAGGGGCCCGACGGCAAGGAACCCGCGCAGTTCGGCGAGATCACGTCATGGGCGGTCACCAGGACCGCCGAGACGGGGGCCTCCCGGAAGTTCATCGAGTACATGATGGGCAAGGGGTACGCCGACTGGTTCGGCATGGCCCCGGAGGGCAAGCTCCCCGTCCGCACCGGTACGGCACAGAAGCCCGGCTCCTTCGAGCAGGACTGGCGCGCCAGCGTCATGGGCGTCGACCACCGCGAATCCATGCAGAAGGCGTACCCCCGGCCCTGCTGGACCAGCTCGTCAAGGGCGTCGGCGGCATGCAGCGGTGGGGCCTCACCCAAGGGCAGGGCACCCTCGTCGGTGCCACGAACGGCGAGCTCCCCGTCGCCAAGGCCATCGGCGCGATGACCAGCGGCCAGCTGTCGCCCGACCGGGCCGCCGAGGAGGCCGACGAAGAAGTGACCGCCCTCCAGAAGTCCCTCCAGTAGCCCTACGCCGCTCCCCCACGAGGTAACCGTCCCATGAGCACAATCACGAGCGGCGCGAAGAAGCGCCGCGTCCCATCGCAGAGTTCGAGCAGGCGGGAGAACCGCGCGGGGCTCGCCTTCGTGACCCCCACCTTCCTCGTGGTCCTGGTCGTGGTGATCCTGCCGATCCTGTGGACCGTCCTGCTCGCCTTCCAGAACGCCAAGCTGGTGAACATCCAGGAGAACGGCCTCTTCGGCCGCTGGACCCTGGACAACTTCTCCCAGGTCTTCGGCTCCCCCGGCTTCTGGAGCAGCCTCGGCACCACCCTCCTCTACACCGTCGGCGCCACCGCCGGCTCCGTCGTCCTCGGGCTGGTCGCCGCCCTCGCCCTGCGCAAGCCCTTCCGTGGGCGGGGCGTGCTGCGCGCCGCCATGCTGCTGCCGTACGTCGCGCCCGTCGTCGCGGTCTCCTTCGTCTGGGAGGTCGCGCTCAGCCCGCAGTACGGCATCGTGAACGAGTGGGGCCGCAAGCTCTTCGGGTGGGACGACCCCATCGCCTTCCTCTCCACCAGGTCCTACGAAGTAGGTTTCCTGGGCGTCCACTTCGACATCCCGCTGGCGCTGCTCACCGTCATCGCCTTCGAGACCTGGCGCTACTTCCCGTTCGCCTTCCTCTTCATGCTCGCCCGCCTCCAGGCGGTACCGGCCGGCCTGGAGGAGGCCGCGGAGGTCGACGGCGCCACGCTCTCCCAGCGCTTCCGGCACATCCTGCTGCCGCAGCTCATGCCCGTCATCGCCCTGCTGTCCGTCCTGCGCTTCATCATGACGTTCAACAAGTTCGACGACATCTACCTGCTCACCGGCGGCGGTTCCGGCACGGACGTGGTGGCGGTGCGCGTCTACGACTTCCTCACCTCGCGCTTCGACGTGGGGGCCGCGTCCGCACAGGCCCTCGTCCTCGCCGTCGTACTCATGGCCCTCCTGGGCATCTACTTCAAGTTCTTCGGCAAGAAGATGCAGGAGGAATCGGCATGACCACCGCCCCCACCCTCACCCGCGACCGCACGGAGCGCACCGGCCGCCCGCTGCCCGCGCCACGGCGGAACCGGCTCACCCGGGCCCAGTTCGAGGAACGGTTCTTCGGCGTCATGCGCTGGGTGGTGATCGTCTTCCTCGCCGCGATCACGATCGTGCCCTTCTACTACATGCTGATGCTGTCGGTGAAGCCCATCGACGCGCTGCTCCTCGACCCGGGCAACCTCTGGGTATCGGCGAAGGACTTCACGCTCGACACGTACGAGAGCGTCCTCAAGTCCTCGGAGGACGGCGGCCAGGGCTTCCTCGGCATGCTGGTCAACTCCGCGCTCGTCGCCGTCGCCACGGTCCTGCTCACCCTCGCCGCCGCCGTACCGGGCGCGTACGCCGTCAGCCGGCTGAAGTTCTTCGGCAACCGCCAGGTCAGCGCACTCTTCCTGGCCGTCTATCTCTTCCCCGCCACGCTGCTGGCCGTGCCGCTGTTCGTCATGTTCGCGAAGATGGGGCTGTCGGGAAGTCTGGTCGGGCTCGCCATCGTCTACATCGCACAGACCGTGCCGGTCTCGATCTACATGCTGAAGAACTACTTCGTCACCATCCCCTTCAGCATCGAGGAGGCCGCGGCGATCGACGGGGCGTCACGGCTCCAGACCGTACGCAAGATCATCCTGCCGCTCGCCCTGCCGACCCTGATGGCCACCGGGCTGTACGTCTTCATGATCGCCTGGAACGAATTCCTGTTCGCCCTCCTCTTCCTGGCGGCCGACCCCGACCGGTGGACGGTCTCGCTCGGCCTCCAGCAACTGGCCAACGGCATCGAGGTGTCCAAGACGGTGCTGATGGCCGGATCGGTCGTGCTCACCATCCCTGTGGTACTCCTGTTCTTCTCCGCCGAACGGCTCCTCACCGAGGGCCTGACCAGCGGTGCGGACAAGAGCTGAGGGTGAGGACCACGGGGATGGCACGGAACCAGGCCGGCGCGGGACATCTGCTGCAGCTCATCCGCAGCGGCGAGGCCACCACGCGCGGCGAGCTCCAGCAGGCGACCGGCCTGTCCCGCTCCACGGTGGGACACCGGCTCGACCAGCTCTTCGGAGCGGGGTGGCTGCGCGGCGCGACCGGCACCTCCACCGGCGGACGCCCCTCCGCCCGGCTGGAGTTCGACCCCGGGCACGCCGTCGTGCTCGTGGCGGACCTGGAGACCCGGCACGCCCGCGTCGCCGTACTCGACCTGGCCGGCACCGTCCTGGCCGAACACACCGGGGCCCTCGTCATCGCCGACGGCCCCGACATCGCCCTGGACCGGCTGGCACGCTGGTTCGGCCCGCTGCTCGCCGAGGCGGGCGTGGGGGCCGAGCGGGTGTGCGGCATAGGGCTCTCCGTACCGGGGCCGGTCGACTGGGAGACCGCCCGGATCGTCCAGCCCCCGATCATGCCCGGCTGGGACAGCTTCCCCGTACGGGAACGGCTGCGCGAAGCATGGGCCGAGCACGTCGGGCCGATGCCGACCGAGGGGCCGCTGCCCGTGTTCGTCGACAACGACGCCAACCTGATGGCCCTGGCCGAACAGCGGGCAGGCCACCCGGACTGCAGCGCCTTCGTCCTGGTCAAGGCGTCCACGGGGATCGGCGCCGGCGTCGTCGTCAAGGGCGAGGTCTACCGGGGCATCGACGGCGGAGCGGGCGACATCGGCCATATCCGGCTGCACGACCGTCCCGACGCCCTGTGCATGTGCGGGTCCTACGGGTGCCTCGCCGCCGTCGCCAGCGGACGGTCCATCGCGAGCCAGCTCACCGCGTCCGGGGTGCCCACCGCCTCGGGGTCCGACGTGCGCGACCACCTCGCCGCCGGCCAGCCCGACGCCGTCCGGCTCGCCCGGGAGGCGGGGCAGCGCGTCGGCGAGGTCCTGGTCACGGTCGTCACCCTGCTCAACCCCGGCGTGCTGATGCTCAGCGGCGACCTCGCGGGAACCCCCTTCCTCACCGGCGTACGCGAACTCATCTACCAGCGCGCCATGCCCCGTACCACCGCACACCTCCAGGTCGTCACCTCCGAACTCGGCGACCGCGCCGCCCTGGTCGGAGCCGCCCGCATGGTGATCGACCACCTGTACGCCCCCGACCGCGCCGACGCCCGCCTCGCGGCTCTCGCCAGGAGCGCGAACGGCGTCTGAGACGGCCCGCGCCCCGGGACGCCCGGCGCGAACGCACCGCACCCGCACATCGACGGAGAGCACCATGTCCAGCACCACCCCCTGCCGCCCGCCTGGTCCCATGAACCTGTCCGCACCGGCCTCGTGGGCGCGGGCCCGTGGGCCCGCGCCATGCACGCCCGGATGCTGGCCGCCGGGCCGGAGACGGTGCTCGCGGGGGTCTGGGCCCGCCGCCCGGAAGCGGCGGCCGAGGTCGCCGCACCCTACGGGGCGCCGGTGGCGGGCTCCTTCGAGGAACTCCTCGACACCTGCGAGGCGATCGCCTTCGCCGTACCGCCCGCCGTGCAGGCCGCCCTCGCCCCACGCGCCGCCGCCGCGGGCCGCGCCCTCCTCCTGGAGAAGCCGCTGGGCGCCGACCTCGACACCGCACACGCGGTCGCGGACGCCGTCGCCGAGCACGGGGTGATCTCCCAGCTCGTCCTGACGAAGCGCTACCACCCGGTCACCCGCGCCTTCTTCGCCGAGGCCGCCGGGCACCAGGTGACGGGAGCCCGCTCCTGCTATCTGCACGGGGCCTTCCTCGGCGGGGAGTTCGCCACCTCCTGGCGGCTGGAGCACGGCGCCCTGCTCGACCTCGGCCCGCACCTCCTCGACATCCTGGACACCGCGGTCGCGCCCATCGCCTCCGTACGGGCCACCGGCGACCCGCGCCGATGGGTCGAGCTGACCTGCGAGCACGAGAACGGCGCCGTCAGCCAGGCGTCCCTCTCCGGAAGCGTGCGACTGCCCCGGGCGAGGACCCGGGTCGAGCTGTTCGGCCCCGACGAGGAACTGGTCTACGACACTGCCGGCATCGACCACGAGGAGTGCTGGCCCGTCCTGCGGCGCGAGTTCGCCACCGCGATCCGCACCGGCGTCGGGACCGGCATCGACGCGGCGCACGGCCTGAGCCTCCAGAGGCTCCTCGACATGGCCGCCCGTACGACCGGGTGACCCGGCTGCCGGCTCCCGGGCAGGAGCGGGCCACTTGTGATTACGCGGCCCGGGCGAGTTCGGCGCGGCCGAAGAGCAGCGCGTAGCCGGCGGGGAGCTGGTCGAGGACGCGGGTGATCAGGTCGGGGCCCGCGTGGGCGGCGACGGCCGAGAAGACGGATCCGGTGTCCCAGCGGGTGGGGGCCAGGGGGGCGCCGGAGCGGGTGGCCAGGTCCTTGACGAACGCCCAGCCGGTCAGCGGCTGGAGGCCGGGGACCTGCGCGGTCAGGACCCGCGCGGCCTCCGTGGGCAGGCAGGCGGCCAGGTCCACGCGTTCGTCGCCGGTCAGCTGGCGCCCCAACCCCGCGAGGACCAGGCGGACTGCTTCCTCGGCGCGCTCGCGGGTGGGGTAGGCGCCTTCGTAGCGGACTTTCTCCAGCAGTTGTTCGTACGCCGTCGAGTACTGCTGCTGGTGCCCGAGTGGTGCGCGTACGTCGGTGGTCACTGCGGTCTTTGCCTTTCTCGAAGCCGGAGTGGAGTGGTGCGTCGGGTCAGGTGGGGTGGCCGAAGAGGAGGCGGAGGGCGGAAGGGCCCGGTCGGGCCCCCGCCCTCCGCACGTACCGGGCGGCCTCAGCCGGAGATCTCCTGGCGTCCGGAGCCGACGCCGACCGCGATCTTGCGGGGCTTGGCGCGCTCGGCGATCGGGATGCGCAGGGTGAGGACCCCGGCGTCGTAGTGGGCCTGGATGCGCTCGGTGTCGAGGGTGTCGGCGAGCACGATCTGGCGGGAGAAGACGCCCAGCGGCCGCTCCGACAGCTCGACCTGTACGTCGTCGGACTTCGCCACCGGCCGGCGCTCGGCCTTGACGGTCAGCATGTTCCGCTCGACGTCGATGTCGATGGCGTCCGAGGCGACGCCGGGCAGATCGAACGCCACCACGTACTCGTCGCCCTCGCGATAGGCGTCCATCGGCATGACCGACGGCCTCGACCAGGTGCCCGGGCTCATCATCTGCTGTGCCAGCCGGTCCAGCTCACGGAACGGGTCAGTGCGCATCAACATGGAAAACACCTCCAGCGGGTTCAGGCAGTTGCTGCCAATGCGCCTCACTGGCACTGTTGTAACATGTCATCCAATGGATGACAACCAAGATGTCATCCGAACGATGACGAAGAAGGAGGGGCCCATGGCCGCGGCCGATCAGCCGTCCTCGCCGGGCACCGGAGCTGACGGTCCGGTGTCGTTCCTCGCCGCCGCGGCGGCTCTGCAAGCCATCGACGATGCGCTGCGCGAGGCCCGGCACGGAGCCGCCGACACCCCTGCGCCCGGTCCGGAGCAGGCATTGGCCTCCTTGTCGCTGCTGCGACAGGTGCGCGAGCAACTCGCCGGGTGGGAGACCGGTCTGATCGAAACGGCCCGCGACGCCGGGGCGAGCTGGGCGGACCTCGCCCCTCCGCTGGGCGTCGCCAGTCGCCAGGCCGCCGAGCGCCGCTACCTGAGGGGCCGCCCGGGCCCGGCGGGTACGACCGGCGAGCAGCGGGTCCAGGCCACGCGCCAGGCCCGGGCGGCCGGCCGCGACTCCGCCGCCTGGGCCCGACGCAACGCGGCCGACCTGCGCCGCCTCGCCGGCCAGATCATCGCGCTCACCGATCTTCCGCCCGCCGCCCATCGGCCTGTCGGTGAACTCCGCGCGGCCCTGGCCCACGACGACCCCGCCGACCTGATCGCCCCGTTGGCCGCCACTCGCCACCACCTGACCGGTACGCATGGCGACCTGGCCGCCCAGACCGACGACCTCACTCCTCCCTGACGTCCGTCAGCCAGGCCGCCTCGTCCGGGAGCAGTGCGTCCTGGGGCGCGTCGGCGAGGGTGCTGGTGAGCAGGGGGGAGTGGTCGGTCGGGAGCCTCATGGGCCCGTGGGAGAGATTCACTACGCAGCGCAGGTTTCCGGCGTGGAAGTCGAGGATTCCCGGAGCGCTCCCGCCCTGCCAGCGCAAGGGTGCGTCGGTACCGGTGCCGGCGCTCATGTACGTGCGCCGCAGGGCCAGTGCCCGCCGGTACAGCGCCAGCATGCTGTCCGGGTCGCGGCGTTGCGCCTCGACGCTCAGGGGCCGGTACGAGGCCGGCTGCGGGAGCCACGCGGGGCCGGGGCCGAAGCCGAGCGAGGGACCGGTGGTGGCCCAGGGCAGGGGGACCCGGCAGCCGTCCCTGCCCTTGCGGCGTCCGCGTGACCGGTCGTGCACCGGGTCCTGGAGGACGTCCGCGGGCAGGTCGGCGGCCTCCGGCAGACCCAGCTCCTCGCCCTGGTAGAGGTACGCGGCGCCGGGCAGGGCCAGGAGGAGCAGTGCGGCGGCGCGGGCCCGGCGGGCGGCGCGACCGGGGTCGACGGAGGGGGCCCGCCCGTCGGTGAGGAGCCAGTCGTCGGGGTCGACGCCGGGGGGCAGGGCGAGCCGGGAGGCGTGCCGTACGACGTCGTGGTTGGAGAGCACCCAGGTGGGGGCCGCGCCGGTGCCGGCGGCCAGGGCGAGGGATCGGTCGATCGTGGCGCGCAGGGCGTCGGCCTGCCACGGCGTGTTCAGGAAGTCGAAGTTGAACGCCTGGTGCAGCTCGTCGGGGCGGGTGTAGAGGGCTCGGCGGTCGAGCGCCGCCCAGGATTCGGCCACGGTGGCGCGCGGCGGGGTGTAGGCGTCGGTGACGCGGCGGAATCCGCGGAGCAGGCCGTGGACGTCCTCGCGGTCCCAGAACGGGTGGTCACCCTGCCAGCCGTCGCCGACGATGCGGTGGTGCACCTGGGCGGGGCCGAGGTCGCGCAGGGGGTCGGCCAGGTCCTTGGCCATGCCGTGGGCGACGTCGAAGCGGAATCCGTCGACGCCCCGGTCGAGCCAGAAGCGCAGGATGTCCTCGAAGTCGGCGCGTACCTCGGGGTGGCTCCAGTCGAGGTCCGGCTGGTGGGGGCCGAACAGGTGCAGGTACCACTGGCCGTCCGGAACCCGGCGCCAGGCGGGGCCGCCGAACACGGACTGCCAGTCGGTGGGTGGGGCGGTGCCGTCACCTCTGCCGTCGCGGAAGACGTAACGGGAGCGGGCCCCGCTGCCCGGAGGTGCGGTCAACGCCTTCCTGAACCAGGCATGTTGGTCGGAGGTGTGGTTGGGCACGATGTCGATGATCACGCGCAGGCCCAGCTCGTGGGCGCGCCTGATGAGGTCGTCCGCGTCATCGAGGGTGCCGAAGCGCGGGTCGACGGCGCGGTGGTCGGCGACGTCATAGCCCCCGTCGTGCATGGGCGAGCGGTAGAACGGGGTGATCCACACGGCATCGGCCCCGAGGTCCGCGATGTACGGCAGCCGGGCGGTGATGCCCGGGAGGTCGCCGAGGCCGTCGCCGTCGCTGTCGCTGAAACTGCGGACGTAGATCTGGTAGACGACAGCGGTGCGCCACCACTGGTCGGTGGTCCGGGTCGTGCTCATACGGGGTCCTCGGTGGGCTGTTCGGCGGTCCGGCGGGTCCGGGCGGTGAGGTGGGCCCGCTGGGCGGGGGTCAGGGTGCGGACGCGGGGTGCGGGCGCGAGGGCGAACTGGAGGCGGCTCGCCTCTTCGAGTTCGACCGCCCTGCCGACGGCCTCGTCGAGGTCCCGGCCGACGGCGACCGGCCCGTGCTGGGCGAGCAGGAAGGCGGCGGTGTCCTCGGGCAGGTGTCCGACGCCGTCGGCCAGTTCGGGCGTGCCGGGGTGGGCGTATGGGAGGAGGGGCACGCGGCCCAGGCGCATGACGGCGTACGGGGTGAAGGGGATGAGCGCGTCGTCCGGGTCGTCGGGTTCGGTGCAGGCGAGGGCGACCGCGTAGGTGGAGTGCAGGTGGACAACGGCGGCTGCCCCGGCGAGGCGGTCGTGGACGGCCAGGTGGAGGGGCACCTCCTTGGTCGGTGGCGGCCCCTTCCGGACGCGGCCGCCGCTGTCCAGCAGGCTCAGGCCGCTCGCCTCCAGTGCGGCGAGGGGACGGCCGGTCGGGGTGGCGAGGATGCCGTCGGCGGTGCGGAGGCTGAGGTTGCCCGAGGTCCCGGGGCTCAGGCCGAGCGCGGCGAGGTGGCGGCCCGCGGCGGCGAGCGCGGCCGCGGGGTCGGTGTGCGGGCCGGTCACAGGTGGTCCTCCGCCGTCGTGAACAGGTCCTCGGGTCCGAAGTTGCCTGATTTCAGGGCCAGGTTGAGGGGGCCGCCGCGGTGGTCGGCGCTCGTCCACGGGATGCCGGGGGCGATGGCGGGTCCGACGGTCAGGGCCCGGATGCCGAGTGCCGAGACGACGGCCCCGGACGTCTCGCCGCCTGCGACCAGGAGGCGCCGGACCCCTCCGGCGGTGAGGTCGCGCGCGCATGCGGCGAGGGTTTCCTCCAGCGCCGTGGCGACTCGTTCCGCGCCGAACTCCTTCTGGGCGTCGCGCACTTCTTCACGGTGGTCGGCGCTGTACACGAGGACGCCGTTGCCGGTGTCGAGGTGCGGCCGGGCCCAGGCCGCCAGGTGGCGGGCGGTGGCCGGCGGGTCGGCCACGGCATCCGCGACGGGCACTTTGCGGTGCGGCAGCAGGCGGCGGGCGTGGGCGGTCTGCGCGATCGTCGTCTCGGACACGCTTCCGGCGAGGACGGCGAGCGGGCCGGGTGCGGTGGGGATCGTGGCGGCGGCCGGTGCGGCGCCCGGCGGCAGGGCGAGGGCGAGACCGGACCCGCCGGTGACCAGCGGCAGTTCGCGGGCGCACTGTTCGACGGCGGCGAGGTCGGCGTCGTCGAGGGCGTCGGTGACCAGGACGCGGGCGCCGCCGACCGCGGTGAGCCGTTCGACGTGTGCCCGGGTCGCGGCGGCTCCGGCGCGCAGGACCGCATGGGGCAGCAGCCCGACCGGATGCCGGGTCTGCGCGCCGAGCACCCTCACCAGGTCCGGGTCGGTCATGGGCGTCAGCGGATGGTGACGCATACCGCTTTCGCTCAGCAGCCGGTCCCCGACGAAGAGGTGGCCCTGGTAGACCGTGCGGCCGTTGGCGGGGAAGGCCGGGCAGGCGATCGTCCAGGGTGCGCCCGTCGCGTCGAGCAGGGCGTCGATGACGGGCCCGATGTTGCCGCGCGGTGTCGAGTCGAACGTGGAGCAGTACTTGAACCAGAACCGCGTACACCCCTGCTCCCGCAGGGCGCGGTGGGCGTCGAGCGCGGCCCGGACCGCGTCGGCGGCGGGCACGGTGCGGGTCTTGAGGGCGACGACCACGGCGTCCGTTTCGGGCAGGGGGTCCACGGGCGCGCCGATGGTGATCACGGTGCGGCGGCCCGTGGCGACGAGGTTGCCCGCGAGGTCGGTGGCGCCGGTGAAGTCGTCCGCCATGCAGCCGAGTACGGTCATGAGCGGGCGGTCTCCTCGGGCCGGGCCTCCCCGTACAGGGAGGCGAGTTGCGCGACGCCGCTGCGCGGCGAGGTGAGCACCGGCACGCCGAGAGCGTCGTCCGGCAGCGCGGTGAGCGCAGCTGCCATCGATGCCTGGGCGAGGACGAGGACATCGTGGTCGGCGGCCAGACGGCGCGCTTCCTCGGCGATCAGGGCGTCGTGGCGGTCCTGGTCTCCGGCGGTCCGAGCGGCGTACGCGCCGGGGCAGACCGTGGTGTCGAGGGTGACCGGGGTGCCGGCCTCGGCCGCCTTGCGGGTGACGAGCCCGGCCGTGGGAGCGAGGGTCGAATCGAGCGTGGCGAGGACCGCGATGCGGATTCCGGTGCGGACGGCCGCTTCGGCCATCGGCTCGTCTACGCGCAGCACGGGCAGGGCGGTGAGCGCGCGGACCTCCTCGGCGGCGGGCCCCAGGGAGGAGCAGGTCACGAGCACCGCGTCGGCCCCGGCCGCCTCGGCGTGTGTGACGTACGCGGCGAGACGGGCGGTGGTACGGGGCAGCCGGCCGTGGGCGATCGTGTCGGCCAGGAGGCTTTCGTCCACGACGTGGTAGGGGTCGACGCCGGGGGCGAGTTCGGCGAGCAGGGGCGTGAACACCGCGGGCAGGGAGGCGACGGTGTGCACGAGGCACACACGGGGGCGGCGGCTCATGCGGTCACCGCCGCGGCGGCGGGCGCCTGCCACCAGGGGCGGCCGTGGGCGTCCACGATCTCACCGAGCCCGCGCAGCCGGTCGGTGCCGGGGCCGCGCAGTGCGGCATCGCGGTCGCCGGTCAGGGCGTCGGTCCACAGGGCGCGTCCGGCGAGGAATCCCGAGGCTCCGGCGCGGCAGGCCGCCTCCACGGCGGTGGGGAAGTCGGCGGGGGCGACGCCCTGGGACAGGACCACCCAGGGGACGTCGACCACGGCGTCGATGCGCTCGCACGCGGCGGTGAGCCGGGTGAGCGGGCCGGTGCCGCCGTCGGGGACCTGGCCCTTGTAGAGGGAGGGCCGCAGCGGCGCGAGTTCGCGGGCAGCCTCCACGATGGCGTCGTTGAGCCGGAAGGTGCCTGCGGCCTCTTCGGCGGGGGTGGGCCGGGCGACGGGTTCCAGGACGGAGGCCAGTCCGGCCGCTCGGCACAGGTCCACGAAGCGGGCAGCGAGGGCCACGCGTTCGTCGCGTCGGTCGTCGCGGCGCCAGATGACGAGGAGTTTCAGGCCGTGGGTGCCGTCGGCGGCGGCCGCCGCGGGGTCGATGTCCGGGTCCAGGGAGGTGTCTTCGACGGGCTGCCCGGGTTTTTGGTCGAGGGCGTCCACGGCGAGGATCGGGGCACAGCTCGCCGGGAGCACCTGCTCCGCGACGAGCCGGTGGTAGCCGTAGTGGCGGTCGATGAGGAGCGCGGAGGCGTACGGGCCGAGCGTGCGGGCGACGGCGAGCTTGAACTCGGTGAGGTCGTCGTCGGGGACACGGTCGCCGGGCACCCCGGCGCGTTCGGCCATCATCGTGCGCAGCGAGTCGCGCTGGTCGGCGGCGACCATCGCGAAGGTGCCGGTGGGGCGGGCGAGGCGGCACGGGGCGACGGAGCCCCCGGCGAGCTGGGCGGGGCGGTCGGCGCGCGTGGTCATGGTGGGGTCTCTCCGGTGTGTGCGTCGGGTGGGGTGGTACGGGCGGCCTCGGCCGCAGGGTCACGGGGGTGGCGGTGCGACCGCTGCCAGGAAACGGTCGTGGTGGAAGGCCCGGTGGGCCTCGGCCGTCGCCGGGTCGGGGACGACCGGGTCCGAGGGTGCGGTGGGCGCGGCGGGGTCGAGCCCGAGGGCGGCGCCCGCCCAGTGGGCGGCGCCGAGGGCGGGCGCCTCCGGTTCGGCGCACAACCGGGTGGGCCAGGGGCAGACGGCTGCCTTCAGTTCGGTCCACGGGCGCAGCCGGGTCGAGCCGCCGAGCAGGGTCACCGAGTCGGGGGCGGCGCCGCACACGGTGGCCTGGACGTCGGCCATCCAGCGGGCGTGGTGCGCGGTGCCCTCCAGGACGGCGCGGGCCAGGTCCGCGGGGCCGTGGCCGAGGCCCAGGCCCCGGAGGTCGAGCGTCGCGTGCGGGTCGGGCCGCGGTGCGCTGCGCCCGCCGGGGTACGGGGTGAGGACGAGGCCGGTGGGTGTCGCGGGCAGCGACCGGACGAGGCGTTCGAACGCGGCGTACCGGTCGCCGCCGCTCGTACCGGTCAGGAACCGGTCGCAGACCCATTCCACGAGCACTCCCGAACCGCGCATGCCGGCGAGCAGGATGTAGTGCTCCCCGTTCGCGTGCCTCCCCCAGGACATGCCCTCCTCGGCGGCTGCCGCGTGGTCGGGTGGTGTGGCGCTGACGGTGAGGACGGCCTCGGCGGTTCCCATCGAGTCGGCCACCTGCCCGGCCGTGCGTGCTCCGGCCGCCCAGGCGCCGACGAGGTGGTCGTGTCCGGCGACGACGACGGGCGCCCCGGCGCGCAGGCGGTGGCGCAGGGCGACGGGCCGCGTGACGGTGCCGACGGGGTCGCCGGGCGCGTGCACGGGCGGCATGTGCCGCGTGGTGAGCCCTGCCTCGGTGAGCAGTTCCTCGATCCATCGCTTGTGGTGCGGGTCCCAGGCCATGGTGCGCTGGGCGAAGGTGGCGTCGGTGCCGAGGCGGCCGGTGAGCGCGTGGACCAGCAGGTCGGCGGCGCCCGCCCAGGTGTGCATCCGGGCGGCCGTCTCCGGTTCGCGGTCGGCGAGTTCGCACCATTTGGCCAGGGGCACCTTCGCGCTCGGCAGGACGCCGGTGGCACGGTGCAGGGCGCCGGAGCCGAGCCGCGCGCCGAGGCTGTGGGCGTACGGGGCGGGCTCGGGGTCGGACCAGGCGCGCAGGTCGTCCAGGGGCCGGCCGTCGCGGTCGAGGGGCGCGCCCGTCTCGGCCATGCCGGTCACGCCGATCGCGTCGGGCGGCCGACCGGTGGCGTCGGCGCAGTCGGTCAGGGCGTCCAGGGCGGCGGCGAGTACGCCGTCGGCGGGGTGCCGGTACCCGGGGGCGACGGGTGTGCGGCGTACGGCGCGGGCGAGCACGGTGCCGTCGGTGTCGCTGATCAGGGCCTTGATGTGGGTGGTCCCGATGTCGATGCCGGCGAGGAGCGGTGATCGTGTGTTCATGCGGTGCCTCCGGTGCGCGTCCGCGACGGGGGCGTGGGGCCTGCGGCCGGTGCCGGTGGGGTCATCGCGGGATGCCGCCCGTGCGGGCGGCGCGGGCGTACCAGTGACCGCTGTCCTTGACGGTGCGCCGCTGGGTGGAACGGTCGACGTGGACGAGGCCGAAGCGCGGCCGGTAGCCCATCGCCCACTCGAAGTTGTCCAGGAGCGACCAGTGGTAGTAGCCCTCGACCGGAGCGCCCTGGGCGAGGGCCCGGTGCACGGCCTTGAGGTGGGCGTGCAGGAACGCGGTGCGGGGTGCGTCGTGGACGGCGCCGTCGGCATCGGGCTCGTGGTGGTACACGGCGCCGTTCTCGGTGATCAGGAGGGGGACGCCCGGGTACTCGCGGTGCAGGCGCAGCAGCAGGGCGGTCAGGTCGTCGGGGACGATCTCCCAGCCGAGGTCGGTGCGGTCCACGTCGGCCCGGCCCGGTTCGACCCGCCAGGGCCAGGGGCCGTCACCGGGGCGGGCCGAGACGATGCGCCGGGTGTAGTAGTTGACGCCGATGAAGTCGCTCGCGGCGGCGATGGTGTCCGGGTCGCCGTCCTCGATGAAGTCCAGGGCGCCCACCGCCCGTTCCCAGTGGGTGCGCGTGTCGTCGGGGTAGCCGCGGCCGTGCACCGGGTCGAGGAACCAGCGGTTCACGTAGCCGTCCGAGGCGTGTGCGGCGGCCCGGTCGGCGGCGCTTCCGGGGTTGTCGGGTGTGTGGGGGAAGAGGCTGTAGGCGATGCCGGTACGGGCGTGTGCGTCGCCGTCGTGCAGCACGCGCGCGGCGAGTCCGTGGGCCAGCAGCAGGTGGTGCATGACGGTCACGGATGCCTTGAGGTCTCTCTCGCCCGGTGCGTGCAGGCCGAGTTGGTGGCCGAGGAGGCCCACGATCCAGGGTTCGTTGACGGTGACCCAGTCGTGGACGCGGTCGCCGAGGCGGTCCTGGCACACGGCGGCGTAATCGGCGAACCGGTGGGCGGTGTCGCGGTCGCGCCAGCCGCCGCGGTCCTGGAGGGCCTGGGGCAGGTCCCAGTGGTAGAGGGTGACGAGCGGGTGGATGCCGTGGGCGAGCAGGTCGTCGACGAACCGGTCGTAGTGGTCCAGGCCGCGCTGCTCGGCGCGTCCCGTGCCCTCGGGCTGGATGCGGGGCCAGGCCAGGGAGAAGCGGTGGGCGTTGGTGCCGAGTCCGGCCATGAGGGCCACGTCCTCGGAGCGGCGCCGGTACTGGTCGACGGAGACGTCGCCGGTGTCACCGCGCTCGATGGCACCGGGCACCCGGCAGAAGCGGTCCCAGACGGATTCGCCCCGGCCGTCGGCGTCCACGGCGCCCTCCACCTGGTAGGCGGAGGTCGAGGTGCCCCAGGAGAACCCGTCGGGGAAGCGCAGGGTGCCGAGTGTGCTGTCGCGGGGGGCGGTGCCTGTCACAGGTCCTCCTGGAATTCGGGGAGTTCGCGGGCCCGCTCGCAGGCGTACAGGAGCACGCCCGCGGACCAGGCATGGGAGAGCGTGAGGAGCATGCCCTTCGCCTGGAAGCACTCGGTCTGGTAGAAGCGTTCGCTGACCATGCCCCGGTAGGCGTTGAAGTCGCCGTCGGCGCGGGCCACGAACTGCCGGAAGCAGTCGAGGTTCTCGCGGGCCGAACTCAGGTAGTAGGGGTCGCCGAGGTGTCGGGCGAGCCGCACCCACTCGGGCAGGCAGATCAGGCCGAAGGCGTGGAGGTGCTGGTTGGACGGGGACGCCTGGTCGCCGCCCCGGGTGCGGAAGCCGTAGCGGCCCAGCAGGGTGTGCTCCGCGAACGCGACGTCGTAGCTGTACCGGAAGGTGAGGGTCCAGTCGGCGGCGCGCCGGGCCAGGCCGAGCCAGCGGCCGTCCCGGTCGCCCGCTTCGTGGAGCAGCGTGTACGCGATGACCGCGTTGTAGCCGTCCTCGGAGGTAGGGGCGAGGGACACGTCCTCGGGCGCGCCGCACAGGAACTCGGAGCGCACGTCGTCGGCGAACGCGTCTCCGGCCCGTCGTGCCGCGTCGAGGTACGCGGGCTCTCCGAACAGGTCGGCGGCCTCCACCAGGGCGGCGATCCAGGCGAGCCCGGCGGCGCCCTCGTGGTCGAGCGGTTTGCCGGTTTCGGTGTCGTGGGCGGCGGCGAGGCGTCCGGTGAGGGGGTCCTGCCCGGCGAGGGCGGCGGCCAGGTTGGAGCGTACGGCCCGGTCCCATGCGGGGTGCTCCGCGCCGTGGGCCCGCTCGGCGGCGAGGGCGCGCAGCGTGAACAGGGTGGCGTCGCCGAGCGTGCGGGCGTGCACGCGGCACCGGTCGCCGGTCCATCCGGCGGACCAGCCGCCGCTCGCGCTCCACTGGCCCCAGAACGTGCCGCCCGGGGTGAGGTGGGCGCAGATGTGGTCGATGACGGCGGCCGCGTCACGGGCCATGGTCTCGTCGCCGACGCGGCGGGCGTGGAGCAGCAGGGCGTACGCGTACGGGGTGCCGCTCACCCAGGAGACGTGCATGGCGGGCCGGTCGCCGTTCTCGCCGAGGGCTTCCCGGTCGAAGGCGGCGGTTTCCAGGAGGACGGGCGGGTCGGGGCGGTAGTGCCAGCGGTGCAGTCCCTCGGCGGAGAGCCGGGCGGCCTCCTCGATGCCGATCCAGGCGGCGGGCTCCGGGTGGGCGGGGGTCGCCCGGTGCAGGGTGCGCAGCACGGGGGCGTAGGCGTGCGGGTCGGTGTCGTGCAGGTGGACGGTGAAGCGCAGGGTGCGCTGCTCGCCGGGCTGCCAGAGGTGGGTGGGGGTGTCGGCCGGGCGCGGGGTGCCGGAGCCGTAGTAGGAGACGGGCTCCTCGCGGTACGGGAAGTGCAGACGCAGAACGGGTCGGCCGCCGTCGTCGGCGAAGCCCACGCCCTGCTCGCCGAGCGGGCCGTGCTCGGCGGTGGCCAGCGCGGCTCCGCCCTCGGTGTCGCGGGCGAACACGGCGGGCGTGGCGCACCGGTCGGCGCGCAGCGACCAGGCGGGCGAGGTCAGGCCGGTGGGGTCGGCGGCGCACTCGGCCGGGTCGGGGTGGTAGCGGGGGTAGGGGCGGGTGCAGTCGGCGCGCCGGTTCTCGCCGTAGAAGGCGCCGGGCACAAGCCAGCCCGGATCGTCGCCCGCGCCGAGCCGCAGTTCGACGCGGAGTCCGGCGGCGAGGGCCCGGTCGGCGACGCGGTCCACCGTGAGGGTGGCCTGGTAGGACGGCTCGTCCCGGCGCGGGGTGAGGGTCAGCCGCGCGGCGAAGCCGTGGGCCTCGCCGCGCAGGTGGAGGGCGCCCGAGGGGTCCCGGACCAGGTCGTCGGCGGGGACCGGCAGCCGCCCCTCGTCCGTCAGCAGCATGACGACGTAGGGCAGTTCGGCCAGGCCGCCCTGTGCCCGGGTCCGAAGTGTCACGCCGTTCCCGCTCGCGGCAGCGCGGTGCGCCGTCATGCGTGTTCCCGTCTTCCAGGTGTACGGAGCGCCCGCCGGGCCCTCGGCTTCGTCGGGTCGGGTGCCTGTCAGGCGCCGATCGGGCCCGGCCGGGCCGCGAGTGAGGCGCCCCCGGGTGCTCCGAGGGGCCGTTCGAGCAGGTCGGTCTCGACGACCGGTGACGCGGGGTCGCGAGGGATCCGGAACGTCTTGATCTCATGGGGCCCGAACTCGGCTTCCACACAGCGCTGTTCGCCCAGCATGGGCAGGGCGACGCGCACCGTGGCGGGGCGGCCCTGCGACTCGTACCCGCGCACGACGAAGTCGCCGTCCTCGCCGCCCTTGACGACGGTGACCACGACACCGCCGGCACCGTCGTCGGCCCAGCTCGCGCGCTGGGGGACCGGGCCGGTGTGGAAGGTCTCCAGGAGGGCGAACGGGGGCTGGTTGAGTTCGGCGGCGCGGCGGACGGGGTCGGCGGCGCGCCAGTCGGCGCCGTGCGGGAGCAGCGCGTAGCGGAACTCCTGGCGTCCCTGGTCCAGGTAGTCGTAGACGCCGTCCTCGTCGAGGATCCTCGGCTCGTGCCAGGCGTACACGGGGCTGCGGAGGGCGGTCGTGCCGATCTCGCCGCCGAGTACGTCGTGGCCGTGCTTGCTGTCGTTGAGGACGGCGAGTCCGGCGCGGGTGCCGCCGGGCAGGGTGCCGGTGACGTCGACCCAGGCCTGGGTGGGCTCCTCGGTGCCGTCCGGGATGCGCTCCAGGTGGCCGTACGGGATCTCGTGCGTGGCGGTCACGTCGGTGAGGGCGGTCGGGAACCGCAGTTTGAGCAGCTTGAGGCGCTCGTGCCAGTCGACCACGGTGCGTACCTCGACCTGCCGGGCGCCCGCCGACAGCACGATCTCCTCGGACATCGTGGACGTGCCGTACGCCGACTCGACGCGCAGCACGGCGCGGACCGGGCCCGATTCGACCAGGCGGACGCGGCTGGGCGTGAAGGAGCCGATCGCCCGGTCGTAGGCGCGGACGCGGTGGCCCCAGGTGTCGCTGGCATCGTCCACGACGACGGCGTGTGCTCCGGGGCGTTCGGGGATCAGTTCGGCACCGGTGGCCTTGTCGTACAGGGAGGAGAGCCAGCCCGTGGCGGGGTCGACCGTCAGGCGCAGGTGCTCGTTCTCCAGCGTCGTGCCGGTGGCGCGCACCGGGCTGTCGCCGCCCCGGTCGGCGCCGGGCAGCAGGTGGTAGACGCGCAGGCCGAGCGGCGGCACCTCGGCGCGGAAGGCGAGGCGGCCCCGGCTGCCCTGCATGGTGGATTCGGAGCGGGTGAGCTGGACCGGCACGGGGGCGCCGGTGTCATCGGTCAGGCGCACGGCGGCGGCCTGCGCGTACTCGAACTCGACGTCCGACTCCAGGGTCCACGGGTGGGGGTTGAACACGACGAGGGGGACTGTTTCCTCGCGCAGCGGGATGTCGACGCGGCGGGCGATCGCCTGCACGGCGCGGTTGAACACCTCGGCGGCGATCGAGCGGGCCCGCCCGTAGTCGTCGCGGGCGTCCTCGTAGGCGGACCGGATCGAGGTGCCGGCCAGGATGTCGTGGAACTGGTTGAACAGGACCAGCTTCCACGCTTCCGTCAACTGGTCCGCCGGGTATGCCTCTTCGGCAACGGCGGCGGCGACGGCGGCCCATTTCTCGGCGCGCTGGAGGTCGTTCTCGGCGCGCCGGTTCCACGCCTTGACGCCGGAGTGCGCGGAGTAGCAGCCCGGCCCGTGGTGCTGGAGCTCGCCCGTGTGCACGGGGATGTCGTCGCGGTCGCGGACGCGGGCGAGGAACTTCTCGGGGTGGCTCTGCTCCATGCGGGGCAGGCCGCCGAGTGCGTCGAGGCGGGCGATGGAGTCCAGGTTCGCCTTGGTGGGGCCGCCGCCGTGGTTGCCGACGCCGTAGAACACCATCAGCTCGGGTTCGTCCGGCGGCATCATCGCGAGGGACTTGTCTATGTGGTTGCCGATGTCCTTGCCGGGGGTGCAGTACTCGTTGGGCAGCCGGTAGGCGATGACCCTGGAGCCGTCGGGGGCCTCCCAGTGGAAGAACTGGCCGGGCAGCACCTGCTCGTGGGGCCCGGGCCGCAGGAACACGTAGCCGTCCATTCCGGCGCCGCGCAGCAGTTGCGGGATGGTCGCGTTGTGGCCGAACGGGTCGAGGTTGCAGCCGACGGTGGCCGCCTTCCCGAACTTCTCGATCAGGTAGCGCTGCCCGTAGAGAGCCTGGCGGACGAAGGACTCACCGGAGGGGATGTTGCAGTCCGGCTCGATCCACCAGCCGCCGACTATCTGCCAGCGGTCTTCGGCGACCCGCTTGCGGATCTCCTCGAACAGCTCCGGGTCGTGCCGCTCGATCCATTCCAGGTACATGACGGAGTCGCAGGTGAACACGAAGTCGGGGTACTCCTCCATGCGGTCGACCGCGGAGCGGAACGTGGCGCGGATCTCCTGGAGCCCTTCGGGCCAGCGCCACAGCCATACGGGGTCGATGTGGGCGTTGCCGACGAGGTGGAGGGTGCGCTCGCGCGAGGCGGGCGACACGGGCGGGGTCGGGTCGGGGGTGCTCATGCGGGGGTCTCCTGCCGCGCGTCGGTAAGGGGGGCCGGTGCGACGCCCGCGGCCCAGGCGTCGACGTGCTCACTGAGCAGGTGGAGCAGCGTGAGGTGCATCTCCTGGATGCGGGCGGTGGCGGTGGCCGGGGCGACCAGCACATGGTCGGCGTGGGCGGCGGCCGGCATGCCGCCCTGCTCTCCGCCCGCGAACAGCACGGTGACGGCGCCCCGCTTGCGGGCTTCCTCCAGGCCGCGAATCACGTTGGCCGAGCGGCCGGAGGTGGTGAAGCCGACCACCATGTCGTCGGCGGTGGCGAGGGCTTCGACCTGGCGGGCGAAGACCTCCTCGTACGCGTAGTCGTTGCCGATGCAGGACACCACGGACGGGTCGGTGACGAGGGATACGGCGGGCAGGGCGCGGCGTTCGCGCAGGTAGCGGCCGATGAACTCGCCTGCGAGGTGCTGGGCGTCGGCGGCGCTGCCGCCGTTGCCGAAGGTGTAGAGGCGGCCGCCGCGCCGGAACACGCCGATGAGGAGGTCGCCGACCGTGTGGAGGGCGGGCAGCACCTCCTCCAGACGGCGGGCGGCGGCGAGGTGGTCGTCGAGTTGCAGCGGTGCGGGGACGCGGCCGGGGGCTGGGGCGGACATGGGGCTCCTGATTGCGGTGGGGGGCCGGGCGGTCAGGCGACCGGCAGGGGGCGGGGTCGTCGACGAGGCGTTCGAGGGCGATGGCGGCGGCGCCGAGGACTCCGGCCCGGTCGCCGGCCCGGGCGCGCACGATGCGGGCGTTCGCCGCGGGCCTCATGGCGAGGCGGCGCGTCTTCTCCCGCACCGGGGACAGAAGTTGCTCTCCGGAGCGGGTGACGCCGCCGCCGAGGACGACCAGCTCGGGTTCGTAGAGGTTGACGATGGAGGCAAGGCCCTCGGCCAGCAGGTCGGTGGTCTCGTCCCACAGCGCCGTGGCGAGGGGGTCGCCGTCGCGTGCGGCGGCGGCGACGTCGGCGGCCGTGGGCCCGGGGTGGGGCAGTGCGGCGAGAACGCTCCGCTGGTCCCCGGCGGCGAGGGCCTCACGGGCCCGCTCGGCGATGGACGTGCCCGAGGCGTACGCCTCCAGGCAGCCGGTGCGGCCGCAGCCGCGACAGGGGCGGCCGTCGGAGCGGACGGTGACGTGGCCGGGCTCGCCGCCGTTTCCGGTGGCGCCCCGGTAGGTGCGGCCGTCGAGGACGACGCCGCCGCCGATCCCGGTCGACACGGTGAGGTAGACGAGGTGGCGGGTGCCCCGGCCGGCTCCGAAGCGCCACTCCCCCGCCGCGCCCGCGGTGCCGTCGTTGTCGAGGACGGTGAGCAGTCCGTACTGCTCATGGGCGAGCCGGGTGATGGGGATGTCCAGCCAGCCCGGCAGGTGCGGCGGTGCGATGAGGACGCCGCCCGCCGAATCGAGCGGACCGCCGCAGCCGACTCCGCAGCCGGCCAGTCGGTCGGCGGCCCGCTCCGGGGCGATCCCGGCCGCGGTCAGCGCCTCCCGGCCGAGTGCGAACAGCCGTTGCAGAGCCGCTTCGGGGCCCTCCTCGGTCCGCGTCGGGCAGGTCACGAAGGAGCGCGCGGTGCCGTCGCCGGAGACCACGCCCGCGGCGAGTTTCGTGCCGCCGATGTCGAGGGCGAGCACGGCGCGGTCGCCCGGGGCCCGGTCGTCGTAGAGGATCATGGACAGGTCAGCCCTTGCTTCCGGTGGTGGCGATGCCCTCGGTGAAATGCCGCTGGCAGACGAAGAAGGCGATGATCATCGGGACCGTCACCACGACGCTCGCCGCGCAGACGATGTCCCAGCGCATCTCGCCGCCCGCGCCGAACTGGTCCAGCACGGCCTTCAGCCCGCGCGGAACGGTGTAGAGCTGCGGGTCGCGCAGGTAGACGAGCGGCCGGACGAGGTCCGTCCAGGAAGCCTGCACCTCGAAGACGAAGGTGACGATGAGCGCGGGCCGGCACAGCGGCGCCGCGATGCGCCAGAACATCGTCCAGTAGGAGGCTCCGTCGATGCGCGCCGCCTCGAACAGCTCGCGGGGCAGGCCGAGGAAGAACTGGCGCAGCAGGAAGATGTAGAAGGCGCTGCCGAACAGGTTCGGTGCCCACAGCGGGACCTGGGTGCTGGCCAGGTGCAGCCAGTTCCAGATGAGGTACTGGGGGACCATGGTCACCACCGCGGGCAGCATCATCGTGCCGATGACGAGCGCGAACAGCGCGTCACGCCCGGGAAACCGGAAGTAGGCGAAGCCGAACGCGACGAGGGCGCTGGAAACGGTGACCGTGACGGCCGCCGCGAGGGTGACGGCGATGCTGTTGCCGACCCACTGGAGCAGGGGGACGGCCCGCCAGATCTCGGCGTAGTTGTCCAGCTGCCACACACGCGGGATCAGCGCGTTGTCGAAGACGTCGGTCGAGGGCTTCAGGGAGGCGCTGATCAGCCACAGGAACGGATAGAGGAAGACGCCGGCCGCCACCAGGAGGCTCGCGATCCGCAGGGCCTTGCGCGCGGGCCGTTCGGTCTCCCGGCGCCGGGGCGCGGTGCGCGCGACGACGGCCGCCGGGGAGGCGGGAGCCTCGGTGGGCTCCGGCCGGGCGGTCAGCTGGGTCATCGCTGGTCCCCCTCGTAGTAGACGAACCGCTTGCTGACCTTGGCCTGCACGATCGTGATGAGGAGGATCACGAGGAACAGCAGCCAGGCGAGGGCCGAGGCGTACCCCATGTGCATGTACTGGAACGCCTGCTGGAAGAGGTACACGACGTAGAAGAGGGCGGCGTCGTTGTTGTACGTCTGCGAGTTGGAGCTACCGAAGAAGGCCGTGTACGCCTCGGTGAAGGTCTGCAGCGCGGCGATCGTGTTGACGATGAGGGTGAAGAAGAGGGTGCCGGATATCTGCGGCAGGGTGACGTGCCAGAAGCGCCTCCCCCGTCCCGCGCCGTCCAGTTCCGCCGCCTCGTAGAGGTCCTTCGGGACGCCCTTGAGCGCCGCGAGATAGATGATCACGGTGGATCCGACCGACCACAGGCTGGTCAGGACGAGTCCCGGCTTGACCCAGGAGCCGTCGGTGGTCCAGGCCGGGCCCTGGATGCCGACGAAGCCGAGAACGTGGTTGATCAGGCCGACGTTGCCGTTGAACAGCAGCAGGAAGAGGATGCCGACGGCGACGGACGGTGTCATCACCGGCAGGTAGAACAGCGTGCGGAAGATCCCGGAGGCGCGGCCGGCCCTGAGCAGGAGCATCGCCAGGAGCAGGGCGAACGCCATGGACAACGGCACGCGGAGCGCCGCGAACACCAGGGTGTTCAGCAGGGACTTGGTGACGGCCGGGTCCTGGAAGAGCTGCCGGTAGTTGGCGAGTCCCACGTTGTGCGAGGCGCCGATGCCGTCGTAGTCGGTGAAGGACAGGACGAGGCTCGCGATCATCGGCCCCGCCGTGAAGCCGAGGAAGCCGACGATCCACGGCGAGATGAAGCCGTACGCGGCCCAGGTCTCACGACGCCGCCAGACGCTACGCGGCTTGTGGCGTACGGGTGTTGTCGTCACGGGATGCGCCACTCCGGTCACCTCCGCCCCTCGTTGGCGAGGTCGAGGGCGCTCTGCGCCTCGCGCTGCGCCTGGTCGAGGGCCTGCCGCGGGGTCTGCTCACCGGACAGGACCCGGTTGACGGCGTTCTGCCAGGCCGTCTTGAACTCGGTGCCCGCCGCGTTGGACGGTACGGAGAAGCCCTTGCGGGCGAGGTCGAACACGATGCGGGTCGCCTGGTCGAAGGCGGCGTGACCCGTGGGCTTCCACACGTCGTGTTCGATGATCCGGTCGGCCTCGATGTTGGCGGTCACGTCCCCGGTGTAGGGCGCCCCGGCCTTGCGTACGTCCTTCGCCTTCGCCCGCGCCGCGTGCACCCACGACGACGTGGACGTCATGTTCTTGATGAACGTGCAGGCGGCCTCGGGGTGCTTGGCCCCTTTGGGGATGGCCCAGCCGAGCCCCGAGGCCCAGTTGAGGGTCTTCCCCTCGCGGTCCTTGAAGACGCCGGCCGCGAGATCGACGTCGGGCGAGGCACCGGCGAGCACGTTCACGTACCAGTCCTCCATCGGGTACGAACCGACCTGGTCCTTCACGAACTGGTTCTTCGCGCCGAACTGGTCGAAGGAGTCGCGCAGCGACTTGAAGCGGCTCCAGCCGCCCTGGGCGTCGATCAGGCTCACGGCGTACGCGAGGGCCTGGACCGCTCTGGGGTCGTCGAGTTCGGCGGTGCGGCCGTCGGCGCTGATCAGGTCGGCGCCGTTGGCCTTCGCCCACAGCGGGAAGAACTCGGGGATCTTCGGGTCGAAGCCGATCCGGGTCAGTTTCCCGTCGTTGTGCCGGGCGACGGTGCCGGCGAGCTTCTTCAGCCCCGTCCAGTCCCCCGTGTCCACCTGGGCGGCTTCGGTCCCGGCCTGGTGGAGCACCCGGTCGTTCGTCAGCAGCAGGCGGCTGTCGTACGAGTCGGGGAGGGCGTAGACGACACGGTCGAGTGAGCCTTCGGCGATCGCGTTCGGGTAGTAGTCGCCGGTGTCGATGTGCTCGCGCGCGAGGCAGTCGGTGAGCGGCAGCAGCGCGCCCCGCGCCGCGTAGCCGCCGATGAGGGTGCGGTCCATGTCCACCACGTCCGGCGGGTCGCCGGCGGCGACGGCGGAGAGGAACTGCTGCTCGTCGAAGGCGCCTTCGTTGACCTTGACCGTCAGCCCCCGCGCCTTCAGCGCGGTCCGCGCGGTGTCGAGGCGGTCCGCGGCGAGGGCGTCGCCCAGACCGAAGCCCATGGTGGTGAACGTGTCGGAGCGGGAGTCGGCGAAGGTCACTCCGCCGCATCCGGTCAGTGCGGGAAGCAGGACGAGGGCCGCGACCAGGGCCTGTCCGGCGGACCGTGGTCCCGTTGTGCTGCGGAGCGCCCGGTCGCGGGGCTGAGGTGGTGGAGCCGCCATGGTCTCTCCTTCGAGCGGCGGGCCGGCTGCGGGGATCGACGTCCACGCGGGTCGCGGGGCGGGCGCTGCGGCTCTCGCCCCCCGGTTCCGCCGTGTGGCATCGTTCCCACATGAGAACGTAGCCACATCGGGGACGAGCGTCAACGGTTCAACCGGCCCCGGCTGGGGCGATTTCCCGGACGAGCGGACCCGAGCCGCGCTCAGCGGTGGCGATTTCGGGGACACGGGGGCAGGGCGCGGACACGCGGACCGGCCGCCCCTGCGCGGGGGCGGCCGGTCCCGGACGCGCGGCGGTCAGCCCCTGGGTGGCGCGGTGGAGCCCCGGACGATCAACTCGGGCTCCAGGAGTGTGTGTTCGCTGCGCCCGCCGCCGCCCCTGGCCATCCGGGCGAGGAGCGCTTGCGCGGCCTCGCTCCCCATGCGGAAGACGGGCTGCCGTACAGCGGCCAGCCCAGGGGCCACCATCCGCATCCAGCCGAGGTCGTCGAAGGCGATCACGGAGACCTCGCGCGGCACCGAGGTGCCCCGACGGGCCAGCTCCTGCCAGATCAGCTCGGCCATCACGTTGTTGGCGGCGAAGACGGCGGTCATGTCGTCGTTCGCGGCGAGGAAGCGGGCAACCTCCTCGTCGGGCGGCCCGGCGGTCTGGCTCAGGTCCAGCACATACCGGCGCGACACCGCGAGCCCAGCCGCCCGCATGGCTCCGCGATACCCCTTGAGGCGGCCCCTGCCGGTGTCCCAGCGGATCTCGTCCACGACGAGGCCGATCCTGCGGTGGCCGAGAGCGAGCAGGTGCTCCACGGCCAGGCGGGCGCCCCGCTCGCTGTCGATGGTCACCGCGTCACAGCCGCGCACCCCCGACCGGCGGTCCACCTCGGCCACCGGCACCCCATGCCCGACCAGGGTCTCCGTGGCCACCCTGCCGACCGGGGCGAGCAGGACCCCGTCGGCCCGCATGGCGATGAAGGCGCGCGCCCCGGCGAGTGCGCGCTGTTCCTCGCCGTGGTCGTCGACGAGGACCATCTGGAAGCCGGCGGCGGACAGGGCGTGCTCGACGCCCGCGGCGAGTTCCGCGTAGAACTGGTTGCGCAGGTCGGAGACGAGGAGTCCGACGCGCTCGCTGGAGCGGCCCTTGAGGGTGCGGGCGCTGACGTCGGGGACGTAGCCGAGCTGCTCGGCGGCCTGCCGCACCCGCTCGCGGATGTGGTCGGCGACGTAACCGTGCCCGCCGAGGGCCCGGGAGGCGGTGGAGTGCGAGGTGCCGGCCGCGTCGGCGACGTCGCGCAGTGTGGCGCGGACCCGTCTGCCTCCGGCCTGGCCCCCGCGTCCCGCAGTACCGCTCGCCATCAGTCGGACCCTTCCTTCGCCGCGTGACCGTGTGCCGTGCGCCAGCGGGCCCACAGCTGCCGCAACGCAGCGTAGTCGACCTCTTCCAGCGGCTCGCCGGTACGGTCCATTTTCGTCGTCAGGTACAGCGCCGGGACGCCGAGCTCGTCCTTCACGGCGGTGTAGGCCCGCCACTGCTCCAGGTCCGGGGCGCACCAGTCGTCGGTGTCGACGAGGAGGTCCGGGCAGCCCGCGGAGGCGACGGCGGCCCGCTGCCGCATCTGCGGGACGATGGGGGCGTACGGGTCGGGGTCGTCCAGCCGCAGCATGTCGTTGAGCCGGATCATGTCGGTGACGTCGGCGAAGGCCGGGTGCGGGGTGTGGGTGACGACGAGGGCGTCCGGCTTGGCGGACTTCGCCGCGCGGTACATGACGCGGAGGTAGCGGTGCAGCAGGGCGATGCCCCAGCTGTCGCCGTGGTGGCGCAGGCTCTCACCCGTCGGGGTGTCCGCCGTGAAGTCGATCTTGAGCCCGTCGGCGTCGAGGCCCTCGGGGCTCAGCATGTGCCGTACTGTCTCGGCCAAGTGGTCTCGGGCGTCCGGGTGTTCGGGGTCGAGCACGACGGGCGCGGCGTCGGCGGTCCGCACGCACCACGCGTCCGGGACGCCCTCGTGGGCCCAGGCCCGCCACCACAGCAGTACCCGCTGTCCGCGAGCGTGCCGCTCGGCGATCCACGCGCGCAGGTCCGGCCAGCGCCGCTCGTCCGGCTGCCACCGCCCGTACTCCTCCTGCCACTTGTCGTCCACGACAACGGTTCCCGGGACCAGCCCGTGCCCTTCCAGGTGGGCGAGGTGGGCGTCGTACTCGGCGCGGCTGCTCAGCAGGGGTGCGGCCAGTCCGGTGTCGCGGGCGCGCGCCATCTGCGCACCCCAGCCGCAGAACATGGGCTCGGACCACCAGGCGGGCCGCTCGCCGGGAGCCGTCGCCGGGCGGGCCGACCAGCCGCGCTCCGTGAGCCAGTCGTGGTGCGCGCGCAGGGCCTCGTACGGGTCGCGGTGTCCGGGCGAGACCAGGACCGAGGGTGTGCTGTACGCGCCCTCCACGCGGGTATGGCCTTCGTGGTCGAGCGCGAGGTGGAAGCCGCCGTCGGAGGGCTCGTACGTGAGGCGGGTGAAGGTGAGCGCGTCGACGGGCGCGCCGACGCCCAGCCGGCACCAGCCGTCCGCGGCGTCGGCCCGTTCCGGTGCGATGTCGTCGGCCATCGGGGTGCCGGTGAGCGCGAAGGCCAGCGGCGCGGGCGTGAAGAACCAGTGCCCTCGGCCGGGCCGTGCGTCGCCGCAGACACCGATCGTGGCGCTTTCCCGCGCGGTCCGGGTGAGCCGGCGCGGCGGACCGGGGTTCGGGGTGAACAGGGTCGCCCAGTCGTGGCCGCTGGGGCGGAGTCCGCCGCCGCGCCCGCCGAGCGCCGCCCGCACGGCGAACAGCCGGGACGTACGCAGGGCGCCGCCGCCCTCGACGGTCCAGGTGAACTCGGGGCCCCGGGGGCCGCAGACGACGCGGGTGCGGGCCGTCCGCCAGGCTGTGCTGCGGCGCTCAACGGTGACGACGGGGTGCCCGGAGCCCGATGGCCCCGCCTCGAACTCCAGACGCGGCGGTCGGACGGCGACCGTCTCGTCGCTGCGGTCGGTGCGGTCCAGGGCCGCGTGCAGTTGCAGGAGTACGGGGTGGGCGGGGCGGGCGGCGTCCGCCGGGCCGTGCAGGAGGGCGGTCAGCCCGTCCGGGGCGACGGTCATCCGCCATCCCGGGCCGGTGACATGGATCCCCTGCTCGTCGTGGTGCGCTCGCACAGTCGGCGTGTCCGTGATCGTCATCGCACGCTCACCAGGGCCTCCGCCTGCTGCCCGAAGGCCATGCGCCCCACGGTCAGGTCGACGGCGAGCCGGACTCGTTCGCTCGGCGGGCAGCCGTCGGGTATGCACACCGTGACGTCGACCTCGCGCACTTCACCGGCGCGCAAATCGACTTCCGCGACCAGTGGTTCGGCCGACCAGCCGGTCGGCAGCACCGTCCGCAGAGTGGCGCGGTCGGGCGTGGGGAACGGGTTGCGGACCTCGATCCGCAGCGGAACGACGCCGCCGGGAGCCACCGCACTGCGGTACGGGGCGATGCGCGCGCCGAACCCCTCGGCGTCGAAGTCGACCTCGCGCGGCAGAATCTCCCGGTGCAGCCGGGCCAGCTTCTCGCCCTGGCGCAGGAGCATGTCGAGATAGCCGTCGGTGACCTCGTACGGGAACCAGTGGCCGCTGATCATCAGCTCGGGGCGCAGGGTGCGGTACAGCTCGGCGCTGCGCACGAAGTCGTCTACGCGGAATCGGTTGCGGTACTGGTAGTTGAGGAGTTCGGGCGCTCCCCCGCCCGGGCTCCAGGCGGTGTTCTGCTGGTCACCGGTGGCGATGACGCGTCGGCCGTCCGCGGTGAAGGAGTACGCCGCCGCGTAGAGCGTATGGCCGGGCAGCTCGTGCACCCCGATCTCGTACTCGCGCCAGCGCACCGGGGCGGCGTCGGCCAGCACCCGGTCGACGGGAATGGGGTCGTACCACAGGCACGGCAGGTCCCAGCGGAGCGGCGCGGTCAGAACGGGCGCGATGTGGGCGGGGGACCAGATCTCGGTGCCGTGCACCTCGCGCAGCAGGTTGAACCCGGCGACGTGGTCGTCGTGGTAGTGCGTGGGCAGCGCCACCTCGACCCGGTCGATGCCGTGGTCGCGGCGCAGCGCCTCGATGGAGGCCAGCAGAGGGCGGCGGGATGAGCGGTCGTGGCCGCCGGGCAGTCCGGTGGTCAGGTCGAAGCCGAAGTCGATGAGCAGCGCGGTTCCGTGCTCGGAGAGCAGGGCGTAGGAGTTGGCCATGCTGGTGGTGTTGCGCAGCAGGTGGGGGTGACCGTCTTCCAGGGGCTGTCGAGGAGGGGCTCGGGCAGCCAAGGGGTGGCGCGCCGCATGTCGATCAGGTCCTGGAGGTGGCCGCGGAGCCGCTTCACGGACGCGGGCGGGTCGGTGACCGGCTCGCCGTGCGAGGGGAGCAGCATCTCCGGTTCGTGGTCGAGCAGTTGCATGCAGGAGAGGACGGTGGCCGCTGCTCCTTCCATGCCCGCGTTGGGGTGGAAGCCGGTGTACGCCCACTGCGTCGCCGCGAGCGACCACAGCCGGCCCTCCCCGTGGACGAGGTCCCCGGTGAACGCGAGCCGGCGGCCGTCCAGGTCCACGAGGTACCCGACGGATCCCACGGTGTGTCCGGGCAGCGGCAGGGTGTGGACGTCGAAGGCGCCGTGCCGGACGGTGCGGTACTCGGCGACCGCGCCGGTGACCGGCACCTGTTCCAGCAGCGAGAACCGGTCCTGCCGCACGTCGTAGTCGTTGTCCAGGGGGCGTGTGCGCCAGTGCTCGTCGACGGATTCGATGAGGTCACGCTCCACCGGCGGCACCCATATCCGGATCCCGGCCGCGACGGCCCGGGCGAGCCCCTGCACCTGGTCGCGGTGATGGTGGGTGACCAGGATGTCGGTGACCCGCTCCACGCCCAGGTCGTGAAGGTGGTCGAGGACTGCGCCCGACCCGAAGTCGATGAGCAGCGCCTCGTGTTCGTGGTGGAGCACGTAGACGTGGCAGGTGTCCTCGAACCGGTGGACGTGGTCGGTGATGCGGGTGAGGCCCACGACGGCTGGTCCTTCCTTCCCGCCCGGCCGGGCGGCATCGTTCTCATGTGGGATCGATCCCACATGAGAACGATGCCGCAGGGCCCCCGGGGCGTCAACCAACCGGGGGGATCAGTTCTCCGCCTCGCCCACCCCGACCGCGAAGACGTGCATCTGACCTCCCGTCGTCCGCTCCGGCAGCGTGACGGACGCCACCGTCCGGTGCGGGTCGACGGGGACGGACGTCGACCAGATGTAGACCGTCATCTTCTCGGGGGTGCCGCCCGCCATCTGCCGTTCCGGCATGGTCGCGGCCGCCGTGTTGCCCGGGGGCGGCGCGGTGGCCCCGTCGAGGTGCCAGTCCCCCAGGGTCACGGAAGCGCGCCGGGTCGTGCCGTCGGTGTAGTGGACGGTGACCTCGCCGGTGGCCGCGCCCTCGTTGCCCGCGCCGAGCAGGCCGAGCCGGCTCTGTCCGGGCGCCGCGTGGACGGTGACGGTCTGGCCGTGCGCGTTGATGTTGTCCGGGCTGCCGGGTGCGGCGTCGGGCCAGCGGTAGCCGATGCCGTCCACGGTGACGTCCTGCCCGGGGACGAGCCCGTCCTCGGCCAGCTCCTCGGCGACGAAGCTTCCGCCGTAGCCGTTGAAGTCGCCCACGGGCCGGGTCGCGGTCGACGTCCCCGCCTCGTCCGCCCACGGCAGCACGGAGGTGGTCCCGCGCGGCAGGACCGACACCCGGATCGCGGCGGACGGCAGCCGCTTGCCGTCTGCGGTGGTCGCGTCGACCGGGATGACGAGGGAACCGGCCGGCGTGGCCGCGGGGACCCGCACGCGTACGGACGCGTGGCCACCGGTGGCGGTGACGCCTGCGGAACGGTCCACGGTCACCCCCTCGGGCGGGCGCAGCCGCCAGTGCACGGGGCCGGGGCGGCCGCCGATCCGGTGGAACTCCAGCCGGGTCGCCGCCGAGGTCCCGGGCGCCGCCGTGACGGGTGCGGCGGAGGCGATGGCCGGCGCGCGTCCCTCCGCGTACGAGGGATACAGGTCGCCCTCGGCCGTACCCCAGTCGCTCGACCGGTTGCTCGTGAGGCGGTAGTCGAGGCGGGCGGTTCCGCGCAGGGAGTCCGCCGGGACCCAGTTCGGCGCGTGGGCCCGTCCGTCCAGCCGCACGTCGGCGACGTAGACCTGGTCCTCGCGTGCGCGCGGGGCGCCGATCCGCAGGGTCCCGGCACTCCCCCGGTCGATGGCGATCGCCGGGAACGCCGGTGTGGAGAGGGCCAGTCGGGCCGTTCCCAGCGCCTCCGGGTACAGGCCGATGCTCGCCCACACATACCAGGCCGAGAGGGCGCCGAGGTCGTCGTTGCCGGGCAGGCCGGCCGGTCCCGTGGTGAACCGGTCGAGCATGCGCGGCACCACGTCGTTGGTGTGGTTGGGCGCTCCGAAGGCGTGGTAGGCCCAGGGCGCACCGAAGGTGATCTCGTTGCCGATCCAGGCGTACGGCGTGCTGGACCCGGCGTCGACTTCGGTGAAGTGGTCGTCGAGCCGGGCCGTGGCCTGCCGGTTGCCCCCCATGCCCGCGGCGAGCGCGGCGAGGTCGGGGCCGGTCATCCACTGGTACTGCGCCGCGCTGCCCTCCTGGAACCCGGCGAGGGATGCCGGGTTGGCGGAGTTCTGGAGGGTGCCGTCCGCGAGCCGTGGCCCCAGGCTGCCGTCCGCGCCGTCGACGAGGTTCTGCCAGTTGTGCGCGGTACGCATGAAGGCGCGGCGCCGGGCCGTGTCGCCGTTCGCCGCCGCGAGCCGCGCGACGGCGAAGTCGTCCACGGCGTATTCGAGGCTGGTCGCGGCCGAGGAGCCGAGCGGGGAATCGCCGTTGCGCAGGAAGCCGTTGGCTCGCCACTGGGCCACCGCCTGGCGTTCCACATAGCCGTCGGGGCGCTCGGGCCCCGCCCGGGTGGCGGCCTCGACCGCGTATTCCAGGGCGCCGTCGAGGTCGAAGTCGTGTGCGCCGAACGCCCATGCACTGGCGAGCATCACCGGGGCGGGGTCGCCGACCATGCCGTTGGTCTGGTTGTTCAGGAGCGTCCAGCGGGGCAGCCGGCCGGACTGGTCGGCGGCGTCGACCATGGACTGCGCCATGTCGGATGCGCGGTCCGGGTCGAGGAACGCCAGCAGGGGTGTCTCGGTGCGGTACACGTCCCAGCCGGAGAAGTTCCCGTACCAGGTGCGGCCGGAAGCTACTCGGTGGATCTTCCCGTCGAAGCCGCGGTAGCGGCCGTCGACGTCGCTGAGCGTGCGAGGTTCGAGGAGGCAGTGGTAGAGCGCGGTGTAGAAGACGCGGGTGCGCTCCTGGGAGCCGCCGGCCACCCGGATGCGCCGCAGTTCACTGTTCCAGGCGTCGTGGGTCGCGGCGGCCAGGTCCTCGACCGAGGCGAGGTGCCGGGTGCCGGCGAGGTTGGCGGCGGCGCCGGGGGCGCCCGTGTAGGAGATCGCGACGCGGGCGTTCACGGCGCGGTGCCGGGCGGTGTCGAAGGTCAGGAAGACGCCGTTCCCGTCCTTTCCGCCCTTTTCGGCCAGGGTGCCGGCCGCCCGGTGGACTTGGTCGCCCTGCCAGGTGCCGTGTGCGGTGAACGGCCGGTCGAACACGATCCGGAAGGACAGGTCGTAGGGCGCCTTCGCGCTGCAGATGCCGCCGCTGCTCACCGTGCCGCTCACGGTACGGTCGCCTTCGACGCGGGCCGTGACACCGGCTGTTCCGTTGGCGCTGCCGGACGTGTTCAGGAGTACGGTCCCCTTGCCGTCGTGTCCGGCGGGGAAGGTGAAGCGGCCGGCCGCGGCGCGCGTCCCGGCGGCGAGGCGGGTGTCGACCCCGTTGTCGGTCCGGACGTGGTAACTCCCGGGTGACGCGCCCTCGTCGGCATGGTCGAAGGTGGCGACGTAGTCGTCGGGGTGCGTGGCCGGCGACCGGCCGATGTCCCCGGGGACGGGCTGCACGGGTACGTCGCCGAACGCGGTGCAGCCACCGCCGGACAGGTGTGTGAGGCTGAACCCTTTGAGCCGGTCGTCGTCGGCCGCGTACTGGCCGGGCGCCGGCTTCACCGTGTCCGGACCCCACTGGATCATGCCGAACGGGGCGGTGGCCGCCGGGTGGGTGTTGCCCCGGGAGAAGTTCTCGCCCATCGCCTTCTCCACGGCCGGTGAGCTGGGCGCGGTGCCGGTGAACACGTCGACGAGGGAGGCCGGGTCCTCCGGTGACGCGGGCGTCGGCGCGGCGGCGGCCACGGGGGCGAGGGGGCGGGCGTCAGCAGGAGGCCGAGGCCCAGGGCCGCCGCGAGCAGCGGTCGGGCCCGTCGGCGGCGCTCCGGCGGCACGGCCCTGTTGTCCGGTAGGGATGGGCTGTTCATGCGGTCTGCTCCTTCTGGGGTCGTCGGATCGGGGTGGGCCGGATGTTCCGCGCCCGCTCTCCTGACGGCGTGCCGCGCGGTCTCAGCCCTTGAGCCCTCCGCCGAGCCCGAAGCCGCCCCCGAGCTTGCGCGAGGCCAGGACGTACAGGAGCATCGCGGGCAGCGAGTAGAGGATGGAGTAGGCGGCCAACTGGCCGTAGGCGACCGTCCCGTACTGGCCGAAGAAGGTGAACAGGCTGACGGCGGCGGGCTCGCGCTCCGGGGACTGGAGCAGGACGAAGGGGATGAAGAAGTTTCCCCACGCGCCGATGAACGTGAAGACGGCGACGACCGCCATGCCCGGTGCCATCAGCGGCAGCACCACATGGCGCAGTGACTGGAGGCCCGAGGCCCCGTCCACCCAGGCCGCTTCCTCCAGGGACACGGGCACACCGTCCATGAACCCCTTGGTCAGCCAGAGCGAGAAGGGCAGCGTGGCCGTGGCGAGGAAGAGCATGGTGCCCCACAGCGAGTCCACCAGCTCGATGCGGACGAAGAGCTCGTAGACGGGAACCATGATCGCGGTGACCGGGAGGCCGGTGGCGAAGAGGACGCCGTAGAGGAGCGGGCGGCGAAAGCGCAGTCGGTAGCGGGAGAGCGGATAGGCGGCGAACACCGAGACGACCATGTTCACCAGCGCCGCGCCGCCGCACAGCAGGAGGCTGTTGAGGATGGGGCGGATGCTGGTGCTCCAGTTCAGCACCGCGGAGAAGTTGCCGAGCGTCAGGTCCGGAACCGCGGCGCTCGCCGTCGCCTTCGCGTCGACCGAGGCGACGAGCAGCCAGACGAACGGGGCGGCGAAGCACACGGCCACGCCCAGCAGCACGACGTACACCACGGTCGTGGAAGCGGAGCGGCGCGGCAGGCTGAGCCGGGTCAGCGAGAGCGCGGACGGGGTGGGCGGGTTCGCGGGGGAGGTCACTGGTTCAACTCCGGCTTCAGGAGGCGCAGGTAGAGGAAGGAGAAGACGCCGCCGATGGCCAGGAGGACGAGCGCGATGGCGGTTCCCTGTCCGAGCTGGAAGAACTTGAACGCCTGCTGGTACATGTACAGCGGGATCGTCTCGCTGGCGCCGCTGGGGCCGCCGCCGGTCAGGACGAAGATCAGCGTGAAGACCGCCAGCGTCTGCAGGGTCACCACCATGAGGTTGGTGAAGACCGAGCGGCGGATCATCGGCAGCGTCACCCACCACAGGCGGGCGGCGCCGCTCGCTCCGTCGGTCGCGGCGGCGTCCTCGATCTCCGGGGGTATCTCGTCCAACGCCGCGGTGTAGACCATCCAGGAGAAGGCGGTACCGCGCCACACGTTGGCGAGGACCACGGTCAGCATGGCGTGGCTGACGAGCCAGTCGGGCGCGGGCAGGTGCAGGGAGGTCAGGACGGTGTCCAGGGTGCCGCCGTCGGAGAAGAACGCGTACAGGGTGAATCCGGCGACGATCTCCGGCAGTACCCACGCGCCGACCAGCAGGACCCCGAGCGTGGTGCGGATCCACTGGGCGCGGCCTCGCATGAGCAGGGCGAGCGAGAGCCCGAGCCCGTTCTGGCCGAGGACCCCGGAGGCCAGGGCGAAGACGAGGGTGAGCAGCACCGACGAGCCGAACTGGTGGTCGCCGAGCAGGCGGGTGAAGTTGCGCACCCCGACGAAGTGCGGGTCACGGGCCGCGCTGCCGGTCAGGGCCGTGTCGGTGAACGCGGCGTACACGCACCACAGGACGGGCCCGACGAAGAACACCGCGAGCAGGGCGAGCGCGGGCACGAGCGGGAGCGAGCGGCGGAGCCCGCGACGGGCTCGGCGGGGTGGCGGTGGAGCGGCGGGTGCGCGCACCTGTCCGCGCACCCGCTTCTCGGCGGCCGGGCGGGCGTGGATCGCCTCAGTCACGGTCCTTCACCTGCCCGTCGCCGAGGTCGTCGCGCAGCCCTGAGGCGTACGCGCGGGCGGCCTCGGCCGGGGTGGCGTGGCCGGTCATCACGTCCTCCATGGCGATCTGGGCCCGGCTGGAGACCATCAGGTACGCGGCCTGCGTCGGGCGGAAGCTCGTCGTCCTGAGCAGGTCGGCGAAGAGTGCGTTGGTGGGCAGCGAGTCGAGGTAGGCGCGGTCGCTCAGGACGTCCTGGCGGACCGGGATCTGGGCGTTCTCGATGGCGTACTGGAGGGCTCGGCGGCGGCCGGTGGCCAGGGTGATGAAGCGGAACGCCTCGTCGGGCACGGCGCTGTGGCCACCGATCGAGAGCATCCAGCCGCCCGACAGGCTCACCCGGCCGCTGTCGCCCGGGACCGGGCCGGTCCGGGTGGGCATGGCGACGACTCCGATGTGCTCGGTCCACCCCGGCCAGGGCGCGGAGCCGCCCTTGATCCAGGTCTTCGGCGTCCAGGAGCCCTCGCCGAGGGCGATGCCCACCTCTCCGGCGGGCAGCATCTCCGAGACGATCTTGTCCCGCACGGTCGGGTTGAACGACATCTGCGGGGTGGGGCCGAGCCCTTCCCGGAAGACGGTGTCGACGAAGGCGAGGGTCTCGCGCAGTCCCGGGGTGTCGCCGGTCCAGGTGCGGTTGCGGGCGTCGTAGAAGCCGTCGCGCGTCCCGTACAGGAGCATCAGCAGCCCCTGGGTGGTGGTGGCTTCGCCGAGGGCCTTGGTGGCGTAGATGTTGAGCGGCACCACTCCGGGCACGCGACGGCGGATGGTGCGGGCGGCGTGCAGCAGATCGGCCCAGCTCCGCGGCGTCCAGGCGGTGGGCAGGCCGGCCTTGGCGAACACCCGCTTGTCGTAGAAGACGGCGCGTACGTCGGTGCCCGTGAGGACACCGTAGACGTGGCCGTCGTCGGCGCGGGTGGCGGAGCGGGCGGTGGCGTCGAACTGCTCCCAGTCCCGCCAGCGTCCGAGATGACGGTCGAGCGGCTGGAGGTAGCCCGCCTGCACGTCGGCGTTGGTCATCACGGTGTCCTGGAAGACCACGTCCGGTGCGCTCGGCGCGGACCGCTGCATCAGTTCGATCTTGGTGGCGAAGTTGCCCTGCTGGTCGGGGATGGGCACGAGTTCCACCCGTCGCCCCGGCACCGCCTTCTCGTACGCGGCGGCGGTGTCCTTCATCTGACGGTGCACGATGTCGTCGGCGCCCCAGAACGGGTAGGCGACGCGCAGTGACCGCTCCCTGCCGGACGCCGTGGCACAGCCTGTCACGGCGAGCGCGCCCAGGGCTCCGGCGCCGGCGGCGAGAACGGCCCGGCGGGCGGGACGGGCCGGGGCACTCCACGGATGCGGACTACCGGCACGGCCTGGGGCGGCGGGGTTGGGTGGCGGCACGTTGTCTCCCGGGGTAGGTGGTCCGGCCCGGTCCCGGTGCGCGACCGCCGCCGCTTCGGGCGTCTCCGCGACCTGGGATCGATGCCATGTGGGAACGTAGCCACTTGAGTTGACAGCGTCAATGCTCCGCACGGAAGTAGGACCGCCGTGTGAAACAGCGTCGACTACGGCAGGACTGCTGCGCATCGGAATGAGTTGGACCAAACCGCCCGGATGACCGCACTGCTCATATCCCTGGCGGAGACCGTCGCCCTCCTGATCATCCTCTGCCTGGGGTGGGTGGTCTGGGACAGGTCCGCGCGCAGCCGTTGGGAGGCGTGGGTCGCGGTCCGCGCGACGCGACGGCTGCGCAATGCCGTGGTGCGCCTGAGGCCGAGGGAGGGTCCGGGGGTTCCCCGGCCTCCGGAGGTCCAAGGCGTTCCGGTCCCTCCGGGCGTGACGACGGTCGCGTGGACTCGTGTGGTGCGGGCCGTCTACTTATGGTGCGCCGCAACGCCCGCGGCACTCGCCGTACACCTGGTGAAGCTGTGCTGGCTCGTGGTGGTCCTGCTCAACGTCGGCACGCTTGCCGTCGGTCTCCAATACATGACGGTGCACCCGTCGAGCAGCGAGCTCCCGGATCCTCCGTTCTGCTTGCGGGCGGACCGGATCAGTGGATCGAGCGGGCCCTCGACCGATGCCGACGAGTGCCTGGACGCGGTGAACCTGCTCGTGAGGGTCTGGCAGAACGGGCCCCATTGGGTGCGGGAAGCGGTGGGCCCCGTGATAGCCGATCCGTCGGCCGACCCGCTGGAGACGGCCAAGACCCTGTCGGTGGTCGTGCTCCTGCTGATGCTGGCCTCGGTCGTGCGCGCCGCCTGGCCGCTCCTGCACCATGCGCGAGGGGTCGATGCCCCTGCCGCCGTCGGTTGGCGGTCCAGCGCGGCCCGGTGGCAGCCAGTGGTGGCGCTGCTCGCCGTCTGCGGGAGCGTCGGGCTCGCTTACGAACGCGTGTCCCCCTACGACCTGCACACGCCACGGGTCAGCTTGAAGGCAGCCGAGCGCGCGGTGTGGACCGCGTGGCGGGTCCGGCACGGCCGCGTACATCGGGAGCGGCGCGGCGAGTTGAAGAAGCACGCAGCACAAGTGGTGGGCGCTTTGCGGGCCATGGAGGCCAGGCAGGACCGGGAAGCCGTCACGGGGAAGGTCTTCGAGGAGACGGCGGCCATGCTGCTGAAGATCGCCGCGCGGTACGCCCAGGGGCGCACCCTGGCCCTCTTGGACCCCGAAGACCTCGAGGGCGTGACGCCGGCGGTGAGCCGGGAGTGGGTTCGGCTGGTCGCCTTCGGCACGGTCGTGATCGGCACGGTGACCGGGGCATTGGCTGCGGGGATGCCACCGGAGGCGGCGACGCCCCTTATCGGGGCAGTCTCGCTGGTCGCCTGGGGCGCTCTGTACGGGGGGCGGCTCGCGGGCACCGACCTGGTCGATGTCATGCGAGGCCAGAGTCGCAGCTAGGAGCCGGGCTCGTCGACCGGTTCCGCGCCCTCCAGGTAGCTCCTGTGCGGAGCCAGGCGGCTTCGGTGCGGAGCCTTGTCAATATCCAGAATCCTGTTTACTGTTCTTTTCGTGAACGCCTTCGATGACCGCTTCCTCACGCGCAACGGACTGGCCGCCCGCCAGCTCGCGGTCCTGCTGCTCAACCACGAGCCGGACACGCGACTGCCCCGGGTGCGGGACTACGCGGAGGAACTGGGCTGCGGAAACGGTACGGTCCAGGCGGCCCTCCAGCTACTGGAGGAGTCCGGCGCCATCAAGACGACCGCCCGAGGGCACCTGGGCACCTTCCTCGCCCACTCGGACCGCTCCATACTCTGGCGGCTCTCCGGGCTCGGGACGCTGCTGGCCGCGATGCCGCTGCCGTACTCCCGCCGGTACGAGGGCCTGGCCACCGGGCTCCGCGGCGCCTTCGAGGAGGCCGGCGCGCCCTTCGCGATCACCTTCATGCGCGGCGCCGGAGCCCGTACCGCGGCCCTGCTCGAAGGCAAGGTCGACCTCGTCGTCCTGTCCCGTTTCGCCGCCGACGAGCTGATCGCCGAGCATCCGGTGGAGCTGGTGGCGGAGCTGGGGCCGGCCACCTACGTCGGCGCGCACGGCATGCTCCTGCGCCACGGCGTGGATCTGGACGCCCCGGGCCTGCGGGTCGCGGTCGACCACGCGTCGGAGGATCTGCGCATGCTGGTCGACCTGGTCTTCGCCGGGCGCCCGGACGTCCAGCGGGTGGAGGCCTCGTACATGCAGCTGCCCGACCTCTTCGCCCGCGAGGAGGTCGATGCCACCGTCTGGAACCTGGACGAGGTGCAGGACCGGCTCGGGTTCGGGGTCGACGTGCTTCCGCTGGGGGACGAGGTCACCCGTGAGCTGTCGCTGCGCAACTCGAGCGCGGCCGTCATCGGGCGGACCGAAGGGGCCAAGTCCCTGGCCGCCGTCCGGGACTCCCTGGATCTCTCACTGATCACCTCGCTCCAGCGCGAGGTGATCGAGGGCACTCGGCTGCCCTCGTACTGAGCCCCGGGCCGGATCGGGACGAAGGTCCTGCCCGCGACGGGACCTTCGGCCTCATCAAAATACAAAATCCTGGTTACTGTCGATTTTAGGAGGATCGCCATGGACGACCAGCTGGCCCTGCGGCTTCAGCTCTTCCGCGAAGGCGGACAGATCAAGCCCGAGGTCGCCGACTTCGTCACGGCCGAGCTGGCCGCCCTGGAGGCGGAGGGCAACACCGTGACCGAGGCGACCGCCGGCATGCTCACCAGCCACCTGATGATGGCGCTCACCCGGCTCCTCGACGGCGAGGCCATCGAGCAGTTTCTCACCGACGACCAAGTCGCCGCCGAACTGGCCGGACATCCCGAGGCCGTCAGCCGCGCCCGTGCCGTCGCCGAGCGCGCCCGCCGCGAACTCGGGGCCGCCCTCCCGGAGTCCGAGGTCAACTTCCTCGGCATGCACCTCGCGGTCCTGGCCCAGCAGGCGCCGGCCGCGCCCTCCTCCTGAACCACCCCGTCCCCACCATCCGGAAAGAAGCAGGACATGACGAAGATCCTCGCCGGCGGCGTCGGCAAGACCGAGGTCACCCAGACCATCAAGCAGCTCGGCATCGACGGCCTGGAGGTCACCGCCTCCAGCGACATGGACGCCGCGATGAAGCTGCGTGTCGGCCAGGCCGACTTCTACCTGGGCACCTGCCACACGGGCGCCGGTGCCTCGCTCGGCGTCCTCGTCGGCCTGATGGGCAGCGCCGTCTGCCACACCTTCGGCCGCACCATCCCCACCGAGGAGCAGGTCACCGCCCTGCTGGACGAGGGCAAGAAGGTCTTCGGCTTCTCGATGGACCAGATCGACACCATCGCCCCTCTCATGGCGCGCGCCATCGCCGCCCGCGGCTGACCCCAGCCACCCCACTCTGAATCACCCCGGGCACGAAGGAGTGACCCCGTGAGTACGACACTCGCAGCCGGTACGAGCCTCGACTTCTCGCTGGCCCAGCAACTGACCGTCATAGCCCTCTGTGCGCTGACCGCGTACATCTCCCACATGGCGCTGGCCGTCTTCAACGACGGTGTACGACCGTTCCTCCTGGACTTCATCCAGGGGCGCACCACGCGCAGCGCGACGACGGCGGTCTCGTTCGGCCTCTCGGCCGGGTTCATCTTCGGGCTCGGCGCCCCGATGGCGCTGTCCACCGGTGTGCTGAACCCGTGGCTCCTCTTCCTGCCCACCGACATCCTCGGCATGCTGTCGCCGAAGAAGTGGCTCGCGCCGATCCTCGGCGGGGCCTGGGGCGCGGTCGTCGTCTTCGGGCTCAACGGTGCCAACAACGTGGCCCATGACCTGCCGGTCGACTTCATCACCGCCATGCAGCAGATGTCGACCCCGATCCTCTTCCTCTTCACGCTGTTCCCGGTGCTGGCCATCACCAAGCAGTTCGGGCGCAAGTGGGGCGGCATCGCGGGGCTGCTGGAGTTCGCCCTGGTCGTCATGACCATGAAGCTGTGGCCCAACATGTTCGCCGGGGCGCTGGCGATGGCCGTCGGTGTGCTGATGCTCATCGGTCTCGCCGTCGCCAAGGACGTCGCCCAGCGCAAGGCGGACCGGGCCGCGGGCGTGAGCGAACCCGTCGTGGAGGGCGACGACCCGATGGCTTCCCTCTTCAGCGCCAGTGCGGCCCGGCTGCGCAGGTACCTGCCCCTGTTCATGGTGCTGGGCGCCGGAGTCTGTGTGCTCGCCCAGATGCACATATTCGGCGGCGGCGAGGCGACCAGCTTCCTGATCGCCAAGGGGCAGTACTCCGAGGCGGCGCAGGTCGACTTCTACCGCGTCTTCGGCTTCATCCCGCTGATCGCGACCACCGCGCTGGCCTCCGGCGCGTACGGCATCGCGGGCTTCACCCTCGTGTACCCCATCGGCTATCTGATGCCGAACCCGTTCCTCGCCGCGATCGTCGGCGCCCTGGTCTTCGCGGCCGAGGTGCTGGCCCTGTCCTACATCGGCAAGCTCCTCGGGCGGCTGCCCAGCGTCCGCGACTCGTCCGAGCACCTGCGCAGCGCGATCAGCGAGACGCTCCAGCTGGCGATCCTCTTCGGCTCGCTGATGGCGGCCAACGCCATGGGCGGCGGCCTCGGCATCCTCACCGTCGGCGGGCTCTACCTGCTGAACGAGGCGATGGGCCGGCCGGTCGTCCGGATGGCCGCGGCACCGGCCGCGGTGATCGTCGGCGGCATCCTCCTCAACCTCCTCTACTGGATGGACCTGTTCACACCGATCAAGGGATAGCCCCACTCCCCCGGATCACGCAGGCCGACCCCAGAAGGACCCCCCACGATGAACAGCCCCGCCCCCGTGCTGCGTACCGTCCTCGGAGACATCGCCCCCGACGCGGTACGCGGCCCCGCCCTGGCCCATGAACACCTCGTCCTCGACCTCGACCACCGGGGTGACGGCGGCGCCGTGCTCGCCGCCGGCCGGCACACCGCCGCCGTCACCGCCGAACTGGCCGCACTCCGCGAGGAGTACGGGCTCGCCCTGGTCGTCGAGCTGACCTGCCGCGGCATGGGCCGGGACATACGCGCCCTGGCCCGGATCTCCCGGGACGCCCAGGTCGCCGTCGTCGCCGCGACCGGCTGGTACTACGAGCCGTTCCACACCCCCGAGATCGACAGCGGCAGCGTCGGGGACCTGACCGCCACCCTCGTCCGCGAGATCGAGGACGGCATCGACACCACCGGCATCCGCCCCGGTGTCCTCGGCGAGATCGGCAGCCACGGGGACGTCCCGACGCCGCCCGAGAGCAAGGTGCTCCGCGCCTCGGCGCGGGCCGCCCTCGCCACCGGGCTCTCCGTCGCCACCCACGCCCAGCTCGGCCGCGGCGGCCTCGCCCAGCTGGAACTGCTCACCGGCGAGGGGCTGCCGCCGCACCGGATCTCGGTCGGCCACCAGGACCTGCTGGACGACCCGGCGGTGCACCGGGAGCTGGCCGCGAGCGGCGCGTACGTCGCCTTCGACACCGTCGGCAAGGACGGCTACCAGAGCGACGAAACCCGGCTGAGGCTCCTGCTCGCGCTCCTGGAGGCAGGGCACGCCGACCGGGCCCTGCTCAGCTGCGACATCTCCCGCCACGGCTACCTCGCCTCCGAGGGGGGCCAGGGCTACGGCCACCTCTTCGGGAGCTTCCTGCCCAAGCTCCGTGCGGCGGGCGTGGGCGACGACCTGACCGACCTGTTGACCCGCCGCAATCCGCTGCGCTTCCTCAGCGGCGCGGACGTGGAAGAGAGCTGACCATGCACCCCGTACTCCCCCAGACGTTCCCGCTGGCGACCGTGGCCCCGGCCGACGCCGTCGCCCGGCAGTTCCGGCTCATCGAGGCCACCGCCCGCCACTTCGAGGGCCCGCAGCTGTTCGCCTCCGACGCCGGGGTCGTGCCCGGCCTCGGGCGCCCCGCCACCACCGCCCGCGTCGAGTCCGTCCTCGCCGACTACTTCGGTGCCGAGGGCGCCGCCTTCGTCCAGGGCGCGGGCACCGGCGCGATCCGGGCCGCCCTCACCGCCGCCGTCCGGCCGGGCGACCCGCTCCTCATCCACCGGGCGCCCGTCTACCGCACCACCGAGGTCACGCTGCGCGGCCTCGGGGTCCGGACCGTCGAGGCCGACTTCAACGACCCCGACGAGCTGCGCGAGGCGCTGGAGTCCGGGCGGTTCCGCTGGGCGTACGTCCAGCACACCAGGCAGCGGCTCGCCGACTCGTACGACCCGGGCGCGGTCCTCGCCGCCTGCCGGGCGGCCGGCGTCCGCACCGTCGTCGACGACAACTACGCCGTGATGCGCACCCCGGCCGCCGGGGTGGAGCTGGGCGCCGACGCCTCCTGCTTCTCGCTGTTCAAGCTGCACGGCCCGGAGGGCGTCGGCATCGTCGTCGGCGCCGGTGACCTGATCGAGCACATCCGCCGCGACAACTACTCCGGCGGCGGCCAGGTCCAGGGGCACCAGGCGCTCGACGCACTGCGCGCGCTCACCCACGTACCGCTCATGTGGTCCGTGCAGTCCCAGGTGGGCGCCGAGGTCGCCGAGCGGCTGGCCGCGGGCGAGGTGCCCGGGGTCGCCGAGGTCCGGCTCGCCAACGCGCAGGACCGGTGCCTGCTCGTCCGGCTCGACCGGCCCGTCGCCAGGGAGCTGCCCGCCGTCGCCGCCCGCTTCGGCGCGGCCCCGTACCCCGTCGGTTCCAACTCCCGTTACGAGATCACGCCGCTCTTCTACCGGATGTCCAGCTCCGCCCTGGACGACTCCCCGGAACTGGCCGACTGGACCGTGCGCATCAACCCGATGCGGGCGGGCGCGGACCTCGTCATCGAGATCCTGCGCCGCTCGCTGGCCGCGCTGAACGACCCGAAGGGCCGCTGACCGTGTTTCTCGACACCGTACTGACCCGTAATCCCGGGCTCGTCGACGCCGCGGCCGCACTCCACGACCAGGGCGCGATCCCGCCGGACACCTATGTGATGGACCTGGACGCCGTCGAGGCCAACGCCGCTCTGCTGGCCGCCGAGGCCGAACGGCTGGGCGTCTCCCTCTGGTTCGTCGTCAAGCAGTTCGGCCGCAATCCGGAACTGATCCGGGCCGTCGCCCGGCACATCCCCCGGTACGCCGCCATCGACCCGCCGGAGGCGCGCACCCTGCACGCCTCCGGCGCCCGGGCCGGCAATCTCGGCCATCTGGTCCAGATCCCGCGCCGCGCCCTGCCCGAGATGCTGGCGTGGCGTCCCGAGACCGTCACCGTCTACGACCTGGACAACGCCCGCGCGGTCTCCGACACCGCGCGGCGGCTGGGGTTCGTGCAGGACGTCCTGATCCGTCTCGAAGGCGCCGAGGGAAGCATCTACCCCGGCCAGGAGGGCGGCGTCCCGCTCAGTCGGCTGGACGCCTTCGCGGAGGCCGCCGAGCGGCTTCCCGGCATCCGGATCGCGGGGGTCACCGCCTTTCCGTGCGTGCTGTGCGACCCGGCGACGGGTGCCCCGTCCGCCACACCCAACTTCGCCCTCGCCCTGAAGGCCCGCGAGGCGCTGGCCGCCCGCGGCCACACGAACCTCCTGCTGAGCGCCCCCAGCGCCACGTCGATGGCCTCCCTGCCGCTGCTCGCCGAACTCGGAGCCACCCACGGCGAGCCGGGCCACGCCCTGACCGGCACGACCCCGCTGCACGCGCTCGACCCGGCACAGCCCGAGACCCCCGCCTACGTGTACGTCACCGAGGTCGCCCACACCCTGGACGACGGCCGCCCCGCGCTCTTCGGCGGCGGGTTCTACGCCCGCTCCCACATCAGGAGCGCCCTGCTGCCGCGCACCGGGGCACGGCTGGACGTGCTGGACGCACCCGCCGAGAACATCGACTACTACCGGCTGCTCGACGCGCCCGCGCCCGGACAGGACGTCCGCGTCGGCGACACCGCGCTGCTCGCCTTCCGCACCCAGATCTTCGTCACCCGCTCGACCGTCGCCGTCGTCTCCGGACTGTCGTCCGGTGCACCCCGTCTCAACGGTCTGTACGACGCCCAGGGCCGGTCCCTGAGCTGAGGAGGCACCCCATGGCCAAGACCGTCATCGTCGTGATCGACGGATTCGGCATCGGCGCCATGCCCGACGCGGGCACCACGCGCCCCGGCGATCTGACCGCCGACACCTGCGGGCATGTGCTGGACCACTGCCGGGAGGCGTTCGGCCGCCCGCTGCGGCTGCCCGTGCTGGGTTCGCTCGGCCTCGGGCTGGTCCACCCGCACCCCGATCTCGCCCGGCGCACCCATCTGCCCGTCGCCGCGGGCCGGGCGGCGCTCGGCTATCCGGGCGCCGACACCTTCGCCGGCCACCAGACCATGATGGGGGCGGACTTCAGCCGGGTGACCGTGGCGCGGCTCGGCGACCACATCGAGGAGGTGACCGCCGCGCTCGAAGCGGCCGGTCACCGGGTCGGCCGGCTGGACGGCAGGCCGCTCCTCGTCGTGGACGGCTCGGTGCTGGTCCACGACAACCTGGAGGCCGACCCAGGCATCAACTGGAACGCCTCCGGGCGGCTGGAGGACCTGCCGTTCGACGGGCCGGGCGGCATCCTCGCCGTGGCCCGCACGGTGCGCGCCGTCGCGCCCGTGGCGCGGGTCATCGCGGTGGGCGGGCACGCGGACGGACCGCTGGAGCGGTTCGTCCGGGCCGGCGAGGAGGGCACGGTCGGCCTCGACACCCCGGCCACCGGCTTCTACCGCAACGGCGGCCTCGAAGTGCAGCACCTGGGCGCCCGGATCGACCACACCCGCCAGCTTCCCGACCTGGCCGCCCGCGCGGGCATCCCGGTCACCCTGGTGGGGAAGGCCGCCGACATCCTGGCCTGCGAGACCGCGAACCGGTTTCCGGCCGTGGACACCGCCGACGTCCTCACGCACACCCTCGAAGCGGTACGCGCCCGCGGCGACGGCCTGGTGGTCGCCAACATCCAGGAGACGGACCTGGCCGGGCACCAGCAGGACACCGAGCGCTACGGACGCCTCCTGGAACAGGCCGACGCGGGCCTCGCCGCGCTCGTCGCCCTGCTCGACGCGCCGGGCGACCGCCTCATCGTGACCGGCGACCACGGCAACGACCCGACGGCCGGGCACGCCTTCCACACCCGCGAGTACGTCCCCGTGCTCATCCACCGGCCCGGCGAGGACGGCGTCGAGCTGCTGCCCGACGCGGAAAGCCTCGCGGATGTCGGCGCGACGGCCGCCGTAGCCCTGTCGCTGGACCCGGAGGCCCTGGCCAACGGCCGGGAGCTGCGGACGGGGCGACGGGCGGCCTAAGGGCTGTCCGGCGGAGGGCCGAGCGGCATACCTCGTTACGTCCGACTCAGATCGGCCTGCACCAGATCGTGGTCCGACCACGGCGTCAGGTGCACCCGTTGCTCCGGCGCATCGAAGCCACGGAGGAAGATGTAGTCGAACTTGCTGCGCCAATCGGTGGTCGGCTCGCACATGCCCGTCCCGGAGGGGCCGCACGCGGGGTCCGCGTCCCGGGCCATGGCCCACATGACGGTGAGTTCGGGGGCTTCCGGCACCGCGTTGAAGTCGCCGAGAACGATCGTGCGGTCGTACTCGGCGACCGCCCTCGCCAGCACGCGGGTCTGCTTCACGCGGACGGGTTCCTGCCGCCGCTCGGCCAAGTGCGTGTTGAAGACCCGGACGGGGAGGCCGTCCACGAGGGTCGTGACGGCCAGGTAACCGCGGTCCTCGGAACCGCCTTCGGGGTACTCCACGTTCACACGGTCCGTCATCGGGGCGGCGGAGAGGATCGCCTGGCCGAAGCCCCCGGGCTCCATGGCACTCCCCCGCATCGGCTCCAACTCGGCAGGACGGACCCGTACTCGACGTGGTAGGCCAGCCCGTACCGGTACCGCAGATAGTCCCGGATCCTCTCGACGTCACCCACGCACGCCTCTTGCAGGCCGATGACCTGCGGCGCGTACGTGGCGATCTCCGCCGCTCTGCCGCCGTTCTGCCCGCCGCCCCTGCAGGGGTTGCAGATGTTCCAGGTCATGACACGGTTCGGGACGACCTTCTCAGGGGCATCGGCCGGCAGCGGCTTGGCCGTGTAGGCGCTGTTCGACGCGCTGGGGCCGACGAACAGCAGACAGGCCATGACCAGCGCGCCCGCAAGCCACCGCGCGCCTCTTCCGGTCACCCCAGCCACCAGATGAAGACGCCGCTCAGCAGGACGAGCAGGAAGAGGACGGCGTTGGTGCGGCGGTAGGCGACCAACAGGGCCACGAACTCGCGGATCATGGCGCTCGGCCAGAAGTACGCGGCCGTCGGGGCGCCGATCACCTGGCCCCGCACGCCGGTGCGGCGGGCGGTGATCGCTGCGCGGAAGACGTGGTAGTTGCTCGTGACGATCACGCACCGGTAGTCCGGATTCGCCTGTTCCATCAGGGCTTTGCTGAACGTCAGGTTCTCGTCCGTGGTCGTCGAGCGGTCCTCGCGTTCGATCAGGTCGGCGGGGAAGCCCTGGGTGACCAGGTAGTCGGCCATCGCGTGGGACTCCGGCAGCTTCTCGTCGGGTCCCTGCCCTCCCGAGGCGAGCAGGACCGGGCGCCGGCCCTTGCGGGACAGCCTGGAGTGCTCCTTCCGAGCCCGGTCGAGACGGCCGGCCAGCAGCGGGGGCACGGTGGTGCCGCCGATCAGACCCGAGCCGAGTACCACCACGTAGTCCGCCCGGCGCCGGATGCGCAGACGCCCGTACAGACCGCCGTAGACGAGGAAGCAGAGGAACAGGAAGGCGACGTATCCGGCGAGCGCCACCGCCGTCGCCGCCACCACCAGAAGCGTGTGGGTGTGCAGCACCAGCGAGGTGATCAGCAGCACGAGAAGGGCGACCAGGGCGATGCCGGCTCCCAGGGACAGCAGGTTCGCCGGGCTCCTGCCCTCCTTGCGGACCATGGTGATGCCGTTGGCGATGAGGAACCACGCAAGCGTGACGACACCCACGCCCGCGAGGGTCAGCAGCACGACGACCAGGTCGCGGCCCAACTGGGCCCGCTCGGAAGCCACATGAAGGAGGAGCCCGATCACCGCGAAGACGGTGGACAGGCCCAGCAGGACCGCGTTGCTCAGTCGGCGGCGGTCTCGCACCACACCGATACAGAACAGGAAGAAGCAGACGAACGACGGTACAAAGGCCACCATGCGCCGATCCTACGAGGCGTGGCGCGGACCTCGGCCGGGCGGGGGCGGCCCTCGGTGTGGGCCCGGGCCGGCTCGTCGTCGGACGGGCCGGCCCGGGTGCGTACCGCCGGTCAGGAAGCGCGGCGCAGCGCCACCACGTCGATCTCCACGAGGATGCCCATCAGCTGGGAGCCGACGGTGGTGCGCACCGGCCGCGGGTCGTTGAAGTGCTCCCGGTACACGCGGTCGAAGCCGGCGAAGTCGCGGTGCACGTCCTGGAGGTGGACCGTCGCCTTGACCACGTCGTCGAGTGTGAGCCCGTCGGCGGCGAGGAGGGCGCTCACGTTGGCCAGGACCTGGCGGGTCTGCTCCTCGATGGTGTCGGCCAGTTCGCCGGTGGCCGGGTCCTGGGGCCGAAGCCGGAGGTGAAGAGGTACGGGCCGGCGGCGATGCCCTGGCTGTAGCCGCCGATCGGGGCCGGGGCTCCGGCCGTGGTGACGGCGCGGCGCGGGGTGAGGGGGCTGTCGGCGGTCATTTGGTGAGGTCTCCTTCCGCGGCGTTGACCCCGGCGTAGTGGCGGAGCTTGTCCTCGTCGACGGTGACCCCGAGGCCCGGTCCGTCCGGGACCCGCAGGCTGCCGTCGGTCAGCGTGAGCGGCTCGATGATGTCGTCCGCGTGCAGGTAGTACATGGAGTCGATGGCGCGCGACAGCACCGGGGTGCTAGCGACGACCGCGAGGTGCGCCGCCGTGGCGATGCCCAGTTCGCCGCCGCTGTGCAGGTTCATGCCCAGGCCGAACGTCTCGCAGTGCGCGGCCAGCGCCTTCGTGGCGGAGATGCCGCCCCACTTGTAGACGTCGCCGTGGATCACGTCGACGGCGTTCAGCCGCATCGCGGGCGCGAAGTCCTCGAACCGGACCACGCACATGTTGGTGCACAGCGGGATGCGTACCTTCTGGCGGACCTGGCTCATCCCCTCGATCCCGACGCAGGGGTCCTCCAGGTACTCCAGGTCCAGTTCCTCCAGCGCGATCCCGGCCCGGATCGAGTCGGGCACCGACCAGGCGGCGTTCGGGTCGACGCGCAGGTTCACCTCGGGCAGCGCGGCGCGCACGGCCCTCAGGATGGCGACATCGCCCTGGACGTCCTTGGTGCCCTTGAGCTTCACGGCCGTGAAGCCGCCCTCGGCGACCACGCGCTCGGTGTGCTCGGCCAGCGCGCGCGGCAGGTCCTTCGCGCCGGTTCCGGGGGCGTCGGCGCGGGTGATCAGGGCGGTCAGCGGCACCTCGTCGCGGACCGGACCGCCCAGCAGGTCGGTGACCGACTGCCCGGTGATCTTGCCCATGGCGTCCCAGCAGGCGACGTCGATCGCGGCGAGGGCCGCGTACCCCAGGTAGCCGTAGAAGAAAGGCACCATGTGGTGGCGGCGGTGGAACGCCTCCAGGGCGAACGGGCTGGTGCCGATCAGCTCCTCGGCGAGGTCGCGGACGATCGCGGCGACCGGGCGGCCCCACATCGTCTCGCCCCAGCCCTCCACGCCGGAGTCGGTCCGGATGCGCACCACGGTGCGCGTCTCCCCGGTCTTCGTCTCGAAGGAGCTGGTGAACGGGTTGACCAGGGGCAGGTTGACGACGTGGACGTCGACCTCGGTGATCTTCATGTGCACTTCCTTGTGTGGGGTGGTGGGGGTCACGCGAGGGGGCGCGACGCGGCGTCGAAGGCGAGTACGGCGCGGGCCAGGCCGCGGGCGCGCCGGTCGAGCAGCCGCTCGCCGTGCTCGGCGTCGGCACCGGCCGCGTCGTCGGTGGCGCCGCCCACCCGCTCCCATTCGCCGTGCCGCTCCACGGTCAGTCCGGGGTAGGGCGGCTTGTCGAAGAGGGGCGGGGGGTCGACCGGTGCGTTCCCGGCCCGCTCGGGGCGTACCAGCTCCGGCCGCGCGGCCAGCATCAGCGACGTCTCGAACCAGCCGGCGTGGCCGGGCACCAGACCGTCCGGTTCCGCCGTGTCGGCGGGCTCACCGGTGTCGGTGAGCGTCCAGTACGAGCACGCGGCGGCCGTCACGTCGGCGCGCAGCGCGAAGCGCTTGACCGCGAGCCGCATGATCTCGTCGTTGCCGCCGTGGCCGTTGACGACGAGGACCCGGCGGTAGCCGCAGGCGGCCAGCGAGTCGAGGAGTTCGTCCAGCACCATGCCGAGCACCGGCGCGGACAGCGTGAGCGCCGCCGCGAACAGGTGGTGCGGGCTGTGTCCGTACGGCAGGGTCGGCAGGCGTACGAGGGAGGGCACGGCCTCCCCGGCGGCGGCCCGCTCGTCGAGCAGGGCCAGGGCCCGGGAGACCACGGCGTCGGCGAGCATGGTGTCGGTGCCCATCGGCAGGTGCTCGGCGTGCTGCTCCTGCGAGCCGATCGGCAGGACGGCGATGGCCCCGGGCGCCGCCGCCCGCGTCTCGCGCCAGGTGGTCTCGGTGAGATTGCGGTGGGTCATGCCGCTGTCTCCCCGGTCCGGGGGCATGACAGAGTCGGCGCATGGCGCATGAACGTATTCCTTTGCGGTTGGTTCCCGACCTGCGGCCGGACGAGCCGGCCGGTCGGGACGGCGGTGTGCTGGGCGCCGTCGAGGTGCTGCCCGGTCTGGTGCGTGCCGCGCTGCTCACCCGCGCCGGGGCCGTGCGCGCGCGGGCGGAGGCCCGCTTCGACCCGGCCGGCTCGGACCCGTCCCTCGTGGACGCGGCGCTGCGCGAGGCCGCTGCGGTCTTCGACGGGCAGTCGCTGCTCGGGGTCGGCGTGGCGGCGGCCGGTGTGGTGGACCCCGTGGCGGGCCGGATCATCGAGGTGAACGACGCCCCGGCGCTGCGCGGCCACCCGGTGGCCGACCGGCTCGCGGAGCTGTCGGGCGCGCCGGTGCGGGTCGAGCACCGGGCGCGGGTGCAGGTGCTCGGTGACCGCTGGTTCGGCGCGGGGCGCGGTCGGCGCTCGTTCGCCTCCGTCGCGACCGGCGACGTCCTCGGCGTCGGCATCCTCTACGAAGGCGAGGTGCTCGCTCCGCCCGGCGGTCGCAGCGGCGCCCATATGACGGTCACCGCGAGCGGTGAGTTCTGCACCTGCGGACGGCGCGGCTGCTGGAAGACCGTGGCGACGACCCGCTGGCTGCGTGAGCGGGCCGCCGAGCACGGCTTCTCCGGGGGCGAGGCCACCCTGGCGGCCCTGGTGGCGTCCGACGCGCCGGCCGCCTCCCGTCTTGTCGACCGGTACGCGGAGAACTTGGTGCTGGGCCTCGCCACCGTCCAGCAGTTGTTCGCGTGCGGCCTGTTCGTGCTGCACGGCGAGGCCCTGGACGGCGGCGAGCGGTTCCGGGCCCTGGTCGAGTCGCGGCTGCGGGCCGACGCGCTCGGCGGCGGCGAGCTGCCCACGGTGGTCCTGGGCGAGGCCGCGGACACGGGCACGCTGCTGGGGGCGGCGGGGCTGGTCCTGTCGGGGGCCTAGGACGGACGTCACGCGCCGACTCCCCGAGGATTCGGCGGCCGGGTTCGGGAACGGGCACGGCGTCCAGGAGGCGCCGGGTGTACGCGTCCTCGGGCGCGGTGAACACCTGGTCCGCGGTGCCGGACTCGACAATGCGGCCCTGTCGCATCACGGCCACCCGGTCCGCGATCTGCCGCACCACGGCCAGGTTGTGCGAGATGAAGAAGTAGGTCAGGCCGAGGCGTTCCTGGAGGCCGGCGAGCAGGTCGAGGACACGGGCCTGCACGGAGACGTCGAGGGCGCTCGTCGGTTCGTCCAGCACGACCAGGCGCGGTTCGAGCGCCAGGGCCCGGGCGATCGAGATGCGCTGGCGCTGCCCGCCGGAGAACTCGTGCGGATAGCGGTCGAGGATGCCCGCGTCCAGGCCGACGGCGTCGAGGAGGTCCCCGGCCCGGTCGCGTACCTTCGCCCGGCCGCGCCGCCCGCGGGCCCATTCCTCGTGGGTGACGAGCGGCTCCCCGATGATGTCGGCGATCCGCAGGCGCGGGTTCATGCTGGAGTACGGGTCCTGGAGGACGACCTGCATCTGTCGGCGCAGCGGCCTCAGCGCCGCCCCCTTGAGGGCGAGGAGGTCCGTGCCGTCGAACCGTACGCTGCCGGCGGTGGGTTCGAGCAGGCGCAGCAGCAGCCGAGTGAGCGTCGTCTTGCCGCAGCCGGACTCACCGACCAGGGCGAACGTCTCGCCCTCCCGGACGGTGAGGGAGACGTCGTCCACGGCGACGCTCGGCGGGCGGCCGGGGAACTCCTTGCGCAGTCCTTCGATCTCCAGCAGCGGGGTCGTGGTCATGCGACGGGCTCCAGTCGGGGGTGGCGGCCAGCAGCTCGCGGGTGTACGGGGCGGCGGGGCGCGTGAAGACCTGTTCGACGTCGCCGGTCTCGACGACCTCGCCGTGCCGCATGACGACGACGCGGTCGGCCGTCTCCGCGACGACGCCCAGGTCGTGGGTGATGAGCAGGACGGCCATGCCGTGGCGCCGCTGGAGCCGTACGAGCAGTTCCAGGATCTGGCGCTGCACCGTCACGTCGAGCGCCGTGGTGGGCTCGTCCGCGATGAGGACGCGGGGGCGGGCCACGAGTGCGGAGGCGATCATGACGCGTTGGCGCAGACCGCCGGAGAGCTCGTGCGGGTACTGGCGGTAGCGCCGCTCCGGGTCGGGGATGCCGACCTCGTCCAGCGCGGTCAGCGCGGCCCGGCGGGCCTCGGCCCGGGTGTGGTCGCCGTGCAGCCGCAGCACCTCGGCCACCTGGTCCCCCACTCGCTGGAGGGGGTCGAGGCTGGTCATGGGGTCCTGGAAGACCATGGAGATCCGGGCGCCGCGGATCTTGCGGAGTTCCTTCTCGCGCAGGGCGAGTACGTCCCGGCCGTCGAGCAGCACCTGGCCGCCCGCGTACACGCACGGGGGCTCCGGGTTCAGGCGCATCGCGGACAGGGCGGTGGCGGACTTGCCGCTGCCGGACTCTCCGACGACGGCCAGCGTCTCGCCGGCGGCGACCGAGAGGTTCACTCCGCGTACGGCGTGCACGGTGGAGGTGGCGAGCGCGAAGTCGACGCGGAGGTCCCGGAATTCGAGGACGGGCTCGGCGGGCGGGGTCTGTGCGGAGTCGGTCATCGGCGGTACGCCTTCGGGTCCGCGACGTCGCGCAGCGCGTCGCCCAGGATGTTGATGGAGAGCGAGGTGAGCATCAGGGCGATGCCGGGGAAGACGGCGATCCACCAGGAGGTGCCGAGGTAGAGCTGTCCGTCGGCGAGCATGCCGCCCCAGGTCACCGTCTCCTTGGGGACGCCGAGGCCCAGATAGCTGAGCGACGCCTCGGCGACGATGGCGGACGCGATGTGCAGCGTGCCGATGGTGGCCAGCGGCGCCATGACGTTGGGCAGCAGGTGGCGCCGCATGATGGCGAGGTCTCCGACGCCGATCGCGCGGGCCTCGGTGACGAAGTCGCGGGTGCGCAGCGACAGGACTTCGGAGCGCACCACCCGGGCGTACGACACCCAACCGGTGACGCCGATCACGAGGATCACGTAGCCGAGGCCCGAGCCGACGAATCCGACGACGGCGAGCGCCAGCAGGATCGCGGGGAAGGCGAGCTGGACGTCGGCGAACCGCATGACGACCCGGTCGGTCCAGCCGCCGAGGTATCCGGAGGCGAGGCCGGCGACGGTGCCGATGACACCGGCCAGCAGGGCCGCGCCCGCACCGACGAGCAGGGAGACCCGGGTGCCGTAGACGACGCGGGAGAGCAGGTCGCGGCCGAGCTGGTCGGTGCCGAGCAGGTGGGCGCTGTCGCCGCCGGACTGCCAGGCGGGGGGCTGGAGCCTGCCGAGGAGGTTCTGGGCGGCCGGGTCGGCGGGGGCGATCAGCGGTGCGAAGAGCGCGCACACGACGATCAGGAGGAGGAAGACGAGCGCGACGGCGGCGAGCCGGTTGCGGAGCAGTGAGCGCAGCACGGAGGGCTGGGCCGTGACGGGGGCGGGGGCGGTGGGAAGGGCCGTGGGGGCGGTGGTGGTCATCGGGAGTTCCTCACCCTCGGGTCGAGGAGGCCGTAGGACAGGTCCACGAGCAGGTTCACCACGACGAAGGTGGCGGCGAACAGCAGCACGGTGCCCTGGACCAGGGGGAAGTCGCGGTTGGCGATGGCTTGTACGGTCAGCTGGCCGACGCCGGGCCAGGAGAAGACCTGTTCGGTGAGAATCGCGCCGCCGAGCAGGCTGCCGATCTCCAGCCCGACGACCGTCACCACGGGCAGCGAGGCGTTGCGCAGGCCGTGCCGGAGCACGGTGCGTACCGGTCCGAGACCGCGGGCGCGTGCCGTGCGGATGTGGTCGGAGCCGAGCACGTCGATCAGTGAGGAGCGCAGCAGTCGTGCGACGACGGCGACGGAGTAGACGGCCAGGGTGACGGACGGCAGTACGAGGTGGGCGAAGGTGCCGTATCCGGAGGCGGGCAGTGCGTGCAGGCCGACGGCGAACACGAGGATGAGCAGGATGCCCACCCAGAAGGCGGGGGTCGACTGGCCGATCAGGACGGCCGTGATGACACCGCGGTCGGCGGCCTTGCCGCGCCGCATGGCCGCGATCGTGCCGGCGGGCAGGGCGATCACCAGCGTCACCACGAGGGCGCCGGCCGCGAGCAGCAGCGTCGCGGGGATGCGGTCGGCCAGGACGGCGCGGACCGGCTGGTTGTAGAAGAGGGAGTTGCCGAAGTCGAAGCGCGGCAGGCCCCACAGGTAGTCCAGGTACTGCGTGAGCAGCGGCCGGTCCAGGCCCAGGCTGTGCCGCAGCACGGCCTCCTGCTGGGCGGTGGCGTCGGGGGGCAGCATCACCTTCACCGGGTCGCCGGACAGGCGCACCAGGAAGAACACGACGGTGGCGGTGCACAGCAGGACCAGGAGTGCGGTGCCGAGCCGGGAGGCGGCGGGCCGCAGCACGGTCCAGGCGCGGCTGGGCCCGGAGAGCCGTACGCCGGGTGCGGTCAGGGTCCGGCTCATCACACGGCCACCTTCGCGCTCGCCATGTCCAGCACCCCTGCGGCGCCGGGCGTCCAGCTCGGCCGGGTGTTGTGCACGTAGATGTTGTCGATCTGGTAGAGGGGCACGAACGGCGCCTCGTCCTTGATCAGTTGCTGGAGTTCGGAGAAGGCGCGGCGGCGCACGGACGGGTCCACGGACAGTTCCTCGCGGTCCACGAGCTGGTCGGCGCGCTTGTGGTGCCAGCGGCTCTGCCGCCGGTCGCTGCGCACGTTCGACTGGAGCATGCTCTCGCCGTCCATGGTCCAGACGGTGGACGCGGCGAGATAGACGGGGCCGAGCGCGCCGTGGTTGGAGGAGGTCAGGCGCTGGGAGTACGTGCCCGGGTCGAGCAGGTTCACCCTGGCCCGGACACCGGCGCGGGCCAGCAGGCCGGCGATGGCCTCGGCCACGTTGGCGTCCAGGTTGGAGGCGGTGATCGAGGTGCTGATGCCGTCGGGGTGCCCGGCCTCGGCCAGCAGCGCGCGGGCCTTGGTGAGCGAACGCTCGAAGGGCTTCACGGAGGCGTCGAAACCGAAGGCGCCGCGCGGGATCATCGCCGGCACCTCGGTGGCCTTCCCGCCGAGCACGGCCTTGATGAGCAGGGGTACGTCGATGGCGTGGTTGAGCGCCTGCCGTACGCGCCGGTCGCGCAGCGGTCCCTCGGTGAGGGTGTCGAGCGACAGGTAGGAGGTGCGGATGCCGGTGTGGTGGCCGATCTCCACGCCCGGGTAGCCGGCCAGCTGCTGCGCCGCGTCGGGGGTCATGCCCGCCACGATGTCGACGCCGCCGCTCTGCAACGCGGCCAGTGCGGATGAGGAGTTGGGGGCGGGTACGAAGACCAGCTCGTCGACGTGCGGGCGGCCCTGCCAGTGGTGCTCGAAGGCGGCGAGGCGGAGTTCGTGGTCGCGCTGCCAGTGCCGGAACGTGAACGGGCCGGTGCCCACCGGGTGGGCGGCGAAGCCCTCGTCGCCGACCTTCGCGAGGTAGCGCGGAGGTACCACGACGCCGCCGAACAGGGACAGCTTCGCGGGGAGGATCGGGTCGTGCACCGAGGTGCGCACGTCGACCGTGTACGGGTCGACCACCTTGACGCCCTCGACGTAACGCAGCTCCACGATGGGCGACTTCGTCGCGGGGTCGAGCAGTCGCTCGATGCTGAAGCGGACCGCTTCGGCGTCGCACGGCTCCCCGTTGTGGAAAGTGACGCCCCGGCGCAGCTCGAACCGCCACACCTTGGGCTCAACCGCCTTCCAGGACAGGGCGATCCGCGGCCGGAGCGTGTTGTCGCGGCCCCGCGTGGTGAGCGTGTCGAACATGTTGATCAGGGCGTTCATCGACGTCATGTCGCCCTGCTTGTGCGGGTCCATCGTCTTCGGGTCCCCGGTCTGGGAGACCCGCAGCACATTGCCGGCCGAGGCCGCCGACGGGGCTCCGCACCCGGTCAGCAGGGCGGGGGCCGCGAGGGCGGGCACCGCGAGGCCGCTCAGACGCAGCACCGAACGGCGGGAGTACCCGAGTCCCGGGCCGCCTCCCCCTTCACGTATTCGTTCCATTGGGCAACACACTCGTTCCGGTGAATGGAATGCAGTTCGGGTAAGGTAGGCCACATGGGGAAACCGGTCAACAGTCGTTCGCAGAAGCAGACCTCCGCCGCGGTGCCCGTCGGCGCCGCCGGAGCGGACAGCGCACCGCCCGCGCCCGGCCCGGTGGACAAGGCGATGGAAGTCCTGACGGCCCTCGCCGGGGCGGGCGCCCCGCACCGCCTCGCGGACCTCGCCCGGAGCACGGGACTGGCCAAGCCGACCGTGCACCGGCTGCTGCGCGCGCTCGCCGCGTCCGGTTACGCCGAGGCGGGCCCGGGCGGCAGCTACCGCCCCGGGCCCCGCCTCCTCGGCCTGGCCGCCGGCGCGCTGGCCGACGACGCCGCTCTGCGCCGGGCCGGGCCGGTCCTGGACGAACTCCGCACACGCACGGGGCTGTTCGCTTCGTACGTGGTCCGCGACGACCGCACGGTCATCCATCTCGACGTCCGCGCTCCGGCGCAGGACTTCGGCCTCGACCTGAGCCCCGGCTTCCGTGAACCGCTGACCGCGGGAGCGGCGGGGCTCGCCCTGCTGGCCGCCCTGCCGGACGCGGAGAGCGAACCGCTGTCCGCCGGCGCCGATGAGGCCACCCGCGCGGTCCTGTCCGCCGCGGCCCGTGACGGCTACGCCTTCGACGGCACCGACGCCTGGCTCGACCGCCGCGCGCTCGCATCTCCGGTGCGCGATGCGGGCGGCCGCGCGGTGGGGGCCCTCGTGCTCTCCGGCCTCGCCTTCACGCTCGACGAGGCGGCGGCGCGGCTGTACGGGCCGATGGTGCGGTCGGCCGCCGCCGCGGTCTCGGCCGGCCTGGCCGCGCAGCCCGGCGCACGGCTCGGACTGGTGCCGGGCCCCGACGCGGGGACGACCGGTGGCAGCGGCAGGGCGGAGGAGACACGGTGAGCGCGGACCGGAACACGGGGACGCCCGTCGAGGCGGGAGGGGCTGCCGTCGGCCCGGGGGCGTGCGGGGCGGGTGGGGCCGCTTCCGGCCCGATGCCTGCCGGCGCGCGCGGGACCGCGTCCGGCCCGAGCGGCCCGGCGGCCTCCGAGGCGCGCGGGACCACCCCCGGCCCGAGCGGCCCAACACCCTCCGATGCGCGGGCCTCCGCCCGCCGCCGGCTGCTGGAGGAGGGGCGGGAGCGCGGGCTCTACTCCGGTGCCGCCTGGTCGCTCGGCGACGCGGAGGGGCCGTGGGACCGGGGCTGGACGGGCACCCGCGCGGACAGCGGGCCCCCTCTGGACGGCAACGACCTGTGGGACCTCGCGTCCGTGACCAAACCGCTGGTGGGCCTGGTCGTGATGGCTCTTGTCGACCGGGGTGACCTCCGCCTCGGCGACACCGTCGGACAGCATCTGGCCCGCTACGCGGACAGCCCGCACGCTCCCCGTACGATCGCCCAACTCCTCGACCACACCTCGGGGCTGCCGGGCGGGGTGCCGCTCTACCGCGAGCACCCGACCCGTGAGTCCCTGCTGACGGCGCTCGGCACCCTGCCGCGCACCGCCGCGCCCGGGACCCGGGTCACGTACTCGTCCCAGGGGTTCATGCTGCTCGGCCTCATCGCCGAACAGGCGTCGGGCCGGGGCCTGGACGAGTTGGTGGGCGAGCTGGTGTGCGCGCCTCTCGGCCTCACCGACACCTGCTTCCGTCCGGCTCCCGCCCAACGGGGGCGCGCGGTGGCCACGGAAGCCTGCCCCTGGCGCGGGCGGACCGTCGTCGGTGAGGTGCACGACGAGAACGCGGTGGTACTCGGCGGCGTCGCGGGACACGCGGGCCTCTTCTCCACGCTCGCGGACCTGGAACGCATCGCGCTCGGTCTGCTGGGCGGCGGTCCCCCGCTGCTGGAGCCGGACACCCTCACGCTGATGACCGCTCCGCGCACCGACCACCTCAACCTGCGGCGCGCCCTGGCCTGGCAGGGGCAGGACCCGACCGGCTCCCCGGTGGGCGACACCTTCGGCCCGGCTTCGTACGGTCACACGGGGTTCACCGGGACGAGCCTGTGGCTCGACCCGGCGGCCGGCCGCTACGCGATCCTGCTCACCAACCGCGTCCATCCCAGCCGCGTGGAACGCGGATTCACCGAGCTGCGGCGGGAGTTCCATACACTCTGAACGCGGAGCCTGACGGCGGCCCGCATGCGGAGCAGCAGGACGTCAGGAGATGGCTTTGCCCGATCACCCGAACGACACCGCCGACGTCGCGTCTCTCGCGCTCGTCGGCGGTCACCGCTCCGTGCGGCGTGCCCGGGCCGCGGTTCTCCTGCTCCACGGCGGGCGCGCCGACGCACTGGAACCCCCTGCGGCGCTCAACCTCCCCGCGCTCCGCGTGAAGCCCTTCGCCACGAGCATCCGGCGAGCGGTGGCCCACGAGGACGTGCTCGTGGGCCATGTCCGCTACCGCCACCGCGGCTGGAACGGCCATCACGCCCACCCCGTCGCCGACGCCCGCCGCGCGCTGAGCGAGCTGTACGAGGTCGCGGGCCCCGTCCCCGTGGTGCTCGTCGGTCACTCCATGGGCGCGCGGGCAGCTCTCCGCGCGGCCGACGATCCGCAGGTGAGGGGCGTGGTCGCGCTGGCGCCCTGGTGCCCGCCGGGCGAATCCGCCTCCCATCTCGGAGGTCGCACGGTGATCGCCCTCCACGACGAGAGCGACCGCATCACCCGGGCCGGGGACACCTGGGCATACCTCACCCGCGCGCAGGCCGCCGGAGCCGACGCCTACGGCCTTCGCATGCCGTACGGAGGACACACCATGCTCCGTCGCGCCCGCCAATGGCAGCGGCTCGCGGCCGAGGCCACCACGGGGCTGCTCGGGCGCACTCCCCTCCCGAGCCCTCTGACGGAAGACCTCACATGGTCCGGCGAGCCGGTCCCGGCCGACGGTCGACCGCCCCAGCGGTGACGGTCCGCCGAGTGCTCCGGACGGTGGCCGGGAGGCAGGTCGGCGGCCTCCCGGCAACCCCGGTCCTCGCCCCGGTGAGGGTGTGCGGCGCCGGGCAGCGTGCGGCACCGATTGCGCCGACCCACTGCGAGGGGGCCGGCGCAGTGCGCGTTACGGGCGCGGTATCTCGGTGGTGACCTGGTCGTACCGGACGAGACGGGGGGTGAAGGAGTACGAGGGGTGTCTCTGCTGAAGGCGTGCCGTGGCGTCGTCGAGATACGCCCACATGTCGGCGGGCTCCGCGCCGACGCCGAACGTCGCGTCGTTCAGCACCTCCATGTCGGGACTCGCAATGTATGCAACGTACTTGAGCGTCTGACTGCCACTGGCCATGAGTGTCTCGGCCTCCTTCGAGGTGCCTTGCGGTGTGCGCTCGCCCCCGCCGGCAGCGGTGTCGGCGGCCTGGGCTGTTCCGGTCGTGGTGAGAAGCGTTGTTGCGGCGGCTGCCCCGGTGCCGCCCAAGAGTGTCCGCCGGGAAATGTCTGGCACAGTCCTCCCCCTACTTCGATGGCCCTGCCTGCGAGGGCTCGAAGTTGACGTTACAGCGACGTCTTCGCCGTGGAAGGGCCGTCGCGGTGAATCGTGTCCGGTTCCGGAAGCGCCATCGGCTGAGGAAGAGGCGCCCCTCGGGATGCGACGGCCGGGCGGTTGCGAAGCGCTCCTCCAGGAGCCTT